>JAQTQC010000027.1 GCA_028712505.1 Candidatus Omnitrophota bacterium
TAATACCTGTTTTTGGATTCATTCTTGGCAGTAAGATCTCTCGGCCGATAGAAAAGCTTAAAGAAGCCAGCGATCATATTACCAGGGGGGAATTAGATTATCCCATCAGAATTAAAACCGGTGATGAACTGGAGGAATTGGCTAATTCTTTCCGGGTTATGGCTTTGAGCATAAAAGAAAGAGAAAGCCAACTGATAAACCAAAAAGCATATTTGGAGGGAATTGTTACTTCGATTGTAGATGTTTTAATCGTGGTTAATCTAGATACCACGCTTAAGTCGGTAAATAAAGCTGCTTTGGATTTATTGGGATACGCAGAAAATGAACTTATTGGCCAGCCGGTGAATAAAATACTTTTGCCAGGTAGAAGCGGGGAAGAGTTTTCTGAATACTTTGAAAACATAATTAACAAAGGCGCAGTATATGATATCAGTTTAACCTTTATTTCCAAGGAAGGAAAGAAAATACCGGCAGATTTTAGCGGGGCAGCAATGCGGGAGGAAGAAAAGGTTATCGGTATTGTTGTGGTGGCTAAAGATATGCGTCAGATTATGGAAGTTATCAGTAATTTAGAAAAAAAGGAAAGAGAGCTCAAGGAACATGATAAAAACTTAATCCGGATGCAGAGGGCGATGTTGCATATGATGGATGATTTGCAAGAAGCTTTGAGCGCGAGGGCGCAATTTACCGGTATGGTTTCTCATGAATTAAGAACGCCGCTGGCCGCGATTAAAGAAGGGGTCTCGGTGGTTTTGGATAAGATAACCGGCGATATCAATGAGGAGTAGGCAAGGTACCTAAGCATGGTTAAGAATAATGTGGATAGGTTGAGCAGGTTGATTAATGCTGTTTTAGATTTTCAGACGCTTGAATCCGGGAAGATGGAATTTAAGATGGAAGAAAACGATATAAACGAAGTGGTTAAAGAAGTGCAGCAGATGATGCTCCCCTTGGCGGAAAAGAAGAGCCTGGATTTTACGCTTCAACTCGATGAGTATCTTCCGCGGATCAAATTTGACCGGGATAAAATTGTCCAGGTTTTGGTTAATCTGGTGAATAACGCGTTTAAATTTACAGACAAAGGCAGTATTATTATTACCACGGGTAAGGGGGAGAATTTTATTCAGATTGCGGTTAGGGATACCGGTTCGGGAATCAAAGAAGAAAATATACAAAAACTGTTTCAAGAATTCACGCAGTTGCAGAGAAAAGTAGGCGGTACAGGCCTGGGCCTGTCTATATGCAAGAAGATAGTAGAGGCGCATAAGGGGAAGATCTGGGCAGGGGCGCCGTCTGCCAGCAAAGAAGGGGGATTTGACAAGGGCGCAGTTTTTTATTTTACCTTACCTATTAAAGAGCGGAGGACATAAGATGGCAAGAAGGATTTTGGTTGTTGATGATGAGCCGGATATCATGGATGTTGCAACGGTAAGATTGAAACATCTGGGGTATGAAATTATTCCAGCGGTTGATGCTGAGGAAGCGCTTGTTATCCTGCAAAAAGATACTCCTGATTTAATATTGTTAGATTTACTTTTACCTAGAATGCAGGGGGATGAGCTTTGTAAAAAGCTAAAAGCAGATGAGCAATATAAAAATATCCCCGTTATTTTATTTACCGCTAGCGCTGTGCGCGCCAGCCTTCCTGACAGGGTAAAAGAAATGGGCGCGGATGCTTGTATAATGAAACCTTTTGAGCCGGAAGAATTATTGGAAAAAGTAAGAAGATTTATCGGGTAGCGTTTATTTTTTATTTATTGCGCTTTTTTCTTGACCTCTTCGATAAACTTCCCAAAGGTTTTATTTTTCTCCTGGGTTAATAAGCTCTCCCCGAGCGCAGCCTTTTCTTTGGAGAATTTATCTTCATCGACCGGTTTAACGGCTTTCAGCTTGATAATATAGTAGCCGTTTACGTCGGGGAAGATCTCGCTTGCCTGATCTGTTTTTAGTTTTTTCGCTGTCTCCCAGAATACCTTTGCCTGTCCGAGGTTGTCAATCTTATCGGTAGATTTAAAGAATTTAGTTTCCTTGACTTTGAATCCCTGCGCCTTGGCTGCCTGGTTAAAGGGTTTATTCTTCTTTAGTTCATCCGCGCACGCCTTTATTTTGTCCTGTGCTTTTTTCCGGGATTCTTCCCGGGTCATGATTTCTTTGATCCTGTCTTTTAATTCTGATAACTCCGGGATCCGGCCGGGCTTCTTTTCCTTGAGGGCGAAGACGTAATATGTGTTATCTATCTTGACCATTGGAGCAGGTTCTCCGGTATTCAAGCTCAAAACTGAATTCAATGTCCCCTGGGGTATCTTTAAGTTAGCAGGAGGGGTGAATTGTTGGAATAACCCGGTTTCTTTTTTCGCCAGATTAAGCTCTTGAGATATTTTTTCCAGATCATATTTCTTGTTTATCAGGTCCGGGATTTTTTTTGATTCCGTGTCTGATTCCGTGAGGATGTATTCCAGATTCAAGCTCTGGGGTTCCATAAAACCATCTTTATTCTTATCGTAATAAGCCGAGATATCTTTATCGCTTGGCCTGACCTTTTTGGCGAATTCCGCGAATAAGCTGGCGATATAATAGATGCTCAGCTCTTCGTTATTCTTCAGCCATTCCTGGCGGATTTGGGCCTCATCTACCTTTACTCCTTCGGTAACCTGGTTATATAATTCAGCCAGGATCAGGTTTTGGCGCATCTGTTCCTCAAAGGTCCGCGGCTGCAGGCGGAAGACATAGCGCAGGACCTCCACATAGGTCTTATTATTAAATACGGATTTTCGTTGAAAATAAGGCGCATTCTGGATAGTATTGATCACCTTCTGGTCGTCTATATTCAGCTTGCGCCTTCTTGCTTCTTCTAAAAGCATCAATCTTTCCCATGCCTGTGATTCCAGATTAAGGTATTTTTGCACTTTAGGGAAATCATCCCCGAATTGTAAAATAGCAGCGGTTTGCGCTGCGGAGAGGGCCTTTTTAAATTCCAGGTTAGATACATTTTTGCCGAATATCTTGCCGGCAGGCTTATTTTCTTCTTTGTCCCGGGCCGAGCTGCCAAAACCCCAGAGGGTAAAGGCGGGGATGATGATTATCGCCAGGATGATCCAAACTTTTTTCGCGGTTTTCTTGTTACGTAAGATTCGAAGCATTTTAGTCCTTTCGTTATATCCACTAATTATAAAGCAAAACAGACGGATTGCAAATGTAAATTAAAATAAGGTTAGATTTCCTTTATCCTTGCGTCAATTGCAAGGGGGATGACGCGTATGGGTATAAATAATTGGCCGAAAACAGACAGGCCCAGAGAGAAGTTGATAAGAGATGGCGAACATACCTTAAGTGATTCTGAGCTTCTGGCCATTATTTTAGGGACGGGCAGGAAAGGGTATAGCGCTCTGGATTTAGCCAGGATGATCCTGCAGAGGTTTAGGACTTTTCGTCAGATCGGCCAGGCTGATTTACGCCATTGGGGACAGCTCAAGGGTTTAGGCAAAGCGAAAGTGAGCCAGATAAAAGCGGCTATTGAGATAGCCCGGAGGTTTAACGAGGAGAAGATAAGGGATGAGCGCGTAAAAATAGAATCTTCAGGAGATGTTGCCCGGATGCTTATGCCGAGGATGCAGGATTTGAAGAAAGAGGTATTTAAAGTCTTGTTTTTGAATTCCCAGAACCGGGTTATCGATCTAATCGAGATAGAGGAGGGGTCGGTAAACCAGGCCAGGCCGATAATCAGGGAAATTTATCATCAGGCATTGCTGGAATTTGCTTCTTTTATAGTTTGTGTGCATAATCATCCTTCAGGGAATCCTGAGCCAAGCAGCCAAGACAAGCAGTTTACCCGGGAATTGGTTTTGGCAGGGGAGTGCCTGTTTATAAAATGCCTTGACCATGTAATTATAGGAAATGGGGAGTATTTCAGTTTTTCGGATAAAGGGATTATTCGATAAAATAGCGGAGATTCTTTTTGTAGACTGTTGCTAATTCACTTAATTGGACAGTATCTAAGCGGCGCTGCCCAGCTTCGATTTTGGAGACGTAAGATTGAGTCCTGCCGAGTTTCTTAGCCACATCCGACTGCTTAAGCTTAGCTGCTTTGCGCGCCCGGATTAATTTAGCGACTAAGTCTTTATGAGCTTTTGTGAAGATAGTTTTGTCCATATGCTTGACACCTTTGATTTGATATGTTACACTCTTTTTAATAATATTCCAAAATGGAATACGGGGGATTTAATAAAAAGAGGAGGATTTAAGATATGAAAAAGGTAAGAATCTTAATTATCTTTATCTTTGGGTTATCTAACCTATGCTTTGGCGCTGAAGAGTCTATCACGATTACCGCATATTATCCATCTCCTTATGGTTCGTATAACGAATTGACGACTAATAAACTGGCAGTAGGGGATACAAATGGAAACGGGACCTTGGATGCTGCGGATCAGCCGAACCGGAATGGGGATATCCGGCTCAAAGCTCAAACAGGGGATCCTGCAACTTGGCCTGCCGGCACTACCGGCCAACTTGCTTATTCAAGTACGCAAGATTCACTCTATCATTATAATGGTTCAAGTTGGGTAGCTTCAGGGGGAGGGAGTACCTGTTATGTGGATTATTCCAGTGCCGTGGGCAGTTGTAGCTGTCCTATTGGTTGGAGGCTTAAGAAAGATCTTGGTTCTTGGGGCAATTGCTATTCCGGCTCCAACCACTTCTTCCGCCCTCCGGATGGAGGTTGTTTCGGTTATTGGAACAGCTATAGTATCGGCGAGGGTTGTCTTTGCTGTCAGTAGACAGTGTATGTAATTAGATGTTTATCAAATAGATCTGTGAAATATTTATTAAATAATATAGATACCCTTACCTTTATTTCATAGAATTCCCAGTTAGATTTGTTTTTGTTTCGTATTCATTGCGATAGAGGCAATGAATGAAGCCGGATGTAGCCATATCTGAGGGTTGTATAAGATCGAAGAATCTTACAAAAAACCGTTTTCCCGCGTTTAAGGATACGGTTTTCTTGTTTTAACTTATCGCTTAGCCTTTGTTTATAGCCGGCAATGCATAACTTTTCATTTGCTAAACGGCGTTTTTTTGGTATAATTAGTTTCTCAAATACAGGAGGAAGCTCTGCGATGATTGAACGTTACAGCCTACCACAAATGAAGAGTATCTGGCAGGAGGAGTTTAAGTTTAAGACTATGCTAGATATCGAGATACTCGCCATAGAGGCCTACTCTAAAGAAGGAATTGTCCCGCTGCAAGCAGTAAAACGCATCAAGCAAAAAGCCCGTTTTAATATCCAACAGATCAATAAAATTGAAGAGAAGACACAACATGATGTCGTGGCCTTTGTTTCTAATGTAGCCCAATATATAGGAAAAGATGCCCAATATCTGCATATGGGCCTGACCTCTTCCGATATTTTAGATACCACATTAGGAGTGCAATTAAAATCAGCTTCAGATATACTGATTGCGGATTTAGAAAAACTCCTGAAGATCTTGGCTAAAAAAGCCAAGGCTTATAAAGATATGGCTTGCATCGGCCGCACGCACGGCGTGCACGCTGAGCCGACTACCTTTGGTTTAAAGATTGCCCTCTGGTTTGATGAGATGTCCAGGAACCTTGAGCGGATGAAAAGCGCCAGCAAGGAGATTAGCGTAGGCAAACTTTCCGGAGCCGTCGGCACCTATTCAAATATTGAGCCGTATGTTGAGAGCTATGTTTGTAAGAAACTGGGCTTAAGGCCGGTGAATATCGCGACACAGGTGATCCAAAGGGATGTATACGCACAATATATAGCTACTTTGTCGGTGATCGGCGCTTCTTTAGAAAAGTTCGCTACTGAAATCAGGCATTTGCAGAAAACCGAAGTTTTAGAGGCGGAGGAGCCTTTTGGCAAGGGCCAGAAAGGATCCAGCGCTATGCCGCATAAGCGTAATCCGGTAATCTGCGAGCGTATCTGTGGCTTGAGCCGGCTCTTGCGCGCCAATGCCCAGATAGGTTTTGAGAATGTAACGCTTTGGCATGAGCGGGATATCAGCCATTCTTCGGTTGAGCGGATAATATTCCCGGATTCAACCCTAGCTTTAGACTATATGCTGAATAAATTTATTGAAGTAGTCAACGGTTTGAAAGTTTATCCGGATAATATGTTGTCAAATTTAGCCAAGACGCGGGGATTGATTTTTTCGCAGCGGGTCTTGATTGCTTTGATGAATAAAGGCTTAGGCCGCACTCAGGCGTATGATCTGGTGCAGAAGGCAGCTATGCAGACCTGGAAGGGCACCGGCAATTTTAAAGATAATCTTTTAGCTGTTCCCGGAGCTGCCCGGTATTTAAGCGCTAAGGAACTGGATAAAATATTTGATCTGGATTTTTATCTGCGTAACGTAAATAAGATCTTTAAGAAGGTCGGTTTATAGTTTTTTAATCCTGCCTTTTAGGACCTCTTGAATAGCTATGCAATATAAAGTAGAAGTAGTGGATAAACCCGGTATTTTTGACGCTATTGGCCAGGGTGTAAAGAAGGATATTCTTGACCTGGGGATAAATAGCGTTAAGGAAGTTAAGTTTATCCAGGTCTATACCCTCGAGGGAAATCTTACCGAAAAACAAGTTGTTGAGATCTGCAGCGAACTTTTGACGGATAAGGTCAGCCAGGATTACAGCGTTACAACTCCGGAACTTGCCAATCAAAAAACTCAAAGACAATTTATAATCGAAGTCGCTTATAACCCGGGGGTGATGGATCCTGTTGAGGCATCGGTTTTAAAAGGTATCCAGGACTTAGGGATTCTAGGCGTTGAATCAGTCAAGACCGCCAAGAAATATATCTTAACCGGCTCGCTTTCCAGCCTGCAGTTAAAAACTATTTCAGAAAAACTTCTCTATAATAAGCTTATCCAGCATGTGGTTAACCCGGATGCTGTTCAGGCTGATATCCAGCATCAGCCCGGTTACCGTTTTAATTTGATCACGGTAGATCTGCTTAAGGCGACAGACGCGGGGCTTTTGGAGATAAGCAAAAAGGGCCAGCTTTTCCTGAACCTGGATGAGATGCGCCAGATCCGGGATTATTTCCGTAAACAAAAACGCAATCCGGTTGATTGTGAACTGGAGACAATTGCCCAGACCTGGTCTGAACACTGTTATCATAAGACCTTTCGCGGCAACATCGACTATAAAGAAATTCAAGCCGTTCCTGCCTTAGGTGATAAGTCGATCAAGGGCCTGCTTAAAGCCACAATTATGAAAGTAACCAATGAGTTGAATAAAAGCTGGTGCGTCTCGGTGTTTAAAGATAATGCCGGCGTAATCAGGTTTGATGAAAAGAATAATATCTGTTTTAAGGTTGAAACCCATAATCACCCTTCAGCATTAGAGCCGTTTGGCGGGGCAAATACCGGCATCGGAGGAGTAATCCGTGACCCTATGGGCACGGGGATGGGCGCAAAGCCGATTTTAAACAGCGATATATTTTGTTTTGCGCCTCCGGATCTGGCGTTTAATAAAGTGCCGTCCGGCTCCTTGCATCCGAAACGGGTGATGAAGGGGGTAGTAAGCGGTGTGCGCGATTATGGAAACAAAATGGGTATCCCTACGGTTAACGGCGCGATTCTTTTTCATGAGCATTTTGCGGGTAACCCCCTGGTTTATTGCGGGACAGTGGGGATCATGCCTAAAGATAAATCTTTTAAGAAAACTAATGTCGGCGACCTGGTGGTTGTGCTTGGCGGCAGGACTGGACGCGACGGTATCCATGGAGCGACTTTTTCCTCGGGAGAGTTGACCCATGAATCTGAAATTATCTCCAGCGGTGCGGTGCAGATAGGTAACCCTATTCAGGAAAAAAAGGTTTTGGATACAATTTTACAGGCGCGCGACGCCAATCTTTATAGCGCGATTACCGATTGCGGAGCAGGCGGTTTATCCAGCGCAGTAGGGGAGATGGCTGCGGAGTTGGGAGCTAAGGTTTATTTAGACCGTGTGCCTTTAAAATATTCCGGACTGTCCTATATGGAGATATGGATTTCCGAATCACAGGAGAGGATGGTTCTTTCGGTTCCTCCGAAAAATATCGATAAACTGATTGAAGTTTTCGCCAATGAAAATGTTGAGGCTACGGTAATCGGAGAATTTACGGATACCAAAAGATTAGAGCTTTATTATGAAGAAACAAAAGTTTGCGATTTAGATATGCATTTCCTGCATGACGGTATACCGCAGACTACTAAAAAAGCCGTCTACAGTCAGGTTAAGCATAAAGAACCAAGGATCCCGCAAAAGAAAAACCTTACGCCGGATTTATTAAAGCTGCTGGCGCATTATGATATTTGTTCTAAAGAATGGGTAATCCGGCAGTATGACCATGAAGTGCAGGGTGGTTCAATTATCAAGCCTTTAGCCGGTATTGTAAATGACGGGCCGTCTGATGCCAGTGTCACCAAACCTCTATTCGATTCCTCTAAAGGAATCATTATTTCCAATGGTATAAATTTCCGTTTTGGTTTTATCGATCCTTATTGGATGGCAGCTTCCTGTATTAATGAAGCCTTGCGCCAGATTATTGCTGTGGGAGGTTCCCTGAAAGAGGTGGCGATACTGGATAATTTCTGCTGGGGTAACCCGGATAAGCCGGATCGCTTAGGCAGCCTGGTGCGCGCCTCTTACGGTTGTTATGAGGCGGCTAAAGAATACGGCGTGCCGTTCATCTCCGGCAAAGACAGCCTGTATAATGAATTCAGCGTGCATGGCAAATCAACTTCTATTCCCGGGACATTGCTTATTTCGGCAATCAGCGTGATGGATGACGTGAATAAATGCATATCTATGTATGCCAAGAAAGCCGGCAGTTTAATTTACGTCGTAGGCAAGACTTATGATGAATTAGGCGGTTCGCATTATTATGATCTATATGGGGCAGTCGGTAACCAGGTGCCCAAAGTTAATTATTCGGAGTCAAAGAAAATATTTTCCGCTTTAAACAAGGCGTCGGAAAAAGGCTTGGTCAAAGCAATGCATGATTGTTCTGACGGCGGCCTGGGCGTAGCCTTGGCAGAGATGGTCTTTAGCGGCGGCCTGGGCGCGGAAATATTCTTAGCAGAAGTTCCTTATGAATCAGCAGCCCGCAGAAATGATTTTCTTCTTTTTTCAGAGTCTAACTCCCGTTTCGTGGTGGAGATAGATAAAAAGAACAAAGAGGAATTCGAGAAGACATTAAAGGGTTTAGATTTCGGTCTGGCAGGTTGTATAACCGGTGGCAATAGTTTTAAAATACACGGTTTAGACGGCAAGCTTTGCGTAGAAGCAGACAGCCGTAAATTAAAAGAAAGCTGGCAGGCGCCTCTGCGGTGGTAGGAGGGGTAATGGTTAAAATAAAATCACGCATGAAACAAGATTTGCTGGTAAAAGATGATTTTACCCAGGAAGATACCTGGCGGATATTCCGGATCATGTCGGAGTTTGTGGATGGCTTTGAAACGCTTTCCAAAGTCGGAAAAGCGGTTTCTATTTTTGGTTCGGCGCGCACTAAATCCGCCAGTAAGCATTATAAGCAGGGTGAAGAAATAGCCTATCAAATCGCAAAGGCAGGTTATGCCGTAATTACCGGAAGCGGTCCGGGACTTATGGAAGCGGCTAATAAAGGCGCCCGTCGGGCCGGGGGTTGTTCTATCGGCTTGAATATCCAGCTTCCCCGGGAGCAGAAACCGAACAGATTTGTGGATACAGTTTTGAGTTTCCGCTACTTTTTTGTGCGCAAAGTTATGTTTGTAAAATACGCCAAGGCTTTTGTGATCCTGCCCGGAGGATTCGGCACGCTGGATGAATTCTTCGAGGCGATTACCTTAATCCAGACCAAGAGGATCTCTCGTTTCCCGGTAATCCTTTTTGACAGTAAATATTGGAAGCCGTTATTGGAGTGGCTAAGATCTACGGTCCACAGCCATGGCAGTATCAGTAAAGAAGATATGGACATATTCGTTTTAGCCGATGAACCCAAAGAAGTGATCCAGTTGATAAGAAGATTTTATGATAAAACCTAAAGTTTGTATTTTAAGAAGTGCGGGCACCAACTGTGATAAGGAAACTGCGGCAGCCTTTAGACTTGCCGGGGCAGAGTGTGAACTCTTGCATATCAATAGCTTAGTCAACAGGCAGAGGATGCTTAGCGATTTTCATATACTGGCTTTGCCTGGAGGCTTCAGCTATGGCGATGATATTGCCTCGGGAAAGATTTTTGCCAATGAGTTGAGATTTAAGCTTGCGGATTCATTGCGCCAATTCATCGCTGAGGGAAAACTGATTATCGGTATCTGCAATGGTTTTCAGATTTTGGTAAAGAGCGGGCTTCTGCCTGGATCTGCAGAGTTAAAACAGAATACCAGTTTGATTATTAATGACTCCGGAAAATTTGAGTCCCGCTGGGTGTACCTGAAGCCGGCCGGCAAATGTGTCTGGACTAAAGGATTAAAGAAGATAATCTATCTGCCTGTGGCGCACGGTGAAGGTAAATTCGTGACACAGGATAAAACGGTGTTAAATAGCCTTAAGAAAAATAAACAGATCGTCTTTCAGTATTGTGATGTTAAAGGTAAATCTTCCGGTTATCCTGACAACCCCAATGGTTCAATGGAAAACATTGCGGGGATTTGCGATGAAACAGGCAGGGTATTTGGATTGATGCCTCATCCGGAAAGGCATATCTTTGCCGCAGCCCATCCGCGGAATTGGGAATTGAAATCGAAAATCGAAGGTGATGGTTTACAAATATTTAGAAATGGGGTGAAATATGTTAGAGAGAATCTCTAGCGATGAGCCAAAAGAGTATTGTGGGTTATTCGGGATAGCTGGTAACCGCCAGGCAGTCTGGCTTACTTACCTTGGGCTTTTTGCCCAGCAGCACCGCGGTCAAGAAGCCTGTGGTATCGTGGCCAATAATCAGGGCGTGCTTTCTATCCACAAAGAAATGGGGTTGGTTAGCGACGTATTCAGCGAGCAGGTACTCAGCCGTTTAAAAGGCAACATGGCGGTAGGGCATGTCCGATATTCAACCACCGGCTCAAGCGTATTGAAGAATTCCCAGCCGCTTTTGATCGATTATGCCAATGGTTCTATCTGCATCGCCCACAACGGTAATTTAGTAAATTCATTTGATTTGCGCCAGAAATTGGAGAAAGGCGGCTCCATATTCCAGACTACTACGGATTCAGAGCTGGTCATCCATCTTATGGCGGCAAGCAATAAGCGCAGCCTGGAAGACAGTTTGGTCTATGCTTTAAAAAGGATCAAGGGCGCTTATTCTTTGGTATTGATGAACAGCGATTACCTGATTGGCGTAAGAGATCCGCATGGTTTCCGTCCGCTGGCCCTGGGTAAACTTGGAGCTTCGTATTGTCTGGCATCGGAGACCTGCGCTTTTGATTTAATCGGCGCCAAGTTTGTACGCGAGATTGAACCGGGCGAGATCGTATTTATCAATAATCAGGGTGTTCTAAAGTCGATAAAGCCAAAAGAGCTGGTTGCCGGACACTATTCATTCTGCACTTTTGAGCATATTTATTTTTCCCGTCCGGATTCTAACGTTTTCGGCGAGACTGTGCATACGGTGCGTAAAAAACTGGGGGCTAAACTAGCCAAGGAACATCCGGTGGATGCGGATTATGTGGTCCCGGTGCCGGATTCAGGGTATTCTGCTGCCCTCGGTTATTCTCAGGAGTCAGGGATTGTCTTAGAGATGGGGATTATCCGTAACCACTACGTGGGCAGGACATTCATCCAGCCGGCGCAGGATTCCCGGGATATGGGGGTGCGCGTAAAGTTCAATATCCTAAAAGATATTCTAAAAGGCAAACGGATTGTCATAGTTGACGATTCTATCGTGCGTGGCACGACTTCAAAGATCCGCGTGCGCAATTTGCGTAAGGCCGGGGTAAAAGAAGTGCATCTGAGGATTTCCTGTCCGGCGCACCGTTTCCCGTGTTTTTACGGGATTGATTTTCACCGCGCTAGCGAATTGATCGCCAATAAATATGACAGTGTAGAAAAAATCCGGAAGTATTTAGAGGTGGATACCTTGGGTTATTTAAGCATGGAGGGGATGTTGAGTTGTTTTAAACATCCTAAAGGGAATTATTGTACTTCATGCTGGAAAGGCAAGTATCCGGTTAGGGCGGAAAAGAGGCATAGTAAATTTTCCCTGGAGAGAAGTTGCTGCGGGCAAGGGGAGTTGCAGATATGAGAAAAATAACTTACAAAGATTCTGGTGTGGATATCAAGAGTGCAAGTATCTTTAAATCAAAGATAAAGACTTTGGTCAGAAAGTCATTCCGCAAAGAGGTGCTTACGGATATCGGAGGTTTTGGCAGTTTCTTTAAATTAGAGAAAAGCCAGTATAAAAATCCGGTTTTGGTTTCCTCAAGCGATGGGGTAGGGACAAAGCTGGTAATCGCCAAGTTAGCTGATAAGCATGATACTGTAGGAATTGACGCGGTGGCGATGAACGTCAACGACATCCTTTGCACCGGCGCCGAGCCGCTTTTCTTCCTGGATTATGTGGCGTTTAGTAAAGTTAAGGAAGATGTTTTGGTGGATGTGGTCAGCGGCATAAATAAGGGTTGTATTGAAAGCGGCTGTTCGCTTATCGGCGGAGAAACCGCGCAGATGCCCGGGATGTATAAAGAGGGCGAGTATGATATCGCGGGTTTTTGCGTGGGAGTTGCGGAAAAAGACAAGATTATCAATGGCGATAAGATTAAAGCAGGGGATGAACTCATCGGTATTGCCTCAAGCGGCCTGCATTCCAACGGTTATTCTTTGGTAAGAAAAGTCTTGGCCGCCGCAGAATTAAAAAGAATGAGCGCGGAATTGCTTAAACCTACGCGTATTTATGTTAAGCCTGTTTTAAAGATATTACAGCAGTATGGGCAGTCAGTGCATGGAATCAGCCATATCACCGGAGGCGCTTTTTACGATAAGATCAGCCGCATATTGCCGAAGAATATCGATGTCCGTATTGACAGGAATTCCTGGAACGTGCCTGAAATTTTCCGGCTGATCCAGAACAAGGGAAATGTTGAAGATAAAGAGATGTACCATACTTTGAATATGGGTATCGGCATGGTTTTAATCGTTGAGAAAAAGGCATCTCCGATGATAATCGATAAGTTAGCAGAGTTTAAGTTGAAATCCTGGATTATCGGTCAGGCTGTAAAGGGGAATAAAATTGTTGAGATAGTCTAAAGGGAGGTGGAGCATGAATCTTTTAAGCTTGGTAATAACAGCTGCAGTGGTTATATTTCTTATGGGTATCAGGATTGTGCGCCCTACGCACAGGGGGTTGATCGAAAGGTTTGGTAAATACAACCGTTTTGCCAACCCGGGATTTAACTGGGTATTCCCGATAGTTGAGGTTATCTATCAGATCAATATCACCGAGCAGATGGTTGATGCGGAACCCCAGGAGATCATCACTAATGATAACCTTAATGCCAAGGTTGATGCTCAGGTTTATTTCAAGGTCAAGGATGATGAGGCGAGCGTAAAAAGCACGCAATATAACGTAAACAATTACCAGTGGCAGATTGTAAATTTGGCCCGCACTACGCTGAGGAATATTATCGGTACACTCACCTTAAAATCCGCCAACAGCGAAAGAGGCAAGATCAACGCTGAATTGCATAAGACCCTTTGCGAAGAGACTGCCAGCTGGGGGTTGGAGATTGTCAGGACCGAGCTGAAAGAGATCGATCCGCCTAAAGATGTCCAGGAGACGATGAACAAGGTTGTTAAGGCCGAGAACGAAAAAATCGCCGCTATTGATTTTGCCACTGCTACAGAGACTGCTGCAGATGGGCAGAAGAGGGCGGAGATTAAAAAGGCCGAAGGTATCAAACAGGCGAGAATCCTGGAAGCTGAAGGAGAGGCGGCAGCGATAAAATTAGTCAATGAAGCTGCAGAGCATTATTTTGTGGGTAATGCCCAGGTGCTGCGTAAACTTGAGGCAGTTGAAAAGTCATTAGTGAATAATGCCAAGGTTGTTATTCCGGCGAATACAGAGTTGGTGAATGTAATTGGTGAAATGGCCGGTTTTTTACCGATTAAAAGCAAAGAAGAGAAGAAATAACTTAAGATTATGAAAAAGCTGATAGGTTTGTTTGTTCTTTTGGCCATGCCTGTTGTTGTCCTTGCCCAAGAGCTGACTCCTGCCCAGCTGGACAACTGTAAGGTGCTATATCAGGAAATCGAAAACGATATTGCTAAAGCTAATTATTGCTCCCAGGATAGCGATTGCGATACCTTGGAATTAGGTGGCAGGTTGATCAGGTTTGGCTGCTACCATTTTGTGAACAAGGCGACTGATAAGGATGCTATTTATAAGAAAATGCAGACTTATTATGGCGAGTGCGA
>JAQTQC010000040.1 GCA_028712505.1 Candidatus Omnitrophota bacterium
TCCGCTGATCTTTAATTTTATCGCGCTGGCCTCGTTTAAACCGATGACAATCGGCAAAACTCTTGTCCCGCCTTTTTCCTTTAAGACAATCAGCTGATCATGCCTCTTCTCATCAATAACAATCTTATTCAACTCCATCTCAACCATATCTACCCTCTATTATATAACAGTCCAAGACAGGCCCCGTTAGCCTTATTTCTTCTTTTTGTCTTTGCCTAAAATATCTCTGAGTTCAACCATGAACTGCCCCACGTCCTTAAACTGCCGGTAGACCGAGGCAAAACGCACATAGGCTACATCATCGATAATTTTAAGCTTTTCCATAACCAGCTCGCCTATCTTGCTGGATGAAACCTCGCGGTCGTTTTTTTTCTGGATAGAATGCTCAACCTGGACAACCACATTCTCCATCTTCTCCACGCTCACCGGCCGCTTTTCACAGGCGCGGATTATCCCGGCTAGGATTTTCTTGCGGTCAAAAGCCTCCCTGCGTCCGTCCTTCTTGATCACCAGCAAAGAAACCTCTTCAATATATTCATAGGTAGTAAAGCGCTTGCCGCACTTCAGACACTCTCTTCTGCGCCTGACTGCCGACTCCTCGGCTGTAGCGCGGGAATCCACTACCTTATCTTCTTTATATCCGCAAAACGGACACTTCATACTTTCCTTATCTTTATTTTTGCCTGTTTCAAGAAACTCATCGCCATCTTATCCGGGTAACCTTCGGAAATCACAATTTCTTTTATTCCGGCGTTGATCAACATCTTAGCGCAGATAACACACGGCTGGGTCGTAGCATACAGAGTGGCGCCTTTAACGCTTATCCCGTGCAAACACGCCTGGATAAGCGCATTCTGTTCCGCATGAAGCGCGCGGCATAATTCATGGCGTTCTCCAGAGGGAATCTTTAACTTCTGGCGTATGCAGCCGATTTCAACACAATGTTCTAACCCGCTCGGCGCTCCATTATAACCGGTAGCCAGGATCCTTTTTTCTCTTACGATTACCGCTCCTACACTGCGGCGCAGACAAGTGGATCTTTTAGCAACTAAACCGGCCATCTCCAGGAAATATTCATCCCAACTTGGACGCCGGTGCACGAGAGCTTTCTTTTTCATATTATTTTAACAACTCCGGGTATAATGGAAACTTTCTGGCTAAAACGATTGTTTCCTCTTTGATTTTAGATAATTTAGCCACGTCATCCCTATTCTCCAATGCATCATTGATCAGGCGGGCGATCTCCTGCATTTCCGCTTCTTTCATCTTGCGAGTACTTATTGCCGCAGTTCCCAGGCGGATACCGCTGGTCACCAATGGGCTCTTCTGGTCAAAAGGGATAAGATTTTTATTCACCGTGATATTGACCTGCCCCAATATCTTTGAGGCATCAGCTCCGGTAACACCCTTGGCGTTTAAATCCACCAGCATCAGATGCGTATCCGTACCTCCGGAGACAATACGAAACCCCTTCTTCTCCAAAGCAGCGGCCAACTCCTTGCAATTCTTAGTCAACTGGATCTGGTATTGCCTGAACTCCGGCTGCATTGCTTCGTGAAATGCCACAGCCTTAGCTGCAATCACGTGCATTAGCGGCCCGCCTTGGATCCCGGGAAATATCTGGCTGTCAATTTTCTTGGCAAACTCCTGTTTACAAAGGATGAACCCTCCGCGCGGCCCGCGCAAGGTCTTATGCGTGGTAGAAGTAACAAACTCCGCATAAGGTACAGGCGATGGATGTATCCCGGCGGCAACTAATCCTGCGATATGCGCCATATCCACGAACAAATACGCTCCCACACTATCAGCGATCTCTCGGAATCTTTTAAAATCAATTATCCTCGGATACGCTGAAGCGCCCGCCAGGATCATTTTTGGCTTATGTATCTTAGCTAATTCCGCGATAGCGTCATAATCCAAGGCCTCGGTTTTCTTATCTACGCCATAACCAACCATTTTAAAAAACCTGCCGGAAAAATTATGCGGATGGCCATGAGTAAGATGCCCGCCAGCAGATAAATCCATTGCCAAAACCGTATCCCCGGGTTTTACCGCCGCAAAATATACCGCCATATTCGCCTGTGAACCGGAATGCGGCTGCACATTTACATGCTCGGCGCCGAATATCGCTTTTGCCCGCTCAATCGCCAGGCTCTCGGCAATATCAACATATTCGCATCCGCCATACCAACGTTTACCAGGATAACCCTCGGCGTATTTGTTGGTTAAGACAGACCCTTGCGCCTCCAAAACACCCAAAGAGGCAAAGTTCTCCGAAGCAATCAACTCCAAATTTTCATCCTGGCGCTTCATTTCCTGTTTAATCGCTGCGTAAATCTCCGGATCAATTTGTTTTAAATGTTTCACTTCGCACATCTCCTTATCTTTTGCTCAATCTGGCTAATTTGTTTTACTCTCCTTAAATGCCTTCCCCCCAAGAATTTTGTATTTAACCAAACATTCACCATCCTCTTGGCTAAATCCGTTTTAACAAATGCCGAACCAAGGACCAAGACATTGCTGTCGTTATGCTCACGGCTTAATTTAGTTGCCTTAAGGTTGTAGCAAAGCGCAGCGCGCACGCCAGGAACCTTGTTGGCAACAATAGAATCACCTATACCGCTTTTACAAGCAAGTATCCCCCGCTTATATTCACCCGAAGCAATGCCTTTGGCTAATTTATAAGCATATTCAGGATAATCACAACGCTCCTTGGAATAAGTGCCTAAATCCTTTACTTCCATCCCCTTCTGTTCAAGGTATTTTCTTAATTTCTCCTTCAACCCAAAACCCGCGTGGTCCGAAGCAATCAACAATGCGCTCATATGATTTTGCTTATCCTTTCTACTGCGTCTTTAATTATCTGAAATGTATTCTCATAAAACTCCAGCGACCCGCCTATCGGGTCCAGGATATCCAGGTTACTGTCATCCATCTTAGCAAATTCCTTTAATAAAAAAAGCCTGTTTTTTGCTTCCGGGGCAAGCTCAAGAATCCTTTCCTCATGCATCGACTCCATCGCCAGTATAATATCCGAGCTGTCCACCATTTCCTTAGTCACTCTTTGCGAACGGTGCCCGGATACATCAATGCCTTCATTTTTCAGCACCTCCCGGGTTTCTGTGCTTGCCCCCAGGCCGGCGATCATTATCCCGGCGGAAATTACCTCAACATCGGTTCTTTTTTGCTTTTCCAAAAGCTTTTTTAAATATGCTTCAGCCATTACCGAACGACAGGAATTTCCCGTACAGACAAAAAGCACGGTCTTACCTTTTATAACCGTATTTATCGCTTCATCTTTAATGAATCCACTTCTGATTATTTTGGCCGGTTCAACACTTAAGTCCACGATCGTAGACTCTACGCCTAAATTAGCTTCACCACCATCAACCGCCAAATCCACCAAGCCATCCATATCTTTTATCGCCTGGA
>JAQTQC010000007.1:0-31537 GCA_028712505.1 Candidatus Omnitrophota bacterium
CAGCGGTAAGGCCGGTCATCGGCTGGAACCAGTGGGTATAGTAAGTGGCACCTTTAGAGATGGCCCAGTTCTTCATTGCATCGGCTATCTCATTGGCCTGGGATAAAGTGATAGTCTTGCCTTCGGACATCCAAAGTTTAAAAGCCTTAAACGTAGCCTTTGAGATACGCTTCTGCATAGTCTCTAATTTAAAGGTATTCTCCCCAAAATAACTAGAAACCTTTTTCGGCGCTGCAACTTTATCTAATTCTATACCCCTGATCTTAAATAAAACTTTTTGTCTTATGTTCATCCCATACCCCCTTACCGTCCTATAAAATACCGAGCTTAATCTTTCCTGACTTTTATATCTTTTGCCAGGATAATCGCCTCTGCCACTTCGCGCATAGATTTACGCATATTCATACTCTGTTTTTGGATTAAACGATATGCCTCTGAAGGAGCGATATTCGCATCCTGAGATAAGATATCTTTTGCCCGCTCAACCAGTTTACGCGTTGTCAATGCCTCTTCGGCAGAACGCGCGCGCAAGTCCAACTCTGCGTTTTCAATGGCAATCGCCGCCTGATTAGCCAGGGCAGCTAAAAGATCCAACTCATTCTTGGAAAATTTATGTTTCTTGGAGGTATAGCAGTTCAACACTCCGATAACCCTTCCCCTTACTGCCAGCGGCACACAGGCCAAAGAATACAAACCTTCTTTTTTAGCCACATCCTGGTTTAAATACCGGTTATCCTCTTTAACATCAAGGACACAAATCGGCTTATTGTCCTTAGCGACTACTCCGGCTATTCCTTCACCCAAGGGTATATTCGGCTTTTTATTGTAGGATTCGGATATTGACTGGGTAGCTTTAACCACCAATTCTTTTTTATCAGGATCAAGCAACATTAAAGAAGAAATCTTAGAATTCATCACTTCAGCAGTAACCTGAACCACCAGCCGCAGCAGCTCTTCCAGATACATGCCTGAAGTAATCAGATTAGCGACTTTAGAGATTGCCTCGATCTGTTTTACATAAACCTGAAAGTTATCTTTTTTATTAGCGGGCATTATCTTATCTTCTCCAAGAACCTTCTAATCCGGGATAAAGCTTCTTTTAAATTTTCCAAACTGGAAGCGTAGGATATTCTGATATAACCTTCGCAGCAGGCGCCAAATGCCGTACCTGGGACAACCGCTACCTTTTCCTCTTCCAACAATTTACGCGAGAAATCCATAGACGACAAACCTGTGCATTTTATTGAAGGAAAGATGTAAAAAGCCCCCTGGGGGCGGAAACATTTTAACCCTAAGGAATTCAATTCTGTAGTCATAAGTTGCCGCCTGCGGTCATATTCACGCTTCATCTGTTCAACTGAACGTTTACCGCTGGCCAAAGCTTCCGCAGCAGCCATCTGGCTGGTAATCGGTACGCACATGATCGTATACTGGTGGATTTTAGTCATTGCCGCGATAATCTCTTTCGGACCGCAGACATAACCCACGCGCCAGCCGGTCATAGCAAAAGATTTAGAAAAACCGTTGAAATAAACCGTATTTTTCTTTGCTCCCGGCAGCGAAGGAAAAGCAGTATGTCCAAAATCATAAGTCAGGTCGCCGTAAACTTCATCACTGATACAGAGTATTTTATGCTTTAATAAAATCTTGTTTATTGCCTCAAGCTCCTGACGGCGGTAAGAAATACCCGTGGGGTTAGTCGGATAGTTAAGAACGATCGCTTTGACTTTCTTATCGATATACTTTTTTATAAGTTCAGGCGTAACCTTAAAACCGTCTTTTGAAGTATCGATATAAACCGGTACTCCTCCTGCCAACTCGGTAACCGGGCCATATGAAACATAACTCGGCACTGGAACCAGCACCTTATCCCCGGGATTGATAAGCGCCCTAAGTACTAAATCAATTCCCTCGCTTACCCCCACGGTAATCAGTATTTCTTCATCGGGACAATAGTCCAAACCGAATTTATTTTTTAGATAACGATGAAGCCCTAAGCGCAACTTATAAAGCCCCTTATTAGAAGTATAACTGGTAAACCCCTGCTCCAGGGAATAAATCCCCGCCTCACGGATCTGCCAGGGGGTAACAAAATCCGGCTCCCCTACCCCTAACGATATGACATCCTTCATACCCAGGACTAAATCAAAGAATGCCCGGATTCCGGATGGCTGCATTTTTTCTACAACTTTCGATATTTCCATTTTAGCTTAATATGATATTGCAATCCTTTTATTCTCGTCTGATTTGTGTTTTAAAATCACCCCGTCCTCTTTGTATTTCTTCAACAGGAAATGGGTGGCGGTACCGCGCACATGCTCCATGCAAGAAAGCTTCTCAGCTACAAAGTTAGAAACCGTATGCAAATTCTTTCCTTCCACAACCACCAGCAAATCATACGTCCCGCTGATCAGATAACAACTGGTTACCTCAGGAAATGAATAAATTCGCTCGGCAATTTTATCAAAACCTAAGTCTTTCTGGGGGACGATGTTTACCTCGATTAAGGCCCTGACCTCAGACTCATTATCCTTAATCAAGTCCTTATTGATCACTGCTTTATACTTCAAGATCGCGCCTTCTTTTTCGTATTTCCTGATTAACTTTTTTACCTCATCCGGCTTCTTGCGGATCATTTTTGCGATATCTTCTACGCTTGCCCGGCCGTCTTTCTCTAAAATTTCCAATATCTCATCCATTTTTCCCCCTTTATTGAATACGGCAAATTTCGGCGCCTTTTCTTTTATGCTCCGAACTCTTATACATTTTCTTTATTTTCATAACCTTGGCACTGGTAGATACCTGCTTTTTTTTATTGCAAAATTTATCTAAAATATCATCCAGTTCATTATAAGTTATACCCATTTCCCCTTCATCAGTCTGGCCCTGCCAAAGCCCGGCTGTAGGAGGCTTGATAATAATACCCTGCGGTATTTCTAATTCTTGAGCAAGTTTGCGCACCTGGCGTTTAAATAAATCAGCAATCGGCAATATATCCACTCCGCCATCCCCGTATTTAGTAAAATAACCCACCATAAGCTCAGACTTATTCCCTGTGCCACAAACCAGATAATTCAGCTTATTGGCAAAGTAATAAAGTACACTCATACGCAGGCGGGGCTTAAGATTACCTAAGGCCAATCCTCCGGCAGATGGCAAGACCTTCAAGAAACTATTATACACGCTAGAGAGATCAACCAGCTTGGATTTAAGCCCAAGCTTGGCAGCTACCAGTTTAGCATCTTTTAAATCCTGCGGGTTACTGTTGCAGGGCATAAAAAGCACGAGCAGCTTATTCTTTCCTACAGCCTTTTTACATAAAGCAGCGACTACGGCAGAATCTATTCCTCCGGAAAGTCCTAAAACAATACCTTTAGCTCCAGAGCGTTTAACCTGCCCTTCAATCCAGGAAACAATCTTATTTTTCATGTATTTAAAACGCTTTTTTGGCTGATCTGGGGATAATGAAGAGATTATATACCACTAAACAGCGAGGGTCAAGGATATATATTAGCTGACTATTCTAATTTTTCGGGGTGGTGTTTAACTACCCTGGCCTCAACCATATAAATTACATCTTCGGCGATATTGGTAGTATGGTCACAGATACGCTCCAGATACCTGGCAATAAGCAATAATGCCACAGCCCGCTCTGCGGTCTTAGGGTCGCGCGCCATATATTCATTAACCAACTCATCCTGCACCAGGTTACGCAGCCCGTCTGCCTGAGTATCTGCCAAAACTACTTTTCTGGCCAACTGGGCATCTCTTTTTATAAATGCGTCGATAGCATCCCGCACCATATCCTGAGAAACCTGGGAAAGCTTGGGGATATCCACTAACGGCTTAAGAAGCGGCTTTTCCATCAATTCTAACGATCTTTGCGCAATATCCACGGCTATATCAGCAATACGCTCAAGCTCCGTATTGATCTTCATGCCGGTAGCGATATATCTTAAATCCCCGGCCATTGGCTGATAAAGAGCGATAAGGTCAATACACTTTTCGTCTATCGCCAGCTCCAAATCATCAATCTTCTTATCGGTATTGATAACATCCTGAGCCAGGCATTTATCGCGGTTCTTCAGCGATTCGATAGATTTAAAGATCGACTCTTGAGCAAGTACAGCCATCCTCAGGATGTCCTTATGTAATTCTTTTAATTCTTCATCCAAATGCCTTAACATTATGAGTACCTCCTGTTTTATTAACCGTAACGACCGGTAACATAACCTTACACCCTTCCATCTTTTGAGCTAGTAAGAATATCCTGCACCTTGCTAGATTCAACCAGATCATCCAGCAACATAAAACCACTATCAGATACGCGTGCTACCTGCTGCAGGCTATGAGTAATAATTATAATTGCGTAATTATTCTTTAATTTTCGCGCCGATTCTTCAATCTGACTGTTCTGACTGTCTAGAAATCAAGCGTAGAGCAAAACTCATCCATAAGCAGGATTTCAAACCTAACTGCAATAAAGTAATTCATACGGTTAAATACCCCAGACAGCGTAGATTTACCGCATTCCGAAGGTTCAATCATAGCAGTAATCTTTTTTCGTCAAAATTGACCTTTACATTGAGAGGCGCATAAGAATCACCATCTTTGCAGACATAAAGATCAGTCGATAATAACAAGGTCAAAAGCGCAGACCGTAAAAGACTATTCGTTTCATTTCCTGCTTTCTCCGGAAATACCTATTTTCGAGTAAAACAGGCGGGGCAGAATTTTATCATTATATTATATTTTATTTTGCTGGCTAAGTAAATAGTTAATCGAGGTCAGCCTGTACAGACAACCGGAATTTCCCCGCCGACTGAATCTAATAACCTTGAACTATCGGTAAAATTAGATATAATTACGCTTGGTATTTAGACAGGAGAAAATATGGGGAAAATTGCAATTTTAATTATCTCAACGGCATTATTTATATCATTGAATACAGTGGTCAATGATTCTTTTGCCCAAAACGACAATCCCGCCTATCGCGAAGGCATAGAATATGCTTCGGAAGGAAAGTTTAAGGATGCAGAGGCCTGGTTTAAGAATAAATTAAAAGACAATAAATCAGATGCCACTTCAATTAGCTCACTTGCCGTGATTGATGATTTAAACAATGGGAAGATTACCGATGCCTACGCTAGGTCATTTTTTACTGGGTTGGATTTCTTGCAAAAAGGGAAAACTGACGAAGGGCTTAAAGAACTTGAGATGAATATCAAGTCCGACCCTAAATACCCCAAAGCATATAATGTTATTGGCATAGCTTATGCCTCATTAGGTGAAAAATCGAAATCCATCAGCTATTTTCAAAAAGCCTTAGAAATAAATCCTCAATATAGCGAGGCGTGTTTCAACCTCGCCACACTGTACCATTCATCAGACCAGCTGGAAGATGCACTTAAATATTACCGGAAGACGATATCTTTGAAACCGAACTCTTTCGATGCAATAATCAATACGGCTGCGATCTATATTTCCAGAGAAGAATATCCTGAAGCGATTAAATACTACCAGAATGCCATTAGGTTAGATAAGAATAACCCTGAAACGTATTACGATCTTGCCTTGGCTTATTTTATGTCTGACCAATTCATAAAGTTCAGAGAAAACCTTCTTAAGGCTCGGGAATTGTATCAACACAAAGGAGATACTGATGGTCTTGAGAAGGTGGCAAAATATATAGACAAGATAAAGGAAATTGAAAACAAGCTTGGACGCGCTAAACAATAAATCTCACCTCGATAATTCACAATAATTCCTACCCTCAAGAATCTTTTACAAAATATTTGAACTCAAATAGAAGATTAATTTAAAGGCTACGGAAAGAATTTACAAGGAGTTTACGTCGGCTTAAGCCCTCCTTAACATAACCAGTATATGCTTATTGCAGAAAATAGCTAAGGTCAAATTGCAGTGAGCGCAAACATGTCAACAAATCTGGCCACCTTTAAACGTAAATCTTACCCCCTCCCTATCAAAGCCATTGCTTTTTTATTATGTTTTATTCTGGCATTCGAACAATCCGGATTTACTCAGGTAGTTGAAGAATTAGACATCTCCAATACCATTGGCAATTTTCTCAATGCATTTCCTGCCGTTCCTTTGAATTCGCCGCAACTTAGGTATATTTCTTATGACAAACTTGACCAATCGCTTAAAGTTATTGCCAATAGAGCAAACACCGGCAAAAAAGATAGCGCTGAATTATTAGAATCATTACGCCAACCACTCAGATATTTTTACACAGGTCTAACCATACCAAATAAAGACTTCTGGGTAAACCTGGGATTAGATTCACCGAATGAAGTTATTGACGACTACCTTATCGATACTGACTTGGGGAAAATCCTGATGGAGGCGGATTTAGAACTAAAGAAAGACCTGGCGCGCGCCACCTTCCCATCCACCCCTGAAGGCAAAGAATATTGGAATAAAATTTATGATAAAATTGAAGAAGCATATGGATGCAACCTGGAGAATGCCCAAATCTCTATTAATACAAAGATTTGGATAACCCCAGGGGAAATTGTTGTCTGCGAAGACAAAAATAGCGCATATGTTTATAAAGCAAGGTTAAATGTCTCAACCGAAACGGCGTATTTAAGCAATAGGCAGGAATCTAAAATTGAAGATGAACAGTCCAGGATGATAAATGAGTATTCATCCGAATTAATACGAGAATTAATTTTACCCAAGATTTCCAAAGAAGTAAATACCGGAAAAAAATATGTCTCTCTGCGGCAAGCTTATTACTCTTTAATCCTGGCGCAATGGTTCAAACGTAAGTTTTATGATACCGGCGGATTGTATCCTTATTTGATCGACCAGAGAAATTTAACTGGCCTTACCTCAAGTAAGCAATGTTCTAAAGATACATACTTTAAAGAATATCAGAAATCTTATCTGGAGAAAGAGTATGACTTACAGGTTCAAGTTTTTAATTTATTTGGCCGGTCAATAAGGACATATTCCAGCGGTGGAGTTGATTTTACCGGGATTTTTAATGCTGCAGATCCTGCACGGATTAATGTTATTTCAGCTAGCTCCTTCTCCCCTCCTTCAACTGGGCAAGAGATATCTTTCAAGGTTCAAGGACAAACTCTCCAAGATCCCTATTTTGATCAAGGCATACCGATACCCCCTATCCAAAATACAATTGCTCCACCAAGCATTGAACAGAAGAAAGAAATGAGTGAAAACGAAATCAATAATGTATTAGAAAGCTTGGAATCTTCATCGACAAAATACATCCAAAGGCTACTTAATTCTAAACGTATAGATACAAAAGAAAGAATAAGGTTTATCGCAAACGAGCTTAGCTTTGATATCTTAAACGGCAAAGGCATAAGCCTCCTTGTCAGAAATCCGGAAACCCTGCGTAAAAACAAGGAATTTCTAAGAAGCCTGGGCCTACCGGTTAACATAGCCAATCTAAAATCATCAAAACGATCGTTTATTATAAAAGAACTTGAGCAGATCACAAAATACCCCCGGTGGGGGCAATTAAACAATGAAGAGAAACTATCTGTTGTCAGCTATCTCTTCCACGTATACAAATTGGAATCTTCCCAAATTACAAAAGATGAAGATTGGGATAAACTCCTGAAACGATTTGACCTGAAACATACCTCCATTAATTACTCCCCGCAGTCAATAGACTTTATCCAGCAACACGAATTGGCAAAGTTCAGAAAAAACGGCAATATCCTATTAATCACAAACAGGATTTCCAAAATAAAGGAAATTGTTGAAACATCCGGGTTAAAAATTACCGGGATTTTAGATACAACAAAAACTCAGGAAGAACAGGATCTTTTTAATAACTGCGCTGACAAGGACACAATCGATGCGGCACCGACAGCGCAACAACAGGTGGAAAACGAGGTTTCAGAGAGCAGATTAAAAGAATTGCAGTCGAACCAAAGTCCACAAGCCCCGCCAACCGCCAATACAAAACCTCAGGAACATTTAGACCACACTGGAGAAAATCACCTCGGAATAAAACAAACGGCAGCTCCTGCGCCTGTCTTCGAAAATAACACCGCAGTAACTAACCCTGTTGACACCAGAGAATCCGAAGAAAATCTTGAGCTTTTCAGATTAAAAGAACTAGAAGCGATCATGGACGCAGATATCACCCCGGAACAAATACATATGGTATTAAACTCATTGGCCAATTACAACTACACCGCCGATCACTATAAGGCTGCCAGGCAAATTGCAAGACATATCAAACCTACCGACTTCTTAGAATTAAAGCGCATATCTGATACAATCGAACCTTTCGCCAGCAACAAAAACCTAAGGCATATTTTGGATCTCATAGCGCTGGAGAGACCGACAGAGTTAAATGTTGGAATATCACGCAGTTTCGCCAGGATACATGATTGGGAAGAAATGCTTAAACGAAAGAATCTGACTGAAACCGATATTACCGAACTAACGGAGTATTGCGAAAAAATATACCATGTTTTACCGCTGCATTTAACACAAGAGACTGGCGACACTCTTGGGACTATATACAAAAGGATAAATTCTGTCCACTACCTAATCCAAAAAACAATTAATTGTTTGATTGAACAAAAAGTACAGAACAAGGCCAAATATGCTGAAAGCGTAGAAGGATTACTCAAGTGGGGGCATTATTTTTCTGACTACTTAGGCGCCTTAGGCTGTTTATCAGCCTTGAATATTGCTAAAGGTTATATCGTCGATATTGAAAAGGCAAACGGTAATAGCAACAACGGGAACGGAAAAACAAATTATAAGATAAAATACAGCCTATGGCATAAAATTACTGCTGTCCCTTATATCGCATGGAGCGCTACTAAAAACCTGAATGAGCTAATAGACCGGATTAACACTACAGGAAATAGACATTCGCCAGAAGAATATTACAAACTCTTGACCCCAACCAGAATAGGCCCGGCAACCTCATGGGTAACAAGAAAACATATTAGTCTGGTTATAAGTTTCTTTTTGACCGCAGTAAATCTCAATATCAACATTTTTAACGGTTTCAATTTTTGGGCGGCTGTTAACACAATTATAGGATTTCTGATCACTCCCCTTATCCATTATGCATTTGCAATGATTGGAAATTACAGCACAAGGAAAGATTTAAAGAAACTCCACCGCTCTATTGCGATATTGAAAAAAAGATGGGACGCCTATAAACAAGATGAACGCGTTAATAATTACTCCATAATAGAGGAACATCCTGCTTCAGAAGAGATAATAGTTACCGTACAGGATATTGAGATGATTGTCAGTTTTGCTGATTCATTGGGGATAAAACCGGTTAAAATACCAAAAATAAGTGGAGAGCTCACTAATCTCTTTGGCCCAGAGAAGTTCAACAAACTTGTTTTTATGATTATACCAGAAGCTCAAATGTTTACCCAAGAACGCCTAAAGATTAATAGCCCGGTAAAACTGGGAAATACTATCTTTATCGGTGATGAATACTTGGAAAATAGTGATTTTAAAACAATCCTGGCTGATATTGCCTACGAGCAGATAGCGCATCTCTCAATTAACTCAGAAACTAAATCTGAGCCAGGCTCCACAGAAATAGAGGATAAGGCGAACACCACGGATAAACCGCTTGATGATAACCTAGAAGAGGAAATATCCGAAATAAACAGATTGATCAGATCAGGGATTATCCCTAGCAGCGAACGGATAAAGGAATGTCTGAAAAAAACAACTACCTCCGATCAAAAGGACTATCTTGATCAGCTGAATAATTGTCTGGCTGCTATTTTTATGCTGGAAGAAAAATATTCGCAGCCCTGCAATACGGAGTTTGTCAATACATTACGTTCAGTAATCTCAAATAAATAAAATAAATCCGCTCCAGAAAAAATTGCCGAGTAAAAATGGAGGTCTGTATGCTTAGACTAAAAGATACAATGGGGATGGACAAAAAGATCAATGAGATTGAAGATTTACTCCATAATCTTCTTAAAGAATGGACGCTTGATTTAAATCCTCAAGAAAAAGAAATATGGCTTTGGAATGCGATGGTGGGAATGGCTAAGATTAAACAAAGAAGAAGTATAGACGAAAAGGCATCAATAGACTACAAACCAATCATTTACTATAGCAAATCAAAATTAACCTCTTAATTTTACTTAGATGACTGGTCCATAAAAAGCCTGGTTAAAAGCTTTTCTATTTCATTCGAGCTTGAGATATCCTGCGCCTTACGGAATAACTCTCGCGCCAGAACAAAACTTTTCTTTGCGCTCTGGAAATCCCCGGTAAGATAATAAGCATTCCCCAATAAACCATACACCTCAGGATCATCCGGCCTGATATTAAGGATGCTCTCAAATACATCTATGGCCCGGTGGAAATTATCCAAAGAATAGTAGCAAACACCCAAATTGTATAACGCGTCTATATTAACAGGATCGATCTCAAGCACCAGCTTAAAATAAGAAATTGCCTGCTTATAATCGTTACACAACATACTAAATAAACCGTTGAATAAATCCAAGGCGTACGTTCGGCTAATCTTTCCCGAATCAAGATCATCAAGCAAGCTCAGGGCTGCGGGAATATTATGATCATCCTCGCTCTTTAGAATCCCAGAATTAAATTCTTGTCTAGCCCGGGTAAAATCCCCCTCTGCCGCAGCTTCCAATCCTTTCTTAAAATAATCATTTACAAGAAGCCCGGCATTCTGCTTTTCTGTTCCAGAATCAGCGTTTTCTGCCAGTATAGACTTTTCAATCTTAGCTATATATTTCTTCTGATAATATAAGGGATTGCCATTAAAATCAATTTTAATATAATCCGTATTTTCCTCCAGGATGCACGCCTCCAATACTTTACCTGACTTTAAATAAATCGTATCTGCTTGAGCAGTAATGTAAAAAGAAACTAGATTCAGAGCTATGAGTAAAACTTTGAGCATATATTTATCTTCTTTACTTGTCTAATTTCTCAATATGGTGTTTAACTACTCTGGCCTCAACCATATAAATAACGTCTTCGGCAATGTTCGTAGCGTGATCGCAGATACGCTCCAAGTGGCGGGCAACTAAAAGCAGAGGGATAGCACGAGGGATAGTTTCCTTGTTTTTAGAAATATAATCATTGAGCAACTCTTGCTGCACTAAATTACGCAAATCATCGGCCTCCTTATCGCACAAAATTACCTGCTTGGCTAAATCCACATCTTTTTTGATGAATGAACCTATAGCATCACGGGTCATTTTCTGCGCAAGCAAAGTTAGCTTAGGAATATCCACCAAGGGCTTTAGCAAAGGCTTATCTGCTAACTCCAGTACGCGCTGCGATATGTCCACAGCCAAATCGGCCATTCTTTCTAAATCAGTAGAAATCTTCATCGCCATGGTAATGAAACGTAAATCTACAGCCATCGGCTGTCTTAAAGCCAACAAGTCCAAACACTCTTCGTCAATCTTCAGTTCGCTTTCATCAATAAACTTATCATCAGCAATTACTTTTGCTGCCTTATCCTTGTCCAATTTCTTGAGCGCCTCTACAGAATCGATAATCGCCTCTTCTACCAGATCCCCCATTTGGAGAATACTGCCTTTTAAATCCGCCAATTCCGTATCAAAATGTCTTTCCATATTAAACCTCTCTAATTAGCGACTCTACTTTTTCCTTAATCAAATCCCGTATTTTCCTGAGAAATTCTTCACTCTTACCCTTAGGGTCATCGATCTGCCAATCAAAATGCTCTTTAGCTGGAACAAACGGACAGATATCCCTGCATCCCATTGTGATAACATAGTCAAATTCTTTTACTGTTAAGTCATTAAACCCTTTTGATTCCGCAGCCGAGATATCTATCCCTATCTCCTGCATAACCTTAACTGCACCAGAATTCACCTTACCGCTCGGCTTAGAACCAGCGCTATAAGCTTCAAGTTTGGCGCCACCTAATGCTTTTGCAAATCCTTCGGCAATCTGGCTGCGGCAAGAATTCTCTACGCAAACAAAAAGCACTTTTTTCATCTTAACCAAACCTCCCTGTAATATACGCTTCAGTCCTTTTGTCTTTCGGGGCAGTAAAGATATCCTGGGTTTTACCAAACTCCACTAGTTCCCCTAAAAGAAAAAACCCGGTGCAATCGGATACCCGTGCTGCCTGTTGCATATTGTGCGTAACGATGACAATAGAATATTCCTTTTTTAACTCCAGGATAAGCTCTTCTATCTTAGCGGTTGATATCGGGTCAAGGCTAGCGCATGGCTCATCAAACAGAATTACCTCTGTTTCCACGGCTAGACACCGGGCAATACACAAACGCTGCTGCTGACCTCCAGATAATTTTAAAGCGCTGTCATTGAGCCTGTTTTTGACCTCATCCCAGATAACCGCCTTTTTTAAGGAATCTTCAACCTTATGCTCAATGAATGCCTTGTTCTTTATGCCATTGACCTTTAGCCCATAACTGATATTCTCAAATATACTCTTGGGAAATGGATTGGGTTTTTGAAAAACCATCCCCACTCTCCTGCGGATATCCACTGCGTCAACCAATGGGTTATTAATCTCTAAATCATCAAGGAATATCTCGCCACAAAGAGTGGTATGCGGTACAAGTTCATTCATCCGGTTAAATAAACGGATAAAAGTAGATTTACCGCACCCGGATGGACCGATCATCGCCGTAACCTTATGAGAGTAAACATCAAGGCTGACTTTCTTCAACGCCTGGGTTTTGCCATAAAAGAAATCCACGTTTTTTGCCTGCATCTTTATCTTATTATCCATGAGAGCTCCTCTGTCTTTGCCGCAAAATAATAGCCAATCCTGAAATGAACAGAACCAACAATAAAAGCACCAGGCTGCATCCATAAGCAATCGCCCTTTGCTTATCCGGATGCGCCCCCTCAGTCATCAACGCGTAAATATGATACGGTAAAGCCATGACTTCGGAAAATATGGATTTGGGATAGCCGCGGGTATAAAAAGCTGCAGCGGTAAATAGAATCGGCGCGGTCTCTCCGGCAACCCTGCCAATACTTAAGATAACACCGGTAAGGATCCCTGGTAAAGCCGTAGGCAAGACAATATTCTTAATCGTTTCCCATTTCGTTGCGCCTAAAGACAATGAAGCCTCCCTGATAGATTGAGGAACAGCTAAAAGCGCCTCCTGTGCCGAAGAGATGATCATAGGTAAAGCAAGGATTCCCAAAGTAAGGCTTCCGGAAAGGATAGAAACTCCAAAACCGAAGAATTTAACAAACACCGCCAGGCCAAATAAACCAAATACAACCGAAGGCACGCCAGCCAGGTTGTTTATACTGATTCTAATGATATTTACCACTACACTTTTAGGGGAATACTCGCAAAGATATATCGCACAGGCAAGTCCCAGAGGCAAAGCAAAGATGATTGAACCAAAAGTAATATAAAATGTACCTACAATTACCGGAGCAATCCCCCCTTTAGTCATTGCCGAATACGGCACCTTTGTGAGAAAATCCCAGCTCAACACACTGAATCCACGCACAGTGATAAAATATATAATCGAACCCAGGGCCAAAAGGGTAACCGCCATGCAGAGGAATAAACCAAAGAAACCCAAGCTTTGCGAGAAATCTTTTTTCATCCGCTTAACCCCAATTTTATCCTAAAACGCCTGCTGATTAATTCTGCTACAATATTGAATAAAAACGTAATTACGAATAATACGAGCGCAATGGCAAAAAGCGCATGATAATGGCCGCCGCCGATCGGTGCCTCCCCCATCTCTGCGGCAATAGCCGCAGTCATTGGCCGTACCGGCTCCAAGAAAGTATGCGGAATAACTGCTGCGCCTCCGGCAACCATTAACACGGTCATCGTCTCCCCAACTGCTCGGCTCATGCCCAAGATAACAGCGGTAGATATTCCTGAGCCTGCTGCAGGGATTACCACCTTAATCAGAGTCTGCCAACGAGTTGCGCCCACGGCAAAAGACGCTTCACGAAATGCATTCGGAACATAGTTTAAAGCGTCTTCCGCAATACTACATACTGTAGGAGTAGCCATAATTCCCAGAATAATACTGGCATTTAAAGCAGTTAACCCTGTGGGCAGATGAAATATCTCCTGCAAGAAAGGAGTAAGTACAACCATGCCGAAGAAACCGAAGACTACTGAAGGAATACTTGCTAACAATTCAATGATTGGCTTGAGCACGGCTTTCTGACGCGGACCGGCTAATTCATTGAGATAAAGTGCACTGCCTACTCCTAAAGGTAAACAAACCATAACCGCGCCAAAAGTAACCCAGATAGAAGCTAAAATCAAGGGCAATATTCCAAATTCTGCCGGATTATAAGTAGGATACCAGTAACGGCCAAAGATAAATTCGGAAAAACTTACTTTCTGAAATATCGGCAGACCCTCTTTAATCAACACCAGCACGATACCTACCAGGAAAAAAAGCGAAGCAAAAGCAAGGATGGTAAAAATCCATTTATATAGTTTTTCTTTAAAACGCGGCATATTCATCATTGAAATGATGGCACGGTAGATTTGCCTTACCGTGCCATCCATCTTAGGGTAGCAAATAAACGCTTTACTTCTTATCCCTCAACCCCACAAAACCCTCTTCTTCAACTAGCTTCTGGCCCTCATCGCTCAAGATAAAATCAACATATCTCTTTACTAATCCCTGAGGTTTTCCATCAGTGTACATAAAAAGCGGACGGGTAACCGGGTATTTTCCGGAAACAATCGTATCTTTTGAAGGCATAACCCCGTTTATTTCAATTCCTTTTACCATAGGCGAAAGAAATCCTAAACCTACATAGCCTATAGCACCCGGCGTAGCGCTAACAGTAGTTGCCACTGCCTGATTAGACGCCTGCATTAAAGCATCAGAACGAGTCTTATTGCCATCTAATACCAACGTAAGAAAAGCCTCAAATGTTCCGCTGGAAGTATCCCGGGAGACTACCACAATCTTCTCATTGCTTCCCCCTAACTGCGACCAGTTAGAAACTGTACCTATAAAAATGTCCCTTACTTGTTTCTTACTTAATTTGTTGATCTCATTTGCAGGATTAACAATAACTGCCAGGCCATCCATAGCAATTATATTAGCTGTAGCGTCAACACCATTAGTTACTGCCTTATCCAACTCCGTGTCCTTAATCGGACGGCTAGATGCGGCAATATTACAATTTTTATCTAATAACGAAGCAATACCTACTCCCGAGCCTCCCCCGCGCACTGAAATATCATCTCCGGGATTCCTATCCATATAGACCTCTGCCGCCTTTTGGGCGATAGGAAGAACAGTAGTAGAACCTTCGACAACAATTCTCTCAGCGTAACAGGGCAATACGATACCTAAAACCAGCGCTCCTGATATTATGAACTTTGTAAACTTCATTTTCTTTCCTCCTTTAGTGTTTAAAAAATTGTGCTGCCTAAACAACATAGACTCAAGCGATTATTAGAACTTCATGTTAAAATCAGCCTGGGCCAATGTTTCAGGCTTCTTCCCGCTTGCGCCGTTTATACCGTTAATACCCCAGGAACGGTAAACATCAAAGCTGATCCAGACATTTTTACCTAAACCATAGTTAAGGGATCCTTCATGGCTTCGGATACCGGTTTTTCCACTATAACGGTCAGAATCCGGCAAGATATCAAGCACCGCATCTTTACCAAGCATGGCATATACGTATCTAAACTGCCAATCACCCCATTTCTCGATTTTCTCATTACCCAGCTGGAACCCGGCTGAAAAACCGGTATTTTTATTCGAGACATCCAGGTTATTTACATATTCGCCGAAGAATTTTAAAGACTCAACATTCAATCCCAATGTCTTAAAAGGCTGCATAATCTTAAACTCTAATGCCGGATTAAGCATAGTGTAATTATAGGCATAGTTACCAGTAGTAGAAGAGCTGCTGTTATATTTAGTGTTATAACCTTTATCATAGCTGGAAGGAGCCTGATCCTTCACATCAAAAGAAGAATAAGAAACAGCGCCCTTTAATGAAAAGGTATCATTGAATCGATAATTTGCTCCCGGTTGGACCAAAAATGCTGAAGCACCGGAAGTTGATGTAGAATCTGTTTGGACAACTAAAAACCCACCATTCATAAATATTGAAGCACGAGGATTTAAAGTCTTCTTGAAACCAAAAGCAACGCCTTCCGGAGTTATATCAGTATCCCAGACTAAATCCGTCGGCTCCCAAAATACATCTCCAGGCAGCATCTTGCCTCCGGTAAGCTGCAACCAGGAAAACGGCGTATATTTGCCGTAAGCATAATCCAATATAATTTGTTTCTTGGAATTATAATCTCCAAAGGAAATGTTCGTTGAACGCGGATCTCCGCTTCCAGTGGCTATTCCAATCCCGGCCAAGACTTTATCGTTTATTTTGCTTTCTATACCAAGCCTCATGCGCACGCGGCCGATGTTTGCATCTTTTTGGATATCGTTATTATTTTTCTCGTGTTGATTCTGATACCTTAATCTTAAATCGCCTTTAAACTTGATATTCTGTACCCAGGCCGGCAGAGAAGAGAACTTTCCCTGGGCGATTTCTTTCTTTACCTGCTCCTGAGTTTCAGTCTTAACTTGTTGTGCTTCTGCTCCGCTCAAAACCCCTTTTTCCACCAATTTCTGTAACAATAAATCGATTTCTCCTGCGTAGGAAGACTGGATACCTGCGCTCATCAAACAGAAAATACCTAATAATGCTACGATTAACAACTTTTTCATCACAACTCCTCCTTTTCTTAAGTTACCCTTCCACGCATAACTTGCGTATCTGACGTAAATTCAACTCCACCTCTCTTAATGAATCACTGGCGCATTCACCATCGAGCCTTTCCTCCTCTATATTGTCCAAGATACTACTCAACCTGCCTAGCTGAGACCTGAGGTTACTAGCTAAGAAATCCTTTCGGATAGGCGACATAGTATTCATTTTTTATTCCCTCCTTTCGAACTTTATATATCTTACATTTTTGACATTAATTACAAATTAAGCGCTTGTAAAATCCACGTAAAATAAACTAACCCTTCCTTACCAGATATTCCCTGCCCAATGACTCGCTTATCTCATTTACTGCTCCCAAAAGATTAGCTAGATTAAAAGGCTTAGTTAAATAACAATCCGCCCCTAATAAATGCGCATATAACTTATCCTGTTCGTCAGACTTTGCGCTAACTACCACTATAAAAGACCTGGCATATCTCAGATCACTCTTTATTTCTTTACATATTTCAAAACCATCTATTCCCGGCAGCATAATGTCTAAGATAACAATATTAAAGACTTCTTCTTTAATCTTTTGCATAGCGCTTACACCGTCAAAAACTTGCTCAACCTGAAAGCCTTCCTTGCTTAAGTTATATGCAATAAAGCTGCTTATATCCCTATCATCTTCCACGATTATAATTTTCTTGTTAACCATAACTGCCTCCTTTTCCTCCAGGACAGACCGAAACTATATCTATTAGCACCGAGGGTTTCCAGCACAGGAGATCATTCATACTGTGCATAGAATTTATCCAAGCTTTCAGATTCTTCGTCGATAATCCTTCGCCACAACATGACTAGAGATTCGGCTATTTCTAATATCCTATTGATCATGGCTTAAGTATAAAACAGGGGGGTTAAATCTGCTTCAAGGAAGAGTAAAATCCAGGTAAAGCTTTAAAAAGGCGTATTTAGCCAAAAAGGCACCTTTATCGGATGCCTTTAAACCTTCTTGCTATGTCCAACTAAAATGCTAAATAAGATTGGGGATAGTAAACCAGAATTTGGAACCGAGTCCTTCCACGCTCTCAACACCGACAGAACCGGAATGCAACTCGATGATATGCTTAACAATGGAAAGCCCAAGACCTGTTCCTCCGAGCTCACGCGAACGCGCCTTATCAACGCGATAAAAACGTTCAAAGATACGCGGGATATCTTTTGCCGGAATACCCGAACCAGAATCCTCAACAACGATCTTTATTGTATCTGCAAGCTGTTCGGAATAGATCCGTACAAAACCTTTATCTTTATTGTATTTAATGGCGTTATTAACAAGATTGACCAGGACCTGTTCAATCTTGCCGCTATCAGCTAAAATCTCTAAGCCTTGCGGTAAGTCAGATTTAATCTCTACCCCCTTCTTTCTTGCCTGGGATTTATTCCCCATCACGACTTCATCAACCAGGCTGCTTAGGTCAAACCTGTTCTTTAAAAGCTCGATTTCCTTTGATTCAATATGCGAAAGCTCGAGCAGATCATTAATTAAATTACTCAATCTATCCACGTGATTGTTAATTATCTTTAAGAAGTTGATCCTGTTTTCCCTATCCTCCGCTGCTCCCTCAAGTAAAGTTTCCACAAATCCTTTTATAGAGGTAAGCGGGGTTTTTAATTCGTGCGAAACATTGGCCACAAAATCCCGACGCATTGTCTCAAGCCGGCGTATCTCGGTAATATCATGGATCACGATAACCGAGCCAGTGACCTTATCCTGCTGGAAAATCGGGGAAACATTCACCTGGACTACTCTTTGCACCGGCATAATCAGGGTTACTTCTTTAGAGATGAGCTTGGCCGAATTCATCGCATTGTTTATCAATTCAGATATTTCGCTATTGCGGATTCCTTCCAGAAAAAACTTTCCTTCTATCGCAGCACCCTTGGCATCAAACAACGACTCAATAGCATGATTTATGGAAATTACCCTTGAGCTTTCATCCGTAACAATAACCCCCTCAATCATACTATTAAAAATAGCTTCCAAATGCTGGTTTTTGGTTGCCACCTCGCGGATTTTCTCCTCAATATCCTGCGCCATTTTATTGAGGGTTGCAGCGAGCAATCCAATCTCATCATTGGAACTTTGAAAAATCCTGCGCGAAAAATCACCCTGAGAGAACTTTGAAGAAATGTAGATTATCCGGTTAATCGGTTTGATTAACGTCTTGGCTAATACCGAAGCCAAAACAAAAGCCAACCCCAAGGTAAAAAATAACCCTATGATAATCGTTTTCCTAACTGCAAATAAAACCTTCTGCACACTGGTTAAAGGTAAAGCCAGTCTCAATATTCCGGCATTAACCCCATTTTCCTTGATCGGAACAGCTAGATAAAGCATATCTATTTTTAAAGTAGAGGAATAACGAATCTCTTCCCCGATCTTACCTTTTAATGCCTTAGCTACCTCTGGACGACCAAGATGACTTTCCAGGTTGAGCGCCTGCTGTAAAGAAACCTCTGAATCAGCTAATACCTTACCTGTAATATTGAGTATAGTGATCCGCGATTTAATTCTGGAGCCCAAATCTTTACTTATTTTATCCAAATATTCCGGGCTATTTAAAGCTGCGGGGTTATTAGAAATAATGCTTTCTATAAGACGGGATTCATTGATCAGGGATGTTTTTATCTCCTGGAGCGCTTTTTCTTCCAGGTTTTTATCCAGGAAAAAGGCGACAAAACCCAGAGATATAAAGATAAGAAAAAAATAAGATAAAATGAGTTTGAGCTTAAAGCTAATTCTCATATTTATTTTGACTTTATCGCCAAGACTTTGATAAAATCAGCGCAATCTTCAATTTTATCAGTTACCCCTTCCAGGTATTCTGCCAACTGATAAGTCAACAGCAGACTGACTGGTTCCAATTTAGCATGAATAATCGCCTCAACCATAGATTTCTTCTGGTCATCCGCCTGATGTTCTAGCTGATCAATCTCAGCACTCAAGGTTATGGCGTTTTTCAACTCATTTTTAGACAACGCCACTATGGCCTCCTTCAGCTTGGAGATAGAACTTACAATCAAATCTGTGCCTAAAGAGATGTTCTTTAACACACTTTCCGGAATCTTCCCTTCAATAAAACCCAAGAGCCTGGCCGCGCCATTGGTCCAATCGGCTATCTTATCCAAGGTTTTGACAAAATGCATCATATCTTCCCGATCAGGAGGAAGGAGCATCCCCTCAGAAAGCTGATCAATCATTTTAGAACGCAAAACATCCGCCTGATGCTCGCTCTGCCTGACACTCTCAATAGAGCGCGTCTTGGATTCCAGGTCGCCATTAATAAAAAACTTTACTGCTTCGGCAAAAAAAGTAACTGTTTTATAAGTCTCTTCCACATGTTTCTTGGCATCCTGAAGTATAGACTGCTCTTCTGCCATGCCTAACCAACCTAAGATATTTCTCATCTCTTTCATCATTACCTCCTTACCCACAAAAGGTGCACCGACCACTTCCTTTCGGGCCGGGTGTTAGCCTACGAGGGCATATATTGTTAAATTTTTATAAACAGCCTGATTATCTGCAATGTTATATAACTTATTAATCCGGAAATGAAAGGAGTGGCCATCCAACAGAGAATCATATCCTTCATTATCCGGAAATTAAGTACCCTGATTCCCCTGACTAACCCCACTCCGCAAATTGCGCCGACTATAGAATGGCTGGTAGAAACTGGAATACCAAAAACAGTGTAGAGATGCACGTTAACCGCACTGGCCAACTGCGCAGAAAGAGCCATAATCGGAAGCAAGCGGGTAATTTCAGAACCAACAGTCTCAATAACCTTGTACCCCCAAGTCATTATTCCTATAACTATGGCTAAGCCGCCAAAAATAACGCTCCCTTTTTGACTAAGCACACCAACCCCGGAAATAACCCCGACTGCATTAGCCACGTCATTTGCTCCCCAGGTATATGCCACATAACAACCGCTGGCGATAACCAGAAAAAACACAATTGGTTTTATGAATTTGCGCGGAAAAAAACGATAGAATAAATTCTGCAGAACCCTGAAAAATATATAGCCTAAAATTGCCGCCCCTATTGGAGTAAAAATCCAGCAGACAAATATATCTAACAGCATCTTCCATTTAACCTGGGCGCCGACTGCCAGGCCTGCCCCGGCAACCGCTCCCACAATAGAATGGCTCGTCGAGATAGGCATCTTCCAATAAGTGGCCAGGATAACCCAAACGCAGGCGGAAAAAGAAGCTATAACAGCAACATACATAGCAACCTGCCTGTCCAATTGATCCAAAGGAACAATCCCCTTACCGATGGTTTTAGTTACATATGCACCCTGCAGGTACGCCCCTAAGAAACCAAAAACTACGATCAGGATAATTGCCTGACGCAAGGTTAAAACCTTTGAGCCTACTGCTGTACCTAAAGAATTAGCTGCATCATTAGCGCCAATTGACCAGCCAACCCCTAACCCCATAAGCAAAACCAACACAACAAGCAACAACATCTCTGGGTTACTCCTCTTCTATTTCGAATCTATAGCCGTAGTTTTTAACCGTTAAGATCATTTTCGCTGCGGATTTAAGTTTCTTACGCAGAGTCCTCACATGCACATCTACTGTGCGCGTTTGAATCTCCATGGCATGGTCATAGCCCCAGATAGAATCTAAAAGATAATCTCTGGATAAAACTCTTCCTTTAGCCTTAAGCAGGGTTCTTAAAAGCTCAAACTCTTTTGCCGTAAGCTCAACCGGCCTATCCTTGACGCTTACGGATATTTTAGAGAAATCTATCCTTAAATCTCCTGATTGAAACACCTCAGGAAGTTTTTCTTTTTCAGTAGCCCTGCGCAATACTGCTTTTATACGGGCAATCAGCTCGCGTGGGCTAAAGGGCTTGGTAATATAATCATCAGCCCCTAATTCTAAACCCACCACTTTATCCGATTCTTGACTTTTAGCAGTAAGCATAATTATGGGGATAGAAGCAGTCTTGGCCTCTTTCTTCAAAGTTTTACATACCTCCAGACCATCTATTCCCGGAAGCATTAAATCCAACAGGATAAGATCCGGATATTCCCGTAAAGCTAAATCCAGGGCATCTTCCCCGTTACGCGCGTCAACAACCTTAAAACCTTCTTTTTTAAGGTTATACTCGAGCATCTTGATGATGTCTTTCTCATCTTCAACAATCAGGATTTTCTCTTTCACCGCCCACCTTCTTTCTTACCTTTACAGACATTCACGCAAATACCACAAACATAAGAATCAACCTGGCGCTGCTTCTGGAATTCTCTTAATTTCTCAAAACACTTGGTATGTTCAAATTTAGATGGATCATCTTTTATGGCTTGCGCTGGGCATATTTTAACACAAAGTCGGCATAAACCGCAATCTTCTTTTACCGGCTGATCCGGCTCAAGCGGCATATCAGTTAATATAGTTACCAGACGAAACTGACTGCCCAATTCTTTATTCACCAATAGATTGTTCCTGCCAATCCAACCTAACCCCGCTAAAACACCTAATTTTCTATGGGATGCATGTGCACTCATCTTCTCCCAGTCGATAATCTGAGAAGTCGGGATACCTAGACTAAGATACCCCATTTTTTGTATATAATTCCCCACTCTCAAGGCTACCTGATCCAAAAACATATTCACCATCCGGTAGTGATGAAAATACATTCTTGTAGGAGCCTGCTCTATCTCAGCCAAGGCTGCTTGAGAGATACGTAATCCCAAACATACCGCGCGATCCAACTTGGCTAATACTTTAGGTGCGATCAAGAATTCATTCTTTATATTTCTTATATCGGCTACGCCAAAGAGATCTACCTCTAAAGAAAGGCAGTAATTTTTAAGTTCCAGTTTATTATTTTCAAGCATACAGTGTCCTTAAATTACGTATCAAAAGAATCCGCCAAGATACATGCCCAACTAAACCATGTTCACACAATAAGAAACCTGCCTTTAGGCCGTGAAGCATAAACCATGAGCAGTGAAATTGCAGCAGGAGTAACCCCGGAAATCCTCGATGCCTGCCCTAAGTTAAGCGGCTTAAATTTAGCCAGCTTCTCTCTTATCTCGCGGGATATCCCGGATAAATTACTGTAATCAAAACCGTTGGGCAGTCGGATTTTCTCCAGATGCTTGAAGCGCTCCACATCTTTTAGCTGCCTTTGAATAAAACCAGAATATTTTACCTCTATTTCAATTTGCTGCCAAGCAGATTCCGGTATACCGCTTTTTAGCCTATGTATTGTTTTTAAACTTTTAATGCTTATCTGCGGCCGTTTTAATAATTCTTCTAAGTTGACCATCCGGGTAATTCCGGCAGAACCAAGCTGGGTTAATTTAACATTAACCTTCTTATCCGGGCTGATCCGCGTCTTTCTCAAGAAATCCAATCCTGCTTTTATCCCTTTTTGTTTATTCTCTACCTTGCGGTAATCAGCCTTACTTAACAACCCTAGATCAAACCCCATTTTGCTCAAGCGTAAATCCGCATTATCTTCACGTAAGATAAGTCGGTATTCCACTCGGGAAGTAAACATCCGGTAAGGTTCAAAGGTCCCCTTGGTAGTTAAATCGTCAATCAATACTCCGATATAGCTGCTTGCGCGATCCAAAATAAACGGCTCTTTATTCTGAAGACGCAAGGCGGCGTTAACACCCGCAACCAGCCCTTGGGCTGCCGCCTCTTCATACCCCGTAGTGCCGTTGATTTGACCGGCCAGATAAAGGTTTTTAATCAACTTTGTTTCCAGGCTGGGATAAAGCTGGGTAGGCTCAACCACGGTATGTTCAATGCCATAACCAAAACGGATAACCTTGGCATTCTTTAACCCCGGGATGGAACCTAAAATCCTGACCTGCACGTCTTCGGGGAGGCTAGTTGAGATACCATTGGGATAGATCTCCCGAACCCCTAAACCTTCAGGCTCTAAAAACACCTGGTGTCTTTCTTTATCGCTAAATTTAACGATTTTATCTTCTATAGACGGGCAATACCTTACTCCGGTGGCCTTAATCCTACCGGAATAAAGCGGAGAGCGATCCAAATTAGCGAGGATAATTTCGTGTGTTTTTTTGTTAGTATAGGTTATATAACAGGGGATTTGTTTCTGTTTGAGCTTGACAGTAGAAAATGAAAAGGGCTTAGGGGTAACATCGCCATCCTGACGAATAAGATTAGAAAAGTCTATCGATCTTTTATCCAGTCGCGGACAGGTACCGGTCTTAAAACGCAGCAGATTGAAGCCTAAATTCTTTAAATCATCCGCCAGACCGATACTGGCACGTTCATTAATTCTACCTGCACTGAAATGCCTTAATCCTATATGGATCAGACCATCTAAGAATGTCCCCGGACAGATAACCACACATTTAGCATAGATCTCCTGCCTATCTGTTACTACGCCTAAAACTTTGCCGTCTTCAACAATCAGTTTATTTGCCTCTGCCTCTTTTATTGCAAGGTTCTTCTGGCCCTTAAGCAACTTGCACATATAACGGCTGTATTGATGCATGTCAATCTGCGCACGCGATGACTGCACAGCAGCACCCTTGGAAGAATTAAGGATACGCAGCTGTATCGCACAGGCATCCGCTGCTTTCCCCATCGCGCCGCCTAAAGCATCGATCTCTTTTACCAGCTGCCCCTTGCCCACACCTCCAATAGCCGGGTTGCAACTCATTTTACCGATAGAATTAATATCAAGGGTAAGCATTAGGGTTTTCACACCCAGGCGGGCACAAGCAAGAGATGCCTCGATGCCGGCATGGCCGGCACCGATAACAATCACATCAAAATTGTTCATGGAGATTCTTTAAGGGAACTAAATTAACACTTAGAGTAACCGCAGGCATGGCATTTAACGCAGCCCTCCTCATGACGCAGGGCGCCTCCGCAATCAGGGCAAACCCCGACAATATTTACCTGCTCATTTAAATCCGAGGTCTGCAATTGATCGTCATGCGAATGCTTCATGGGAATAGTTATTGATTCTGCTTCAAGCCTTACGGGAGCCTGTGTATTAACCAGGCGACGCTCTACCACGCGGGCAATAGCATCAGCACAAGAAAATATCCTCTGGCCTTTTTCCCAGGAAGGAGACGGACAGCGGATATTACGTAACTGTTCAATGATAGATTTTACTTCAATTCCGGCGCGAAAAGCAAGAGAAACCAACCTGCCGGTTGCCTCAAGCTGACTGGCAGCACAGCCGCCGGCTTTACCCATCTGGGTAAACAATTCAAAAGGCTTACCATCTTCATCGACGTTGATGGTTACATAAAGATTGCCGCAACCCGTAGATACCTTGGTTGTCGTACCGATAATTACTTCCGGCCGGGGACGCGGGGCAATCTCTTTCTTGATATCTTGTATAAGCTTTGCTTCCTGTTTTTCTTTGGGTTTACCAACATTTAAAACCTGCTCTTCCCGGCTATTATCACGATAGATAGTGGTACCCTTACAATTCAGATCAAATGCCAGGATATAAGCCTTGCGCACATCTTCAATAGTCGCTTCGTTAGGGAAATTAATCGTCTTGCTTGTCGCATTATGCACATATTTCTGAAAAGCCGCCTGCATACGTATATGCCACTCCGGAGAGATATCATGCGAAGTAACAAAAACCCTGCGCACATCTTCAGGAATCTCCTTGATATCCCTGATTGATGCACTCTCGGCAATCTTTTCCATAAGCTTAGTGCTATAAAATCCTCTTTCCCGAGCCACCTGCTCAAACAATGGCTCAACCTCAACCAGCTTATCATTATCCATAACCTTGCGGTAATAGGATATCGCAAACAACGGCTCAATTCCCGATGAACAAGGCCCGGCAATAATGCTTATGGTACCCGTCGGAGCAATAGTTGTCAACGTAGCATTACGCATCCTGGTCGAACCGTCTTTTTTATCATAGATACTTCCTTTAAAAGCCGGGAATACTCCTTTCGTTTTTCCTAATTCCAAAGATTTCTTGTTTGCTTCATCCAGGATAAAAGCCATTACCTTTTCCGCTAAGGCCACAGCTTCAGCGCTGTTATAAGGTATATTCAGGCGGATCAATAAACTTGCCCAGCCCATAACACCTAAACCTATCTTCCGGGTAGCCTTAGTAGCCTTTTCAATCTCAGGTAAAGGAAACTTGTTTACATCGATCAAATTATCCAGGAAGTGTACTGCTAAAGCCGTTACCTCTTTAAGCCTGTCCCAATCTATTTCGCAACCCGCATCAGTCTTAATACACATCTGGTCTAAATTTATCGAACCTAAATCACAAGACTCAAAAGGCAATAAAGGCTGCTCTCCGCAAGGATTAGTACTTTCCACCTTGCCCAATTTCGGAGTAGGGTTGTATTGATTGATCCGATCAATAAAGATAATCCCCGGTTCGCCGTTCTTATGAGCCTGTTTGACAATTAAATCGAATACCTCTTTGGCATTAATCTTCTGTACCGGCTTATGCGTATGCGGATCGATCAAATCATATTCCTCTCCGCGGGAAAGTCTGAACATGAATTCATCAGTAATAGCGACGGAAATATTAAAATTGTTGATCTGATTATTGTTTTCCTTGCAGGTAATAAATTCCATTATATCCGGATGGTCAACGCGCAAGATACCCATATTGGCCCCCCGACGGGTACCGCCCTGCTTGACCGCCTCGGTTGCCGCATCATAAACACGCATAAATGAAATCGGGCCGCTGGCCACGCCTCCGGTAGTCTTAACTACCGCGTTCTTCGGACGCAGACGAGAAAAATTGAACCCTGTGCCTCCACCGGATTTATGAATCAAGCTGGTAACTTTTAATGTTTCAAAAATTGATTCCATTGAATCTTCAATCGGGAGAGTAAAACAAGCGGAAAGCTGGCCTAATTCTTTTCCTGCATTCATCAAACATGGAGAATTCGGCAAAAACTCTAAATTTGTCATAATCCTAAAGAATGAGTCCTGGAGTTTCTTTACTTCCTGGTCGGTCTTACCGTATTGCTTGTCCGCAATTGCAATAGCGCTGGCAACACGCGTAAACATCTGTTCCGGAGTTTCGATAAGCTTGCCCTCTTCGTCCTTACGCAGGTATCTACGCTCAAGAACTTTAATGGCATTAGGAGATAGCTTTAAATCCATTTTTCACCTCGGGTTAAAATAAGGAAGGTTAATTTCAAATCACTCCGAGCAATATAACAAAAGGAGCTACAGTTGTCAACAAAAAAAATTACAATATATAGTGTAAGTACATATTGGAATATACAATAGATTGTATTGAGAGCTTATCCGCCGGAAAAAGGTTTGCAGGACTCCCGGATAACTAATTCTGCCGGGAGAAGAATTCTTTTTGGCGCATTCTTCTTTAAAGCAATCAGTCGGTTCAGTTCTTTAACACTCTCTTCGGCCATCCGGATTAATGGCTGGCGTACAGTAGTCAAAGCAACCGGTCCATAAAGACCAGAGGGATTATCATCAAAACCGACAATCGATAAATCTCCCGGGATATCCTTGCCTAGTTCACGGGCAACCGCCATTACTTCCAGGGCCATGGAATCAGAAGCAACAAAAACAGCAGTTGCCGGATCAGCAGCCTTAATCAAATTTTCCGCCGCACTCCTAGCTTGGCCGCGGGAATAATCAGTATGGAATATATAATCTTCCCTTAGTTTAATACCGTTCTTCTCCAATGCCCGTTTATAACCTTCCAAGCGCTTTGCCGCTGCCTGAGTCATTACATCGCCGGTAATATGGGCTATCTTTTTATGGCCTAATTCAATCAGGTAATTAACCGCATTTTCCGCGCCTCCGCAATTATCTACGGCAATACAGGAAACATCCAAATCTTCCACATAATAATTGATAACTACAGTGGGGATACCTTTTGCCAGACAATCTTCAAGCTGGGCGCGGTTTCCGATAATATCGGAGAAAATCATCCCGCCTATGCCACGTAAAGATAGAGCTGAACGCGCATCAGTCAGGTGTAGGAGCAAATCCAGTTTCAACGCCTCACACATTGTGCCGACACCACGGATAATTTCTAACGCGTAGAAAGAATAAAAAACACCTTCGTAACGGGGGATAACCAAAGCCACTACATTGCTTTTTCCCGTGGCCAGGCGTTGGGCAAAAATAGACGGTTGGAATTTTAATTCCTTGACCACATTCATTACTTTAATACGGTTCTTTTCCTTAACTGTTCCTACCTTATTAATCACCCTGGAAACAGTAGTAATGGATACACCGCTCTGCCGGGCAACATCCAAGATAGAAATATTTTTAGAAGGAAGTTTCTTAGTGCGTGTCATTTATCTGAAAGGAAACTACTTGATACTGTCTCCGATTCTAAGGGCTGCGCTCTTTTTCTTTATATCACAGGCAGAAATATTTCCCCTTACCTGGATTACCTCGATTAAACCTATAGATTTTCCGTCGCGGTACACGCTGAAGGAATCACCAATCTTAACCCCGGCGGAAGAACCTGCGTCTATAACCACAAAATTGCTGTCCGGATTTACCGCCAGGATCCTGCCGGAAAAGTCAGCTGATTCTTTTTTTTCATTACTGCCAGGAGGCATAGAACGCACGACTATCGCCGGCAACTCCACTGACTGCTTAGGCTTATCTTCTGTCAAAGGAGAAACCTTACCACTCCTTACCTGGTCCAAACCGTCTTTGAGAGAATCAATCTGAGAAACCCGGTCCGCAAGCATCGCCTCCATTTCGTTCAAACGCTTCTCAACCGTAGATTTGCCTTCCTGAAGCTCATTGATCTTTTTTTCTAACGCCGCCTTACGGCTATTCAAGCTCTTCAATTGCCTAATCAAAACCGTGTTCTCGCCTTTAATTATCTTGAGGTTATCCTGAATCTTGGATTTGTCGTTTTTCTCCCTGACCACATCTTGAGCTAAACTATCCAGAAGCTTCTGATTATAATCAAGCTGCCTTAAGAGATCGGTCTTTTCATTAGTTAAGCTTTTTATGTCCGCTTCTAAAGCACCCTTGTCTCTTTGCAAAGCTTCGTTATTGATCTGCAGGCTTCTTAATTCCCCGCGGATACTGGATAGCTGCATTTCTAGATCCGTCTTTGCCTTAAGCACCCCTGCCCAATAAGCATCGGCCGTATTCGTACTAGGAGCGGCAACCTCTTCCTGCTTAACAATAATTGTTTCCCGAGGCTTAACCTTGCTCTGCTGTTCCAATTTGGTTACTAATTCATCCCTGGTGCGGCTGACCTGTTCAAATTTTTGCAGAAGGTCAATAAGCTCCTGAGAAGCCTTATCTCTGTCATTCTTAAGAGATGTCAATTTCTTTTGATTCTCTTTGAGATCCCCTTCAAGTTTATTTATTTTCCCGTTAAGAGCAGTATTCTCGCTTTTTAAATCATTACGTTCCCGGGTAAGCATCTGCTGAGAGGTAGTTGCCTGAATAAAAAGAAAAAGGCAGACCAAAGAGAAACCTACCAGGCCGATAATAATAAATTTTATTTTCTGCTCCATTTATCCCCCTGTTATGGCTTTGCTATTAGCAAGTAAACCATAGCTTTTTAACCTATAGTTCACTTATAATTGGGCGAAAACTCTTTCTAAAACCAGGCTTGCCGCACCCATGGCCACGGCATTCTCTCTCAATTGAGAATAAACAATTTTTAAGTCTTTGGTTGCTTCCCGAAAAGCCCAATCCATAACTGTAGATCTGACCTTATTCAAAAAATTCTCACCGGACTCCTCAAACCCCCCTCCAATAACCACTATCTGGGGATTAAGCAGATTCACCAAATAGGCAATCTTAATACCTAATCTTTTGGCTGCTTTGTCTAAAGCTAAAACTGCCGATTCATTATTTGCCCGGCTGGCAAGAAAAATACTCTTTAAATCCACATCTTCCGGCTTAGTTGAAGTAATCCGGAAAAATTCCTCCGCCTGTTCTTTGGAACGAAGCAAAGTTGTTTTTACATCATTGACTACACCTAAATCCATATCCCAGCGCTTAACCAAACAAGGCTGACTATCTGAACAGGCAAGCGACTCCTGTTCTCTATAATTATACACTGAAACCTCTCCGGCATACCCCTGCGAACCACGGTAGAGCTCTCCGTTAATCATCATTCCACATCCAACTCCGGAGAACATATAGAGAACATTTTTATATCCGTTTTTTAAATCCAACCAGTGCTCACCAAAGCAAGCACTAGTGGCATCATTCTCTATCAGGGTTGGCAAGTTAAATTCTTTTTCCATCAAAGACTTTAAGGACAGGTCTACTGAAGCATAAGTATAATAACTATCCATTTTCTGCGGCCAATGGATAGAGCTGTCTTTTTTATTGATTAGACCGGCAACGCCAATCCCAATGCCTTTTATATTATCGGCATAGCCTTTAGAGCGTCTCAAGATCTCGCGTACGATTTCCAAAAGGCATTCGGAAACTTCTTTTACTGATGTCTGCGGCCGGGCGATTTGAGTCTTAGTGATGATATTGCCTTTTAAATTTACGAGCAGGCCAACCATATTCATCAGGTTTAATCCAACGCCTACGGCAAAACCGGCGCGGGGATTTAAATCTAATAATACAGGCCGGCGTCCGCCTTCGGACACATCCAGTTCTTTTTCGTAAACCAGCTTCCCCTTGATGAAATCATCAATATAATTGGAAATGGTCACTACGTTTACGCCCATTCCCTGCGAAATATCCGACCGGCTTATCGGACCCTGTTTCCTGAGGATATCAAATATCTCGATGTTGCGTTTTTCTTTCTCGCTAAAAACTTCTTTTTGTAAATCCAATGTGTGCATGTGATAAAATTTACCTTCCCCGATGGAAAAATATAGAAAATATTACTTTCTTTATACTACTAAAAAAGGTATAAGTCAAGTATTTTCAATATAATCAGTTAATTTCAGGTATCTCTCGTTAAAGAAATCAAACCGGATAGCAGATTAATGGACATCCACCATAATAAATGAAGAATCGGTTATTCCTGCCGGAGATATTATAACCGTATTTATCTCTTTGGTCCCGGGGTCTTGATAATAACCTTCAAAGACCGCATCGGTTGCTATTGGAGCAGCGCCTCCCAAGTTTCCTGACCAGAGATATTGAACCTCAACCTGATTACACCCGCTTTCCGGCAGATTAGCTAAAACAGAAACCTCGACTTTCTGGTCTTTTTCTAATATAAAGCTTGAGACTTTTAATTCAGAGCTCCCCATTTCAATCGGAGTATTTTCTTTTTTCAACCTTGAATCCAGGAAGATCTTCAGATTATAACTAAGCTGCTTATCTTCTTCAATCTCTTTGAGTCTATCTTGCGCAAGCGCCTTTATTCCGTTATGGCTATCACCGGAGTTTTTTAGCAACGCGTCATAATAACCTTTGGCCTTAGTTAAATCACCCTCCCACTGTGCCAATAGCCCTAACTGATAAAAACTGGAAATTACCTGAGGGCTGAATGTGGTTTTAACAGTAAGTTTTTCAAAATTCTCCCTGGCTTTCGGGATATCCGCCAAGGCGTAAACACTAATCATGGCATTCTTATAAACAGCTTCATCAAAATACCGGGTAGCCGGATAAAGTTGAGTCAGTTGAGAATAAAACTCACCGGCTTTTTTATAATCCCCGGATTTCTCTAAATTAAACGCCCGCAGATAGATTGATTCCTCGTTAAAACTATTTTTCTGGCCTAACCCGTCTATTTTCTCATAAATTTTCTCCGCGTAAGGCATGTCATATAAAGTTATTGCTTTATGGTTTTGACCATCGGAAGCCAAACCATTGCCTTGCGGCTTAT
>JAQTQC010000007.1:31637-59078 GCA_028712505.1 Candidatus Omnitrophota bacterium
TTAAAACTATTTTTCTGGCCTAACCCGTCTATTTTCTCATAAATTTTCTCCGCGTAAGGCATGTCATATAAAGTTATTGCTTTATGGTTTTGACCATCGGAAGCCAAACCATTGCCTTGCGGCTTATAAACGAAGAGGCTGGCAATTTCAAATAATTCTGGGACTAATTTTTCAGGCGCCAGATTTTTAGAGATTCTTTCGATATAAATATCATAAACGGTTTCAGCTAATTCCAAGTTGCCATCTTTGTAAAACCCCGCGCCTACGCTTTTTAGCTCCGGATCGCCGATCTTACCTGAAGCAAGTTTATCTACATAAAGTTTATAGATTACACGTGCGCCCTGTTTTTCATCGAAGGATAGAAGTTCATCTGCGATGCCTTTGATCAAAGCTGGATCATCTGTTGCTTTGGCATAGGCGCTAACATCTGCAGTAAGTTCATCCAGCCCCTGTTCTCCAAAGGTATTCTGTTGATCACGGTAAAACTGCCAAAGTAAAAGCTGTCCCTTAAGCCTTAAGGGACTGCTGGTATCAGTTTCAGAAATAACCTTCTTGGCGCTCTCCAGTATCTGGTCGCGATAAGTATTGCCATTGGTAAAATAATCATCCCATAATTGTTTTTCCTCCAGGTATTTAAGTTGGCTATAGCGGGCAAACGCCTTATAATAATTGATGCAACCCGGAGAAAGTTTTTCTTTATTGCTACTTAAATAGTCAACAAATTCATTATAGTGGTTGTCCTTAAAATACTCCGCCTTTAATTCTTCAAGGTTTCCGCAAGAAAAAACTCCAGGAGCGGGATTTTCTGCGCAGAGACCGGAAAAATAAGGCAGACAGGAAATCACACTAAAAATAAACATCGCTAATTTTAAATTTCTAAACATGGATCTTTCCTCCTAACGATTCTTCTTACCGTGCGCTTTTTTTAACACCGGATGTTTCCAGAACTCCCTAATTACATAGTATGCCTTACGCGGGATGCGCTGATTCAAACCGCTTTCCGTCTGATCCCCTAAGGCAACTATGCCAAACCATTCTTCATTCATATTCATATTGCCTGGGGCACGGATATCAAAATAATAACTGCCGTTGGACCATCCACTTTCAGTATCATGTATATTCCAGGTCTCAGGACTATCCTGGGAATGTTTCCACCATTCATCCGTCCATTCAAAAACCGTGCCTCCGATGCAATTTCCCGATCCGGCTTTATTGTTAGCCAGGTTTTCATAAATCTGGCTCCACTGTGATTGCAAAAAGAATGCCTGCATCTCCTGATTTTCTTTTTTTAAGTAGGCGTCATAGCAATCCGCGCCAAATTCCGCCAGTAGCAAAGGTTTATCAAACGTCATGCGCAGGGATTTAAAAAGATTGCCGAAGGTCTTGCCGCGATAAATAATACAGGCCACAAAATCAACGTCCTGGCAAAATTTATTAGCCGAATCCAGACCCACCAGTTCCCCGTTACCCAGGCCTACAGGATGATTAGAATCTATTTTATGGATCTCTTTGGATATTTCGTTTACAAAAGAATAATAAATCTTTGCCCGCATCAATTTCTGTTTCTGCGGGTCCGGTTCATTATCTACTTCCGGGCTTGACCAGGGATTTACGTGACCCAGACAGGAATAGTTATTTTCATTTCCCAGGATCCAGCCCAGGATCCCGGGCTCATCTTTATAAAGACGGACCATTTCCAACACCTGCTGCATTACCTTGTCCTGAAAGCTCTTATCTCCGTAAAAAGGACAAGGGTATTCCCAAAACCCCAGCCAATCCCCCATAATCGTACGTATGCCGTATAATTTATACAAATCGCTTATTACCTGTCTTACTTTCTGAGGATCTTCGCCTGAACGGTAAAGACGGATGGTATTTACACCCATCGCCTTCATCAGTTTGCCGTCTTCTATCCAGGGTTTAGTCTTATCACCCCACCAGTCATACTCGTGGTTATGCCCCGTGGGAATAGGATTATAACAGACACCTTTTACAATATAAGGCGAACCTTTAACGATAAGGCGATAATGCTGATTCTTTAATTTCTGGATATAGACATCCTGCCGGACTCCACAGGAAGATAATATAAACAAAAACAAAAAACTACAGGCTGCAAGCATAAAACGCCTGCAACCTGTAGTTGTCAATACTATACGTTTCTTATTATTCAAACTTGATCTCATCCAGATAGAATGTAGCGCCTTCCGGGTTATTATCCACATTGGTCGACCAGGCAAAACCTCCGAGAATATATGACATATCCTTGCCTTTCAAATCAATGGTGTATTGCGTCCATTCCTTATTCAAGATAACTGGTCCGATAGTCGCGCTATCCGAATCCGAGAACTCTCCCATTATACCACCAACTTTAAACTCTTCAATACGCTCCGTGCCATTTACCCCGCGAGCCCAGAAAGTAAGCTTGGTAGCTTTAGAAAGATCAAACCCGGCATCAATATTGCCCCAGTTGTTCGCCGGATTCTGCCAAAAGATACCTGCCCAACGTGCACCCTGAGTAGCCTTACCGCTATACACGATCTTAATACAGGTGTCGCCTAAATAAGCATCTTCTCTTGAAGAACCATCATATTTTATATCGCCATAATCCCCCATCCAACCAGAAGGAATAAAATGATTGGCCATAGACGAACGATCAGCATAAACATAGAACGGCATAGCTTCCTGTTTCTTACCTTCAGGTTTCAAGGTAGAATCTGCCTCAAATTTTATATCATCGATGTAAATCGTAGCTCCCTCGGGATTTAAATCTGCGGTAGTAGTCCACCCAAAAGCGCCATTAACATAAGAAAGATCCTTTCCTACCAGGTTAACCGCATACTGTTTCCAGGTATCTGTTAACTCGATCGGCCCCATCTCAACAGATAAAGAATCAGGGTATGTACCCTTAATCCCGCCGATCATAACTTTCTGAATTACCTCTCCGCCTTTTGCACCGCGGGCCCAGAAAGTAAGTTTATTCATTCCGGTCAGGTCGAATCCACCTTTTTTATTTCCCCAGTTGTTGGCAGGATTCTGCCAATAAACTCCAGCCCAACCTTGAGCCTGCGATTTCTTGGCACTATAAACAAACTGAATACTGGTTGTTCCGCTGTGCGGATTATCCGCTGCCTGGTCATTCATTTTAATATCGCCATAATCACCCATCCAACCAGAAGGAATATAATGGTTATCCTTGGCATTCTTGTCTAAGAAAACCACAAACTCCTTAGGGCTGGCAGCCTTGTCTTGAGCCAGAGCAACGAGCGGTGCCGCAAGAACCAAGGCTAAAATTACTACTAATAACTTTCTCATCTCTACACCTCCTGTTTATATTATAACCGTTTTCTTTTTATTTTAAATCATTTCCATTTCTTTTGATACATATAATAAGATTTGCGCAATTGCCTCAAGAACGGGCTGGATTTTCCGTCACCTTGGCCGCTCATCCCCAGCCATTCTTCATGCATATAGCCATCGGGAAAAGGACCTGCCCATAAACCTTTGAAATCATGGATAGCCGGTTCATAAGCCTTCCACCATTCATCCAGCCACTCAAAAACCACTCCGCCCAGAGCATTGCCGGCTCCCGGAGAAAATGCCATATTGTTCTGGACATCTTCCCAAGAACCTAAATGGTATTGCGCCTGTAACTCTTCAGATTCATCGGTATTTTTCCCTTCGGCATAAGCCGGGCAGCCAAATTCAGTGATGAATGCCGGCTTACCTGCCTCTTCTCTAACCTGTTTCCAAAAAGCGCCAAACCCGTAATCACCCCGGTAGGCATTGGTACCGAATATATCGATATCCGGGGCGTACTTACCAAACTTATCCAAAAATAAAATATCCCCGCTACATATGGCTACCGGATGATCCGGATCAATATCCTTGATTATCTTGGCTACTTCATTAGCGAATTTAAAAAACGTCTCCGGTTGTTCGTTAGCATTGCAGGCATAACCATAAACGTTTTCATTACCCAAAAGCCAGAATAAGACATAAGGCTCGTCCTTAAATTCATTAACCATTTGTTTTACCGATTCGATCATGTTCTTTTTATGCGTTTCATTACTATAATCCGTGCCGGGATTCCACTGAGCGCCCGAACCAATAGCGTACTTGCCTAAGAAATCACCCACGATTACCCGGATACCGTAAGTTTTATAAAGATCCCGCATCAATTCTTTATTTATCTTGAGCGGATGGTGATAAAGACGAATGGTATTTACGCCCATATCCTGCATTAATTTAAAATCCCCCACTGCCGGTTCATCGGCATCCCGAAGGTTGTTTCTATTCTTATCTACAAACGCATCATACGGCCCGTCGATTTTACCATTTTTATTAAAGTCCTCTTCCATCCAATTGCCTTGTGTACCGTCATCCGGAGACTGACCGACCTTGGTCGGGGCATAAGTAATTCCCTTGATAACATAAGGCTTATCCTCTACCAACAACTGCCAATCATCATTATTATACTGCACCAGGCGCACCTTACCCCGGCCAACCTTCTTTTTTACTCCGGAGGCTTCAGCGGTAGATTTAAGCTTAGCTGCCTCTTTAGTCCAATCTACTTTAACAAATTTCCCGGGGTTGACTTGTGCAACATCGTTTAGAATATCATTATCAAAACCATTTATAACTTTGATTTCCGCTCCCTCCAATTTATAACCTAACTGCGGGTTGCGCCTTAAGAGAAAATTTATTTTGGCAATCGCAGCCGAACCGACATACCAAGGAGTATGCCAATAAGTCCAGCCATAGCTTGCCGGAAAATGCACAACAATAGAATAATAACATTTAATTGCCTGGGTAATCAGGCCGGCACGCTCAAGCACTAATCCAGTACAAAATAACCTCACCCCCTGCGGCTCGCTTGAGGTTGTCCATTTCACGAATGCCGCTTGCAAATCAGGAGAATAAAGAAAATCCCAGGCATCCCCTTCCAGGCGTTTGTCCTTGATTACCTGTTTAAAAATCGGGTCTTTCCTGATTGAGCTGCTATTCGGATAAACTCCTTCGCCAACCGCGGCCATTAAACCAGCCTGGTCTGTAACTATATACTGGTAATCCTTGGTCCCGACATTCTTAAATTCTCCGTATTTTGCATAATCCACAAAATCTTCTTTGCCGGGATCAAACAAAACCAGTTTTGTCGGAAGCTGGCTGACCTTTTTCTTTTGCTCTACCTCGATGGAACCGGTCTCAATTTTTTTTATACTCTGTTCCGCTGCCAGCCTGATCGACCAAAACCATCCCCGGGGATCCCAGGCCTGACCGAAAGAGTACCTATCCATAATCAGCTTAAATACTTTTTTAGCCTCATCTGTTTTCTGCTGGCGCATCAGGCTTTCCGCCTGTATAAAATAACAGGTGGCTACATCATTTAAAGCCTGGACCGCTTCAATTTCTTTTTTATTTTTAGGCAAGGCGGTTAAAGATGCTTGTTCTTTGTCCGCCTGTTTACCATATAGATCAATACATTCCTGCGTATATTTAAAAGTAGTCTCTACGTCCTTTTTACCGTGAGCAATCCAAGCTTTAGTAGTCAGGTCTCCGGAGGCAGGTTTATCCTGGGCAAAAACAAGTCCTACGCTGAAAATTAATGAAATGATTGCGAATGGAAATTTACGCATTATCCTACTACCGCCCCCTGAGTAACCCCTTTAACGATATATTTCTGCATAAACAAATAAACCAGGATAATCGGCAGGGCAGTAATAGTCAGACCGGCCATCAATAACGGGTAGTTAGTTACAAATTCTCCCTGAAAGGTCTGCAGAGCTACCTGAAGCGGCATAAACTGACGATTATCAAAAATAATCAAGGCCAGGATATATTCATTCCATACTGTCAGGGCATTTAAAACAATTACCACTGCCAGTACCGGCTTGGCCAGCGGCAAGGCAACATGCCACCAGATCCCAATCTTGGAACAACCGTCAATACGCGCGGCATCTTCCAGTTCTTTTGGCATCTTATCAAAGAATGTCTTAAGCAGAAATATGCTTGTGGAAAGACCAACGTTTATCATACACAATATATAACCTATGGGGGTATTTCTCAAATGCAGCTTATTCAATAAAACGTAGAGGGCGACGAAGCTTCCCGGGATAGGAATCATCATTGCCGCCATAAACATAATAAACAGAAATTTACTACCCACAAATTTCAGACGGCTAAAGGCGTAAGCAGCCATGGAAGAAATAATCACTATGCCGAAAACTACTGAAACAGTATAGATGATACTGTTGAAGAAATTCCGGCCAAAACCACCCTCTTTCCAGGCCTGGACATAATTCTCTAAGCGGAATTGATGCGGGATCAGAGAAATATCCTTAAAGATCATATCCTGGGTTTTAAGGCTCGAGACAATCATCCAAAGCAACGGATATAAACAAGTCACGGCAACACTGATCAGAAAAATATGTATCAGAGTATTAGTCAAAATTTTCTCGGTTTTATAATAGAATGCGTGTTTCATTTTAAATTATTGGCCTTTCTTGGAAAAACGGTACTGAATAAATGAAATCGCAACCAGCACCATACCAAAAGTAATCCCCTGTGCACAGGCATAACCAAAACGCGACGAACCGCGCATCGAAGCCAGGATCCTTAAAACAGGTACTGAAGTATGCCCGGCGAATTCTCCTCCCACGAGGCTAACAATCAATACAAATACCTGCATCGTGCCTAATACCGTGAGGATAGCTACCAAAACCATAACCGGAATCATCAGGGGCAGAGTTATCTTTTTAAATGACTGCCAGGCACTGGCTCCATCTACGCGCGCCGCCTCATAAAGTTCGCGCGGAATAGTCTGCAGGCCGGCTAAGAAGATAAGGAAACCCCAGCCAAACCCCTTCCAGCAATGCACAATCGCCACGGTAGTAAGGGCGGTATTGGGATCCGACAGCCAATTATGGGCCAGATTAGCAAACCCCATTCCCGTTAGTGTACGATTGATTATATTTGCCCCATCGATGTCATTGATGATAAAACGCCAAACCATACCCACAACTACCTCTGATAAAACCGGGGGAATAAAAAATATCACCCGGTAGAAATTCTTCATCTTTATTTCGCGGTCGCAGGCCCAAGCCAACATAAAAGCCAGGATATTCTGCAGGGTAAGGGCAATTAAAGTGATATAGGAAGCATTCCACATCGACTGCCACCAATTCTTATCTTGCAGAAATATTTCTTTAAAATTCTGCAGGCCGACGAACACCTTACTAAAAGAAATACCGTCCCAATCAAAGAGACCCAATTGAAAAACCCAAATAAATGGAATGATGTAAAAAACGGAGAATATAGTTACAGCGGGCAGTATAAAGGTGTAATTTTCTAATGTGTCCTTTATTTTCATCTCGCTCTTTTCTTGGCCATTTCGCGATCTTTGATCTTCTGCACCTCGCCGGCTACCTGCTCGGGAGATTTCTCTCCGATAATAATCGACTGGATACCCCGGTCAAAAGCCTCGATTACCAAAGAAAACTCTGAAACACCCCAGACATTAGGATGAGTAGCATAATCCATACCCCGGGCAAACTGGGCAAGAATCTCCGGGATCTTGGTTAAGCTGTCTTTGTTGGCAGGCAGATTATTAGTGGCCTGCGCCAGATAAACCTGCTGATCCTGAGCAGTAAGCCAGGTTAAGAATTTCACTGACTCTTCTTTATTCTTAGAGCGGGCATTGACCATAAAAGAAGAACCCGCCCCTCCCCAGATAGCTATCGGGTATTGGTTAGAGGCTTCCGGCGGAAGCATCGCTCCGTATTCCAGGTTAGGATTCATCCCCTTATAGACATTCACGCACCAAGAGCCATTAAAAGCAAATACAGCTTTTTCATTAGCAAAAATCTGTTCAGCAGATTTATTAATCATCGTTACCAAACCTTTTGCTAATATTCCAGAATCTTGCATCTGCTTAAAAATCGAGAACACCTTGATCCAATCAGGATCGGTATAAGAAACCTCGCCCTTAATGGTAGCCAAAACCTTATCCTTACCCATTATATTAAAGGCATAGTTATTTGCCAAACAGTCGATCATCCAAACTTCGCCCCATCCAGAGACTAATCCCTGCATACCGGCAGCCTTGATTTTAGCGCCAATATCCAAAAACTCCTGAAATGTCTTAGGTGGCCGGTTAGGATTCAAACCAAGTTGACTAAAAAGTTTTTTGTTATAGACCATCTGGATGGTCATAATATCTATAGGCACACCGAATATGCCGGGGGTTATCCCATAGCTGTTCCCCGAAGCAAATTCATTTACCGCCAATGCCTTGGGAAAAAAATTACTCTTCCAGCTATTGTTATTAGCCTCCATATAAGGGGTAAGATCTAAGATATGACCAGCCTTGATAAAAGAGGCAAAATCCCGCTTCTCCCCTAAAATACCAAAAACATCCGGGAGGTTAGTACCTTGTGCTGCGGCGCGGATTTTTTGCGAATAAGCATCCGAAGGGGCATAAAGCTCAAAATTAACCTTTACTCCGGTTAAGGCTTCGTATTTTTTTGCTAATTCCTGGAAAGCTGGATCACGGTCAGTCATCCAATGCCAAATATTAATGGTGGGTTTTGTTTCCATTTTCTGCTCGGAACAACCGATTAACGAGAATAATACAAAAACGCTTAAAAGCACATTCTTAAACCACATCCGATACTCCTTCCGCTTGTCTGGGGGATATGATCCACATATAGGGATAGATTTCAAAAAGACGCAATGCTAAAACTTAACATATTTTAACCGGCAGGTCAAGTTTTTTATTGACTACAGAACAGGTTAATCAAGCGCGTAGTAAACGGGAAATCCCCATAAGATCAGCTTTTTCCAGCTCAACGCCGATATGATAACCTTCATCCCCTCCAAACCTTGACCAAACAACCTGGCCTCTTGTATATAACGGCTCTGTGCTGTTAGGAACATCCAGCCATAATTCCAAGGCAGAACGCGTTTTTAATTCCTGATGCGTTGATAATCCCAATCCTTTTGCGCTTACATCAAAAGTCTGCGCCAATCCTTCTTTACCGTCTAAACCTATAAATCGAGCGGAAAATTCTTTCCTAAATCTCTCGAAGATGCGATGGTCAGTCATATTTTACCTCCTTTCTCTTCTTTAACCTGAAACATCACTTATCCTTACCCCCATAGATACTTAGTTATTAAACCAGGGTAATATTGTCTTATATACCGATCTATATCCTCTTGTACAGATTTCTCAGTATTATTAAACAAAAGTCCATAGATGTTTCTTTCGTAATGTTCCTTACGCCAAACTACCTGTGCGTTAATGTTTAATTCAAAATCTTCAGCCAGGGTTATCTTGAATCTTGAAAAGACATCATCAAATAGATTCCTGCTTAAAGAAATCCGCGCCCCTTCCCGGCTTAGATCCTCCACAACGCAAGGAATAGCTTTAACGCCATTCTCAACAGTTAACCCTGCGCCCTGATTGATCTGCCATCTCGGCTTAATCCTGCGCTCATCCATTCTCCCCCCCTGACTGCCCTAGCTTTTGTCAGGCAGGCTTACTTTAAACTACTGAAACAAGTTAAGTTATATTATCTCTTCTTTATCAAATAAATCAAGAAAAAAATTATTTTTCCGTCGTAAAAACTCTTTAATTTCTATTTTATACCTGATCCCAAAAATCCTTGGCTTCTTTAGAAATCTTTTCTGCCTGACTGGCAACAGCTTCAGTTGTCTTGGCTGTAAGTGTAAATCTTTCCAACCCCTTAGTTAATGAAGTAATCGCTACTTCAATACCTTTAGCTGTATCCACATCAATAATTTCCTCTTCAGTCAACCCTTTATTGAATTCATTAAGGACACCCCTGGATTGTTCGGAATTAACTAGGGCAGTCACAGATGTTGCCGCATCAAGGGAAATTATACCCGTAGGCGCAATCCGTCCGCAATCCTTAAAATCTGCTCCGGATTCATCAATATCCTTCTTGGTGCCGATAAATAAAATACTGGAGGGAGAAATATTCAATTCCCCCTTCAACTTTACAGAAAGCTCACCTGCCGAAGAAGCGGTAATAATTGATTTCTCGCCAAAGAATATCTTGGCGTTCTCCGCCGCCTCTCCGTATAGAGCTACCTGCAACATCTTAAGCTGCGCCAGTTCCTTGATGATATTACGCAAACCCAGAGTGCCGTTATTCTGCACATAATCAGAGCCATAAACAATAACCATTTTCTGCTCAATCCCAAACGTATTGATCGCCTTAACAAAATCCGCCAAAGATCTAGTTCCAGTTTTTTCGGATACAGCATTGTTCAACGTGATTAGTTCAAGCACATCCAGTTTTTCAATGGGAAGTGCCCGCGCCACATTGGCTGCTGACTGGATATCTTCCAGGCCGCGTTCAGCGGCAAGCTTATCTCCCCGGGCTACTCCTTCGCCTGCCTTGCCACCGGTAGAGAAATAAACATTTGTCACTCCGGCTTTCTTAAAAGCCAAAGTAGTATCAGCCCCTACAGCAACGTTAATAACACCTTTATCTTTTTCCTTTCCCGGACCTTCCTTGATATAAGAAAAGGAATTGGCGGAAAACTCCGGAATCTCAACAACCCCCATCGGACCATTGCCGAAATGAACCAAACCCTTAGGAATACCCAGGGAATTCTGTACATACTTTACTTTTGTCTGAGGACCTATTTCAAATATAAACAGATCTTTAGCATTCAATGTCTTTGTCTCTTCTCCAGCTTTAACCTGGAATGTACCCATCTTAAGCTGCTCAAGCGTAACTGTATAAGTGTGGGCTCCGGGAGGAAGCACGCCCTTATCAATCCAAGACACGCTTTCTCCGGACGCTTTTTGGGTCACATCCATATCGCAAGCAATAAAATCCTGGGGAACCTCAAGACGGATACCATACTTTTCCGCCAGTTGAATAATCTTCTCAGCATAGCCTTCCGAACCATCCGGAAGCCTATTGGCAAGTTTAATACCATATTGTTTGAGAAGAAAGGCAGGTGCCGGACCCGTACCTAAATTAATGAACCCGCCTTTTTTCATGTTCGGAATAATATTAAACAGCATCGGCATCTTCTCAGCAAGCTTGGGGCCTCCGCCAAAATCCAGCCCATAGATGGACTTGACGTACCCTTTAAGATTCCTGTATTCCTCGCCAATCAAATCACCGACTGCAATAGTTTTAAAATACTTGAACATCTTTACAACTGTGACATCTCCGGCGGACTCCCAGGCACCAAACGCGTCGTTAATCGCAACACCGTTATTATTAAGCGAGGCATAATCCTGCGCGAGTTTCTCATCGCCTTCCTGCTCCCCTTTGGCAAACCGACAGTTTTCCAGATACACAAAATCATTGGCTGTCGAAGCCAAATAATCATTCACCTTCTGGACATCAAGCCCTTTCTCAGTCACTGAATTCTCGATAAAACCGAATTTCATCCCATAACCTAACTCATCGGCGATTTTCTGCGCACGCTCCGCAACCGGTTTCATAGAATATGCGGGCACTATTTTTCCTTTTGGTTTATTGTTATGAGAAATAATTACAACCTTTGCTCCCCTGGCCTTAAGTTTCAGCAGAGTCGGCATCATCCGCCGGATACGTTCGTCATCTTTAATTTCACCTTTATCGTTAGAGACATTATTATCCACTTTTAATACTACCCAACCTTCTTTAATCTGGGAATCAGTCAAATCGTCTATAGTATTAAGCCTCGGCTGCCCTTCCCGGCTGACAGTAGTAACCGATTTCACCGGGAGCCGTCTTTCAACCCCTGCCTTAATCTCGGTTATACCCATGACTTCATCAACCAGCCGGATAGCGGCATTTTTATTCATTAATCCGAACATTGCCTGTACCGCATTGACATTCTCCGGCACAACATCAGATTCCTGCGGGACAGCAAAAGTAATCTTGAAATCTCCCGGAATATCCGATTTTGTCACCTGACAAGCAATAATATATGGCTGAGTGGCTTCCGCAACTGAATTAATGCTGGCGTAAATCCCATATAGCACGTTGGTCTTAAACTCGAACTTGTCGAATTCAACCAACCCTACTCGCGACTGACGGCGGAGAACCTGTTGAAGAGCATTAAGATCCAACCCCTTGCCTCGGATAGTCCCTGTATGAAAGTGAAAATGCGTAGTAGGCTGCATTCCTGCCGGCGTATTTATGGCAGTAAGGTTTTTCTTCAGCGCATCGGTAAGCACTGTTTTTAAATCTTTACCGTGGTGATATGAAGGAGCCAGCGAACTTGAATCAGGAGGAAGATCTGACTCTTCCGCCGATGGATCAGCTGCCCTGCGCATTGCCGTATTATCAATAATTATCCCACTAAAGGCATCCAAGATCGCCCCATATATCCTAGCCATAGCTGTAGTATTGCAAGACACAACCCGCACTAGATCTTTGTTAATTGCGGCATCATAATTCGTGGAACTAGAAAATGATACCAATCCATCAGCATCCTTCTCTCCTCCCTGAAGCACGACTTTAAGATTCTTAAACTTGGAATAAAGATTCTTTACGTTCTCAGCTCCGACTTTGCCTGGGGTGCAATCAATGACCATATCTGCCCCCTCAAGCCCCTTTTCTAACGTACCTTCTACCTTAATATCAGCTTTTTCAAAAGCTTCGATTGTTTTTGAATCAGCAGAACCGCTAAGCAGGATCGGAAATCCTTTTTCCGAAGCATCAATGCTGTCCGGCTTTACGCTACGCGCAGTTACCTTTACAAAAAATCCCGATTTACGCAATGCCTCAGCGGCTTTTGCTCCGATCGTACCGTAGCCATTAACAACCACGGTATATTTAGGTTGGATAATTAACGAAGTCCAACCAGATATCTGCTTCCATGATTTCTTGAATGTAAGCATTGTAGAACGAGAACCCGCAGCCATGCCTTTTGTACGGTATTCCATCTGGAAATCTTTATGCCTGCCCCACCAGTATTTTGTACCGGAAATATCCCCCAGTGTAAAAGCCTGCTGCGAAATCTTCGTATCATAACCGGTCAGCGCCTGTTTGATTTTATTACCCTGCTGGACAATAACCTCCATGGTTTTATTGCTTGCTGATGTAACCAGAGAAGAATATTCCAATATATTGGCATAAAAATCATCTTTGTTCTCTTCGGTTAATCTGGCTAAAGGGACAACCATCAATGTCTGCAACTGGGGATTTTCTTTACAGACCGCAAAAGCCTTGCCGTTCTTTAAAAGACGTACATAACCTTCACCGTTATGAGTACGGCCACCGAAGGTTTTCTTCATCACACTCTCAAAAACCGCATCACTTTCTCCTGAGGCAGGAGCGACGACCTCTTTCGTAAAATCACCCGCGGTCTGTGCATCAACGGTTTTGATATTATTCTTGATGAAAGTCTCATCTAAACGGGCAAAATCTTTACTTGTTTCCGCAACATCCATCTTAGCAGACGCAGACTTAGGCCTAAGGTTATCCTGCACGGACAGAGCATAACCGCTAATCGGCATAGAATTGACGATAAAAACACTGGTGATAAAAACCACTACAATTTTCCCAATCGGGCCTTTTCCTGCACTGAACATTTCCAATCCCTCCTCGTTTAATTATTTATACTCATCCTGTTTTATGCTCCAATCTTATAAATTATTCGCTATCATCGGCAGCCAATTCATCAAACATACGACTACCCTCATTACGAAGAACGGAAAAATAAACGCCGGGGTCACTCTTTTCAGTAATTACCGGCGTGACTATTTCATAAGAATACCCGCTTTCTTTCAACATTCGAGCAATACCGGTTGTATGAAAACCTCCTGTAATCAGCACTGCCAGTTTTTCATCTGAACCATTTATCTTATTTCCCATATTCTTGATAAAAGCCTCTTCTCTTTTCTTGCCTATTTTGTAGAATTCCTCGAGCTGTTGGAAATTTTCGTCAACCACTTTGGCGGAGGACGGTTGAATATTAAGATTATACTTATTACAGTTCTCAGTCAGGAAGGCTATCCAGGAAGAAGTATTCAGCTGATTCTTATGAACCTGAAAATATTCATAATCTTCCGGGGTTAGTTCCAAATTTAAAGCCCTGCTAAGAATCTGGATGGATTTGGTTATTTCGGAAAATCTTTTCTGATCAGGAGTACTTGATAACACATCTTCTACTTGCCCTTCAAGTGTACTTATCTCTTTTAAAAGAACGGAAGCGTCTACATCCTTACTTGTATTTATATATTGGATATAGGAATAAAGCTGGGGATATTGATTTTCCAGGTTGATTTTCGCTTCGCCGGCATCCCTTAAGAAAGAATAATATCTCTCAGGAACAATCATTTTTGCCTTCAAGGCCTGAGTCATGGTAATAAGGTTTTGAATCTCTTTTTCACTTAAAAACCTGGCTAATTCCTTGATAAATGCGTCACGCTGGAACTCTACCTGTTCAAAATTAATCTCTCCTTCAAGGCGGGCAACATCACAAAAAGCAGACAAATGCGGATAACCATCAAGATTTACAGCTTCCTTGCTAGCCATATACCCCAAATACCGGCAATATTCAACTAATGGCAAGGCCTGATTTTCATATTCAGCCTTTTTCTCCTCTAACTGCCTGAGGTCTTCACTGTATATGAAAGGTTTCAACCCTTCAATAACCATAGACAGACCATGTAATTCCTTTGCTCCTATTTCTCTAAACAAATCTATTTGCTGAAAAGAAGCTATGTGAGCATTGTAAAGTTCCTGATCCTCTATACCATAAAGTTGAAGAGGATAATCAGAGATAATATCTAAATACTCTTCTCCGGAAATCCTGCCTTCTTTAAGATATCTATCTGCAACCTCAACCCTGGACTGCCTATCTGCATAACCCCTTAAAGGTGAAAGTGTTACATCACCACTGCCCCCTTCGACCATAATCAGTTTTAGATTGTATTCTTTAACCAGATGATCCAAAAGCCCGGCCATATTCTTTTGGGCTTCGTAATTACAATGCGCATCCTGGATATGAATTATCAGCGGTTTTAAGTCTTGTTTTACTCCCGATGAGTTAAAAGATTCTTTGATCGTGCCGTATTGCGAAGGGATATTAAAGGATTTAATGAGAGGATTAGCTAAAGCAAAACCATAAACCAAAAGACAGCAAGTTATTATAGCTGTTATAAAAGAAGGTTTTAGATATTTAATTCTACCATTATTCATATTTTTACCTTAAAAAAGAAAAAGCCACGGCGACTACCGTGGCAGGTATTATTTTTTGACTTTATAAAGACTTTTCGAAAGCGCTTTCTTTGATATAAATATAACACTCAATAGCGCTCTTGTCAAGTATTTTTTTTCTTGTAACCTCAATAGAATCAACATATTCAGCCTTATTAAATATCTCCGGAAACTTCCAATCCCGATACTTTATTTCTCTCGACCTGTTGCACTATCTTCTGCACCTTACTTCCCGAATCCATACCCGTTCCACTCAATATCTTGCCAGTTTCCATACTTCTATTTGAATTTATTGGGTAATTTGTATCTTCCGCTCCCTTAAAAAAGTTAGCCATAAACTTAAAAAATACCTGTCTTATCTTGCCCCTTGCCTTTATTCTAGCTTCTCTTGTCTTTATATTTATTTTTCTAACTTCTTTCCTTAGCAATATCCTTATTTTTATTATTACCTTCCTCGCCTTAATAACTATTTTCTTTATCTTTACGACCCTTGCTATAATATTTGGTAAACTAAGCCGAATTTTCTTTATCCAGTTCTTATTCGCATTACTATCACGATTCAGTTTATTCCCATGCAATAATAAGATTGCCGGTTCAGCAATATCCAGTTGGCGATCCTTATAAACACGAAAACACCTCCCAACAAATGTTTTCGTTGACTGATGTATGAATAACTCAACCGCCCTCCGGGCTTCCTCTTTATTAATTAACCCGGCATCTATTGCCGACTTGAATAACCCGACACTCTGCCCATGGATCCTGGTTACATCCTTAAGCTCCAAAGCGTGAAAAAGTTCATACAGTAAAGCCTTTAACTTATGATCACTGATTTTAAGTTCCTTATGAGCTTTAAGAAAGGCAAATAAAACTTCAGATGGAATATTTTTTTCGGACAAAGTGAACCAATCAACAAATTTCTGTACAATAACCAATTTATCTAATTTGGACAAGACCCTTTTGCGTTCCTTTGATGGACTGCTTAAATAATGAAGGGCGGATTGAATCTGAAAGTAAATTGCTTCTAATTCGGCGGGATAAAATTCATGGATTTTGATCTGGTTGATGACTAGCGCAATAAAGTCAGGGGTATGCTTATTGTCTACGAGGATTGTTTTTATTTCAGCTTCGTTTAAGTTCCATACAACTTCACCGTTAACCCGGCAAGCTACGACAGGAGGCCCAGCGAGCTTTCCTGATTTTACGATGTAGCCTTCGAGTGTCTCTAATGCCCCGGCAAAAGCATTGAGTAACTCCGGCAGCCCGGACGCATCTGCCGCTATTCCCGCAACCTGCCTCATAAGCCTGGAAGTTATACTATGAGAACCCCAACGTGCGGGGATTCCTATGTTGAAAAATTCTATTGCTATTTTCGCCTTCTGCTGATCAATAAAACCTTTATCTATGGCCCACTTGGCTAATTTGATTTTACTATCTTGATTATTCTCCAAATCCACAGCTCCCCTAAAAACAAGGTCAACCCCGCTTAATAATTCCTTAAGCTGCCCCCTGGGGTACCCCATATTGCTGGCGATTACTTCCAACACTTTCTCAGCCGCAATTTCTTTACCACTGAAATCCTGCCAACAAATCATCTCCTCAACAGCAAGCAATTTATCTAACGCGGAAAAGGCCTTCTCTCTTTCTTTTATCCTGATGTTTACCTCTCTTAGTTTTTCCTGATAATACTTCATATTATCCCTGCATATATTCAACTGCACACCCGGAAAATTTCCCCGCTTGATTACCTTCTTTAATTCCCCTATGGTTTCTTTCAAATCACGCTTTTCATCATTGTCTAACCTCATAAACCGCCTTTGCGTCTTAATAGTATTATCTAAACTTCCGCCCTTTAACACATACCTGTCCAGAAAATCCGCAAGATTTCCGTTACTGTATCTGAATACCCTGCTATTTCCTAACTCATGCGCGCAGAAAAGTTTTTCGTAATACTCAAGTTCCGATATCAACTTTGTCATTGCACACGCTGATATACCTTTAAACTGGCAGAATGACCCGAAAATAATGAATAAGGCCAGGTTTGCATTTAGGGAGAAAATTGATTCATCCAGGTAGAGAGATTTTTTATCAATACCGGCACGCATAACCTTATAACGACCAACGCGTATCTTTGCGCAGTTTCCCAATAGGTCCCTGAATTCCTTCAGAAATTCATACAGCTTAGCGCCATCCCGCTTATTCTCATGCAGATAAACACGAAACCCAAAGATTATTCCCCACATTCTATTAATTATCTTGAACTCATCATCCCCGGGATTGCGATAAGACTTGGAAATAACCTCACTCTTGAACTTCTGGATATCCTTCTGCACTCTAGCTGTATCAACCGTATATTCAAAATCAAAATCTTTAATCTGGGCCTGGATAGCTTCCGCCTCATTAATAGAAGATTCATGAATCTTGATTTGGTTGACTACCCATCCGCTGATTTTAAGAGTATATTTCTTTTGTTGGAGGATAGTTACAATCTCGTCTTCGTTCAAGTTCCAGATAATCTTTCCGTTTTCACGGCAGGCAACCGGCGAAAAATCACCTGCCTGCATAAGATAGTCTTCCAAGATCTCCAAAGCCTTAGCTAACCTGTTGAATTCTCCGGCATATTCAGGATGCTCGCTGGCTGCCTTACGCATTCCGATAGAAGTAATATTATGCCCACCAACACTATCGGCAATATCTGCCCTTACCCATCCCCCCTCCTGTTTATACTCTAATAACTCTGCCTCTTTTCCATCCGGATCAAGGAACAAAACTACGCTGCTATATACCTGAAAACCTCTATCTGTAAGCTCACGAGCTATTGTTTTTATCCCAATATTAAGTCCCCCATATAAGAATACCGCTCTGTTTTTAACCGCTCTATCCGAAATTATTTTCGCGCATTCTGCAACATCCTGAGCATACCAGATTCTCCTTGTTCTTCTTAAATACTTAAGCAATTTTACAGCTGAACAACGACGCGGACTGTTTAAGCGTATATACGCCTCAACAGGGATATCCGTATTTTCTTGAGATTCCCACTGCAAAAGTAATCTACCGGGCTTGCTGCGGACAAGCATTTTGTCAGGATCAATTATAGCCACATAACCTATGTCCGCCGGCTTCTTTATTCCCTCCTGTCCCAAGGCTGGCTCCGGATTAATCGTTAAGAAGGTCAAAAAGGCTCCGGCCGCTCCAAAAAAATTGCTCCCCCACCAGCCACGGAGAGGTAGAGCAATAAGAGCTAAACCGGAGCCCAAAATTAAAACCATCTTCTCTTTAAAACTTAATCCCCTAATCCGCCTGCCTAATCTGGAAAAAAACCTGGGTTGATCAAGACTATTTCCTGCAACCCAAGCACGATCATCATCAATGGTAGATAAAGCGATACCCCCATTTACGCTGACATGATAAATACGGTGCACCTGACCACACATTCCTTGTTCAACCGGATCATCCTCCAAAAAGATCTCCTCAGCTTTCTCCTTCAAAATCTTCTTTACGCCGTTAATGCGATAAGCCGGAGCATCAATGCCAGAAAAATAATTTATATCAACGATATCCAATCCGCTAATAATCTCTTTTACCCGATCTTCTTCCCCTTTTTGCCGCAAATACAAGATAAGGCAATTCTCTTTATTTACTTTTAGATTTTCCGCGAGCATCCTTATCTTCCGCATCTTGACCAATGCTTCATTAGATATACAAGGCACGGTAAAATCAATAATCCAATAAGAACCTAAAGAATCGTCGAACTTCATGTTGAACAAACCTGACTCATTCATATTTTTACACATATGATATGCAGAAATACTGGGAGTATGCATTTTCACCGCATAACCTGCCCATCTATTTTGATAAGTCAAGAACGCCTGGAATACTGCTGTCCCATATCCTTCTCCGGATGGCAAACATGGAAAGATTTCGCGGACATTGATATTCCTGTCTTTAACCTGGACACGCATAAAGCCCATCCTTTTACCATCCTTCATAATTAACCAAGAGTAAAAATCTCCCAAAGTATCATCCAATCTACATTCTTCTTTTATAGAGTATCCTCTGGCAAATACCCCCGTAAGCCTGTTGACTGAAAGACCCCAATATGCGTCAACTGTCAAACCCGGTCCATCAAAGACAAGGTTATTAATCTGATTGGGCATCCCCCTATCCGCGCTAACTGAAATATCATCCTGCCAGATATCAATATCTTTGATGTCTGAACAGGGATTATCGCTGACCTTGATAGAAAGACCAGGATCAAACAGTCTATCCCAAGAAGGATACTTATCTCTCTTGGCTTTTTGAAGTATAATACAAAGTTCCTGGTCCTGGGATATCCAATTATCGATTGTCTTCCGGCTCACCCCCAGAACTGACGATATAGCCGCGATATTACCCTGATGCCCCCGGATAAGTTCAGCTAATTTGTCCTGCCCGGGATGTTTACGCGATTTTGCCGGCTTCCCGTCTTTCAGCTTTTCCCGACCAGGATATTTACTGTCGCTTTCCGGATTACTGTCTCTCAAATTCTGCACTAATTCTTTAAGCTCTAAATCATTAGCTATCCAGTGCCCCGGAGTAGTTTGATGGACATTTAAAGCAAAGGCTACTGCCGTAAGATTTCCTTTATGCTCGTTAATAAGTTCACGGAGCTTTTCCCTGCCGGGATAATCCTTAGACTTTGAGAACAGTTCTTTGCTATTCTCCGAAAGCTTTTGCAATTCTTCATCATTAACAACCCAACGCTCCAAGGTGGTTAAGCTTACACTTAAAACAGAGGCTATTGCCGCCAGGTTTCCCTTATGCTCACTTATAAGCTCACGCAGTTTGCTCCTTCCAGGATAATTCTCAGACTTTACAGGATATTCTTTTTTTAAATCCTCCAATAAATCCTGTAATTCCTGATCATCGGCCACCCAATTCCCCAGCGTAGTTTTGTGAATATCTAAAACAGAGGCTGTTGCCGCCAGGTTTCCCTTATGCTCACTTATAAGCTCACGCAGTTTGCTCCTTCCAGGATAATTCTCAGACTTTACAGGATATTCTTTTCTTAAATCCTCCAGCAATTTTTGAAGCTCTGAGTCTTTACTTAACCAATAAACAACAGTACCCAGGCTAACCCCTAAGGTTTCAGCAACCGGCACAAGAAGCCCTCGATGCTTCAAGATAAGAGTCTGGAACTTTTCCCGGCCAGGGTATTTACTGGATTTTACCAAATTGCGTTTCTTGAGTTCTTCCTCCAATTGCAGTTTCTCTATCCCAGGGCATTTGCCGGATTTTACCAAATCGCCTTTCTTCGACTCCTCAACTAATTTCTTAAGCCTTAGATCTTTAGCTATCCAGTTACTGATGGTAGGCCGAGTAACCCCCAGATCAGAAGCTACCGCTGCGAGATTCCCCTGGCGTTTCAAGATGGACTCTTGCAGTTTCTCTATACCCGGGTATTTCCCATTAGAATTACCTTTTACATTCTGGGTCGCAGGACTTAAAGGACGCTTCCCCAAAGCCTTTTCCAGCTCTTTTCGGGAAAGGATAAAAACCAAATCCTCCAGCACTCTATTTAGCATTAGATCATTTATAGTGACTCCCTGCTCCAACTTCCGGGAAAACTCGGCAAGAAGTTCATTTTCTTCCTGCTCCAGCTCTTTTATTGTTTCAAGAGCTTCACTCATTTCAAGATCAGGCAATACCCTTAATACCCTAAACAATTTATCAGCCAAAAACCTTTGTTTCTTCTCTTTTCCTTCAAATCTGCTATTTACAAATTTCTTAACCATTAATACACGTTTTATCAGTTTGACGCCATAATGGCTAATATCAATATCCCGCCTATTAGAATAAGGAGGAAAAACATGTAGGAGTTCCTCCAAGTCTTCTTTTGTAAAATCAAACAAAAACAGTGCATCTCCAACCTCTATTATCGCTTCCTCATCTTGAGGGTTTAAAAAATGATCCAGTTCATGCCGTAGGGTTAACGCCAACAGTGTAATAGAAATGAAATTGCGCAAATCCAGTCTTATCTCCCTACCAGCCATCTGGCCCAACTCCGCCATGCTCTTAAATATCTTAATAATAACAGGGCTGACGCTCTGGCTCTCCGAAAAATCCGCCCTCATTCTTTCCGGAAGCATTCCTAAAGCCGCGTTAAAAGTATCCTCCATGCTCCGGGCACTTTCTACGGAGGATAAACTTCCGGTTATCTTTCCATGCATAATCTTCGCTACGGCCTCATCGGCTACTTTATGATCTAGAATAGTCCTGATATTAGATTTCCTCACCTCATGCGATGGCTCCGTCTGAGCCGGGCCGGCGTCTTTCTTAAATCCCCCAACAAACTCTATCCCAAGCTCCTCTTCATCTCCTTTGGCCGGATAGACATAATCAAGGTCCGTTCCTTCTTTCTGCTGGATCAATACGTTGAAGTTCTGCCCTGTATAAAAACCGCCCCGGAAAAATTCAATGCGTTCCTGAACCTGCTTTGCGACATCAATTTTGTCTTTATTGGAAATGCCGTATCTGACGCGGAAATTTTTTTCGCAGACATAGCGCACCTCGGGCCGGTAGAAGAATGAGCTTTCGCCGCGGCAGGCGCCATCTTCCAGAAGGCGCTGGTCGCCGTAAAAAACAACTCTCAAGCCTTTTTTCAGTCCCCGCGCGGCTAAAGCGCTGAAGTCCACATCTGAAGTTATATCACTCCTACCCAGGGAGGAAAACGGATTATCCCGGTAAATCGTGCCTTTCGCCATACGTTGGAGATGTTCCCCGGAATCGTCGAGATTAAACAAAGTAGACCCCCCGTAATCAATAGTAATGACATAACCGACATAAAGCAGCTTGGCGGCGTCTTCTATATACTTGGGTCCGCCGGGATTGATATAAGCGATCAACGGCGCCTCCAGGTTCTCTACGGCTAAGCTCACCTGCGTCTGGTTTTCATCAAGAAATTCTACCAGTTCTGGAATCTGCGCAGCAGGAACAAATATTTCCTTGTAATGCACATTATTGTCAAAATATCTCTCAAGCCTCGCGTCATTCTTACCCGCGAGCATATTTTTTATACTTATGAAATCATCTTTAGATAAATAAGCTTTCCATTCCCGAGGTTGAATACCACTGCCATCCAATAATGCGCGCTGTAATGCTATTATCTTATCGGCCTGCGAATCGGGCAGGATCCGGCGTAAAACCGAATTTTTTACCCAGGGGACAATTACCGCCACCTCTGCTTCTTCATCCGGGGAAAAACGTACTTTGTGTACTTCCATTTCATCCACAAGCTCGTTTGATAACACTACCCCCTTGATGTTTATCACAGGAAATGACCAATAGATATCGCGGGCGTCTAAATCATAAACAGAAACAATCCCGAGAAATTCGGCGGTTTTCTCAAGCTGTATCCGGCGTAAGGCTGGCGCGCGCTCCCCGATAACATACTGCAACCTACTAAAAAAAAGATCCCAATGCTGATTCTTAGCCGCCATCTTTTTAATATAGGTAAGTATATCGACGGCGAGAGTAGCATCTCCCGCACCTAATTCGGCAATAATAAAAATGTCGTCTTCCTCGATATCCCCGGCCTTCAGCATCCCTTCCCACATCGAAAAAATATTCTCCGCGATCATATATCCGAACGCCGGAGAAAGCCCGATCGGCCAGGTATCGAAATCACAGTCCCGGCCGCCGAATTTTATGTGGCCGCTGGAATAAAAACCCCAAACACGGTTATACATCGCTTCTTCCATCAGTCCTTTAAAAGTAAAGAATCTATTTAGTAGCGCTTCTTCCCTTGAGGAAACCACCCGGATTTCATCATCACCTCTTTCATCCCCCCTGTTTTTCTCTAATATCTCCAAGGCACCAGATGTCGTCTTAACACTTTGGCCTGCCTTACCATGCGAATCTTCCGGGTTTCCTACCAGCAACTCTTTCTTTTTAATATTTATAGGAAGGATATTTTGGTTCAAAAGATCAAAGGTATCTTCAGGGGAAAATCCGATTTTTTTGTAAAAACCCGGGGCGCGGTCCAAATCCCTTAAGATAAATTCCTTGGCCCCCTGGTTCTTGGCAATCGTTAAACCAACGCTCATTAATGCCGAACCAATACCCCTATATTCAGATCTTAATTTATAATCAACGGATATCGCTGAATCATCGATATTTTCCAACCTCTCTCTTGATTCCCATGTTTCGCTTAAACCGTCGACATCACGACCCTGGTAAGCCCACCAAAAAGAAGTATCCATATACGCTAGTTTCTCAGAGGGATCAAACCGAAAATGTAAATGTGAACGCCCAACCGACTTACCAGATTTAGGATATAAACTTATTAAATTCCAAACCCTCCCTAAGGATGCCGCTTTTTCCGTGCCGTATGAAAGCTCAAACTCGGAACCGTCTTCTGAACGAATATCAATATTCCCCCTGGCCTGAAGAACAACAGCAATCGTATCCCTCATCGCCGAATCTTCATCCCTTATACCTTTTACGATGTGGCTGATCAGCTCGTGATAGAGTATCTCTAATTGTTTAGGTTCTGGGAGCTCGAAGAAATACGGATGGAGATAAACGGTTTTGGTGTCAATATTACAGGCGGCGACGTTACCCTGGGTAAAATTCAAGTTAGTGGCAATGATTAAGGTAAATTTGGGAGGTCCACGGACAATCTGATTCAAGTTTGCTAACCGCTGTTCTAATACCCTTTGCCAATTTTGATAGAACTTACCTTCCTGTAAAATTAATTCATAATTATTGTTGGCTAATGACCTTACCAATATCTTAACGAATTGACCTTGATAGTAGCGAACAGGAGATTTCTGCTGGAATTGGAAGGGAACAGGAAAAGGATAGCCTGAAGTCCCTTGGATTTTGTTTCCAATCCGTAACTTCGCTTCCAAGTCCACTAAAGTTTTAATCTCATTAATAAATTCATTTTGTTCCCTCACGGCTTTTGCCCACGAACTGATTTTAGAATTAATCTTCTCAGTAGAAATAAATGCTTGTTCAAAATAAGAGAAAATGGTCTTGTTTAAAAAACCCAACTCAATCCTGGTATGTCCAAAACGTGAACCAAGCTCTATGCATCTCCATTCGTATTCAATATAAGTTTTATAAATAGTTAATCTTGGCAGAAAAGTCTGCTCTAATAATAAAACATCAATAAAGGTATTGACTGATTTGACTTTTTTTGCAATATAAGGTAAATCTTCGATTAATTTATCGTCGATTAGAACAATATCAACTTCTGAGTCATAATAAGATTCATGCTTATGCAAAACAGTTCTTAATCCTTTAATAGCAATTAATATCCTATCTCTGTCATTTTTACCGCTTATAGCAAGATTTTCAATAGCTGCATTAACCCATTCTTTAATTTGTTCTTTAGACGCCCTACCTGGAACATTTGTATTATCTGCATATACCTCAAGATCAGCATACAGATCATCGTTAGCGGGAATAAACAGGGTTGGGTCATCTTGGAATTTAATGATATCATTAATGTAATTATGAACAACGATTCCTTCTGCGATATCTCGAGGAACAATCTTATTTGGCTGAATAAGACATGATTTTCTATCATTTGATTCTTGTAAACGGACTGCGTGTAAAAAAAACGCAGAATTTGGATTATTATCTAGAATATTGATTATAGCTGATTCATAATCCGGAACCAGAAAATCTGTTTTTACAAAACCCGTATTTGCTCTGGCAATCTTTTTAGACATAGAATTTATTTTTATTATTCTAATGCCCTTAAAATCCGATGATAGTTTATCAACAACTAAATTATAGATTTCTTTCGGTACCAATATATAATCTACATTTGTCAGGGATATTGGGGATACCGCCTTTGATTCCCCGTAACAACACGCCAAGTTATCTTTTAATCTTACTTTGCTTTTCTCAATCACGAAAATTAAAGATAGACGCATAGCACATTCAATTTCATTCCTATTTATAAACTTTTCACTAACTACATTCAATAGACCGACAGATTCGTTATACAAAACATATTGTAACCAAGCATTTCTTATAGCTTCTTTTTGTTTCTCTTCAGGTAAAGAATGAATATAATCTATTACATTTCCGGCTTCTTCTAAAGTACCATAATTCATTTTAAAGCTACCAATATTAACACAAGGCAATGTGAAATTATCTACGGGGTTATAGCCATCCCATTCATAATCATTGCCAGACATACTAATGCTACCGGTAAATTTATTCTGGACAATCATACCGCTTATTGCAAATACCCCTTGTAAATTTTCATACCCCCCTGAAGGATTATAGTTAAGCCCCTTAAGGGCTAAGTCGATTCTTGAAAGTATTCCATATTTTATAATTTGCTCCAATATAATAGATATCTTTAATCTATAAGCCTCTATTGCCAACTTATCTCCCAAAACTAAAGATGGACCTTCCAATACAACTTTACGATTGGACTCAAAGTCAACATTAATGACCGTTATCCAATCAGGAATAACTAAGGTGCTTTTCGATAGTTCCATTTCTCCGCACCAATTTGCGTCTCGAGCTAACCTTTGTACATTTAGAGCATCTTTATAATAATGGATATCTTCTATTACTTTCACAAAACCAAATTTTTTATAAACATTCATTACCAATTGATTTTTATTCGTTCTTATATAGTAACCCCTTAATATCTTTGTTTCTCCATTTTTCAAGGACCTTATAACATACGACATAAACGCCTGCTCTATCGTTCTGCCTAATGCCCGACAACTAAGACAAAAGGTATCAATCACCCAAGCATCTGCTACTTTATAAAGAATCATTAATCCTATTATCCCGTCATTACCAAATCTATCTGCTAGCTCAAGAGTGAAAACTTTGTATTTAGGATCCTTTAAAAAAACGCTCACTTGTTCTTCGCTATATCTAGTTGTAGTTAAATTAAACTGATTTGTTCTTTGCGTCAGTTGCGATATCCGGTCAATATACGGCTGATTTTCTTCTCCCTGCCTTATCCTTGCCTCCATATTCAACGAACGATAATATTCTTCAAGCGAGGTCGTTTTTTGCTTAAGTTCTTCTCTTTGTTTCTGAAAAGAATACAAATCTGCCCTTCTCCGATCTTCTTCTGTTATGGAATTTTTAATAGCTAATTCCAATCTTCTTATAAATACGGTATATTGTTTTGGGCCATCTGGCAAATTCGGGACCTGAACTTCTGGGCAAAGGCTTCTGATAAGTTCTCTTTCATAAGGGCTATCATCGATAAACACTATAGTATCAGACCCTATATTAAGCTCATTTGCTATTTCTTTTAAATTAGTAGCCTTATCGTGCCAGTTTGCCTTTATAACGGTGAAATCATCTCTTTTCAGGACCATATCCGGATTGCCCCTCAGCACCTCTTCTATATCGTTGAGGTTATTTTTACTGTTTATCGCTAAAATAATCCCTTTTTCTTTAAGAACTTTTACTGCCCTCTGAAAATCAATATAATCTTGGCTCAATCGAATATTGCTTATGCCGTCTTCCCCAACCACGCCCCCCCAAAGCACTCCGTCGCAATCAAGAATAAGACACTTTAATATCCTTGGAACAATATTCCTCCCTGTCAATACCAATCCACTATCATTCACAGGATCAGCATTAAATACAGAGTTAGCTTTAGTCCTACCACACGAATGACTAAAACTCTCCGTATCCCTCATCGCCGAATCTTCATCCCTTATACCTTTTACGATGTGGCTGATCAGTTCGTGATAAAATATCTCTAATTGCTTAGGTTCTGGGAGCTCGAAGAAATAAGGATGAAGGTAAACAGTTTTGCTATCGATGTTGCAGGCGGCGACATTCCCTTGGGTAAGATTTAAGTCTGAGGAAATAACTAATCTCCAGGAAGTAAGTTCCGGTGGCGCACGACCATAATAATACTCCAGCATGCTTAAAAGCTGCTGTAGTCTTTCGTGACCGCCGAACAAAGAAAATTCGAAATAAGGAATATCAAAATTACCGATAGTGATATCGGCAAAAATCCTATTCTTGCCGAATTTTATTTCGGTTTCTTCCCGGGAATTCGCGGAGATAGGCAGCGGATAGCAATTAGGCATCCCGCTTGAACCATCAACGCCCTGGTCTCCGGGAAATAAAGACAACTGGCTTGGAACCGAAGCGGACAGCACACCAAGCAATCCAGATATAGAGATCTTTTCTGCCTCATGATAACATAACGGCGGACCACGCATCTTACTTGTGCTCAACCAGCTCAACAGCGAAGAATTCATAT
>JAQTQC010000041.1 GCA_028712505.1 Candidatus Omnitrophota bacterium
CAGGCAACTTTACGGAAAAGAAAATCCAGCCACATCGGCCCTTCATACCACCAGTGCCCAAAAAGTTCAGCGTCATAAGGAGAAACGATAATCGGCGGCTTACCCATAAGGTCATTAAGGTAATTTGCCTGTTTCTGACGGTTAAACATGAAATTTCCGGCATGTTCCGCTGCGCGATCCCTTGCCCACTCCGCGACATACGGCTCCTTATGGTTGCCTGTGCCGGTAATCCGGTAATATTTTATCCCGGTATTAATCCGGACTCCATCGGGATGGATATATGGCTTGATATAATCAAACTCCAGGTCAAAACCTATATCGCGGTAAAATTCCCGGTAATTATAATCCCCGGGGTAACCTTCAATAGAACTCCAAACCTGTTTTGAAGACTCCAGATCCCTGCCAAAAGCAGCTACTCCAGTACCTTTGCAATAAACCGGAGCAAATACTCCGTATTTAGGACGAGGTGTACCATGCAGCAGGCCGTGAGAATCAGTAAAGAAATAACGGATACCGGCTTCCCGCAATATTTCATCATGCCCCGGGCAAAAACCGCATTCCGGAAGCCAGATACCGCGCGGCCTTCTGCCAAATACGCTCTCATAATGATCTGCTGCCACCTTCACCTGGGCACGCACTGAATCCCGGCAAACATCCATCAACGGGAAGAAACCATGCGTAGCCCCGCAAGTAATTATCTCAAGCTTACCTAAATCCTGGAATTTCTTAAAAGCATATACCAGATTATTACTATATTTCTGAAAAGTATCCCGGGCGTGCGAGAATTTGACAAAATACATCTCCGCCAGACGCCGGAACGACTCCTGCCATTTAGTCCTTTCCATTTCTTTCTGGGACAATTCAATGAGCTTATTGATATGTTTTAAATAGCGCTCCTGCAACAATGAATCGGAAAGCATGGAAATAAGCGTAGGGCTTAAAGTCATCGTAATCCGGAAATCTATCCCGTCGGAAACGAGCCCCTCAAAAACAGAAATCAAAGGAACATAAGTCTCAGTAATTGCCTCGTAAAGCCAGTCCTCTTCCAGAAAATTCTCATGTTCCGGATGGCGCACAAAAGGCAGATGACCATGTAAAACTAAACAAAGATATCCTTTAGGCATAGGTTTATCTAGTCTCCCGGGTTACAATTGGCGTAATTGTACGTTCATCTATTTGATCAGCAGAAACAGCCTTAACCGGAATCACCTGTTTGCTATCCGGCAAATAATAACGCAGAGTAAATGTTCCATCCGGCCTTAGTTTAATCGGTTGGCCCTGCACAGTAACCTGTGCATCGGGTTCAGTAGCTCCATAAACAATCAATTCGCAATCCACCTTCATCCAAAAGCTTCTTTCCTTGACTGCTTTCCTCACGGGGCTGGAGGATACTCCCGAACTGAACAGTCCCTGCTTAAGGCGCTGCTGCCAGCCGCGGCCCACCGGAGAACTCTTGCCCAGGCCAAAACCCATTCCATAAAGCCTGGCAAACACATCGTCGGGAATCATCCATTCCTCATCGGTGATCCACGACGGGCTATCCAGGGGGGTCGAAACAACATTCGAACGCAGGATAGTGATAAACCTGCCGTCAGTCAGCATCAATCCCAGATCCACACACCACGATCTACCTGGACCAGCCGTATCAATATACCAGCTTGTGGCAAAATCATTATATTGGATATCAAAGAAGCTATTGGCGTTAGAACCGTTGAAGATAATATTGGTGACGTCATAAACCCTTAAAATCTTTTTAGCGCGATAGAATTCATCGCCTAATTTACTCTTTAACCCCTCGATGGTTTGATTTCTTAGCTCCCAATAAGCATGCAGCCAGCGCGGATCACGTACCTGCAAAACAATCTTATCCTGGTTATAATAAGAAGGTAGTTCCTGGGGCATCGTGCTCCGGGGACGCGTATCTTCCGGATGAGAGAACTTGGTATTAACGGCGATGGTCTCCTGGAAACTGGGAATATCCTTAGGCGGACAGACCGCCGCTTTCTTAGCTAAACCTTTCTTTTTCTTTGTCTTCAAAGATGCAAGCTTGGCCGGAACAATCTTCTTTAGCTTATCCTTCAGTTTTCTCAACATTTTCATAAGGCCACCTCCCTCTAATAAAAAAGGGGGATTATCTCCCCTTTTCATAAAACCCTTTTTCACCATCCAGAACTCCCCTTCTTTTATCTCATTTTCTAGTTGCCTTTTTGCAAATCGTCTTTACTTCCCTGGACAACCGACTGTTCCTGGACTAAAGTTTTCTTGGCTTCCTCAAGTGCCGCCTTTGCCTCTTCGGCTTCCTTTTCCTTTGCCTTGATCTTCTCTTCCAGGGCAGACCTCTCCTGGGAAAATTTATTTATCTTTTCTTCCAGCTGGAGGCGCGCGGCCATTTCTTTATCGTGTAACGCCTTCTGGCGCATCGCGCTACTACATGAAGTGACCATACCGGAAAAAAAACCTACCGTTAATATCGCCAGGATAATTACTATTACCCGGTTTTTCAAAACTCCCCCCTGTCGACTTACTTAAGATTCTCCTGAGGCTCTTTAAGCTCAGAAGCATCTGTGTTAAAATCCTCACCGGCGCTCTTTACTGCCGGAGAATCCTTAGTATCACCCTTGACTTTGGTAACATTAGGCAAGATAACGATTTCTACCCTCCGGTTCTGTTTACGGCCGGCGGCAGTTTCATTAGAATCTACCGGACGGTATTCGCCATAGCCGATCGCCGACAATCTTTCAGGCGAAATCCCCTGGTCATTAACTAAATAATGCAGGACGCTTAAGGCGCGGGCAGTGGAAAGTTCCCAATTGGATTTCCAGCCGGAGTGCTTAATCGGGATGTTATCTGTATGGCCCTCAATACCTACATTAAATTGGGACATATTCTCTTTTAATATATCCGACACCTTGGTTAATAAAGGATATGCCTCAGTCCGGATCTTAGACTTTCCGGAATCAAACAAAAGGTCTCCTACGACAGTAATCACCAAACCCTTCTCCATCATTTGCAGTTTTATCTGCTTATCATTTATTTCTTGCCCTAACTTCTGTTCGAGCATACTCTTGGAACGCATAAGCTCATCCAATTGAGCGCTCAATTCTTCTATTCTTTGAGCATCAGAACGCCTGCCCTTCTGAAAAACAAAACTACATCCGGCTAGTCCTAAAATTATAGATAAAACCATTGTGAATTTAAGAATCTTATTCTTCATCTTAACTCTCCTTAGCCCTTCGGGCCTATTTACTTGAAATTGAAATTTAAATATAACATAACCCCTTGCCATAGTCAAGGATAAAATCAAGCACCTTATGCTTTTTATCCAGCGCAGTCCTTGTTTGAGCGATAGCGAAAACAAGGGCAAATGCACCTTATGCTTTTTATCCAGCGCAGTCCTTG
>JAQTQC010000008.1 GCA_028712505.1 Candidatus Omnitrophota bacterium
CAATCAGGCGAACCGGCAGATCTTTTAAAAGAATATAATCTTACCAGCCTGGATATAGAAAAAGCGGTTTTATCCAATATTTCCTAAGCCTTAGCCTAAATTCATGAAGCCTCGTAATGAGCCGCTGGTTATTAAATCTTTTGCTAAAATAAATCTTTATTTGCGTGTTTTGAATAAGCGCAGGGATAATTTCCACAACCTGGACACTTTGTTTGCGCGCATCGACTTGGCTGATACGATTATCATTAAAGGGCGCAGGGACAGCCGGATCAGGATTAAATGTGATAGCCGGCACGTGCCGAAGGATGAGACTAATCTTTGTTTCCGCGCCGCGGATTTATTAAGGCAGGAATTTAAGTTAAGCCATGGACTTGAGATAGAGATTAAGAAGCGCATACCTGTAGGTGCCGGGCTTGGCGGAGGATCATCTAACGCTGCCAGTGTGCTTATGGGGTTAAATAAATACTGGCATTTGAATTTATCCAAATCCAGGCTGGCTATTTTGGCGGCTAAATTAGGCAGTGATGTCGCTTTCTTTATCTATGATGTAAAATTTGCTTTAGGCAGCCAACGGGGAGATAAAATCAAGCCGCTGGTTTCTTTAAAAGCAACTAAATTGTGGCTTATCCTGGTTTATCCGGGTGTTAAAGTCTCCACTCCTCTGATTTACCGGAAATTCGACCTTTATTTATCAAAACACAAGTCCACTTTGCCTTTTTTTAAAGGTATTTCCGGATTGACAAGGCGTGTGCCTGATGCTAAAATACTTCTTCTTGAATTACTTAAAAATGGTTGTTCTTTGAATTCAAAATGCCTTTATAATGATTTAGAAGCTGTTACCAGTAACCTCTATCCCGTAGTTAGTCGGGTAAAGAAAGCTCTTTTGGCTTTGAGGTTAGAAAGGGTGATGATGTCTGGAAGCGGTCCGGCGGTATTCGCAATTTGCAGCTGCCGGGCTCAGGCCAGAAATTTGAGCGATAAGCTGCGTAAAGAGCACACATCTTGGCAAGTTTTCCTAAGTTCTGCAGTCTAAGCCACGGCAGTCAGGGGAGGGAAAATATGGAGATAACGGAAGTCAGGATTGTTCTAAAGGATTCGCCGGACAAGAAGTTAAAGTCGTACGCTACGGTTACTTTCGACAATGTATTTGTGGTCAGGAATATCAAGGTTATTGAGGGCGCGACAGGTTTATTCATTGCGATGCCTTCCCGCAAAGTAAAACATCCTTGTCCGAAATGTTCTTTCAAGAATGAATTGCGTAGTAAATATTGCAATCAGTGCGCTGCTGTTTTACCGGCTGAGACTATCCCGCAGCGCCTGGAAGAGGCGGCAACCAGTCAGTCCGAGCACAAGGATATAGCTCATCCTATAACCCAACAGTTTAGGGAGTATTTGCAGAAGAGAGTTCTTGAAGCTTACGAGCAAGAGAGAATAAAAGGCAGGAGCGCATAAGTTTGTTGGAGAGATGGATTTCGTAAGACCATTTCCTTCCTTGGCGAATTGGTGAAAGTAAAAATTGGGACGTCGTCCAATGGTAGGACACCAGAATTTGGGTCTGGCTATTATGGTTCGAATCCATACGTCCCAGCTATTAAATAATTGAATATGAAAGATAATATAGCAGTCATAATCCTGGCGGCAGGTAAGAGCACACGGATGAAGTCTGAGATGCCCAAGGTTCTGCATAATCTTTGCGGCAGGCCCATGTTGGGATATGTTTTAGATCTGGTCTCTTCGCTTAAACCTAAACAAGTAGTTACTGTCTTAGGATTTAAGCACGAGTTGGTGCGTAGAGTTATTCCAACGGGGATCAAGGTGTGTATTCAGAAAAAACTTATTGGCACCGCCGATGCGGTAAAAGCCGGACTGGCAGCTTTAAAGGGATTCAAGGGTACTGTGCTTGTCCTTTATGGGGACAACCCTTTGGTAAAGAAAGAGACTTTAAAGAAGCTTTTAGATTACCATATAGAAAATAATGTTGACGCTACGCTGTTAACTGCGCAATTAAAGAAACCGTCTGGATATGGCAGGATTATACGGGATAAAGTTTTTAGTATCTGCGGTATAGTTGAGGAAAAGGACGCTGATGAGGTGCAGAAGGATATCCAGGAGATCAATACCGGGATCATGGTTTTTAAGAAAGAAAGCCTGGCTGGAAATTTAAAGTATATCCGTTCCGATAACCGTAAGAAAGAATATTATTTAACCGATATTATAGGCATTTTAGCCAAAAAGAAATATCTGGTTGACGGGGTAAGGCTGGAGGATCCCCAGGAGGCTTTGGGGATTAATACCCGGGTTGAATTAGCTAAGGCCAATTCTTTGATGCAGCAGCGGATTAACGAAAAATTTATGCAGGATGGCGTAACGATTGTTGATCCTTCGTCTACCTTCATTAATTTTGGCACCAAAATCGGAGTAGATACAGTGATTTATCCCTTTACAGTAATTGAAAGGGGTGTTAAAATTGGAAAACGTTGTTCAGTAGGTCCTTTTGCGCACCTGCGTGAAGCTGCTGAGCTTAAAGACGATGTAACAGCCGGCAACTTTATTGAGATGGTGCGCGCCAAGATCGGCGCCAAAACATTCGTTAAACATTTCTCTTATATAGGTGATAGCTCTGTCGGCTCTTGCGTAAATATCGGGGCAGGAACGGTTACGGCTAATTTTGACGGTATAAAGAAGAATAATACTGTTATTAAAGACAGGGCTAATATAGGTTCAGATACTGTAATCGTTGCCCCGGTAAAGATAGGCAGATCGGCATTTACCGGAGCCGGTTCAGTGATTACTAAAAATGTTCCGGATAACACTGTTGTTGTGGGAGTCCCGGGGAGAATTCTAAGGAAGAGGTAAATATGGATAAATTAGCGGTTTTTAGCGGCAACGCAAACCTTATGTTAGCCAATGATATCTGCAAAGAATTAAAAGTTAAATTACAGGATGCCTTGGTCGGCAGGTTCAGCGAAGGGGAAATTCGGGTAAAGATTAATGAGAATGTACGCGGTAAAGATGTTTTTATAATCCAACCTACCTGTCCGCCTTCGAATGACAATTTGATGGAATTGTTGATTATGATTGATGCTCTTCGCCGGGCCTCCGCTAAAAGGATTACCGCGGTTATCCCGTATTTTGGTTATGCTCGTCAAGATAGAAAAGATCAGCCGCGCGTGCCGATCACCGCGAAGTTAGTGGCCAATCTTCTGACTACCGCCGGTTCAGACAGGGTCTTGACCATGGATTTGCACGCCGGTCAGATCCAAGGGTTTTTTGATATACCAGTGGATCATCTTTTTTCCGTTGGTGTATTCGTGGATTATTTTTCTAAAATGAATATCAAAGATCTGATTGCTGTTTCTCCTGATGTCGGCAGTATCAAGATGGCTAGGGCTTATGCTAAAAGAGTTTCCGCCGGCTTAGCAATAATTGATAAGCGTCGGGTTTCGCCTGAGAAGGCCGAAGCTATGCATATTATGGGCGAGGTGGAAGACAAAAACGTAATTATTATTGACGATATGATTGCTACGGGAAGCTCTCTGATCGAAGCGGTAGGGGCTTTGAAAAAAGCCAAAGCTAAGACTATCTATGCCGCAATTACCCACGGTATCCTGTCTGGCCCGGCAATCGAGCGTATCGATCAGTGTAAAGGTTTGGAGAAACTGCTTATTTCAGACAGTGTGCCATTGTCTGTGGAAAAACAACATGATAAGATTCAAGTACTTTCAGTAGCCAGTCTTTTGGCCGAAGCAATCAAAAGAATACATAATGAGGAGTCAGTGAGTTGTTTGTTTGATTAAATGAACTTATCCCGACGAATGCGAAAAATCTTGCGCAGATTGTGAGCCGGGAAGAGTAATCAATAATAAAGAAAGGTAAAAAAATGGAAGAGATATTATTGGAAGCAGAATTAAGAGAAGAAAAGGGAAGCGCTAAGGCTAGGGATTTGAGGAACAAAGGTTATTTACCTTCAGTGGTTTATTTTCACGGTAAAGATGCCTTATCCATAAAAATTCCCAAGGGGATACTTGTAAAATTAATGCATCAACATCACCTTGAGGGAGTTATTATCAATCTTAAGATCAAGGATGACAAAAAGGGCAAAGGCCGTCCCTGTTTGGTTAAAGAAATCCAGTATGATCCGGTGAGCGAGGATATCATGCATATAGATTTTAATGAGATATCGCTGACTGAGGCAATCAAGGTTAACGTCTCTGTCGAAATTAAGGGTGAGGCGATAGGCGTTAAACAGGAGGGCGGCTCCTTGGAGCATATTCTTTGGGAATTGGAAGTTGAATGTCTGCCTACAAGTATCCCTAAAAATATTGAAGTAGATGTGTCCGCGCTCAAGCTGGGTGAGGCTGTCCACGTTAAAGATATAGTTTTTCCCGAAGGAGTTAAACCTTTAAATGACCCGGCAGCGATTGTCCTGCACATTGCGGAGCCGATGAAGGAAGAGGCGCCGACTGAGGCAGTTGAAGGAGAAACCAAGGCTGAGCCAGAGGTAATTAAGGAAAAGAAAGAGGTTCCTGCTGAAGGAGCTGCTCCCGCAGAAGACAAGGGGAAAGATAAAAAGTAAGTGTCTGGGCTTAAAATAAAAGCCAACAGGATAGAGGTCTTTTAAGTGAAGCTCATTGTAGGGTTAGGCAATCCTGGTTTAATTTACGCGGGTAGCCGGCACAACATCGGTTTTATGGTAGTAAAAGCCTTGGCCCGTTCTTTAAAAGTTGCCCTGAAGACAGACAGACAGGTTTGCGCTTTAATTGGTAAAACCAAATACGGCCAGCATGATTTAGTATTAGCCTTGCCGCAGACTTTTATGAATTTAAGCGGGGTTGCAGTTAAAGCCTTGCTTAAAAAACTTAAGCTTAGCCCACAAGAACTCTTGGTGGTCTGCGACGATTTGGATTTAGAGTTGGGCAGGATTAAGATTCGTCCGCACGGTTCAAGCGCAGGGCAGCGTGGTTTAGGCTCGATCATTGAGCAATTAGGGGCAGAAGAGTTTAATCGTTTACGTTTTGGTATCGGCCGGCCAAGGAATGCCGAAGATGCCCGCCGGTATGTCTTATCCGGTTTTTTACGTAAAGAAAAGGGAGTGGTGGAAGAAGCGAAAGAAAATGCCGTCGCTTGCGCTTTGAGCTGGGTAGAAAATGGCATAATTATGACTATGGACAGTTTTAACACAAGGAGCAGAAATGAATAAATATGAAGCAATGTTAATTGTTAAACCGGATTTATCAGACGAGGATAAAAAAGTTTTATTTAAGCAGATTGATGATGCCGTAATAAAAAACGGCGGTCAGATTTCCCAGTCGGCTGTCTGGGCGGAAAGGCGTAAATTATATTTCCCGATCAAGAAATTCCAGGAAGGGGTATATTATCTTGTGGCATTTAATGCCCCTGCGTCGGCGATTAAAGAGCTCCGCAATATTTATAAACTTAATGAAGATATCCTGAGGGTATTGTTTACCCGTATGGATATTTAAAACGGTCGCATCCGGTGGCGGTTTGATTTAAAGATCAAAGAGCCCCCAGGGTGTTTAAGTTAGCAGGATTTTTTGGATAAAAGATTAAGGAGGTCTGTATGGCTAGTTATAATAAAGTATTATTGATGGGTAATCTTACCAAGGATCCTGAGTTGCGCTATACCCCGCAGGGGACCGCTGTAGTTAATCTGCGCATGGCGGTGAACCGTAAGTACCGGACTAAAGAACAGGAATTAAAGGAAGAGGTTTGCTTTATAACTGCGGTGGTTTGGAATAAACAGGCTGAGACTTGTAATCAGTATTTGCATAAAGGCAGCAGTGTTTTTGTCGAAGGTAGGTTGCAGTCGCGTTCCTGGGAGGATAATACCGGGGCTAAACGTTCAGTGATTGAAGTCAGGGCAGAACGCGTACAGTTTATGGGCGCGCCTGGACAGTCCAAGGCCTCCAGTCAGACAGCCCAAGTAGGTGCAGAAACATTAGCTGATGATGCCAGCAGCGAATCAAGCTGGTTATCAGAGGGTTTGGATGAAACTCAAGGTTCTGAAGAGCAGTCAAATTAAAATAAAACAAATCAAGAAAAAGACAGGGGGAAATAAATGAAAGTTAAGACCAGAGGATTTGGCAAAGACAAGAAAATTATCAAGAAGAAAAAGGACCTGCTTGGTCCGGCGAGAAAAAGATTCTGCCGTTTTTGCGCGGATAAGTTAGGAAGCATTGATTATAAGGATATAAAGAGACTGGAAGTTTTTATTACTGAAAAAGGTAAAATTGTCTCCAGCCGTTTTTCCGGTAATTGCGCCAAGCATCAAAGAAGGATCAGGGAACTGATTAATAAGGCCAGGTTTCTTTCACTGCTTCCCTATACCCGCTAAAAATATGGAAGTCATTTTAATCAAAGATGTAGAAAAGATTGGTAAGGCTGGCACAGTAGTTAAAGTCAAGGAAGGGTTTGCCCGGAATTTCCTTTTTCCGCACAATTTAGCTAAAGTTGCCACTGTTGGAAGTCTGGAGCAATTAGAAAAAGAAAAAAAGGCCAGGTTAGCGCAATACGCCTTGGCAAAAGAAAAATCAGAAGAGCTCAAGAAACGTTTAGCCGGACTTTCTTTAACTATCTCCGCATTGGCTCAAGGGGAAGAACTGTATGGCAGTATCAGTAGCCATGATATAGCCGCCGCTTTAAAAGACGAGGGTTTCCTGATAGATAAAAACGCTATCGAATTGGCTGAACCGATAAAGTCTTTGGGTATTTATGAGCTTCCGATTAAGCTGCACCCGGAAGTAATCGCGACGGTTAAGCTTTGGGTGGTCAAAAAATAACCGAACACGTAACTTACGGAGCGATAACGAATGTAAGTTATATATCTAAAATTATGCTGTATTTCCGCTAGACGCAGCATAAATGATTGAAGTCCAGGAGAATTTGTCACACATGCCTCAAGATGCAATCTTAGATAAGCTCCCCCCGCAAAATCTCGACGCTGAAATGGCGGTATTAGGATCTATGCTTTTGGACGAAGAAGCCGTTTCTTGCGCGGTTGAGAAATTAGACGCCGGGTGTTTTTATAAAGATACCCATAGGAAGATCTTCCAGACGATAAGCGACCTTTATAATGCCAATAAGGCCGTAGATTTAATCACCCTTGCCGACGCTTTAAAAAAAGACAACTCTCTTGAGGCAATCGGCGGAGTAAGCTTTCTTACTTTGTTGGCCAATGCCGTTCCTACCGCCGCCAATATAAACCATTATTCAGGAATCGTCCGGGAAAAATATATTTTAAGGACTTTGATCAATAACTCTACCAAGATTATTACTGTCTGCCATGAAAGCGAAGGAAATATTGCCGAAGTTGTGGATACTGCAGAGAGGCTGATCTTTGAGGTCAGCGACCATCGGAATCAAGGTTCATATATGCACCTTAAAGAAATCGTTAAGGAAAGCATCGAGACTATTGACCGGCTTTATCAGAATAAGGCGCATGTTACCGGGATTCCTACGGGCTATATAGATTTTGATATTAAGACGGCAGGACTGCAGCCGTCGGATTTAATTATTGTCGCTGGCCGGCCTTCGATGGGAAAGAGTGCTTTTGCCCTGGGGATTGCCGAATATGCCGGGGTCATTGAAAAAGTGCCCACTGCGATTTTCAGCTTAGAGATGTCTAAAGAGCAGTTGGTTCAGAGGATGCTTTGTTCACATGCGCGGGTTGATGCGCATAAGGTAAGGACAGGATATTTAGCTACTAGCGATTGGCCGCGCCTGACGGCTGCAGCGGGAAAACTTTCCGAAAGCCCGATATTCATTGACGACACTCCGGCGATATCCGTAATGGAGTTGCGGGCCAGGGCCAGGCGTTTAAAATCGCATCATGGTATAAAACTGATTATTCTAGACTATATGCAGTTGATGCGCGGTTCAGCTACGAGTATGGAGAGCAGGCAGCAGGAGATCTCTGAGATTTCGCGTTCGCTTAAGGCCTTGGCCAGGGAATTAAATGTCCCGGTTATTGCTATCAGCCAGTTGTCCCGGGCTGTTGAATCGCGCACAGACCATCGACCGCAGCTTTCAGATTTAAGGGAGTCCGGGGCGATTGAGCAGGATGCCGATGTGGTTGTGCTGATTTTGAGAGAAGAATACTATACTCCTACTCCTGATAACCAGGGAATAGCGGAGGCGATTATCGCCAAGCAGCGTAATGGTCCGGTAGGGAACTTGAAGTTAGCCTTTATTAAAGAATTTACCAGGTTTGACAACTTATCCAGAACGGATAGCTCGGTGGAATGAGTTGCTTGCCAGCTTGCCACTGTGAATTAGATAAAATATTTGCTTTGAACTCCCTATTCTTATATAATAATGAAAATGCGTAGATCAATCCTAGTATCTTTTGCCGTCCTTTTTCTTTTTATTTCCTCCCACTCTATCTTTGCCGAAGAAAATCCGCAAAGCCAGGAGAGTAAAGATGTTGTTGTTACCTCAGAAAGTTCCCCTGTAGCAAAGAATGTCACCGCCATAGAAGTGCAGGGAAATAAATCTATCAGTACCAATGTTATTGTATCTAAAATGAAGACGCGCATCGGCAGCCTTTATCAGGAGAATATTATCAGCGATGATTTGAAGAGGCTCTATCTGTTAGGATTTTTCAGCGATATTAAGATAGATACGCAGGATTATAAGGACGGCTTAAAGATAATCCTGGTTGTCGTGGAAAGGCCGATTATCGAGAAGATCAGTTTTGCGGGGATATCCCGGATTACCTTAAAGGAAGACAAGCTGAAACAGCAGTTGAAATCAAAAGAGACGCAGTACCTGGATTATCCCAGTCTGACCGAGGACGTGCGCACGCTGAAGAGTATGTATGAAAAGATGGGGTATAGCCAGGCGGATGTCACTTACAAAGTTGAGTTGGTTGCTGAGACAAATAAGGCCAAGATAAATTTCAATGTTGTTGAAGGCCAGAAGGTACGGATCAAAGATATCATTATCAAGGGGAATAATTCTTTTGCCGCCGGCCGCATTTTGAAACTGCTTAAGACTAAACGCGCCTGGTTTTTTAACGCCGGAGTATTAAAGGATGAGGTCTTGACGGAAGACCTGGAGCGGGTTAAGTCCTTCTACCAGCGGGAAGGTTTTACCGATGTTGCGGTAAGTTCCGAGGTTAATCCTGACGCCAAGCAGCCGCATTTGTTGTATATTACAATTAAGATCACTGAAGGCAAAAAATATCTTGTGGGTTCGGTTGTCGTGCAGGGGTATAAAGATATTACTGAAAAGGCGATTCTGAGCCGTTTGAGTGAGTGTGTCACGGGCAAGGTCTTTAGCTCGGAGGCAATGAAGAGGGATATCATCAGCGTCCAGGGTTTATATTTTGACCGGGGGTACATCTCTGCACAGGTCCAGGAGTCGACTATTGTTAACCCGGATACCGGGCGTGTGGACATCACTTATTCAATTACCGAAAACCAGATTGTTTATGTGGATAAGATCAAAGTCCGCGGTAATATCAAGACTAAAGATGTGGTTATCCGCAGGGAAATGCGGCTGCACCCCGGAGAGAGGTTTGATGGAGAGAAGCTGCGTCGTAGTAAAGAAAGACTGACGAACTTAGGTTTCTTTGAAGAGGTCAGCTATGACACCGAGGATACTCAAGAGCCGAATAAAAAGAATTTAGTGGTTGATGTAAAGGAAAGCAAAACCGGGGCCTTTAGTTTTGGTGGCGGCTATAGCACGGTGGATCAGCTTGTGGGTTTTGTAGAGGTAGAACAGAAGAACTTTGACTGGAGAAACTGGCCGTATTTTACCGGTGCCGGACAAAATTTAAAAGTACGCGCTTCAATCGGAAACTTAAGCAACGGTTTTGAGTTGAGCTTTACTGAGCCGTGGATGTTTGATTACCCGGTTTCTTTCGGTTTTGATCTTTACCGCAGGGTGCATGACCGTGATACTGAGACAGGTTATGGTTATGATGAAAAAGTTACCGGAGGGGATTTACGTTTAGGCAAGGAGATATCCGAATATTTAAGAGGCGATATCATGTACCGTTTGGACGAAATAGATCTCAGCAATCCTTCCGATGATAACGATAAGAGTTTGACAGATGAAATGGGCAAGAATCTGATCAGCTCGATTTCCCCCGGCTTAACTTATGATTCCAGGGATAACGTTTTTGATACCAGAAAAGGAAATTATTTAACCGCCCGTTTTGATTTTGCCGGTGGCCCGCTTGGCGGAGATAAAAATTTTACTAAATTTGAAGGCCGGGCTTCGCATTATTTTCCGATGCCCAAAGGCGCTGTACTCGAAGTAAGGGGAAGGCTTGGTCTAGCGCAGCCTTATGGCAGTACAGATAATATTCCTATATATGAAAGATTCTTTGCCGGCGGTGCTTACACAATCAGAGGTTATGAGGAAAGAAAAGTCGGGCCGGTTAGTGTCAATGATCATGATCCTCTGGGCGGCGCATCTATGGTTGTAGGTAATATTGAATATACTTATCCTTTGTTCAGTTTCTTAAAAGTGGCGGCTTTTTATGATGTAGGTAATGTCTGGGAGAAAGTAGGAGATATTTTTTCGAATAAAGATGCTAATGGAGTAGAAAATAGCGGCGGGCTCAAGTCTAGTGTGGGTTTAGGCCTGCGGATTAAAACCCCGATTGGCCCGATTATGTTGGATTATGGTATCCCTTTTGATAAAGAGTCTGGCGAAAGCGATAAGAAGAGCGGGCAATTTCACTTTAGCGCCAGTCATGGATTTTAATAAATAATTATTAACCAACAACACCCCGCGCGGGGTGCCGGCACCCGACGCCAATAGGTGTGCGTCGGTGTGCGCTTGTGTAGCGCAATTTGCGCGGGTGTGCCCTTGTGGGCGAGGAGGAAACAAAGATGAGAAAGACAGCAGTAGTTTTAGGTAGTATGGTTATTGGTTTGTTCTTGTTGGCAGGCAGCGCCCAGGCCGCGGATAAATTCGGCTACATTGATTTAAGCCGCACCTTTAGTGAATACAATAAAACTAAAAGTTATGACAAAACTTTAAATGATAAAGAAAAGGCTTACACCGATGAGCGCGATAAGAAGGTGGCCGAGCTTAAAGCGTTACAGGATAAATTTAATCTGCTTAATGATAAAGAGAGAGAATCCAAGCGGGGGGAGCTGGAAACCAAGATGAAAGCCTTCCAGGATTCGGATCGCCAGAAACAGGAAACTTTGCGTAAAGAGCAGGACGAGAAGATGAAGGAGATACTTAAGGATATTGAAGAAGCGGTAAAGAAGTATTCGGAAAAAGAAGGTTATACCATGGTATTTAATGACCGGGTGTTAGTATATCAGAATAAGGCCCTGGAGATTACCAACCAGATTATCGAGGCTTTAAATAAGTCCGGTAAGTAATCCTAATCCCAATATTAGAATGCTGCAGAAAACATTAAATGAGATAGCCAAGATTGTTGACGGCAAGGTTGTCGGTAACGGGGATATCTTGATTACGGGTGTTTCAGGGATCAAGGAGGCGGCAGAGGGGGATATTACCTTTTTAGCTAATCCTAAATACGGTCCGCTTATGGACAAGACTCGGGCTGCTGCGATCATTACGTCAGCTGATGCGCAGAAAACCTCCAAGCCGGTGATCTTAACCGAAAATCCTTCTTTAGCATTTGCCAAGATTATCTCTATGTTTATGCCCGATGACGCGGGTCATCCCCAGGGTATTGATTATACCGTGGTTATGGGTAAAAATGTGACTTTGGGGAAAGATGTAGCTATCGGTGCCTATGTGGTTATCGGGGACAATGTTTCTATCGGAGATAATACGATAATTTATGCAGGTTGTTTTATCGGTCATCACACAAAAGTAGGAAGCAATACCTTGATTTATCCGCATGTCTCAATACGCGAGCGCATCAGCATCGGAAATCGGGTAATCATACATTCTGGGACAGTAGTCGGTTCTGATGGTTTTGGATTCGCTACAATCAAAGGATCACATCACAAGATTCCCCAGGTGGGGACAGTGGAGATCGCTGATGATGTGGAGATTGGCGCCAACGTTACTATTGACCGGGCACGTTTCGATAAAACCGTAATCGGCCGGGGCACTAAAATCGATAACCTTGTGCAGATTGCCCATAATGTGGTTATCGGGGAAAATTCGCTGATTGTCGCCCAGGTGGGTATATCGGGCAGTACGATACTCGGTAACAATGTCACTTTAGCCGGACAGGCCGGCTTAGTCGGCCATATCACTATCGGGGATAATGCGATTGTTACTGCTCAGTCCGGGGTAGCTAAATCTGTGCCTGCAGATACCATGGTTTCCGGGTATCCCGCCCGGCCGTTTATGACTACCCAAAGGGTAAATGCCAGCCTGCAGAATTTGCCTAAATTGTTTGAGTTGGTTAAAGAATTAAAGAAGAAAGTCGAAGAGCTAGAAGCCAGATTAAAAAAGGAATAATGGAAAGACAAAAGACTATTGCTACGCCTGTTTCGCTTTCCGGTATCGGTATACATACGGGCAATAAGGTGAATATCACCCTCAAGCCTGCGCAGCCGGCAGCGGGAATAACTTTTATCCGTACGGATATTGCCGAGCCGGTGAGGATCCAGGCTGATGTGCAGTCTTTTCTTGCGGCTAAATTCAGCCGGCGCAGTTCAATCGGTAAAAATGAGGTAGAGGTGCAGACAATCGAACATCTTATGGCTGCCCTTTCTAGCTTAGGCATAGATAATATCGATATAGAGTTAGATAATAATGAACTCCCGGGTTTGGATGGAAGCGCGATTAAGTTTGTGGAAGCGCTGGAAAAAGCCGGGATAGTCGAGCAGGAACAGACACGATATATCCATGTAATTAAAGAGCCGATATCTGTTGAAGAAGGCGACTCCTCAATTACTGTAGTTCCGGCGGAAGATTTTAAGATTTCATACACTTTAAATTATAACCATCCTTTATTGGAGGCGCAATTCCTGGAGATATCGGTTAATCCGGAATCGTTCAAGGCTGATATTGCTCCGGCGCGTACTTTTTGCCTTGAGAGCGAAGCTTCGGAATTACGAAGCAAGGGGTTAGGTCTGGGGGCTAATTATGATAATACCTTGGTGGTAGGTGAGACGGGGGTAATCAGGAATAGTTTGAGGTTCCAGGATGAATTTGTAAGGCATAAGATCCTGGATTTAATCGGAGATCTGCGCTTGGCTGGCTGTCCCATCCGCGGGCATGTAATTGCGTTAAAGAGCGGGCATACCTTAAATTTGAAAATTGCCCAGAAGATTTATGAACAGAAGATTAAAACTCAAGGAGTAGATAATATGGAAGGTATTTTAGATGTTAATGAGATTATGAAGATCATCCCTCATCGCCAGCCGTTCTTGTTCGTAGACAGGATAACTCATTTAGAAAAAGGAAAACGTGCGGTTGGAGTTAAAAATGTGACTATCAACGATTATTTCTTTCAAGGTCATTTCCCCGGTCATCCGGTTATGCCGGGTGTGATTATCGTCGAGGCGATGGCCCAGGTAGGCGGAGTAATGATGCTGGCCTCTGAAGAAAACAGGGGGAAGCTGGCCTTCTTTTTATCCATTGATAACGTGAAATTCCGTAAGCCGGTGGTTCCTGGAGATCAACTGGTGCTTGAGGTTGAAGCGATTAAAGTTAAGTCAAAGACCGGACAGGTCCGCGGCCGGGCATTAGTAAACGGGAAAGTAGTTACAGAAGCTGATTTTGTATGCGCATTAGTGAGTGATTAAATATGCAGATCCATCCCAGTGCTATAGTTTCTCTAAAAGCAAAAATAGATTCTAGTGTCATTGTCGGTCCTTACAGTATAATTGGCGACAATGTTAACATTGGAGCCAATACGCTTATTGGCTCGCATTGCGTAATCGAAGGCAATACTACAATCGGATCCGGATGTCAGATATTTACCGGCGCAGTTGTAGGGAGCAAGCCTCAAGATTTAAAATTTAAAGGCGAGGATGTCTTTTTGGAGATAGGCGATAACAACGTGATTCGCGAGTATTGCACCCTTAACCCGGGCACTGGGCAGGCTGGCAAGACGGTTATCGGGGGTAATAATTTATTAATGGCCTATTCGCATGTTGCCCATGATTGCCGGGTTGGCAGCGGTTGCGTGTTGGCGAATAATTGTACTTTAGCCGGCCATGTTACTATTGAAGATAAAGTAGTGATCGGTGGCATAGTCGCAATCCATCAATTTGTCAGAGTCGGCATGCTTTCGATTACCGGAGGCTGTTCGAAAGTTGTCCAAGATATCCCGCCGTTTTCTACATGCGATGGGCATCCCGCGCGGGTTTACGGATTAAATCTTATCGGGTTAAGGCGCAAGGGGATTCCTCGTGAGTCGATTAAGCAAATTGACCGGGCGTTTAAGTTAATATTTAATTCCGGTTTGTCCGCAAAGCACGCTACTGAAAAAGTGGAAAAAGAATTAACTTTGACTGAAGAGGTAGGTTATCTGGTTAATTTTATCAAGAATTCAGAGCGCGGCTTGACCCGTTCCTGTCGTTGAAAAAATAGTATTTTCCCGCCTCAAAAGCTATGCCAAAATTCTCTACGATAATTTTGTCATATTCGGCGGGATTTCGCTGAACAAAAGGTGTTCAAAATGGAAAAAATAGGTTTAATCGCCGGGAATAGAAAATTCCCGCTGCTTTTTGCCGCTAGCGCCAAGAAGAAGGGCTATTCTGTGGTTGCTGTTGCTATTAAAGGTGACACTTCGTCTAAGATTAAGAAACTAGCGGATAAAGTGTATTGGGTAAGCCTTGCTGAATTTAACAAGATCTTTACTGTATTCAAATCTGAAGGGATCAAAAATGTGGTTATGGCAGGTCAAGTAAGTCCATTTCGATTATTCAGCAGAGAGATTAATAAAAGCGAAGAGCTTAAGCAGATGCTTTCCAGCCTGAAGGATAAAAAGACAGATACCTTATTTGGCGCTGTAGCTCAAAGATTAGAGGCGGCAGGTTTCAAGCTTTTAGATTCCACTACTTTTATTGAAGAGCACTTACCTAAATGTGGCACGCTTACAAAGCTTGAGCCGGATTTTGATACTTGGGAAGATATCTATTTTGGTTTAAATCTTGCTAAGTCTGTGGCTGAGTTGGATATCGGACAGACGGTTGCGGTTAAGGCTAAGGCCATAGTTGCGGTCGAGGCTTTCGAGGGTACGGATAATTTAATCCGCCGGGCAGGAAAGGTAGGCCGCGGCAGGATCGTGATCGTCAAGGTGAGTAAGCCAAGACAGGATATGCGTTTTGATATACCGGTTGTGGGATTAAGAACCATCAAGAGCCTGGTTAGGGCTAAGGCCAGGTGCCTTGCTTTTGAAGCAGGTAAGACACTTTTTATTGATAAAGAAGAAAGCCTTAAGCTTGCTGATAAGAAGGGTATTTCCATAGTTGCGGTGTAGGCGGATAGGGATATGTCCTGGTTAAACGCTCACCAATTTCTTCAAAATTGATTCGCAACGGCAGAAACTGCGCTGAATAAAGATTATAAGGTGCTTGATTCACGCATTAGCTTATTCGTATTGCCGTTATCGTAAATCAAGCGTTCATAAACTTCTTGACATCATCTGGTTGTAGTGTGAGAATAAGCATAAACAAAGGAGGGAATCATGCCGCGTTCAGCCGGAACAAAACTGACAGAGTTCAAGCTATATGCCCCCGGAGCCAAAAAGGTTGTGCTTGCCGGAAGTTTTAATAACTGGAGTACCAGTAAATTAATCGCTAAAAAAGACAGTAAGGGTAATTGGCTGGTTAAAGTTGGGCTTAAGCCGGGAAAGTACGAGTATAAATTCATCGTTGATGGATCATGGATTAATGACCCTCATTGTACTTCTTGCGTAGCCAACTCGCTTGGGACGCATAACTGTGTTGTAGAAGTAAAGTAATTGATTTGTTTGCGATTGTGAGCTAAACCAAAGGGCGCTACTTAATGAGTGGCGCCCTATCTATTATGAAATATATTTACGGGCCGATAAAATCACGCAGATTAGGGTTATCTTTAGGTTTGAGCCTTAGTTTGGATAAAAAATGTAACCTGGATTGTATCTATTGTCAATGGGGCAGGACTGTGGTTACTGTTTCCGAGAGAAAAGAATATGTCCGCTCCGATGAGATTATCCTGGAATTAAAAGAGTGGCTTAAGAATAACCCCCAAAAAGCCAAAGATCTGCGTTTTGTAACTCTTTCCGGACTGGGTGAGCCGACATTAAATACCTGTATCGAAGGATTAATCCGTCAGGCAAGGGAAATCACCGGGGCCAATATCGCTGTTATTACTAATTCCACGCTTTTGGGCGATCCCCTGGTGCGCAAATCAATTTTAGGGGCGGATTTGATTGTTCCTTCTTTGGATGCAGTGGATCCGGAGATATTTAAACAGATCAACCGGCCCTGCGCCGGTATAAAATTAGATGGGATTGTCAACGGGTTAGTCGCTTTAAGGAAAGAATTCCGGGGTAAGATCTGGCTTGAGGTAATGTTGATATCCGGTTTAAATGATGATATCCGGCATGTTGAGGAATTGAATAAGGTGATTCAGCTCATAAATCCGGATAAGATCCAGCTTAATTCTCCGGTACGTTCAACTGCAGAAAAGAATGTTCTTCCTGTTGATAAGGTTAAGTTAGAAAAGATCCGCCAGATCCTGGGGGATAAAGCAGAGGTTATCTAAACGTTTTTTGTTGCAGGCCAGTGAGATCTAATTATGCGCCTGTAGCTCAACTGGATAGAGCGCTAGCCTTCGGAGCTAGGCGTTGCAGGTTCGACTCCTGCCAGGCGCAAAGATCAGTCTATGGATGCCGGCAGCAAGAAAATACAGTTTCTAATTATTCTATTTTTTTTGTTTACAGGCATAGGTTTGGTCAAAGTAATTGAGTCTTATGCCGGGGGAAAGAAATTGGTTCATTTTAAAGGCAATTCTTTTGTTGTAGAGGTTGCAGAAACAAAACAAGAACAAGAAAAAGGCCTGATGTATATTAACCGGCTTGCCTCCAATGAAGGGATGCTGTTTGTTTATCCAGATGAAACTCGTAGGTCGTTTTACATGAAAAACACATACTTGTCTCTGGATTTAATCTGGATGGATAAAGAAAAAAGAGCCGTTTTTATAAAGAGAAATGCCAAGCCCGGAAATTCAGATATTTATGAGACGGTTTACCCCCAGGAAGAAGCCATGTATGTACTGGAATTAAATGCTGGCAGCGCGGACAGGATTGGTTTAAAAGTCGGTGACATACTGCAATTTTAGTTATTTTAAGGATATATAGTGGTATAATTAATCAAAAGGGAGGGCAGGGATGAATAAGATTATCATTTTTCTGTGTTTGGCGTTAGCCGGATGCGCAACAATTTCAAAAGAAAGCAAAATTCCTCAGGAAACTGTTAAGCCGCAAGCAGCTGTTGTTGTTGTTGATCCAAAAGAATTGGATGAGATAATTTCGGTATTTAGCGAGGCGATCAAAAACAAGCCTAATTATGCCGGAGCTTATTATAACCGGGCAGCTGCCTATTTCCATAAGCAGGATTATGATAAAAGCTGGCAGGACATACATAAGGCGGAACAGCTGGGGATTAATCCTGATTCCAAGTTTTTGGAATTGGTCGATAAACTGAAGAAAGCCTCCGGCAGGGATAAGTAGGGCTAAATTTAATAAATGTCCGGATATATCTGTCCACATTGTAAGAATCCTATTTATGATGATGAGGCTTTATTGTGCCTTTATTGCGGGGGAAGCCTTGGCCGCAGTACGGGTTTTTTGGGGAAATTAAGATACCCCCGGCATGCAATCATTCTCACGGTTTTGATAATCTTAGTATTGTTAAGTCTTGTAATTTTGGTTATTCAGTGAACCGCCGGCTGTTTGTGTTAAAAATGAGTTGATTTTAAGTTGTAACGGCAGGATAATAAAATAGTTTGATAGTTGGTTTAAAGCCGCCAAAGGAGAAGCAAATGAGGAAAAAGATTATATTATTGCTGGGTATAATTATCGCAGGTTTGATCATCGGGTTTCTCGTAGTAAAGGCAACGGCAAAGGGATCCGGGGCGTTTAAGTCGTATTATCCGGCTGGCCAATTAAGGGAATCGGGAAGCCTTAAAGACGGCAAGCTTAGCGGGGCGTTTAAGTCGTATTATCCAAGCGGCCATTTAAAGTTAAGGGCAACCTATAGAAATGGCAAAAAAGAGGGCCCGGCCAGGTTTTATTTTGAGAGTGGTAAGTTGCAGGCCAAGGTATTTTATAAGAACGATCAATCAGACGGCGTGTCTAAATTTTATTTTGAGAATGGATCACTACAGGCGGAAATGACCTACAAAGCAGGGAAATTAAACGGGGTGTCTAAAACTTATCGAGCCTCAGGTGAAGTTATATATGTTGATACCTATGATAATGGCGAAATGAAAAACCGTAAATCCCAGAATGCTACCGCATTGCCTCAGGCAGGTTCAGCCAAATAGAAATTTAGCCGGTCCGTTAATTCAAAATGAAGTTGCAAATTCCCCGGTTTTAAGTTAAAATACTCTTTAACCTTAAAATTAAAATCTCGGGGCCATTAGCTCAGCTGGTAGAGCAGGACACTCTTAATGTCAAGGTCGTAGGTTCGACTCCTACATGGCTCACTTAAATTATACGATTCTCCCCTGCGTTTCAAAACTGGAACCTTAAGGCCTTGCCTGAAATTACGCACTGCTTCCGCAAGATCAATTAACCCAGATATATTATTGAAAGAATTGGAATCTAAAGGTATAATAGTGCAAGTCTTCGGAAGAAACACGCTGATAGAAGTTTCCTTGGTTTATAAGGATGTGCATGATGCGGTGAGGTGGTGTGTATAACGTAGGTATTTCTAAATGCGCTGCAGGATGCGGTAGCTGGGGGTTATAAAAGGATAAAGGTGTTAAATGTTAGACATAAGATTCATTCGGGAAAATAAAGACCTGGTAGAACAGGCATTAAAGAACAGGGCTTTACAGATCAATATCGAAGCGCTTATCAAGGTTGATGATGCCCGCCGTCGAGCGTTAAGCGAGTTTGAGGAATTGGCAGCTAAGCGCAATAAAGCTAATGATGAAATAAGCCTGTTATTAAAAGAAAAAAAAGACGCCAAGAGCAAGATATCTTCAATGAAAGATATCTCAAAACGTATTGGCGAGCTTGAACCTTTAATAAAAGAACAGGAGACAGAGTTAAATAAGCTGCTTCTTAGTATTCCTAATGTCCCGCATGTTTCTTTACCGGTGGGGGATGCGGCTAACAATAGGATTGTACGCAGCTGGGGAGAACCAAAGAAGTTTAATTTTAAACCGCTTAGCCACATTGAGATATGCCAGAATCTGGATATCGTTGATTTTAACCGGGCTACCAAGATCACTGGCTCGAATTTTATACTTTTTAAAGGCTGGGGGGCAAAACTTGAGCGTGCCTTGTTTAACTTTATGCTCGATTTACACACTAATAAACATGGCTATACTGAGATATTCCCGCCGTTTCTGGTTAACCGCGCCTCGATGCTTGGTACCGGTCAGCTTCCCAAGTTGGAAGAGGATATGTATAAACTTAAAGATGATGACTTGTATCTTATCCCTACTGCGGAAGTCCCGGTTACGAATATCTTTCGCGATGAAATATTAGAAGAAGAAAAGTTGCCTATTCTATATACTGCTTATACCGCTTGTTTCCGGAGAGAAGCAGGTTCATATGGTAAAGATACCAGGGGATTAATCCGGGTGCATGAATTTGATAAAGTAGAAATGGTCAAATTTGTTAAGCCCGAAGATTCTTATACTGAATTAGAAAAACTGGTGGCTAATGCTGAGGAGGTATTGCAGATTTTGGAGCTTCCTTACCGGGTAGTGTTGCTTTCTACGCAAGATATAAGTTTCTCTGCCAGTAAATGTTATGATTTGGAAGCTTATACCGCCGGCGTGGATAAATGGCTGGAAGTATCCAGCTGCAGCAACTTTGAAAGTTTCCAGGCCCGCCGGGCAAATATAAAGATGCGCCGCAAAGAGAGCAAAAAAGTGGAATTTTTGCATACCCTGAATGGTTCGGGTATTGCTTTAGCGCGTACAGTTGTCGCGATACTGGAGAATTATCAACAGGAGGACGGCTCGGTTTTAATCCCGAAAGCCCTGCAGCCGTATTTAAATGGCCAAGAAAGAATTACCCGATAAGAAATTGATCAAAGATAGCCCTTTACCCAAGGAGCCTTCCGGACTTTCCGGGGATTTCTCCAGCAAGATATCTGGATTATCCAGCAAGGCCTTTGGGATAATCAAATTTATTTTAGGTATCCTTTTTCTGCCGTTTGTCTACTCAACCGCAGTATCTTTTTTAAATGAATTAGGCGGAATGGATAAGAATTTTCAGGCAATATTCTGGAATGGGGCAATTTGTTTTTTGATAGTCTATCTGTTTATCTGGGAACCGCTAGCTGTTTACAATTACGGGCATAAGCTTTTAGAAACCGTATTCAGTTTCTTTAAGCCGATGGTTAATGTCGCCCCATTTCTTTTACCCATATATACGCTCCTGATTTTTATTATCTATGGCCTGTTGTCGTTAGTGATCAAAAGCGGTTGGCTGATTGAATATGCGCTTTTTTTAATTGGATTTAGCGCTATTTTGCATCTGGTGTTTTCAGCCAAGAATATTCGTACCAAAAAGGGGGATTTTCTGAAAGGAAATTACATCTTTGGGTTTTCGTTCATTTTTATCCTGAATCTTGGTTTACTTGCTTTAGGATTTAACTTTATTTTCAAAGAATATTCATTTGTTAATTTCTGTAATGTTTCTTTTAGGACAGCTAGCGGTATATTCTACGCTGTTTTTAAACAGCTTTTTTTATTTTGATCTTTTTGGTGGGGTGGCTGAGTGGTCGATAGCGGCGGTCTTGAAAACCGTTGTGGGCGTAAGTCCACCCAGAGTTCGAATCTCTGCCCCACCGCCAGTTGGGTTTGATGAGATCTTTTCCAGCGGAGCGATTGTTACGGTTTTGGAGAGTTGGCAGAGCTGGTTGAATGCGGCGGTCTCGAAAACCGTTGTCGTCGTAAGATGACCGGAGGTTCGAATCCTCCACTCTCCGATATGATCTTGATAGAATTTTTCGGGTAGATATACAGACTGTAGATATGCTGCAAATTTCTTGGAGAGGTGCCGGAGTGGTCGAACGGGCGTGTCTGGAGAACACGTGAGTCGCAAGGCTCCCAGGGTTCGAATCCCTGCCTCTCCGATTAGATTTATCCATTTATATCTCTTTTCTTATAATGGTTGTGGAACGATAAGGAATATGACATGATCATGTGTCCAATTTGAGCCTATGCCCATGAGGCAAATTGAGAATAGTGTATTTCGACCCTCAGTGATAGAATATATTACTGAGGGTTTTGTTTTTAAGATAAAAAAAGTGAGAATAGGGCAGGATTAAGATCATTGAAAGGCGGTAGTTAATGGAAAGAAAAAAAGTACTGGGATTTTGGGATCTTATCCTTTTTTCGTTTTGCGCTATTTTTGGCGTAGAAGCTATAGCAACTTCCGCTGCTATCGGCCCTTCGGCGATATCCTGGTGGTTGATATGCATTTTTGGTTATTTTCTCCCATTTGGTCTGATTGCCGCAGAACTGGGCTCTGTTTATCCCGAACAGGGTGGTATCTATATCTGGATTAAAAAAGGATTGGGGAAAAAATGGGCAGCTCGAAGTATTTGGTATTACTGGGTTTCTTTACCACTGTGGGTACCTGCGATATATATTGCGATTGCGGAAATTATTGGGCATATGTTCTTTCCAGATATGAGCCTTTGGGTGCAAATATTGATAGGAATCATAATGATATGGATAGCGGTTGGGATCAATCTTTGCCCGCTTAGGATTTCAAAATGGGTGCCTAATCTTGGTACACTTATAAGGCTTATGGTTATAATAGGGGTGCTCGCTACGGCAGTAATATATTTTCTAAAGAATGGGCGATTTGCTAACGAGATTAATCTGGGGAATATAATGCCCAATTTGAATGCAGCCATTGCATTTATTCCGATAATTATATACAACTTGGAAGGTTGTGAGCTTATATCTGCAGCTTCCGGGGAAATGAAAAATCCTGCGCGCGATATCCCTAAAGCAGTTATCCTGTCTGCTGTTGCGATAGCGTTATTGTATTTGGTTACAACGTTTGCGGTATGGGTCGTTGTTCCTGTTTCCGAAATAAATGTTGCAAGCGGAATACTCCAGGTATTTACAATTACATTTAGCGGTCACTGGATGCAACAGGTTATTACTGTGGTTTTGGGCCTCTTGATTTCAGCTACTCTTTTTGCGGAAATAATCACGTGGAATTTAGGAGAAAACCGGACAGTTGCCGAAGCCGCTAACAATGGGGAATTGCCTAAAATATTAGGAAAGATGACTAAGAATATGGCACCGATCGGTGCTTCGATAGTATCAGGATTGATTTCTACCGTTGTGATTATTATCTATGGGTTTATCGCCAAGAATGCAGGGGAATTATTCTGGCACGTGGTTTCCTTCAGTCTTATTGTCGGGCTATTTTCATATTTAATGCTTTTCCCAAGCTTTATTATCCTAAGAATCAAGGATAAAAACATTAAAGGGGCTTATCGGGTGCCGGGCGCGGATTGGTTTGCGATATTTCTTGCAACTATGGCCGGGGTATTTATTTTAATAGCGCTATCAGTATTGATTATACAGCCGGGGCATGATTTTATGAGGGTTGCCTTACCGGTAATCATCGGGGTGCTGGTAACCGTTATTGCCGGAGAAATCTTAGTAATGCATTCATGCGGAGTTTCTGAATCAGACAATAAACGCGGATGAACTAAATGGAGTTTTGGGTCTAGAATTGGCTCATTCGAGTAAAAAACATCAGGGGGCATTTAGACCCGAAGTTGTGCTTGTAATAAACAACAGATTGTTGTAACATGTTAATATGCCGACGGAAAGATGGGTTTATTTGGCGGACTCCCTATCTCTCCGGTTTACTTTTTAATCTTCTGAATCCATAAAAAATGATAGATCAGTTAACTTATACCGTTACTAAGATATCTAGCGTTCACCCGAACGCACTATTTTTGCTTGGTTTGATTCTTTTTGTCGGGATAATGGGTGCTAGGTTATTCCAAAAATTGAGAATACCGCAGGTTGTGGGTTATATTATCGGCGGTATTTTGCTTGGTCAATCCGGGTTTAATATTATCAATAAAGATATAATCGAGGTCTTGGTTCCGTTCAATTATTTTGCATTAGGTCTTATAGGCTTTATGATCGGGGGAGAGCTTAAAAGTGAAGTTTTCCGCCGTTATGGCAAACAGTTTTTAGCAATATTATTAGCCGAAGGCATAGCTGCTTTTTTGGCAGTTTTTATCTTGGTCGGGCTACTGGGTAGTCTTATTTTTGGAAATAGTATTTATCATTGGGCATTAGGTCTATTGTTGGGCGCGATTGCTTCTGCTACCGCTCCCGCTGCTACTACCGATGTTCTTTGGGAATACAAAACCCGAGGCCCATTAACTACTACAGTATTGGGTATAGTGGCTTTGGATGATGGTTTAGCGCTGATTTTATTTGCGCTTGCAAGTAGTATAGCTCCGGTGATGTTGGGGGCTCATCCTTCAGTTGTCTCCGCGATTACCAGGCCTCTCTATGAGATCATCATGGGGATTGTTATCGGATTGTTATTTAGCGTGGCACTGATCAAGATTCTTAGGAAATATGCGGAGAAAGATAAAATCTTGGTTTTTTCTTTATGCAGCATACTTTTTGCCTTGGGTTCAGCATTGATAATGAAGATAGATATGCTTTTGGCAGCGATGACCATGGGGGCTGTCCTGATCAACAAGGAGGTGCGTTTAAGTAAGGAGATTTTTAAGCTTATTTCCAGTTTTGCCACTCCATTCTATGTGTTATTCTTTGTCCTTGTGGGTGCAAAATTCGATTTACACGTTACGACTATAAGTGCTGTTACTATAGCTGTATTTTATCTTGTTGGGAGGACTGTTGGTAAGATGGTAGGTGCTCGCCTAGGAGCAAAAGGTTCCGGTGCGCCCAAGACGGTCATCCAATATTTGCCGTACTGTCTTTTTAGCCAGGCGGGTGTGGCGATCGGTCTTTCTATCCTGGCGTCTCAAGTATTCCCGGGAGCAATAGGAAATTCGATAATTGTTATCGTGACTCTTACCACATTTGTGGTCCAACTCTTAGGGCCTCCTTGTGTAAAATATGCTGTGGTGAAGGCTCAGGAGGTGGGGTTAAATATAACAGAAGAAGATGTTTTGCGTAAAACAAATGTCAGCCATCTAATCGATAAAAAACCGCCATACGTATACGAAAATATGTCATTGAAGGAGATCTTGGATATTTTTAGCAGCAGCAATTATCATACTTATCCGGTTGTGGATAAAGGCAAGAGGCTCAAGGGGGTAATTACGATGGAAAGCATAAGAAGATCATTTGCCTACAGTGAATCGGGAAATTTGGTCATTGCGCATGATATCATGGAGCCTGTAATAACTAAAAAGATATCCCCTGATTCTTCTCTGTTGGAAGCAGAGGAGATCATTGATAAATATAATGTCGATTATTTGCCGATTGTTAATAGCGATTCATTGCTTTTAGGTTTTATGGAAAAGGAGGCAATCGATAAGTTTGTTTCTTCTAGATTAATTGAAGCTGAAGAAAAAGTGGTTGCGATGGGTAAATTCTAGAATAAACTAAGATTAAAAACCATATAATTTCTGTATACAATAAGCTAGGTCAGTGTAAGCTGTTAGCAATAATCAGCCGTATCTATTATCCCCTGATTTATTTTTACCGGGTCTTTCTGGAAAGAACCGGCAGAACTTTAGACTTAAAATGTTTACTGAGAAACAAGCAAGAGATTTGACAGATCGTTGGATTGAGGCGTGGAATAGACATGATCTTGATGCGATCATATCACATTATGATGATGACATTGTCTTGATTTCGCCGGTTGCATTGAAGGTTTTGAATATGCCTTCTGGTATGGTTAAAGGCAAAGATGCCTTAAGGGCATATTTTGCTAAGGGGTTGGAAATATACCCTGATTTAAAATTCGAGCTCCTTGATATGCTTTGGGGCGTAAACAGCCTGATTTTGTATTACCGGAATCAGAAAGGTGTTAAAGCGGGAGAATTTATGGAAGTTAACCCGGAAGGCAAGGTCATAAAAGTTGTCGCGAATTACAATATTTAGTATCGTCTACAGCCTGGAATTAGAAAATCCGCCGCTTAATAAAATAGGTGGCATTTTTATATGAATTGCGTAATCCCACTAAGAATTATTGACAATAAGTATTTTATGTGTTATATTCTAGAGTAATACTTTTCATACTAGTTATACAGGTAATATCTAGAATGACTCAAAATCAACAAGAAAGGGGCAGGAGATGAGTGATTCAAAGAAGTTTTATGGCAAGGTTCCTGTGGGGACCAAAGGCCAGATTGTTATCCCTGCTGAAGCAAGGAAGGCAATGGATATCCAGCCGGGAGACAATGTTATTGTTATCTCCGGTCCGGCTCATCAGGATAAGGTAATCAGTATTATTCCTGAAAAAGAATTCAATAAATTCCTGAAATTCTTTGAAGAACATCTGGCTGATTTGAAAAAAGGGGTTTCGAAGTAATAGATAAATGCTTTTTGGAGAAAAAATGCAAAGTAAATTACATTCTTTTCCTGTTTTTTTATTCCTGGGAATTTCCCTGTTGATGGCGGGTTGCACAAAGAAAGCGGAAACAGAGTTGAAAGATCCTGAAGTGGCCGTGGTGGTTGTGCGTCCTGAGCAGATAGTTATGAAAACAGAATTGCCTGGCCGTACAGCCGCTTTTCTTGTTGATGAAATCCGTCCTCAGATCAACGGTCTCATCCAGAAGCGTTTGTTTACAGAAGGTTCTGAAATTAAGGCCGGCCAGCCGCTCTATCAGATTGATCCGGCTCCATTTCAGGCGGCGTTTGATAAAGCTAAGGCCAACCTACCAGCCCTGCGCTTGAGAGCTGACCGCTACAGGGAAGCGCTGGTTGAAAAAGCGGTTAGCCAGCAGGAGTTTGATGATGCGGATGCCGCTTTGAAACAGGCTGAAGCAGAGCTTGAAACTGCGCGGATCAATCTTGATTATACCCGTATTGTTTCGCCGATTAGCGGCCGGATTGGGTCTTCTACCGTAACAGATGGCGACGTCGTTACGGCATATCAACCTGTGGCTTTGGCGACAATCCAACAGTTGGATCCTATTTATGTGGATATCCCTCAATCCACCGTTGAATTATTACGCCTGCGGCGTAGTCTTGAGGATGGCCGTCTTAATCATGACATAACGAATCAAAATAAAGTAGAGCTCATCCTGGAAGACGGCTCGCCGTATCCTCTGAGTGGTACACTTCAATTCCAGGATATAACGGTTGATCCTACTACCGGTTCAGTCATCTTGAGGGCAATTTTCCCCAATCCTGAGAGTTTTCTTTTGCCGGGTATGTTCGTTCGGGCGGTGATTATCGAAGGCATCAATGAGAAGGCTATCCTTGTCCCGCAGCAGGGAGTTTCCCGTAACCCGAAAGGAGAAGCTCTTGCATTGGTCGTAGATACTGAAAATAAAGTCCAGCAGCGCTTGCTTACACTTGAGCGGGCTATTGGCGATAAATGGCTTGTTTCTTCAGGTCTTAATTCCGGCGATCGGATAATTGTCGAGGGTATCCAAAGAGTCAAGCCGGGCACTTCAGTAAAGGTTGTTTCATTTAAAGAAAAATAGTTCATTTATCTAGAGGGTATGAACTAGACGGAGAAGTCTCATGTTATCAAGATTTTTTCTTAATCGTCCTGTTTTTGCCTGGGTGATTGCCATTATGATAATGGTGCTGGGGGCCTTGGCGATATATACCTTGCCTGTTGCCCAGTATCCGCAGCTTGCCCCGCCATCTATCCGGATCAGTTGTCTTTATACCGGCGCTTCAGCGGAAACCGTCGAGAATAGCGTAACGCAGATTATCGAGCAGCAAATGACCGGTTTGGACAAAATGTTGTATATGTCCAGCAGCAGCGATTCTTCAGGTATTTCTTCTATTGAATTGACTTTTGCTCCGGAGACTGACCCGGATATCGCCTGGACTAAAGTGCAGAATAAGCTTCAATTGGCGATGGCCCGGCTTCCCGATGCAGTACAGCGCCGGGGGGTCTCAGTACGTAAATCCACTAAAAATTATTTATTGGTTGTGGGATTGATTTCCGAAGACGGCAGTATGAGTGACGTCGACCTGCGCGATTATATACTTAGTGTTGTTCAACCGGTTTTAGCCCGGGTGCCTGGGGTAGGCGAAGCAGAGGGTTTTGGTGGAGAATACGCTATGCGCGTTTGGTTTGACCCTAAAAAGCTGACCAACTATGGATTGACAGTGGAGGATGTTGTCAAGGCTCTGCAAGACTATAACGTCGAGGTCTCCGGCGGGCAGTTCGGCGGCGCTCCCGCAGTAGAAGGGCAGCGCTTGAATGCTTCGATTATTGTGCAGAGTTTGCTTAAGACTCCGGAGGAATTTTCAACCATTCCTGTTCGCATTAATCCGGATGGTTCGATCATCCGTATTAAAGATGTAGCGCGCACTGAGTTAGGAAGCGACCTTGTTGATTCAAAAGTGTTTTTTAACCGCAATCAACCGTCGTCCGGCATAACTATCCGTCAGGAACCCGGAGCAAATGCTCTGAAAACAGCTGATGCGATTAAGGCAAAGATGACGGAATTGAGCCGTTACTTTCCGCGGGGAATGAAGGTTATCTATCCTTACGATACCACTCCTTTTACCCGGGTGGCTATTCATGAGGTGGCTAAGACATTGGTCGAGGCGATCCTGCTGGTGTTTCTGGTTATGTATTTGTTTATGGGGAATATGCGGGCTACATTGATCCCGACGATTGCGGTGCCGGTGGTCTTATTAGGAACTTTTGCGGTACTTGGGCTGTTCGGGTATTCAATCAACATGTTGACTATGTTCGCTATGGTTTTGGCTATCGGTCTTTTGGTCGATGATGCCATTGTCGTAGTAGAGAACGTGGAGCGGTTGATGAGCGAGGAAGGCCTCTCGCCCCGGGAAGCTGCTGCCAAATCTATGGAGCAGATTACTCCTGCCTTGATCGGTATTGGCTTGGTGCTTTCGGCGGTTTTTGGACCGATGGCGTTTTTTACAGGATCTACCGGAGTTATCTACCGGCAGTTTTCGGTGACGATTATTGCCTCGATGCTTCTTTCAGTGCTCGTAGCTTTGATTTTGACGCCGGTTCTCTGCGTAACACTTCTTAAACCTGTACCTAAAGGGCATCAGCCTGCGGAAAGCGGGGTTTGGTTTCTGCGTCCTTTTTTCCACTGGTTTGACCGGGTTTTCTTCTGGATTCGCGATTCATATGTATGGATGGTTAGCCGTTCGTTCAATCAAAACGCCCGGTACATTCTTTTCTATCTATTGATCGTGGCAGCTATGTTGTTTGTATTCTTGCGGATGCCCACAGGTTATCTGCCGGATGAAGACCAGGGGCTTTTGGCCGTTATGAGTACATTGCCTGCCGGCTCTACTCTAGAGCAGACTGAAACAGTGATGGAAAAAGTCCGGAATTATTTTATGGATAACGAAAAAGAAGCGGTTAATTCTGTTATGACGGTTTCCGGTCAGAACCAAGCCGGACGCGGCCAGAATATCGGCATGGCGTTTGTTAAGCTTAAGGATTGGGATCTGCGTAAGAAAGCAAATTTAAAGGCAGAGTCTGTGGCAGACCGGGCGATGAAAGATTTTGCTTTGTATAAAGAAGCACTGGTGTATGTTTTCTCGCCGCCGGCAATCATCGAACTGGGTAATGCCAAGGGTCTAGATTTTCAGTTACAGGACCGCGGCGGAGCCGGTCATCTGAAATTAATGGAAGCCCGCGATAAACTTTTAGATATGGCGGCTCATGACCCGCGTTTGAATCGCGTGCGGGCTAACGGGCTGGAAGATGTGACTCAGTATAAGATTGATCTGGATTGGGAGAAGGCCGGGAGCTTGGGTGTTTCTATTGCCTCTATTCAAAACACTATTTCTACTACTTTTGGCAGCAGCTACGTTAATGATTTTGTCAAAGACGGTAGGATCAAACATGTGGATATCCAGGCTGATGCTCCTTATCGGATGTTGCCCGAAGACTTGAAAGATATTTATGTTCGTAACACAAAAGGCAAGATGGTGCCTTATGCTTCTTTTGCATCTGGCCACTGGATCTTTGGTTCTCCTAAGTTAGAGCGCTACAATGCCTTTCCTTCCATAAATATTTGGGGAGAAGCGGCAAAGGGCAAGAGTTCCGGTGAAGCAATGCAGGCTATGGAAGAACTTGCTGCGGAACTACCTCATGAGTTTGGTTATGATTGGACCGGGCTTTCTTATCAGGAACGGCAAACCGGTGCCCAGGCTGGACCACTTTATGCCTTCTCAATCCTGATTATCTTTCTTTGCGTGGCGGCTTTATATGAAAGCTGGAGTATTCCTATTGTTAATCTGTTGATGTTGCCGCTGGGAGTTTTTGGGGCGACGCTGGCGACATCATTACGCGGGATGCCCAATGATGTTTATTTTCAGATAGGATTCCTTACTACTTTGGGGTTGTCTACTAAGAATGCTATTTTAATTATTCAGTTTGCGCAGCAGCGCCTGGAACATGGGGAAAAGATGGTAGAGGCTACCTTGGGAGCGGTGAAAACCCGGTTTCGTCCGGTTATAATGACTTCCCTGGCTTTCTTTTTTGGTGTTTTGCCATTAGCAATAACCTCTGGAGCCGGAGCAGGAGCCCAGAACGCCATTGGAACAGCGGTTGTCGGCGGAATGCTTTCTGCTACGTTCATTGACCTTATTTTTATCCCGCTGTTTTTCATCCTCGTAACCCGTTTCTTTGGCCGTAAGCAACAGCAGCAGAATATTGCGGTAGTCGAGCCGGATACTGCAGGCTTGCGGAAAAAACAATAATATGAAACGAATACCCGTTTTAATCTTAGGAATTGTTATTTTCTTGGGTGGTTGTACTATGTCCCCGAAATATAATCGGCCGCTAGCTCCGGTCCCTGGCAGTTGGCCCAGTGGAGCTGCTTATTTGTCGGCTCAGCCAACGGCCAAAGCTTTAGATGTCACGCAATTGAAATGGCGGGAATTTTTCACCGATCCTAAATTACAACGGATTATCGAGATAGCTCTTAATAACAACCGGAACTTAAAGCTGGCAATCTTCAATGTGGAAAGAGCGCGTGCCTTATATGGTATTGAACAGGCTAAACTTTTGCCGGTGGTCAATGTCGAGGGAGCCCTAAGCAAGCAACGTTCTTCTTCAGATTTTTTAATTCCGGGAGCCTCGAATGTAAGTAAGCAATATAGTGTTGATCTGGGGATTACAGCCTGGGAGGTTGATTTTTTTGGCCGTATCCGCAGTTTAAAGAAACAGGCATTGGAAGAATATTTGGCTACTGAAGAAGCCCGGCGCAATGCGCAGATTGCGTTGGTATCTGAGATTGCCAGAGTATATCTGATTATTGCTGCAGATCGGGCTAATCTTAGTTTAGCCCGCTCAACTCTTAAGGCGCAGGAAGATGCTTATAATTTAGTTTTCCGAAAACATAAGCTTAAACTTGTAAATGTAATCGATCTTTATCGGGCGCAAACCCAGGTAGATACAGCTCAAGGTGATGTCGTGCTTTATACGCAACAGTTAGCGCAGGATCAAAACGCATTGAATTTTCTGGCTGGTTCTGTTGTGCCTGAAGATCTCTTGCCTTTGGATTTGGCAAGCGTTAGCCCGTTGATGAATATTTTTCCTGGTTTATCTTCCGAGGTTCTCCTTAGGAGGCCGGATATCCAGGATGCCGAACATCAATTAAAAGGCGCTTATGCCAATATTGGCGCAGCCCGGGCAGCTTTCTTTCCGGTTATCTCGCTGACAACTACTCTTGGGTCGGCAAGCAATGAGTTTTCGGGATTGTTTAAGTCTGGCAAGAACACCTGGACTTATGCGCCGCAAGTTGTTATGCCGATTTTTGATCCGCATACCTGGTTTGCGTACAGGGTCAGCCAGACAGATCAGAAAATTGCATTAACCAGGTATGAGAAAACTATCCAGACAGCTTTTAGGGAAGTAGCCGATGTCCTTGCCGTGCAGGGGACAGTGGATCAGCAAATAGCGGCGCAACAGTCAATGGTTGATTCTGCGCAGGAGGTTTATCGTCTTTCAAGCAAGCGCTATGTAAATGGGATTGATAGCTATCTGAGTGTTCTTGATGCGCAGCGTTCCCTCTATAGCGCGCAGCAGGGCCTCATCTCTATGCAACTGTCTAAACTTGCCAATGAAGTTAAAGCTTATGCGGTGTTTGGCGGCGGCGGCTTGGATGAGGCAGATGAGAAGAAGCAAAATGACCGGGACTCGTTCCAGGAGAAAATCCTTTCGATGTTGGATTTCGAACTTAAAAAGCCAGCCAAGTAGCAGGTCCTGCCAGCTTATTCTTAGAAAACAAAAATTTCTTGTAAGTTTATCGGTTGAGTGTTATATTTTAAATGAACAGTTGTTCAATAATTAGATAATGTCCATTGAAGGGGGCTGAGTTGATTAGCAGAAAAGAAAGAGATAAACAGTTGCGGAGATCGGATATCCTTAAGGCGGCAGAGCATTTGTTTGCCTTGAAAGGTTATCATAAAGCTACAATAAGGGATATTGCCAAGGAAGCCCAATACGCCAGCGGCACGGTCTATCTGCATTTTAAAGATAAAAACGACCTTTATTTTGCTTTGCTTGAAGAGAAGATGAAGAGCATGTTATTTACCACTAAGGAAAGAGTGGCGCAGGCAAATGATGTGAAGAAGAAGCTAGAGATTTTTGTGCAAGAAGGATTGTCCTTTTTTGAAAAAAACCAGGATTTTTTTCGTATATTTATTTCCGAGGAGGATGGGTATTTCTCGGAAAGAAAAATCTTGAAATCTTCCACCGGGCTGCAAACGCAGGAATATACGGCAGGCCTGCTAAGAGAAGCGCAAAAGAAGGGGCTCATAAGCAAGGATTTTGACGCCGAACAGATAGCCGAGGTGTTCACGTCGATAATAAAAACGATTATTCTTAACTGGCTGCAGAAGAAGGATGTCAGGAACAATAATCTGATTGATCTGTCCGGCACCATACTTAGATTATTTCTTAAGGGTGTTGCGGATAAATAGCCTCCATTGTAATATCAACTCCAGATAGCTAATAAAGATTAAAGAAATCACCTTGACAAAAGGCTCAGTGAATGTTATATTCTAATTGTGAACAATTGTTCATATAATGATATAATGTTCAAAGATGGGATAAGCGGTTGGTCTTTGAACAAAGCCGGATAATCAGGGTGGGGCAATGAAAAAGCCTGTGCTATTTATCATGAGTTTAAGTATTGTAATTGTTCTTACCTGTAATATAGCCTTGGCCGCTGACTCGGGCGTAAGCCCTTTCCTGGAACTTAGCCTTGATGAAACTATCAAACGGGCTTTGGATACCAGCGAAGAATTAAAAATAAGAGACCAGGAGATTAACCGGAGCCAGGGTGTCTATAGGGAGACGCGCTCAGGGATGCTGCCTCATTTAAGCGCGGAATCAACCTGGACCCACAATCTGGAGTATCCGGACAAGGCGGCGGGCAATTATTCTGATCATGAATTTAACACTGGAATAAGCGCTTCTCAGGTCCTTTGGTCATTTGGAAAGATTGCTTATGCGGTTAATGCAGCTAAGAAGACGGTAGAAGCAACTAGGTTTAACCGGGAATCAGGCAAGCAGGAAATTATTTATGCCGCAAAATTGAGTTATTACAGTAGTCTGCTTGCTCGAAACGCCTTGTCTATAACCGAGAAATCATACGCGAATGTGCTTGAAAACAAAAGACTTCTGGGAGAACGTTCATATGGCGGCCGCAGCCCTAAGTATGAGATTATCAGGATGAACGCGGAAGTAGCTTCCAGGGTTCCTACTGTGAATGAAGCCCGCACCCAGTTTGATGCAGCTACGGAAACTTTAAGAAAAGTTATTGATCTGGAATTTGACTATAAAATTGAGCTAACAGGAGATTTTCAGGAAAAATACGCTGATTTTGATTATGAAACTCTGGTAGCGGCAATGAATGAATACGAGCCTTCTCTGCAAAGTTTCAGCAAGGTTATCGAATCAGCCGAGGAGAAAGTAAAGAGCAGATATGCCAGTTTTCTGCCTACTTTATCCGCCTTCGCCTCTTGGAGTTATCTCGGCGGTTCTAACGAACACCCTTTCTTGAACAATGATGAATTAGATAATTATTCCCTTGTGGGTTTTAAAATGAGCATCCCGATTTGGGAGGGAGGCGAGAAACAGGCGCAGCTCAGCCAATCTAAAGCCGATAAAGAAATTGCTGTACTTAAGAAAAAACAATTGGGGAAAAACCTGTTGTTAGAACTTAAGAAAGCCCACTTGGAATATGAGCAGTATAAAAATAATTTCAAGGCGAATATTGATGCGGTCAATTTAGCCGAGGAATCATTCAAGCAGACGCAGGAGATGTTCGCTTCCGGCCAGTTGACCTTGACTGATTTAAATGATGCTGAGCTTCTTTTGACCAACCAGAGGTTGAACAAGGAGACAACCTTATTCAACATTAATGTAACTTTAGCGAAAATAGAAAAGCTGATTGCGGGGCAATACGATGAGCAAAACTTTCATAAAAAATCTTAGTCATAGAAGAAAATTATATCTGGCGATTATTGCTTTCAGTATTATTGCTGTAGTTGTCAGGATAATCTTAGTAGAGATTGACCGGAGTCGGACAATCGTCAGTTTTATCGCGGAATGGTCTCGTTTTGGCAGGCCGGTTACCGTAGAGAAAATTATTCCGCAGGATATCCCTGTATATACGAAGCTGACTGTGCGCGCTGCAAGTGGCAGGCAGGCGACCGGATTTGTAACTGCGGATATCCAGGATAAACTGCAACAGGGCCAGGAGGTTTTTTGTGCTGACAAGGAAAAATCCTGCGGAAAGATTTCCTCCATCGGCAGGGAACTCGATATGAATACCGGGATGTTTCCTGCGGAGATAAAATTTAATAAAGACATGCAGCCGGAAGAGCTTGTAGTGGTATTTGTATGCACACAAATAATCCCTAAGGCTCTGGTAGTTCCTAATGAAATCCTGGATTTTTCCGGTCCGGAATATTACCTCTGGAAAGTAGAAAACGGGAGGGCAAAAAAGGCCCGGGTAAAAATCGGCGCAAGCAATGGCTACGGCGCGGTTATCAATGAAGGAATAAAACCGGGTGATTTAATTGTATTTAACGGCCGTAGTATGCTTTCAGAAAATTGCTTAGTGCGTGTTATTACCGGTGTTCCGTTGCAGCAAACATACTCTAAAGGCAGGTTACGATGATAGAATTCTTTGTTAAACACCGCGTTACCACCGTAATGTTTGTTTTGGTATTCGTGGTATTGGGTATATATAGTTATTCTAAGCTTCTGGTGGAGAAAACCCCGAAGATGGATTTTCCTATTGTTACGGTATCCGTGACTTACCCGGGAGCTACGCCTTTGGAAGTAGAAACTCTGGTGGTGAAAAAGATCGAAGACGTTATTGCCGAGATATCCGAGATCAAGAAAATTAAAAGTTACGCTTATGAAAGTCTGGGGTTTATTTCTATCGAGTTTTTAATTGAAGCCGATGTCAATGTTAAGTCTATAGAAGTAAAAGATAAAGTTGATGCCATACTCAATGACCTGCCTGATGATATAGAAAAACCGGTAGTTGAGAAATTTGATCCCCTGCTTGTCCCGGTAATGGACCTGGTGCTTTCCAGCGACACGCTTAGCGTCCGGGATCTCTATGAATATGCCGACAAGACTTTAAAAACCAAGTTTGCTTCGATTGCCGGAGTGGCTAAGGTTGATCTTTATGGCGGCAAAAAACGCCAGATTAATGTGTGGCTGGATCCGATGTTGATGAAACAACATTATATCAGTATCAGGGAAGTAATTGGCGCCATGCTGCTGAAGAACAAGAATGTCCCAGCCGGTGACCTGGAGAAAGGTTTTAATTCCCTGGGAGTCAGGTTCACCGGGGAATTTGAAAGTATTGATGAGATCGCGCAGATGAAACTGGTTTCTTCCGATGGCTCGGATTTCCTTCTTAAAGATATCGCGGTAGTCGAAGACGGTCATAAAAAGATTGATTCATTGGCGCGCTATCAGGGCAGGGAAGTGGTCGGGCTTTCGATCAGCAAGGCTTCCGACGGCAACGCCGTGTCTATCGCTCAGGCAATGAGGCGCCGGATGAATGAGTTCAGGTCAATCTTGCCTGAAGGGATGAAGCTGGATATTGCTACAGATACCACCACGTTCATTATTAATGAAACTAATGATACAAAATGGAGTATTCTTATCGGGCTTTTGCTTACCGCCGCGATCCTTTATCTGTTTATTGGCCGGTGGGATATTGCGGTTATCGCCTGTATTATTATCCCGACTTCCATCGTCTCAACTTTATTCCCGATGTGGGCTTCGAAATTTTCAATCAATATGCTCACCTTGCTTGCCATTGCCTCAGTACTGGGAACGCTGATTTCTAACGCCATCGTGATTATCGAGAATGTGTTGGTGCATCTTGAGCGGACTAACGATCCGGTTAGGGCGGCTATTGAAGGTACGAAAGAGGTAGTTGTTCCGGTTATTGCCGCTACCGGCACGAACCTGGTTGTTTTTATGCCACTTTCAATGATGGGCGGGATTGTCGGCGTGTTTATGAAGTCTTTCGGCCTCACCGTGGTTTATGCCACGCTCTTTTCCTTATTAGCTTCTTTTTGCCTAACGCCGATGATGTGCGCGGCGATACTTAAGCCTAAAACAGAAAATAAACCCGGCATCGGCAGGCATAATCTTTTCTTTGATAAATTATTTATCCTGTTGCATTGGTTGCGCAAAGGTATTGATTACAGTATGGAGTTTTTGAAGAATGAATACAAGCATATCTTTGAGCTTATCTTTAAGTATCCTAAGATGGCCATTGCTTTCGTGATCCTGGTATTCATTGGTTCGCTCATGCTTGTCCCGTATCTTGAGAGCGACTTTAACCCGAAATACGATGAGGATCAATTTACTATTAATTTGGTCCTGCCGCAGGGCTCGACTATAGAGCGGACATTGGAAACCTGTAAGCTGGTCGAAGGGTATTTGGAGAAGATCCCGGAGAAAAAGTCGTATCTGACCAATATCGGGACCAACGGGGTGGAGAATGCCAAGATTACTTTTGACCTTATACCTTTAAAGGAACGTAAAAGAGAAGACGTGAAGATTATGGATGAACTTACTAAATTTATCGCTACGATTCCCGATGTTGAGGTGAGTTTTGACCGGGGTATTTCTGCTGAGGCAGGCACGGGAGATGTAGCTATAGATTTATACGGCGTTGATTATGATAAGATGATCAAACTTTCACAACAGATGAAGGACTTGATGCAGGAGAGCGGATATTTTCAGAGCGTAATTTTATCTTATAAGCATCCGCGCAATGAGATCCGCATGAAACCGTTGCAGGAAAAGATGGTTGAGTATGGCATTACTGCTTCTTCTGTTGGTTCGGCTTTCCGCTCATCGGTTTACGGCGAAGATACCAATACCTATAAAGAAAAAGGCGAGGAATACAAGATTAACATCGAGTTAAATGACGTCTACGCGCAGGATTTTGACGATATAAAAGTGATGTCCATACTCTCGCGTAAAGGGCTTATACCTTTGAATGAACTTGGTACGCTGACGACTGATAAAGCCATTCCGACTATCCGGCGCCGGGACCGGGTGAGAGTTATTCATCTGGACGGATTCCTGGGTAAAAGCTCGCTCGGGATTGTCTCGGGTATCCTGGATAAAAAATTTAAAGCCATAGAATTTCCGCCGGGGTATGGTTATCGTTATGTAGGAAATTCGGAAAACATGGGTGAGGCCTATGGGGAGCTTGGTAAGGCGTTTATCCTGGCAATTATCCTCACCTTTATGCTTTTGTGCGCGCTTATGGATTCGTTGGTGGCGTATCCTTTGGCGGTTATGGCTACCGTATTTACTTCCATTGCCGGGATGATTTTAGGGTTGTTTTTTATGGGGCAGTCAATTAACGTCGCCTCATTGATGGGCGTAGTTATGCTTGTGGGGATGGTGGTGAATAATGCGATTCTACTTCTTGATTATACATTGATTAAAATAAAGGAAGGGGTGCCGGTCAAGGAGGCATTATGGTTGGGGGCATCGGCAAAATTCCGGGCGATCATGATGACTTCCATTGCGATTATCCTGGGCGTTGTGCCGCAGCTCTGGTCGGTAATGAAGGCAAAACAGTCTATGGGTGCGGTAATGACCGGAGGAATGCTTGCTTCAATCCTGTTTACTTTTATCCTGGTCCCGGTGGTTTTTTGGTATCTGGAACCTCTGGAAAGGAAACTTCTTAAGCGTTAAAAAACATGGAGAATCTGAGGCTGTTGTTTGTGGTCGCTAAATTGTTAAGTAAGAACAAGTCGATACTTCACCATGGAGGCAGGGTTGCTAAGCTCGCCTGCGCTATCGGAGAGAGAATGAAATATTGCGAAGCAGGGCTTGAACATATCCGTTTCGCCGCGATTGTCCATGATATCGGTAAAACCCAATTATCGTCGGAGATCGTGAATAAGCCGGGTGAATTTGATGAGAATGAGCGGGTTTTGATAAAACGACATCCTGAATTGGGGTATCGTTTGCTAAGATTTTTAAGGTCGGATTTGATTATCGCGGAGGTCGCTTTACAGCACCACGAAAGGCTGGATGGATCAGGATATCCCTTTGGATTGAAAGCAAAGGATATTAACCCGGTTTCTCGAATAATTACGGTTGCCGATGTGATTGATACCATGGTTTCTCCGCAGGTATATCGGCCGGCATTAAGTATAAACAAAGCTTTTAGGGAAATTAAGCAAAACTGTGGTAAGCTATATGATCCTCAAGTTGTCGCAGTAAGCCTGTCGCTTATTGAAAAACGAGAATTTTAGTGCTTGAGACATCTTGCCATTCCAGGCTTCAAGGAAAGCCTCTCTATGAAATATAACCACGCTTTATTTCTGAATCCTTATATTGAAAGCAGCGCTAATAGTACGATGATGCTCTTTCCTCCTACGGGGCTGGAATATGTGGCTACTAGTGCTAAGGGGCTAGTCAATAAAATCACGCTTATGGATTTAAGGCATGAGCCGGAATTTGCGGATACGGGAAAACTTATTGCTTTTATATCCAGCCAGGTAGATATTTTATGTGTAAGTATTGGCTGGGATCGTCAGCTTGAAGAAATCTGCCAAATGCTCAACCGTGTGCCGGAGAATATCACATTGGTTGTGGGCGGCTATAAAGCTACCGAAAAGGTAGAAGAACTTTTTAAGGCCTGTCCTAAAATCAAGATTATTGTCAGGGGCGAGGGTGAAGAAACAATTAAAGAGATATTAAAAGGCGAACCGCTTAATGGTATCCTGGGTATTTCTTATCGGGAAAACGGCTCAATAAGGCATAATCCTAACCGTCCGCTCCCCAGCGTAGACATGCTGGATTCGCCTGACCGTTCTATGCGGCGCACCGAATACTCCTTCGCTTTAAACGGGATAAAAGTAGCTGATATCAGCTTTGACTCTGTTTTAAGCGCGCGGGGCTGCCCTTTTAATTGTAAATTCTGTACCTTCGGCTTGAATCCTCTCGGTCAAAAAAGGAATTATTCCGCGCGAAGCGTCAATTCAGTGGTGGATGAAATACAAAGTTTGAAAGCAGGGGTGATCATCCTTAGCGACGATGATTTTTTTGCCGATCCCAAGAGGGCGGAGGAGATCTGCGATTTGATTATTGCCAGGAAACTTAAGAAACGTTTTATGGCCCAGGCGCGTATAGATATCGCTAAATACCCTAAGTTACTTGAAAAAATGGTCCAGGCCGGATTTAAGGCTCTTCTGATCGGTATTGAATCTCCGCATAACTGGATACTTAAGCAGTTGAACAAGGGTTTTAACCAGGAGGCGATCCGGAAATATTTTAAGATCCTGAAAAAATATCCTATTTTTTATAATGGTTATTTTATTTACGGCAATATCGGGGAGACGGAAAAAGAAATGCTTTATATCGGGCAATTTGCCAAGGAGATCGGAGTCGATTCCATTGCCTGTAATAAGCTCAGGATTGAGAAGTTTTCCGCTTTAAGAGAACTCGCGGAGAAAACTCCCGGTTATCACGTGACAGATAGAGGAGAGCTGTATTCTGACAAATATAGCCACGCTGCTTTAAAGAAAATAGGCAGGCGGATAAAATTTTCTTTCTATACTCCTTCCCGGTACGTTAAAATACTCTGGAAGAATATCTTTGTAGTAAGATTTTTAACCTTTAAAGAGATACTTTTTTTCTTATCCGTATTGCCGCGCGTTTTCTTAAGTGTGATCGCCAGAGAAAACCGTCGCGGCAGGCTGGGAGATTCCCTGAAGAGGACGTTCATAAGAAATAGTTAGGAAGCTCTTTGGTTTTTCCCGGGATAGGTGGAATTAACAATACAAATAGCTTTAAGGAGGGCAGGATGAAAACGGAACTTTCAGTAGTGGTCTTAACCAAGAATTCACAAGAGATCATCAGGGATTGTCTTGAGAGTGTTCATGGTTGGGCAGGAGAAATTGTCGTTGTTGACGATATGAGTACCGATAAAACCCTTGAAATAGTCAAGGAATTTACCGATAGGATATACGTTAAAAAATGGGTTAAAGAAGGCGCGCATCGCAATTATGCATATTCTCTGGCCAAATATGATTATATCCTCAGCCTTGATTCTGACGAACGCCTAACCCCGGAATTAAAAGAAGAGATTTCCGGAATCTTTAAGGCCGGGCCTGCCTACCCCGGTTATAATATCCCCCACCGTAATTTTATCGGCAGGCATTGGATCAGGTACGGAGGCTGGTATCCGAACGCCAAATTGAAAATGTTTGCAAAGGCAAAATTCAAATATGAGGATGAGGCAGAGTATCATCCCCGGGCTTTCCTTGAAGGTAAAACCTTTACCTTGAAATCCGATATTATACACCATGCTTATAGGGATTTTCAGAACCTGTTCAGTAAGTTAAATCATCAGACCGATTTTGAGGCTAAAAAGTGGATGAGGGACAAGCGTAAGATGAATCTTAAGATCTGCGTGTTTAAAATGGTCTCGCGTTTTTTCAAATTTTATTTTGTTAAACAAGGGTATCGGGAGGGGTTCATCGGATTGATGATGGCGCTGGCTTCGGCTCAATATCAGCTAATGACTTATGCGAAATACTGGGAAATGAAGAATACTGGAGAATAACCGGGGAACAGGAATGGTTGTTTTAAACAGGAAAGATAGAGATAGATTATTGCGCAAGGCCGATATCCTTAAGGCTGCCGAGCATGTATTTGCTTTAAAGGGTTATGACAAAGCAACAATCCAGGATATCGCTAAGAAGGCACAGTATGCTACCGGCACAGTATATTTGTATTTCAGGGATAAAGGCGACCTTTATTGTTCGCTTCTTGAAGAGAAAATGAAAGATCTTCTGTCCGGGATTAAAGAAAAGACATCTCTGGTTAAAGACACTAAAGCAAAGCTCGAGATTTTCCTCGAGGAAGAACTGGGATTTTTTAAGCTAAACCAGGATTTCTTCAAGATATTTGTCTCCGAGAACAATGGATTAAGGTTCGCTATAGGTTTTAGAATCTCGAGATCTCTTGTATTCCGTGAATATTCCGAATGCGTTTCCAATCTTGTCAAGAAAGCGCAACAAAAAGGTTTGATCAGGAGGGATCTCTATCCTGATCAGATTATCGATATTTTCCGATCTATTTTCACATCAGTGATTCTTGGCTGGCTCCGGAAGGAACTGCGGGAGCCCAAGGATGCCAAAGAGATGTCCCGTTTCGTCCTTGATATCTTCTTAAACGGGATAGGATGTAAAAAAGGGTTGATCACGGATTGTTGTATCTAACGATTTCCCTTCCAGGCTATCTTAAATTCTTCGGCTCTTTCAATTCTTGAGGCAACAGTTTCCTTGCCGTTTTTAAATCCGGTTAAGCCGAGATTCCATGCTTTATGCATAATGTCAAATACCTGTTCTTCTGTTGCGCCTTCCGGGATATAATCTTGAAGGTTTTGAAGCAATAAATCCGCAAACGCCTGGCTTGCCAATTCATATAATTTCGGAGAGTTGAGAATATCCTGCCAATTGTAATCTTTAAAAAAAACGTAGGTCCTTTGGACATCTTCATAAGCTTCGGGGCTTAAACCGTATGTTCCGAAACCCCGGGAATCGGGATGGACATAGTTAGGCGGTACAGCTTCCGGAGGAGAATATGGTTCAGGGCTTTCCAGGTAGGTTAGGCCTAGCCTTAGGTATTCCCATAATTGAGTATTGGCATATTGGAATTGTGATTGAGATAACTGCGGTTCAGGAAGTATAAAAAATCCGGCAGATAGCGGTTTGGCTTGCAATATTATTACTAGTGCAGGCAGTAGAATTATGTTTGTAATCCGCAGCCTTTTTAGCATAAGAGCCTCATCGAAAATGGCCCTGGTAGCGTATGCCGGGCCGGATGAGCCTCTTTTTATGCCTAAGGGGATGAATATTTAGCGCTCTTTGGTGGCCCCACTATCCCCTAAGGACTGGAAGCTTTGCGTCCCAGCATTGCTGCTAGTTTGCCTTTGTCAGTAGCTTAGAAAACCTGATTTTCAATTATTATTTCTAATAAAAGTATGCACTATTTTCAGTTTACTTTCAACTTTATTTATTTCCGGAGACATGGTGTATCCAAAGACCTTGACAACTGGTATTTTTTGTGTAAAAATGCATTATTCATGAAAGAACTTTTCCTCCTTATAATCCTAAGATGCTAAAAGCAAAAGGGTTAGAAATCAGAACCAAAATCTTTTTCCAGAAAATCAAATTAGCCAACTTTTCGCCTGCCATTACGGTTTTTTCTCTTTTTATCGGGGCATACTTTATAGCTACTACTTTATTCGTTGCTGAGGCTCAGGAATATTTTGCTCGTGAAGAACAGGCAGCCCTGGAGGCTAGCAAAGAAGATTTGGCAATTGATGAAATGCTGCTTAAAGAGAAAAATGACCAGAAAATCGCCGCTCAAAAAGCGCTTGCTGAAGCTAATAAAAGAATCGCTCTGGATAGGGAATCTCAGATACAGCAGGAGCGAACGCAAAAGATAATTGCTCAAAAAGAAGCTGCGGCGGATAAAAAGCAGCAAGATTTAGATAAAAAAGCGCAATTGCAAAAAGAGCTGGAGAAAAAAGAGGCTGATAAAAAAGCGGTTATCGAGCTTAAGAATCAAGCTGCTTTGGATAAAGAAGCCCAGCTGCAAAAGGAACATGAGGGTGAGCTGATCGATAAAAAAGCAGTCATTGAAATTAAAGGACAGTCTGCCTTGAACAGGGAAATGCAATTGCAAAAAGAGGGCGAGCAAAAACTTATTCAGGTAAAACAGGAAGAAATAGCCAGGAAAGAATCTCTGCTTAAGCAAGATCAAGAGCTAAAGAGTGTTGAAAAGCAATCTTTGGAAGAGTCTAAAAAGCAGGCTGCTTTAGATAAAATATCCCGGATTCAAAAAGAGCGTGAACAAAAAAGGATTGCCCGGGAAGAAGCCGCGGAATTAAAAAGACAGGCTGTCTTAGTAAAGAATGATTGGATTAAAAAATGCCGTCAGGAAAAACTGGCCAAACAGCAGCAGGAGCGTGAACAAAAAATAGCTGCTCAAAAACAAGTCGCGGAATCACGAAGGCAAGCTGTTTTAGATAAGGAAGCTCGGCTGCAAAAAGAGCACGAGCAAGAGATTGCCGAAAAACAACAAGAGATAAGAGATGAGTTGGCCTTGGAGTCTAAAAGACAAGTTGGTTTAAGCGGTGATTCCCAACTGAAAGAGAAACGCCGGTTAGCGGCAGCTGATCAAAAAGCAATAGCCGAACAGAAAAAGCAGGCTGCTTTGGATAAAGAAGCTCAGCTTAAAAAAGAAAACGGGCAGAATGCTGCCGACCAGCAGGCACTGAAAGATACCCGGAAGCAGATTGCTTTAGATAAAAAAGCTAAACTGCAGCAAGAGCGTGCAGAAAAACTTTTAAAACAGCAGCGGGAGCGTGAACAAAAAAGGATTGCCCGGGAAGAAGCCGCGGAATCAAGGAAGAGGGTAGCTTTAAATAAAGAGGTACAGCTGAAAGAGGAACGCCAGTTAGAGGCAGCTGATCAAAAAGCGATAGCCGAGCAGAAAAAGCAGGCTGCTTTGGATAAAGAAGCTCAGCTTAAAAAAGAAAACGAGCAGAATGCTGCCGACCAGCAGGCGCTTGCCGGGATTAAAAGTCAGGCTGCCTTAGAAAGAGAAGTTCAGCTGCAAAAAGAACGCGCAGAGAAATTCCTTAGAGAACGCCAGGAGGCAGAGAAAAGAATCGCCGACCAAAAAGCGGTCGAGGAAGGCAGAAAGCAGGCTGCTTTATTAAAGAAGGTCCAATTGCAGCAGGAGCGTGCGGAAAAGATAGTGGAACAGAAAGCAGCTGCGGAAATCAATCCAGGATATCCTGACACCGGAAATTGGTAAATATGAAAAAGGCTAATCCAAAAATAATCTCTGACAATGAACTGTGGAAGATCGATGCTTACTGGCGGGCTGCCAACTATCTTTCAGTAGGGCAGATTTATCTTCTGGATAACCCGCTACTCAAAGTCCCCCTGACGCTGCAGCAGATTAAACCCCGGCTTCTGGGGCATTGGGGTACGACTCCCGGTTTAAATTTTATATATGTGCATCTTAACCGGTTGATCAAGAAACATAATTTAAATATGATATACATAACCGGACCTGGTCATGGCGGGCCGGGGTTAGTTGCCAATGCTTATTTAGAAGGCACATATAGCGAGTATTATCCGGATGTTTCGCAGGACGAAGAGGGGATGAAAAAACTTTTTAAGCAATTCTCTTTCCCCGGAGGAATTCCCAGCCATGTCGGTGCAGAAACCCCCGGTTCCATGCACGAGGGTGGTGAATTGGGGTATTCGCTTTCGCATGCCTATGGCGCGGCATTTGATAATCCTGATCTGATTGTAGCTTGCGTGGTTGGTGATGGCGAAGCAGAAACCGGGCCATTAGCTACTGCCTGGCATTCTAATAAGTTCCTAAATCCTCAGACTGATGGGGTGGTGCTACCGATTTTGCATCTGAATGGCTATAAAATATCAAATCCTACCGTGCTGGCGCGGATCAGTAAAGATGAACTCAAACAATTTTTTATCGGATCCGGGTATAAACCATATTTTGTTGAAGGTTCCCGCCCGGAAATAATGCATCAGCTTATGGCAAAGACCCTGGGAATTGTTTTAAAGGAAATCAAAGCCATTCAAACTAAGGCGCGTAAAAGCAGGAAATCAGTTACCCGTCCAAGATGGCCGATGATTGTCTTAAATACCCCTAAGGGCTGGACCGGGCCGAAAAGTATTGATGGTTTAAAGACCGAAGGTTATTGGCGTTCGCACCAGGTGCCATTTGCGGAGATGGCTGAAAAGCCTGGGCATATCCTTGCCCTTGGCCATTGGATGAAAAGCTATAAGCCTGAGGAATTATTTGATAAGCATGGCCGCTTGATTCCGGCGCTTGCGGAGCTGGCGCCAAAAGGAAAACTCCGGATGAGCGATAACCCTCATACTAACGGAGGATTATTATTACGTGATTTAAAAATGCCGGATTTCCGTAAATACGCAGTAAATGTTGATAAGCCCGGTATCGTTGAATCAGAGCCAACGCGGATTATGGGGTATTTCTTGCGCGATGTTATGAAATTAAACCAGAAGGTCAGAAACTTCCGGGTGTTTGGTCCGGATGAGACAACCTCAAACCGCCTGGGTGCTGTACTGGATGTCACTAACCGCACCTGGATGGCAAAGATCCTGCCCGAAGACGATCATCTGGCTGTGGATGGCAGGGTGATGGAGATTTTAAGTGAGCATACCTGCCAGGGCTGGCTGGAAGGATATCTCCTTACCGGCCGTCATGGATTCTTTTCCTGTTATGAAGCATTCATCCACATTGTGGATTCGATGTTCAACCAGCATGCGAAATGGCTGAAGACTTCCCGGCGTATTCCTTGGCGTCGGCCAATCGCCTCGTTAAATTATCTTTTAACTTCCCATGTCTGGCGTCAGGATCATAACGGGTCTTCACACCAGGATCCAGGGTTCATAGATCATGTGGTGAATAAGAAAGCGGAGATCATCCGCGTCTATCTTCCGCCTGATTCTAATACTTTGCTTTCTGTGACCGATCATTGTCTGCGCAGCCGCCATTATGTCAATGTCATCATCGCCGGAAAACATCCCGGCTTGCAGTATTTGGATATGGATGCGGCTATCCAGCATTGCACTAAAGGTATTGGTATCTGGGATTGGGCAAGCAATGACCACGGTGGAGAACCGGATGTGGTCATGGCCTGTGCCGGAGACGTGCCGACACTGGAGACCCTGGCGGCGGTAGATATCCTGAGGCAGAAATTCCCCGATTTAAAAGTGAGGGTTATAAATGTCGTTGATTTAATGACTTTGCAGCCGCAGAGCGAGCATCCGCATGGTCTTTCCGATAAAGATTTTGACAGCCTTTTTACTACAGATAAGCCGGTTATCTTTGCTTTTCATGGCTATCCCTGGCTTATCCATCGTCTTCTTTACCGCAGGGCAAACCATAAAAATGTGCATGTGCGGGGTTACAAAGAAGAAGGGACTACTACTACGCCATTTGATATGACGGTTTTAAATGAGCTTGACCGTTTTAACCTGGTAGATGATGTTATCGACCGCCTGCCTCATTTGCAAAACCAATCTGCGCATGTTAAAGACTGGTTGCATAATAAACTGATCGAACATAAACAGTATATTAGAGCCCATGGCGAAGACATGCCGGAAATCCGCAATTGGAAGTGGCCGTATTAATTTAATCCTATCCATCCGCAGAAAACCCAATAAAGTCTAGGTTTAGCTTGACAATAAAAGATCTTATGGTATGCTTTATACATAAAGTAATACTTTTCATACAAGTGATACTTTTAAGTATCTTAGGGCAGGTTAATTTAAGAAAGGACATAAAAATGGGCGATTTCCCAAAGTTTTACGGCAAAGTTTCAGTGGGGACCAAGGGGCAGATTGTTATTCCTGTTGAGGTAAGGAGGATGATGAACATCAGGCCGGGGGGCAATTTGATTATTATGTCCGGTCCGCCGCATGAGAAAAAGATGGTTAGTATAATTCCCGAGGAAGAATTCGGTAAATTCTTGAAATTTTTTGAAGAGCATGTAAATAATCTAAAGAAAGCAGTTTCCAAGTAAGATAAGGGGCAGGAAGCTATTAGAATGCTTAAATATCTCAGGATTTTCTCGATATTGATCTTATTTTCATCAATATGTTCCTTCAGGGCGTTTGCTGAAGAGATGCTTAACTGGCAAGGTTGTATCCAGGAGGCAGCAAAAAATCATCCGGATTTGATTGCTGCTGAAGAAGAAATCAAGCAATCCGAAGCCAGTAAAAAGATTACTGCCAGCGCTCTTTATCCTCAGGTAGATGCCAGTGTAAATGCCTCAACCGCAAGCTCCGCCAGTGGCGCCGGGAAGAGCACCCAGGCGGACACATATAATTATGGCGTTAGCGCAAACCAGTTGTTTTTTGACGGCGCCAAGACGATTAACGAGGTAAAAAGCGCCTCGGAAACCATAAAGGCCTACAAACAAAATTTCAGGTTTACTTCGGCTACGGTGAGATACAGGTTGCGTACAGCCTTTGTTGATTTATTGCGGGCCCAGGAGATGCTTAATATCACTCAGGAGATTTACAATATAAGAAGAGAGAATATGGAGTTGATTACTTTGCGCTATGAATCAGGGTTAGAACATAAAGGCGCATTGATGACTTCGGAGGCAGATTTAGCTTCGGCAATTTACGATATTTCACAGGCTAAGAGAGATGTTGAAGTTGCCCAAAGGTCATTAATAAAAGAGATGGGCAGGGATAAGCTTACGCCGATAACGGTAAAAGGGGATTTTGAAATAAATGATTCCGCGGAAATCAAGCCTGATTTCGAGGCAATCGTTAAAAACAACCCTTCTGTCCAGCAGTTGATAGCCCAGAAGAATGCGGCAGAATTCAATCTCAGGTCAGCATATGCGAACTTTTATCCGTCTTTGACCGGATCAGCCGGGGCGAATAAAAATGGTTCGCATTGGGCACCGCGAGGCAACCAATGGAATCTGGGGCTTGCTTTATCCCTACCGATATTTGAAGGAGGATTAAGGTTTGCGCAAGTTTCCCAGGCAAAAGCTTATTTGAGCCAGCTTAAGGAGAATGAGCGCAGCAGCAGGGATTCAGCGGTGCTTACTTTAGAGCAAACCTGGGCAATATTGCAGGATGCGGTTGAGAATGTAGGAGTGCAAAACAAATCGTTAAAAGCAACTGAGGAGCGTTCTAAAATAGCCCAGGCGCAATACTCGACAGGATTTATTACTTTTGATAACTGGATAATTATTGAAGATAACTTGGTAAAAGCAAAGAAGGCATTTCTGGAAGCCCAGGCAAATAAATTATACGCTGAGGCAAGCTGGATCCAGGCGAAAGGAGAAACCCTAGAATATGAATAAAAAAACTAAATTTTACTTTATCGTACCGGTATTTTTAATAATTGCGGCTTTCTTGATTATGAGAAATTGGCCGAAAGCTGATTCTGGGGAAATGTCGAAAGAGATAAAACCTGTTGTTGGTTCCATTCAAACAATCATATCGACAACCGGGACAGTCCTCCCTAAAAACCGTCTGGAAATAAAACCGCCGGTTAATGGCCGGGTGGAAAGCGTTTTGGTGAAGGAAGGACAGAAGGTCAAGGCCGGGGATACTTTAGCCTGGATGAGTTCCACTGAAAGGGCTGCCCTTCTGGATGCTGCCCAGGGGCAGGGGCCGGAACAATTAAAATATTGGCAGGCGGCTTATAAGCCGATTGCCTTACTGGCGCCAATCGATGGAGAGGTTATTGTGGCTACTACGCAGCCGGGTCAGACTATCACCACCAGTGATGCGGTTGTTGTATTGTCCGATCGCCTGATTATCCGGGCGCAGGTTGATGAAACTGATATTGGACGGATCAAGCTTAAACAGGATGCTTTTATAACGTTAGATGCCTATCTTGATCAAAAGATTGAAGCGGTTGTTGGTCATATTTATTACGAATCGGAAACCGTGAATAATGTGACTATCTACAAGGTTGATCTTATTCCCGAGAATACGCCTGAATTCTTCCGTTCAGGAATGAATGCAACAATTGATTTTAAGGCTGAGGCCCGGGAAAAGGCCTTGCTCTTGCCGGTAGAGGCAGTACGCAAGGAAAAAGAAGATAGTTATGTTTTATTGAAACAGGAAGGCAGCAATAATCCCGCCAAGCGCATTGTTACGATAGGTATTACTGACGACAAAAATTATGAAATTCTTTCCGGGGTGACTCCGGAGGATACAATATTGATCACTACTAAGAAATATGTATTTCCTGCGGCCGCAAGTTCAGGCAGCAATCCATTTTTACCTAATATGAAAAGAAGCGGGACAGCTAAGAAATAATCTAATGATCGAAATCAGGAATTTATCAAAAACTTATCAAATGGGCGATATTAAGGTGCAGGCCTTAGCCGGGGTATCTTTAAAGATTGCCTCGGGAGAGTTTGTCGCTATCATCGGCGCTTCCGGATCAGGAAAATCTACCCTTATGCATGTGCTGGGTCTGCTTGATCGTCCGGATTCAGGAGAATATTTCCTGGGAGGGGAAGAAATAACCAGGCTCTCAGATAAAGAACTAGCTTTGGTCAGGAATCAACTGGTTGGTTTTGTTTTCCAACAGTTCCATTTATTGCCTAGGATGACAGCTTTAGAAAATGCCGAACTTCCTTTAATCTATGCCGGAAAACGGCAGATGAAAGAGAAAGCGGTTGAAAAAATCGTAGAGGTAGGTTTAAAAGACAGGATATCTCATCGGCCAAATGAAATGTCGGGCGGCCAACAGCAGAGAGTGGCTATAGCCAGGTCTCTGGTTAATGATCCCCCGATCATCTTTGCGGATGAACCGACTGGTAACCTGGATTCTAAGAGCAAAGAAGAGATAATGGCTATATTAAAAAAACTCAATCAGAATGGGAAAACGGTCATTATTGTTACTCATGAGAGTGAAATTGCTTCTCAGGCCAGAAGGATAATCCAGATGCGCGACGGCCAGATTATTTCTGATAAGGTTGTTAGCGCAGAACCGAAAACCGTCGCTGCCGCTATTCCCGAGAATTTAATCAAGAATATCTTATCGGAAACCGGTAAGGTTAAGAAAAAGGGGATAGAGTTCTTGGATTATTTGCGCCAGGCTGTTTCCGCCATGTTGTCGCATAAGATGCGCGCCTTTTTATCCATCCTGGGGATACTTATCGGTGTTGCCGCGGTTATTGCCATGTTGGCAATCGGCCAGGGGGCAAAGGAATCTATTGAAAAACAATTAGCCTCGCTTGGTTCCAATCTGCTTATCGTCAGGCCCGGAGCCCACAGATCGGGGGGTGTATCCTTACAGACTGGGGTAACTACGCGTTTTACTTTCCAGGATGTTGCGGCTATTAAGAAACTGAATGAATACGTGAATAGGGTGAGCCCTTCGGTATCAGACAGGGTCCAGATAGTTTATGGTAATAAAAATTGGAATACCCAGGTTGAAGGCGTTGATGTAGATTATGCGGAATTGCGCTCAGCTGTTCCGACAATCGGCAGATTTTTTACTGAAGAAGAAGTAAGGATGAGGAATAAGGTGGTTTTACTTGGTACCACTGTTGTAAAGGAAGTTTTTGGAGAGGATAATCCTATAGGAGAAACTATAAAAATAAACCTGATAAATTTTAAGGTCATCGGGATTCTGCCTACCAAGGGCGCTGGCGGTTTCCGCGACCAGGATGATACTATCGTGATTCCGGTAACTACCGCGATGTACAGGGTTTTAGGAAAAGAATATATTGATTATATCTACGTGGAAGCAAAAAATGCGGATTTAACCGAAGCAGCGCAGGAAGCAGTAAGCAAACTTATTATAAAGCAGCATCGCCTGATTACCGATGACCAAAAAGATTCGTTTCAGATTTTTAATATGTCGGATATAAAGAATACGCTGACATCTACTACTAAAACCATGTCTTTGTTATTGGGGGCAATTGCCGCCATTTCACTTTTAGTTGGCGGCATAGGGATTATGAATATTATGCTTGTTTCTGTTACCGAACGGACCCGCGAAATCGGCCTGCGCAAGGCCATCGGAGCCAATAATAAAGATATTATGACCCAGTTCCTTATTGAAGCCGTATTGATGTCACTTATCGGCGGTATCGCTGGCGTCGCGCTTGGCAGCGGTTCAGCCGCGGTAATAACGATGGTGGCAAAATGGTCGGTAAAAGTTTCTTTATCTTCAGTAATTTTGGCTACAGCTTTTTCCTTGATAGTCGGGATAGTATTCGGGCTCTGGCCTGCCCGTAAGGCTTCCCAACTCGATCCTATCGAGGCATTAAGATATGAATAAGTTTAATCAAAGGTTTTCCTTAGTTGTCCCTACCTATAACGAAGCAGATAATATAAGGGATTTTTGTAGTTCAGTGGTGGATGTATTATCTAAAAACAGCATCGATTTTGAAGTCATTATAGTTGATGATGATAGCCCTGATCGGACCTGGGAGATTGCCCAGAAAATCTCCGAAAAAGAGAAAAGAATAAAAGTAATCCGCAGAGTCAACAAAAAGGGATTGGCAACGGCAGTAGTTGAGGGATGGGAAAACGCCCAAGGTGATATTCTGGGGGTAATTGATAGTGATTTGCAGCAACCTCCTGAAACGATCCCTCTTTTATTGGATAGACTTAAGGATGAATCGGTCGATATTGTAATCGCCAGCCGGAACACAAGAGACAACCTTGTCTCTAAACGGAATATTTGGAGAAGGTTTATTTCCAGTTCAGGCGCTTTTATCTGCGTTTTTTTATTGCCTAAGCTAGCCCGGCTAAGCGATCCGATGTCCGGCTTTTTCGTTTTACGTAAGGAAGTTATACGCAATAAGGTTTTGTCTCCCTGGGGGTATAAAATCCTTCTTGAGGTTTTAGTAAAGGGGGATTATAAGAAAATATCCGAGGTTTCTTACGTATTCGTTGAGCGTAAGAAAGGGGAAAGCAAGGCAGGAATAAAACAGTTTTTGATCTCTTTCTTCTATTTCTTGAAATTAGGGGTAGAAAGCAGAAGAGGTTTAAAAAGCTTGAGATGAATAAGGAGTTATGATATTGTAGATAGCAGTCTAAATATTTGTTGGTAGAAAAACAGGGGATTAAATGAATATATTCGTGGGGAATTTATCCTTTTCCGCTAAAGAAGAAGACGTCTATAAAGCCTTTGCCGGGTTTGGCGCAGTTGCTAGCGTAGCAATTGTGATGGAGAAAAAAGGTAAGAAGTCCCGCGGGTTTGGGTTTGTCGAGATGCCGCTTGAGCAGGAGGCCTTATCGGCAATCGCCGGTTTGCAGGGTAAAGAAATATTAGGCCGACCGGTTAATGTGATGGCCGCTTTGTCTAAGAAACCGAAAAGCGGAGATGTCCAGGGAAGAGAAGGCTCCCAGCAGGCTACGACTGATAGCCGGCAGGAATATACTTTTAAGAGAACGGGAAAATACAAGGAAGGCAGACGCACGATCAGTTATATGAAAAAGCGCGGGCTTACTGCTCCTCTTCCTGAACGTAAATTTAAGGTTAATCCTATGCGTTGGCGTAAAAAGCCAAGATGGTCCAGCCTTTCTCAGAAACCTCAAGGAGAAGCTAAGCCTTGGGAAAAATCTGAAGACAGCCAGCCGAGGCCATGGAAGAAAGTTGAATCCGGAGTTAAGTCCTGGAAGAAGGCCGAGGGTGGATTTAAGCCTTGGCGTAAAAGCAGCGGAGGTCCGCAAAAGCCCCGCTCAAGAAAAATAAATTCAGCCAGGCATAAAAAATGAAATTAAAACTTAATCTTTTTCCCGCAGTTCCGGATATGGAAGAAAAAATGGCTGGTATTATCCAGGAGGCTGTGGATGGCAAGGCCAGCATAGTTGAAATCGCCTACGGTACAGCCGCCGACAGCGTGAAGAAACGCATCCTTAATTTCTTAAACAAAAAAGAAATCCGCTGCCTTTATTCGAGGTTAGAAAAGACCGACAAGGGTTGGGGCAGGGTTTATCTGCATTTCAGATGGAAGTAGGAAAATTATGTTAAAGAAAAATCTCATTGATGAATTTTATTCGCTGGTCCAGGTAGATGATTATGACGGTCATTATGCCAAAGATATAAAGGATAATGATTATTTTGGCATGCCCTTGGATAAAATTATCGCTGCGGAGAAACGTTTGCGTTCAAGTGGAGAAAAAGGCATAGCTTATTTCTCTATGGAATATGGCCTGGCTACTAGCTGTTATAATAAATTCTCCAGCCAGCTTCCCTTAAAGGAGGAAAATAGCCTGCCGGAAAATGCTGTTTTCTCAAATTTCCGCGTAGCAGATTATTTCTTCGTCCTGCATTCCGATAATATTATCGACCTTCCTATTTATAGCGGCGGTCTGGGTGTTTTAGCTGGAGATACGGTAAAGACTATGGCTGATTATAAACTTCCGGCGGCGGCAATAGGGATACTTTGGAATTCCGGTTATTTCAGGCAGAAGTTTTGGTTTAAATATGGGCAGGCTCCGGAGAAGATGCATTGGGATCCGTATACTTATCCTGGCTTAATCCCCTTAAAAAACCGAATCAAGATCGCGCTTAAGTCCGAAGATGTCTACTTACGGCTTTGGAAGTATTATATTTATAGCTCTAAACATGATGCCGTTGTCCCGTTGATATTGCTGGATTCAAATATCGAGCCGAATAGCGAGAATGCCAGAAACCTGACTGACCAGCTTTACCGCAGTGACAATGTTTTTTTGAAATTACTTCAGAGGGTAATGCTTGGGTTCGGCGGGATAAGCGCTTTAAGCGAACTAGGCTACGATATTGATATATATCATCTTAACGAGGGGCATGCTGTTTTTGCCTTTGTCGCTAAAGCCAGAGGGTTGGCAAGCGATGAAATAGAAAAGCTTAAAAGTAAATTTGTCTATACCTGCCATACCCCTGTAGAAGCCGGGCATGACCGGTTTTCTTTCGATGATTTAAATAGAGTGCTTAAGAAAGAAGATACTGATATCATCGAGAGATTTGGCAAGGAGCGCCCGGGTTTAGCTAACCTGACATTGCTCTCGATGAATATCTCTTCGGCAACTAATGCGGTTTCACACAATCATCAAAAGGTAATGCATATCCAGTTCCCGAAGTACAAGGATCAGATACAGTATGTTACTAATGGGGTCCATCCTTACACCTGGATGTCGTATAATTTCCAGAATCTTTTTGAGAAATTTCCCGCGGCCTTCCCTGATTTTAAAAGTAACCCGATGATCTTATCAAAAGCCTCTGCACTTAAGGAGGATTCCGATTTCCGCAGTCAATTATGGCAGGCGCATCAGTCTAACAAGGCCGATTTATGTAAATTTCTGAATAAATGGAAGCTGGATAAAGATATCTTTACAATTTGTTGGGCTAGAAGAGTAGCCGCGTATAAGAGGCCAAGCCTTATCTTGCATGATATTAGCAGATTGGTGCGTATTGCGGAAGAGGTAGGCCCCATACAGGTCATCCTGGCCGGTAAGGCACATCCCAATGATAATCTAGGTTTTACCTATATTAATGAGATGTTGGATAAAATAGATCAGCTGAACGAGGATTATAGTAAACTGAAGATTATTTTTCTGGAGAATTACGATATATCTTTGGGCAAGCTGCTTACCTCTAGTGTTGATGTTTGGCTGAATAATCCTTTGCCGCCTTTTGAGGCCTCCGGAACAAGCGGGATGAAGGCGATTTTAAACGGGGTTTTACAGATGAGTACGGTTGATGGATGGGTCGCGGAAGCGGCAGACAGGCCGATTGGAGCCTTTTTTGGATATAAAAATAGCGAGGGTAGTGTAGGCAACGAATTCGATCTGCATATGAACGAAGATGCCGAAGAATTGTACGCTACTTTAAGCAGCCTGGTGCGTTTGTATTATAAAACTAACCATCATGGTAAGGCAGATGTTTCTTCCGCCTGGATAGATATGATGATCGAGTGTATTTGTGTTGCTGGGCAGTTTAACACCTACCGTATGCTCGATCAGTATAAAAGCCTTATTTGGAAAATAGCATAAAAACCGTATAGATTTATCTTCTAAACGTGGTAAAATCAATGAGCGGGCACTTTATGGAGCGTAAGAGACATAAAATGTAGGCAATGCCGTCCGCGAATTAATCCTGGAGCCGCAAGGAGTAGCCGGCATTTGTTGTTAAGGGTACGACGAAGCGTTTGCTGACGGGATGATAGATTAATAGATTTTGCGCCTGTAGCTCAACTGGATAGAGTAACGGCCTACGAAGCCGCGGGTTGCTGGTTCGACTCCAGCCAGGCGCATTTTATATGCTAAGAACAGAAAACCTTTACATGTCAGAGGCCTTGAAAGAAGCGCAAAAGGCGTTTGATGAAGATGAAGTTCCGGTAGGGGCGGTAATTGTCCTTGAAGGGAGGATTATCGCCCGTGGCCATAATCAGGTTGAACGCCTGAAAGACCCGACTGCCCATGCCGAAATAATCGCTATTACCAGCGCGGCTAATTATTTGGGGGCAAAGTGGTTGAATGAGGCTAGCCTCTATGTTACAATCGAGCCTTGCAGTATGTGCGCGGGTGCATTGGTTCTGGCTCGGATAAAAAGTTTATACTTTGGAGCAAGCGACCCTAAAACCGGAGCTTGCGGTTCGGTAGTCAATATCGTAAACCATAAGAAATTAAATCACCGCATAAAAGTAAGCAAGGGAATTCTTGGGGTGGAGTGCGGTTACCTGCTCAAAGAGTTCTTTAGGAAGAAAAGAAAAAATCCGTAAATATTGGAGAGGTGGCTGAGTGGTCGAAAGCAACTCACTGCTAATGAGTTGACCTGGGTAACTGGGTCCCTGGGTTCGAATCCCAGCCTCTCCG
>JAQTQC010000028.1 GCA_028712505.1 Candidatus Omnitrophota bacterium
TGCAGATGTTTTGCCGGAGGAGGAATCTCGCAAAGCCTGCCGTCGATACGGTACCTCAAGGAGGTTTTTTCTTTAAAAGGTTCAATATGTATATCCGATGCGCCTTCTTCAATCGCCTGGCGGATAATCAAATCCACTATCTTGACAACCGGGGCTTCTTCTGCCCGGGCAATTAATTTATCCAGGCTTAGCTCCTGCCCCAGATCATCGCTTGAATCCTGAGTAGTCGCATTAATGTTATAGCTGGACTCAACCGCATCACGTAACATAGCGGATTTACCATAAAATTCCTCAATTGCCTTCTTTATATCCGCGCGGGTTGCAATAACCGGATTGATTTCACAACCCGTAAGCTTCTTCAGGTTATCTATGAGAATAAAATCTAAGGGATCAAACATAGCCACGGTAAGTGATCTGAGTGTGCGCGATAAAGGTAAAACAAAGTTCTTAAACGCAAACTCCTGGAGGATCAAATGTTCTAATCCCTGCCCAGCTACCGGCTTAAGCATACCTGTACCAAGAGTAAAAAAAGGAACGTTCAGCTGTTTGCCTAATACGGATACAATCTGGTCTTCTTTTACCATATCCAGCTTGATCAATATCTCTCCAAGCCGGCCAGACTCCTGCCTTTGCACGCTGATAGCTTTTTCCAGCTGGCTAGGCGTAATCAAGCCTTCCCTTATAAGTAGCTCTCCTAATCTCAGGTATTTATTGGTTTCCATGCTTATCGTTTTTTGTCAAAATTATTTAAGTTAGAGTTGATCAAATAATCACGATTAACCGGAGCAACCGGACTCTGCTCGCGGATAGGCAGGCTGAATCTCTGCATCTGCTCTAACTTTATCAAATTATCTTTAACTATACGCGGAGTAATGAATACCAGAAGTTCCCTTTCTCTATCCCTATCTTTATTCTTGTGCCTGAACAAAAGCCCAACTATAGGAATGTCCCCTAAAATAGGTAGCTTGGTTACGGTTTCAGACCGATCATGACGGATGAGTCCACCAATGACCACGGTCTCTCCATCTTTGATCCTTACCGTTGTCTTGGTAGAACGCTCTTCAGGATCTTTATATGCAGAGTTAAAAGAACTAGTAGCCGCATCTCTGACTACCGGATAGATGAACATGGTAATCTCTCCGTTGTCAGAATTTATTTGCGGGGTCACTCTGAGTGAAACACCAGTCTCTTCCCTTTCAGCGCTAGTAGTAGTTGACGAAGCTGTCCCCTGGCCTTCAGTATCGGTAGTCTCACCGATTACTTCTTTAGTAGTGATCTTGATCTCCGCAGTTTCATTATTGACAGTCATAATCCTGGGCCTAGCCAGTATCTTGGTATCGGCCTGTGTTTTCAAGAAATCCACCTGAACCTGATAAGGATTACCGGTGACTGTTCCATCATCATCAATTGAACCGGGATTAACGCTTAAACTTCCCTTGGCGGCATCAAGAATCTTACTCCAGCTACCAAAAGGAAACCCTGTGTTAGCGGCAGCACCAAAGAGATATGCCGTAAAAGGAGTCTGACCGAATTTTGCTCCCAATTTATCTATCGCATTTTTACTTACATCCAGCATCTCTACCTCTAACATAATTTGAGGTATTTCGATATCCAGAGAGGCGATTACCTGGGTAATAACCTTCATCCGGGCCGGCGTATCGGTAACTATAAGGCTGTTAGTACGAAAATCCTCGACCAGCGAACCATTGCCAGAAAGCAATTTTTTTACTGAATAGGTAATCCCGGATTCATCTTCTGACTTCCACTTTCCATCCGAAGAGCCACCGCCTCCGGATGATTCTGAACCAGTATTATTTGCCGCTTCTGATTTCAAAGAAGATGACGAAACAGAAGCGTGTTTTAAATAGAATACCTTGGTGACTGTCTCAATTTCCATCTTTCCCCAATCCTTAACGATGAAAATATTAGCCTTAGTATCCATTTCATAAGAAAGATTATTCGCACTGAAGATCTTATCCATTGCCTGGCTTAAAGGGACCTTATCTAGGTATAAGGTCAATTTCCTGTCAGCCACGGCTTCAGAAGCGATAAAATTCATCCCGGACTGCATAGAAAGCATCTTAAGCACATCCTTTATACTAACATCCTGAAAATCAATGGAAATAATCGGCTCAGCCCCGGGACTGGACTCTTGAGTCTGAGCATTTAAATGCGGGATGAAGAATACGCATAGGATCGAGAAAATAAAAACAAAAATTAAGAAAGCCTTTTTCATTTTTCCTCCTTATTTATACCTTCTGAATTTCCACCTTCTAAGATTGAACTAATACCTGGGGCGGATAAACTGACTAACTTTCCTGCAAAACTTAAAGTAACCCCTTTTTTATCTATATTCATTATTTTCAACCCTTCCAATGTATCCCCCACACTTAATATCTTACTATTGATAATTGCCTGGGGGAATTTTCCTCCCCAGATTATACCCTGCACCTTGAACTTATCCAGACTCGGCATAGGCGCTACTGAAACAGTATCATCCTGCGGAGTCTCGATAATTCGATGCTCCTTTTCTCTCTTTTCCTTTTCAGCAGCTATCCGAAAAAGATCATTGAACGGATCGCGTAAATCACCAGAGCTATACCCAATTACAGGCCGGGATATTACACCATCACTGTCATCCGCAAGAATAATACATGGGAAACCCATCAGGAATATCGATATAAATATAATTTTTGATAAAGCCGCTCTTTTCATATTATAGACAAGTTATCGTACTTATCTTTAAACTGATATCCAAATCGGTATCTACTCTTTTATCCGACTGACCAGAATTAACCGTGGTGATATTAATGTCCTCAACCAGAAATAGATCTTTGTAATTCTCAAGTTTACTGATGAAACTTCCCAGGGCATGATAATCAGCCGCCCGAACTACAATTAGAAAGGAGGTCTTTATGTAATCCGACTGGCGCTGTTCAGTCCCAGGCTTAACTGAAACAACCTTTGTCCTGGTATCCTTGGAGATATCAGTCATTGCATCAATAACTGACCCCAGGTCTTTTCCGGTAAAAGTTTTCTTATAGCTACCGATCCTTTTCTCTACCCTTTCAAGGCTGGCAATCACCTCGCTCTTTCTCATTTCTTCGCTCTTACTCTCTTTAAGGGACTCAAGCTGCTGGTTTTGCATACTATACAAATAAAGAGCAACAAATATTGCCAGAAGCATTACTCCAGCATTGATAATCTTATCTTTATTCTTGCTGAAGAAGTCTATCGCGATCATTTTTCTTTTTCTCCGGATAATTCCTGCAAACAATACTAAAAAACGCCACACTCTTATCCATTACCGGTTTGCGGTCAACTGAAGTAATGGTTATCTCTTGAAAATGCTTGGCAAAAAACTGGTTGCTTTTTAAGTTGGATAAAAAGGTACTTACTGCCTCAAACTCCTTATCGCTATCCCCTAGATAAGCCTCCCCCTCAATAACAACTTCAGGCCTACCATCTTCTTTACGCGCAGAATTAAATTTGGTAAGCCAAGCTCCCTCGGGCAAAGCCCGCGGGATGATATCCAGGAAATAAGTGGCATAAAGCTGGTCCTTAATCAGGCCGTCTAAATTACCCAATTTTTTCTTCAGGTTCTTGTCTCTGGCAGCCAAGGTGGCGGAATCTTCATCAGCTGAAACCGAAGCAATCTTAGGCCGATTCGCCCTGATTGAGTTCAGCTCTTCGCGAACCGGCTGCATCCTATACAAACCATAACCGAAAGTCGCCGCGCAGATCAAAATACCCAGGATTACGACTTTAAGATCAACCCTAACTCCTTCCAGAAAAGAGAAAACATCTTCTTTACCTTTAACACCATCAGCTGCTTTCTGACGTACGCTAAAAAGATTGATCTTTACTTTTAAAGGCAGATCTTTAAAAAGTACCGTACCAAAACTTTTAGCAACAATAGAAGAATAGGTAGCACCTTTACCTAAGGCCTTTCCGGAATCGATAAACTTAGCTGAAATCCCTGAACTGGCGAAGAAATTCTTAAGGTCTTCACGCATCTCCTGACCGGAAAGAACATAGAGAGCTTTAATGGCCTTATCCGGAAACTTGCGGCGGTAATAATCCTGGGAAACGCGTATTTCACTCTTTAATTTATCATACTTCTTGATTTGATCATTAGCCGAAGCTGCATCAATTTCTCCAATCCCGGCATTAAGGATAATATCGCGGCTAAAGAAAGGGAACCCATTCTCGGAAACCATGAAGTTAATTTCGTCTTCATTGTTCAGGTCAAAACAAAGGGTTGCGATAACCCCGCTATCCCGAACTCCAGTTAACTTTAAAAACCGCAAAAGGCTGAAAGCGGAATACTCTATAGCGTTAATCTTTAGGCTTAATTGTTTAGATATAGAGATATACCTCTCCAAGACCTCCTTCTTTATGCCTACGAATAAAATAGTATTTAACTTATTCTTATTGTCAGTTTCAATCTGGAAATTATAAACCAGGTCTTCCAGTTTAAAGGGTATGTACTTTTTAGCCTCAAAATTGATTGCGCTTTGCAATTCATTAGAAGGCAGCCGGGGGATCTCAAAAGTACGGATAATCAAGTCCTGGCCGGAAATACAAATAGAACCATGATCGACATTTATGTGATTAGAACGTAAGGCATCCTTGATCAAAGCAATTATCTTCAAGTCTATCGGGACTTTTTCTTCGAAATCACCGGCAAATACGCTCGCTTGAGGAATAATCACGCTATTAACCAGCTTTTTGTTATTCACCTCCGCCAAGCCGATGGAATTAGTCCCAAAATATATTCCTAAAGAGTTCATACCTGCTCTCCTGAAGTAGGTGTTCTTTTTTTGCTTCTTAACCAATTATCAATGTCGTCTCGATCAAATCTCCAAACTCCTCCCACCTTCATCCCGGAGATCTTTCCTTGATTAAGCCAATTGTATATAGTTTGTTTCTTTAATTTTAAGTACTCTGCTAACTCGTCAATGTCTATAAGCCTGGCCATAAGTTTTACTTCCTTTAGGTATAAACTACTGTGGATTTAATTAAAACATAACACAATTATTTTGTCAAGTGTTTTTTTATATAAACTTACTTGGACTTACTTAGGTTAGGGTTTTTCCGAGGATGGATTGTAAACCAGTAATGATGCAAAAACAAAGAAATAATCATAAAGTATAATAGACTTACTTATATTATAACAGGTTTACTTAATATTTCTAGCGGGTTTAAAACTAAGGAGTATAAGTGAAGATGGCCTTGGCGCTTACTTTACGAGTTCCAGAAGGACCTGTGCCAGGATTATAAACAGTGATCTCAACACTATCTATAGATCCAGGTAGATTAGGTTCATCAAAATCAGGAGAGACTGCCCCACTTCTACGCATAACTCTGGTATATTCTCCTGTAGTAGGCCAATCAACATTATTAGTACGCAACATCTCTAGCGCATAATTAACTCCGGCCTTGGCAGCGTATTGAGCTTGAATCCGACTGATCTGATGGTGGGTTAAACGAGATTGGCTAAGTATAATTCTCAATATAACCGTGCTCAAGGTCAAGACCACGATTATAGTTCCTAAAACAATAAAAAGGACGACCCCTTTTCCACTGCTCTTAGACATCTTTCCTTAAAGAGATCCGGTAATCATTATCAACTTTTACCAATATGATATGACCTTCACGGGCAAGCCATCCTAAACTCATCAATATATAATCCGAGGAACGATCTATCCCCTTGGCTAAATCGGTAAAATTAACTTCTCCGTGCTGGTCCAGATAATGCCAGATCTCTCCTGCAACTATCCCAATTTCAATTATCATATCCTTCTCCTTTCTACGGCTGGTAGGTTATAGATGTATTTTATAAACAAACACAGATAAGTCAACTACTTTATTTTTACATTAGTTTTGATCCACTCAATCCTTTCCCGGACAAACCTTGATTCCTCAGTATCATCCTGCGGGATATTCATATATATAGCCAAAGCAGCTTTAAAATCATCTCTGTCTTCATAAATCTTTGCGCAACGCAAAAAAGCGCTAGTAGACAACTGTTGGTTATCCTTATGCGTATCTGCCACTTTAAGATAAAGTTCGCACGCCGCATCCAATTCGTTATTCGCCTCATAGACTTCTGCAAGGCTAAGCTGGATATCTCCGGCGTTTTTAACATCAGTCAGATCTAAAACCTTCTGATAGAACAGCTTTGCCTGCTCATAATCAAGCATCTTGTAATAACATCTAGCTATCCTGGAAAAAAGAAATGATCCTAAATCAGGATGCGTCTTAAGCATGCGCTTGTATTCATTAAGTGCGCCCTCAAGATTACCCTGCTGAAAATATATGTCTGCTACCCCTAAAGCAGCCTCGGTCTTAGAACTACCCTTTTCCATCTTCAACGCAGATTTAAAACTCTCAAGCGCCTGATCAAGATTGTTCTCATCTTTAAAAATCAAACCCAGGGCATACAAGGCATCCCCAGACAAGCTGCTATCCGGAAAATCTTTAGCTAAAGAACCGAAATACCTGGCCGCCAGGCTTAAATCATTCAAACGGTAATAATACTGCCCCAGCCACCACATGATCTCCGGAGCAAGTTTTGAATCCGGGTATTTGGCACGAAGAAGCTTAAAACGCTTTAATGCCTCCTTTTCCTGCCCCAGTCTGTAATAACAATCTGCAACTTCATATTCCGCCTTCTGTATCAATTCCAGTTCCTGCGGATATTTCCTGGGAATATCTTTGAAAATATTAAGAGCGTCGTTAACTTTGCCCAAATTAAGCAGGCTTAACCCCAACATAAAAACTGCCTGAGCAGACAGGCGGCTTTCCTTGAATTTATTTTGAAATCTGGCCAGGATCTCAGAACTTGATATAAAATCTTGCTTATCGAAATAGACAACTCCCAAGAGATAATCGGAATTCTCCAGGAATTTTGATTGCGGATAGCTATTCGGCAAAAGCTTGAATGTCGCAATCGCAGATTCGTAATCAGATCTCTTTAATTGCGAGAGCCCGCTTTGATATAAGGCGTAATCCGCAAAAGACGAATCAGGAAAATCTTTTAAGATCCTGGAATAAATTTCTTCGGCTTTCAGGTAATCACCTGCATCCTGACAAGCATCCCCCGCCTGACAAAGCGCCCCCGCCTTTATATCCGGGTCAGGACTCTTATCAGCCGCATTCTGGAAAACAGTTACTCCGGATTGAATATTCCCTTCTTTTATATACGCCAAACCTAAATTGTAACGTAACTTATCGATTAACTCGACTGAACCATTTATCTGGGCCCCTGCTTTAACCGCCTTGTTCAAGCCTTCTTCGTATGTCTTAATTGCCTGCGCGTATTCGGCTAAACTATAAAATGCATCAGCCTTACCTATATACGCCTGAAGGCGTATTAAAGGATCAGTGCTGGAATCAATCAATTGTTGATAAAATTTCTTTGCCTCATAAACCCGGTTAGACTGCGACATTAACACTGCCTGACCCAATATAAGTATATCCAGGCTCTTCTTATCCAGGTTGTCCTGGTTAATACCGGCAAAGATTTCCTCAGCCTCATCATATTTTTTGATTTTAAGATAGGACCATCCCAATCCCAGGTTTGCCAAGGCCCGGGCTTTCTCATCTCTAAAGGCCTGCGCTGCCTTAAAATAATCCTTCGCTGCCTCTTCCAAGTCATCAAGATAATATTCAGACTCTGCAAGATAAAAATATAAATATGGCAGGCGCAATGGGTCATTAATGTAAAGCTTGAGCACAGATTTAATCTTATTCTTTAATTCAGAGTATTCTTTCAGATTATACAAACACTCCATAAGCTTAAAAGCCGCATCTTTACTTTGAGGCTCGCTAGGAAAACTCTCCAATAGGCTTTTTAAACTTACCAGGGCTTGGCTGTATTGCCCCATCTGCGAATATGCCCACCCCAAAGAATAATAAGCCGCCGGCACATAAGATGAATGCGGAAAATCATTGATTAGTTTTTGATAGAACGCGATCGCTTTATCGAAGTTATCCCCTTTAAAATACAACTCGGCTATCCAGAAATAAATGGCGTCCTTTAAGTTAGCCGTCTTGGGGTCAGCTAATAATGCTTCCAATATGTTCAATGCCTCGAGATAACGACCCTGGTGGAAATAGCTTTGGCCCACCAAGAGACGTGTTTCACTGTACCTGGCTGAATTCGGAAAATCGTTTTGAAACCTCTCCAGCATACCCAGGGCAACTTCATAAAACCCATCCTCATAGGCCTTTTTGGCCATAAAAAGCAACTCAGCCTCTTTCGGGGTCTCCTGGGCAAAGCAGATTTGAGTCAAAAATAAGATTAAAATCAATAAACAGGTAATCCCTTTTTTCATTCTTTCTTCAAAACCTCTTTAAGAAACTTGCCGGTAAACGATTTATTATTCCCGATCAGTTCCTCAGGGCTGCAAGAAGCGACAACTTCTCCGCCTTTATCCCCGCCTTCAGGCCCAAGATCAATAATGAAATCCGCACATTTAATTACCTCTAAGTTATGTTCTACAACTATAACAGTATTGTTGCGTTCAACCAGCCTATCCAACACTGATATCAACCTGGCGACATCGGCAAAATGCAACCCGGTAGTAGGTTCATCCAGAAGATAAAGCGTTTTTCCGGTTGAGCGCTTACATAGCTCCGCAGAAAGCTTGATTCTCTGTGCCTCTCCTCCGGAAAGAGTAGTGGCACTCTGGCCCAACTGGACATACCCCAGTCCAACATCATTTAGATACTCTAAAGTATTCTTTATTCTCGGAATATTATTGAACAACCCCAGGGCCTCCTCAACAGTCATCTCTAAAACATCCGCTATAGATTTACCTTTATATTTTACCTCCAGAGTCGCGTTATTGAACCTCAACCCCCTGCACAACTCGCACTTTACATACACATCCGGCAGGAAATGCATCTCAATCTTTTTTATCCCGTCTCCTCCGCAAGACTCGCAGCGTCCGCCTTTGACATTAAACGAGAATCTTCCCGGCTTATAACCACGTTGGCGCGCCTCCGGAAGTTGAGAGAATAAATCTCTTATCTGGGTAAACATCCCGGTGTAAGTCGCTGGATTTGAACGCGGAGTCCTGCCAATCGGCTGCTGATCAACGACAATTACCTGGTCTATTTCTTGAATTCCGCTTATAGATTTAAACGCACCAGGTCTTACTTTAGACTTATAGATTTTCTGGGCCAAGGCCGGATAAAGTATATCTGTAATCAGGGTAGATTTACCTGACCCCGATACGCCAGTCACGCAGATAAAAGTCCCCAGAGGAAAACGTAAATCAATATTCTTAAGGTTATGTTCGCTTGCCCCTTTAATTTCAATAAACTTCTTATCTTGCCAAGGGCGCCTTTTCAAGGGCGGCTCAATAAATAGCTGTTTACGGATATATTGGGCAGTCAGAGAATCCTCGCATTTCACAAGTTCTTCTTTATCCCCGGAGAAAACAACCTTGCCTCCATGCCTACCTGCCCCCGGACCTAAATCCACGATATGATCCGCACTAAGGATGGTAGCCTGATCATGCTCAACAACCACCAGGGTATTCCCCAGGTCACGCAAGGCTTTTAAGGTAGACAAAAGTTTCTCATTATCCCTCTGATGTAAACCGATACTCGGCTCATCCAAAACATATAAAACTCCCACCAACCCAGAACCAACCTGGGTCGCCAGACGTATCCTTTGCGCCTCTCCTCCGGAAAGAGTAGAACTCTTACGATCCAAAGTTAAATAGTCAAGTCCGACATCAACGCAGAATTTCAATTTCTGAGTTATTTCTTTTAATGCCTGATAACTGACTAATTTCTCTTTTTGCGTCAACTCCAACCCGGAGAAGAAATTAATCGCTTCTTTTATGGACATGCGCGAAATCTCCCAGATGTTCTTCTGGTTAATCTTCACTGACAAACTTTCCGGCTTAAGCCGGGCGCCTTTACATGCCGGACAATCAAGGCTGGACATAAATTTGCTGATTTCTTCTTTCAGGTAATCGCTGTCTGTCTGATGAAACAGCCTTTCCAAATGCGGGATAACCCCTTCATACGACTTACTACCGATTATCTCATCCGAACCGTAGAGTATCGCCTTCTGCGTCGATCTGGGCAACTTCTTAAAAGGCTCATCCAAAGAAAATCTCAGGCGCCGGCTTAACTCCCGGATAAGCCAACGATAATACATGATATACCCTCTGCCCCCACGCCTCCAGGGCTCAATAGCCCCACTATTGATACTTCTATTCTTATCCGGAATAATCAAATCCGGATCAAATTCAAGCTTATTACCCAGCCCATTACATTCAGGACAAGCCCCATAAGGAGAATTAAAAGAAAAGTTCCGCGGGTTGATCTCCGCATAGCTTATCCCGCAGTTAACACAAGCATATTGCTCACTAAACACCATATCCTGGGAAGCTCCTGATTTAGCAATGATAACCGAACCTTTTCCTACTTTAAGGGCAGTTTCCACAGAATCCGTTAGCCGTTTTAAAGCATCAGGTTGGACCCGGAGGCGATCTACCACTACCTCTATATTATGCAGCTTATATTTAGCCAGTTTTATCTTGGCCGGCAACTCATAAATTTTACCGTCCACTCTGGCTCGTACAAATCCCGATTTCTGGATCTGCAAGAAAATATCTTTATATTCGCCCTTTTTCCCTTGGACCAAACCAGCCAGAATCTGTATATCATTATTTGCCTGTAGGCTGATAATAGATTCAACTATCTCCTGGGCACTTTGACTTTGAATTAACCGGCCGCATTTATAACAATGCACTTTCCCGATCCTGGCAAATAACAGCCTCAGGTAATCGTAAATTTCTGTTTGTGTAGCAACCGTCGAACGGGGGTTGCCTCCAGCAGAACGCTGTTCAATGGCAATTGCCGGGGATAAACCTGAGATAAAATCCACATCCGGCTTCTGCAGTTGTTCCAGGAATTGCCGGGCATAACTGGAAAGACTCTCCACAAACCTGCGCTGGCCTTCCGCATAAATCGTATCAAACGCCAAGCTGGATTTTCCGGATCCCGATAAACCGGTTACAACAATCAATTTATTGCGCGGCAAATCAAGATTGATATTTTTAAGATTATGCTCCCTTGCCCCGCGGATAATTATGTTTTCACTTTTCATTTAAGTAAGTTATACTTCCCTCTTGGGTCAAGCTGTCCGGCTAAAAGCAGATATCTGTTTGCCTGATCCTTTTTCCCGACACGCTCATAAAGACGGGCCAATTGAATAATATTTCTCTGAAAAAACGGGTTCTGATTAAAACTTTCCAGGCTATACCCGATTGCCTGATCAAAATTACCTAATTTAGCATAACACAAACTTACGGAATAGTTACTGAAAAAATTCCTTTTTAGTATCCGCTGGTAATATTTTAATGCTTCCCCAGGGTTACCTGCGGCGAGATAATACTGACCATAAGCCATATCCGCAACCGGAGTATCCGCGTAATATCTTTCAAGCTTCTTTATCGCCTCAAGGCCATTGGATAAATCTCCGGATTCAATATAAGCACTGGCCAAATTCCTTAAGAGTATGCTGTCTTCGGGCAGGAATTTTAACGTCCTTTTATAAAAAACCACATCATTGCGCCAATAAACCCGGTTAGCCACTACCATGCTTCCAAAGATTAACACAAAGCTTAATATAAACAACTTTCCTTTTTTATGCAACAAACACAGGTATGCTAAACCTGTGCAGAATCCTATGCTTGCTAAATAAAGCCAGCTCTCTGCCATAAGCGCTTTTCCTAAAGCAGGATAAGCATCAAAATAAAAATAAACCGGTATAATCCCCGATAAAAACCAAAATATGCCAAAACTGGCCGCAGGAGACAATTGCTTAGCCTTCTCCCATTTTAATATTATAGCTACCGCTAATATTAATCCTGTTATCGATAAAAACAGTATCGGAACACTTAACTGTTTGATAAATACCGTGGAATGAAACATGTGCAGATTAACCGGCCAAAACAACAACAAGAGATAACCCCAGACAATATTAAGAAAATTAGCCAATGCAAGCGCCCCCCTGATGTAATCCGTATGAGTATTCAGCCCGCTGGGGCCAAAGATGATAAATCTTATTATTGGATAAACTAAGGTTACAACAAGAAAACCAGATAGATACTTAAATCTGACCTTACCTTTAACAACAGAGATCAGACTCAAAGAAACAACTATGAACAAGGCGTTTTCCCTGCTTAATAAAGCCAGGATTGAAGCAAGAATACTTAAAAAATATAACCAATAGTTTTTATTCTCCAGGAACTTCAGGAATAAAACACAACAACCAAGAACGAAAAACGCGTTCAATAAATCACCTCTGGCTGAGATATATGCTACCGAGGAAATCTGCACCGGATGTACCAAAAATAAAATCGCGGCTGAAGCCGCAAGTAGTTTATGCTTAAAAAGCAAGCCAATCAGATAAAATACTAGGATAGAATTGAACAAATGCAGCAATATATTGCTCAAACGAAAACCAAGCGGCTTAAGCCCCCAAAGGTTATAATCAAGATAATAAGAGAGCATCTGCAAGGGACGGTACATACGGTCGTAAGGCTGTATCCCGGACCAATGATCATATATACCGGTTTTGAAAACATTGGGTAAAAGGCGGGAAGATTTAATTAATGGATTATCCACAACCAGAGTTTTATCATCAAAGATAAACTCATTATTCAGATAACCCGCGTAGATAACCAGGCAAACACAGGATAGGATAACTAAAAAGGCTTTATTCATTTATCTTTTAGATTATAGCACAAAAAGTAAGCCCCTGTAAAATCAGAAAAATAATTCCATTATACAGGGGCTACACTTTTTTAAAGAACCGAAAAGAATTACTTCTTTTTCTTCTTTCCGCCTCTTTTCATTTTAGCACAGGAAACATCACCCTTCTTATCCAAGAAATAAAGATAG
>JAQTQC010000029.1 GCA_028712505.1 Candidatus Omnitrophota bacterium
AGTGGACTTTGCTCATATCAAAGACTACGTCCATCTCCTGGTTTACCTTCGGCCGGTCATGCGCGCCGACGCGGGCAATAAAGGTGTGCCTGCCCGTATTAAGATAAAGATAGACCTCTGAACCCATGGGTTCAAATACTTCACAATTTACCCTGACTATGTTTTCCGGAGGGGCTTCGGAAACAAACAATTTATCATACACATCCTCAGAACGAATGCCAAAAAATACTTCTTTGCCAAGATAAGCAGTCATCTTCTTGTACATATCCTCAACCAACTTAACCTGGATTTTACCTTCATCAAAATACAGCCTTCCCTCTTTCTTGATAATCCTTCCCTGCATAATATTCATCGGCGGGCTGCCTATAAAACCGGCAACAAACTTATTTTTAGGATGATCATAAACATCAATCGGGTCATCCAGCTGATTCAATACACCATCCTTCATTACCGCAATGCGATCACCCATAGTCATAGCTTCAGTCTGATCATGGGTAACATAGATAATCGTAGTCTGCAAACGGATGTGTAATTTATGGATTTCAGTACGCATCTGTACGCGCATCTTGGCATCGAGATTACTTAACGGTTCATCAAATAAAAATACCATCGGTTTACGTACAATCGCCCTGCCCACCGCTACCCGCTGGCGTTCTCCTCCGGAAAGTTCACGCGGTTTACGATTCAGAAGGCGTTTAATCCCCAGGATGTCCGCAGCCTCGCTGACTCTTTGAGTAATCTCCTGTTTAGGGATTCGCCTTAACCGTAAACCGAATGACATATTCTCAAAAACAGTCATGTGCGGATAAAGGGCATAATTCTGAAAAACCATGGCGATATCCCGATCCTTAGCCGGAACGTCATTAACCCGCTTATTGCCTATAAAAACATCCCCCGAACTTATCTCTTCAAGACCGGCAATCATCCTTAAGGTCGTGGACTTACCGCAGCCCGAAGGACCAACCAAAACCATAAACTCTTTGTTTTCAATACCCAGGTTAACATTATTAACCGCCAAAACATTGCCCGGAAAAATCTTACAAACATTTTTTAAACTTACCTGAGCCATTTAACTAATCTCCTTATGTGAAGAATCGCTGAATATAGATACAAGTTAAACCTGAATTATTATACAGTTTTAGCCAAAATAATCAAGCAGCTGGCTAAGATTATTCTTCATATTCTTACGATGCACGATCATATCAATCAGGCCATGGTCCAACAAGAACTCTGAACGCTGAAAACCAATAGGCAGTTTCTGCCTTATAGTCTGCTCAATTACCCTTGGACCGGTAAAACCAATAAGGGCATTAGGCTCAGCTATAATTATATCCCCCACTCCGGCAAAAGAAGCCATAATCCCGGCCATAGTAGGATTCGTCAGTACAGACACATACAGCAACTTCGCTTTCCTGTGATATGCCAATGCGGCGCAGGTTTTAGCCATCTGCATCAGGCTGTACATCCCTTCATACATACGCGCCCCGCCGCCAGAACCCGAAACAATAATCATGGGAAATTTATTTTTAGTGGCGTATTCGATAGCCCGGGTGATCTTTTCACCGACAACCGATCCCATCGAACCCATAATAAAACGAGAATCAGTCACTGCTATAACTGCAGGCTTAGAATTAATCCTTCCTTCGCCGGAAATAACCGCATCCTTTAAACCAGTCAAATCCTGGTCCTGCTTTAATTTTTCCTTATAAGTCTTAGGCCCTTTAAAATCAAGAGGATCAACAGAAAGTAGATCTTTATCAAATTCGATGAACGTGTCTTTATCGAATATCGTATTTACTCTCTCATAAGCAGTGAGGCCGAAGTGATAATTACATTTCGGGCAAACCTTAAAATTCTCTTCCAGGGTTTTATTATAGAGAGTCTCCAGACAGCCTTCACATTTAGTCCACAGTCCATCCGGCATCTCCTTTTTCTTTACCCGCACTATTGTATATTTTGGTTTACCGAATAAAGCCATATTATTTAATCGATACTATCCCTTAGCATCTTCTATTTTATTTACTACTAGACCCGAAAGCACTTTAGGGTAAAAATAGGTAGATTTCGGAGGCATTTTGCTTCCCCCTAAGGCAACATTGATTATCTGCTCTATTTTAACCGGATTCAAGAAAAACGCTATCTTCAGAGGATCTGCATCAACTTCATTAATGAATCCTTCGGGGTCCGGATTATACTTTACGTCAGGCAGATTGTTCAAATCAAACTTTAGGATATTCTTTAATACAAGGTAATTAAGGATAGCCACATCCAATGTCCTGTATTCTTTAGGTTTATCGGCAATCAGTTTATCCAGGAATTTTATATTTTTCAGGCGCAAGAGAAAATATTTTTTATCCTTGTATACCCCCAAAAGATGCTCTGTACAACCGGCTTTTTCCATGAGGAAAAAAAACCGCACCTTGTCTTTTACCTGGTCTACATCAAAATACTCCTTAGCCTTGAGGATAAAATCCTGCAGGTTTAATTCAACATTCAACTTAAATAAACGGTGGATTGGAGAAATGGACAGGCCCCGAGGATCAGTATTGGTAAAATACGACAGGCAATAATTAAAATCCTCTTCGCCTGTAAATTGCGTACCTAATTTTTCACGCATAAGATCACGGTAAGCACAGGAGACCTCATAGCGATGGTGACCATCAGCGATAAACATATTTTCATTTTCCATACTGCTTTCAACCATCCTCAGCACTTCCGGATCGTTCAGGCGCCATAATTTATGCAAAGTTTTTTCATCATCCACAACTTCAATAAAAGCTTCTTTGTCACAGATATATTTCTGAAATACCCGCTGGATAATCCGTTTCTTGTCCAGGAAAACTACAAAAATCGGACTGAGGTTTGCCTTTACCTGTTTTATCAGTTTAAAACGATCCTGTTTGGCTTCAGTATGCGTATTTTCATGACCAAAGACAACAGACCCTTTTTCATCCCCGAGCCTAAGCAGGGAAATAAAACCCAAGCGGGTTTTCTTTTCCCCCCTGATAATATACTGTTGGCTGTAAAAATAAATCGCCGGTTTCTCATCCTGAATAAGCACTCTGTCTTTAAGCCAATCTCTAAATATCGTTGCTACCCTGCGGTATTTGTCGTCGGCATCCGAATCCTTAGCCAAATCCATATGGATGAAATTATAGGCGCAACGTTCATGGTAGACTTCCTGGGCAGATGGAGATATTACATCATATGGCGGGCAAACAACCTGATTAAAATCGCTTATTTTCTCTGGATTGTAAACTACGGCTTTGAAAGCCTTTATCTTGGTCATTAAATTCACAATGGGCAAATATTCAATTTAAAACAACGTAAAGATAATTTTAGCACATAAAATAATAAAAACAATAATTTTAAAGCTTTTTTATCTTATACTAATGGCCGGAACAACCAGAACACCCCTTAGGGCATGAAGCAGGATGAGCGCCTTCCGAAGCCTTGCTGGGTTTTTTATAATCAGTAGCGTAAAAACCCGCACCTTTAAATATAAATCCTCCAGCGCTACTAATTAATTTTCTGACTTTTTTTGAACACTTCGGGCATTTGGTTATCGGTTTTGCTTTTATACTCTGCAAAACTTCAAATTTATGCTTGCAAGATAAACACTCATATTCATATGTAGGCATATCTCCCTCTCTTATCGAAATGTCTTTTTAAATTTATCCGTAAAGCTTTCCTGGGCTCCCACATCTTCTCCGTTAAGCTTGGCAAATTCCTCAATTAATTGTCTCTGCCGGCTGGATAACCTGGTTGGAATTTCTATGTTCACCCTCACTAATTCATCGCCGATATCCTGGGAATGTAAGTCCGGTAACCCTTTGCCCTTAAGCCGAAAGGTCTTGCCAACTTGAGTACCCGGAGGTATTTTCATAGTCAGCCTGCCCTCTAAGGAAGGCACTTCCACCTCTCCGCCCAAAACAGCCCGGCTCATGCTTATATTAACAGATGTAGCAATATCATTATGATGTCTCTCAAAAATATCATGCTGTCTTACTTCAATAACTACATAGAGATCTCCGCGGCTGCTGACACCAGCCTCTCCTTCCTGCCGGACACGCAGCTGAGAACCGGTATCTACACCAGCGGGAATCTTGACCTTAATCTTTTTAGTAACTTTAACCCTTCCTTCTCCCCGGCAATCCGGGCAGGCAGACTGGATAATCGAACCTTCCCCGCCGCAACGGGAACAAGTCTGGGCCAATTGGAAAAAACCATTTGAAACGACTGTCCTGCCCGAGCCTTTGCATTGAGGACAAGTATTCCTTTTTGTCCCTGGCTTTGCCCCGCTACCCCCGCAGTTAACACAAGTTTCATAACGCGGCACAGTAATTATTTTCTCAACCCCGGAAGCTACCTCCTCAAGCGTGATATCAATCGCTATCTGCAAATCCCGACCACGCCGCCTGGAGGATGAACCCCTCGATTGCCTGCCGCCGCCGATATCAAAACCAAGATCCCCGAATATTTCCTCAAATATGCTGCCCCCTGAACTGAAACCACCACCCATATCCCTGAAAATGCTGCTAAAATCAGCACCCTTAAAGATATCTTCCTGGGCGTATTTTTGATCAATGCCGGAATGCCCATACTTATCATAAAGATCGCGCTTAGCAGAATCTGAAAGCACGGCATAAGCTTCGGAAACCTCTTTAAACCTTTCTTCGGCTTCTTTTTTTTGCTCAGCAGGCACACGGTCAGGGTGAAATTTAAGCGCCATTTCGCGGTAAGACTTTCTTATATCTTCCGCAGAAGCGTTCTTAGCTACCCCGAGAATTTCGTAATAATCACGTTTAGTAGTCATATCTATTATCAAAATCTAGGGACGTTCCTATTTTCTTTCAGATAGAAATTTAAAAATAGAAACGTCCCTGATTTTATTTCTTATCTCCGTCCTCTTCTTTATATTCAGCATCAATGATATCTTCACCACTCGGGCCAGCAGGGCCTTCCTGCTGGGGCTGAGCCTGTTCCTGCTGCGCTCCGGCATCAGAAGATTGTTTTCCAGAAGACTGCTGTTTGGCAGCAGCTTGCTTATAAATCTCCTCAGCAAGCTTGTGCGAAACCTTAGTCAGTTCATCCATACCTTTCTTCACCCGCTCGATATTTTTATCCTTTATCGCAGACTTTAAGTCATTAGTCTTGGCTTCGATATCCGCGCGCTCAGACTGACTAACCTTATCCCCGTAATCTTTTAACGATTTCTCCGTAGCATATATAAGATTATCCGCCTGGTTTATTGTCTCTACTTCTTCTTTCTTTTTAGAATCATCTGCCGCATACTTCTCGGCATCACGCACCATCTTATCAATTTCTTCCTTAGAAAGTTTCTTGGGGGCGGTAATCTTTATTGACTGCTCTTTTCCCGTACCCAAATCTTTAGCAGAGACATGCACGATACCATTAGCGTCGATGTCAAAAGCTACCTCTACTTGCGGTACGCCACGGGGAGCAGCAGGTATTCCTACCAGGTCAAACCTGCCCAACTCAACGTTGCCTTCCGCATCGGCAATTGCACGTTCGCCCTGGATAACCCGGATAGTTACCGCTGTCTGATTATCCGCAGCAGTAGAGAAAACCTGAGACTTACGCGTAGGAATTGTAGTATTTCTCTCTATCAACTTAGTATTTACTCCACCCAAGGTTTCAATACCTAAAGATAAGGGTGTAACATCAAGCAACAAGACATCCTTTACCTCACCTTTGATGATTGCCGCCTGTACTGCTGCGCCTAAAGCCACGCATTCCATTGGGTCAACCCCGCGCTCTATCTTTCTGCCCGTATAATCCTCAACAAACTTCTGCACTATAGGCATACGCGTAGGACCGCCAACCATAATAATCTTATCCACTCCCTTATCGCTAAAGTTGATACCTTCTTTTTCAAATGCTGCTTTTGCATCATTTAGAGCATGCTCCAAAGGCCCCCGGCAACGCTCAATAATCGGGCCAACCAATTCCTCAAGCTTCGCCCGGTTAATCGACATAGTTAAATGTTTCGGCCCTGTGGAATCCGCGGTAATAAAGGGAAGATTGATATCCGTAGTCAAAGTACTGGAAAGCTCAACCTTGGCCTTTTCTGCGGCTTCACGCAACCTCTGCATAGCCATCTTATCGCCTTTTAAATCAATCCCTGTATCGCGCTTAAACTCCTTAGCAATATAATCAATCAGGGCATTATCCATATCTGTACCACCCAGCTGAGTATCTCCGCTGGTTGCCATAACCTTAAAACCACCCTCTTTCCACATCTCCATAATCGTAACATCAAGTGTACCGCCACCCAAATCAAAAACCAGGATCTTTAATTCCTTGCCGGCTTTTTCCAAACCATAAGCAAGACAGGCAGCAGTAGGCTCATTAATAATCCTCAGCACCTTTAACCCCGCGATCTCTCCAGCATCTTTAGTAGCTGTCCTTTGATTATCGTCAAAATACGCAGGGCAGGTAATTACAACTTCCTCTACTTTATCGCCAAGGTAAGCTTCCGCATCCTGTTTAACTTTTTGCAGGATAAAAGAAGAAATCTGCTGCGGGGTATACTCTTTTCCGTAAACCTTGAATTTATAGTCAGAACCCATTTTACGCTTAGCAGCTTGGATCGTACCTTCCGCGTTTATCGCTGCCTGACGCCTTGCCGGTTCACCCACCAGCCTCTGACCATCCTTAGTAAAAGCAACAAAGGAAGGAAATGCCTTACCTGAAGCAACACCTGCTCCCTCAGCCGAAGGGATAATCACCGGTCTTCCACCCTCCATAACCGCAGCCGCCGAGTTAGATGTACCCAAATCAATACCGATTACTTTTGCCATAGTTAACCTCCTATTTTTTAGAAACCTTTACCTTAGCAGTCCTGATTACCCGCTCATGCATCAAGTATCCTTTTTGTAAAACTTCAACAATCGTATTTTCCGGTAAATCTTTATTTTCTACCTGCATAAGCGCCTCATGGTAATGCGGATCAAAAATCTTACCCTCAGCCTCAACAGGTTTAACTCCATGCGTTTTAAGCAATTCATAAATATGTGCCAGGATCATCTCTACGCCTTTTAAAAAGGCATCCAATTCCTCCTGTTTCTCTTCAGCCAAGCTAATAACCCGCTCCAGGTCATCCAAAACATTTAACAATTCCAGGATCAAACCTTCATTAGCATACTTAAGAAAATCCTGCTTTTCCCGATCAAGCCGTTTGCGCATATTTTCAAAATCCGCCTGAGTCCGTAAAAGCTGATCCTGAGCATCCTGAAGTCGAACCGCTGCCTCTTTAAGCTCAGTATACTCAGATTCTTTAAGCTGAATAACTGACGGCTCCTTAATATCCTTATCTTCTTTATAGTTATTTTTCATCTCGCTCATCTTTAAATTGTGCTAAGTACATCCGTCAAAACATCGGAAATATACTCTAAAGCAGGAATAATATGCCCATATTCCATGCGCATCGGCCCTAATACCGCCAGCCGTCCGGAAGGTTGATCCTTCAATCTATAAGTAGTAACGATCAAAGAACAATTCTCCATCCCCGGACATTCTAATTCACCCCCTATGTAGATCTTTACTTTGCCGGAAAAATCACGGTTAATAATATTCAACAGGCGGCTCTTGTCCTCTACTAACCTGACTAATAACCTAATTTTATCAGCATCTTTAAATTCCGGCTGGTCCAATATACGGCTAATACCTTTATAGAATATCTTATCCTGCCATTCCAAAAAGGAAACAATACCTGCGTAATGCGTAATCTCAGAGATCACTTCAGAAGTATTCTCCAAAGCATCATCAAGACGGCGGATTTTCTTTTTACAATCTTTTAGAATACGTTTCTTCTCATCATCAAGCAACTCAATCTGTTGTATAAGAAAATCTACATAATAGCGGTAGCCTTTATCAGTAGGGATCCTGCCTCCTGAAGTATAAGGATGCTTCAAATACCCCGACTCATCAAGCTCAGAAAATATATTCCTAATGGTTGCCGAACTTAAATCAAACTCGTCCGCAATATCTTCGGATGCCACCGGAACGGCATTCTTGATGTAACGGTTAATAGCTGAATTAAGAATCGATTTTCTGCGAGAGCTATAGTCAACACTACGCACTTTTATTCCTCCATCTACAACCTTTAAAGCTTCATTTACTGAACCGTAATTTTAACACATTTTATTGCTTTGTCAATAAAATTAGCACTTAAATCCATAGAGTGCTAATCTCTTGGCAAAAAAATTTTCATCCCTCCTTTTCTAAAATAATCTTTACCCCATGGATATTCACGCGTTTTTTCTCCATGAGGTAGTGCACATACTCCAGTCTCTTTAAGTCCTTTAGTGAATACAAACGGTTTTTTTTGCCGGCCCTTTTTGGAGTCACTACACCTGCTTTATCCAGCTGGCGCAGGGTCCAAACAGGAATATTTACCAGTTTGCAAACCACGCCGATTACGTAAACCGGCTCTTCAGGGCTTATTTTGAGACCGAACATTGGCATAGCTAAGGCCTCCCACAAGTCAAGAATAACATAACAGGTGTCTTCTGTCAAGTAAAATAATTATTTCTATTAGATAACCTAACAGATAACTTTTATATCTTTATCCTTATTTATTTTACTAAAGAGCTCCCGGGATATCCTCAAGTTTATACTTATACCATCCTGAAGATAATCGATTTTGTCTATCTTGGCCTGACGATAAAAGAAATCGACTAATTCCATGCGGCTATGCGGAATCACTATCCTTAAACTAAGCATCAGCCCAGAAAAATACATCTGTATACTTTCGATCAAAGCATCCACATTTTCACCGGACTTGGCCGAAAAAATAACCGAATCTTTAAATTCATTCTTGTAGAGCTCCAGCCAACTACGGTCATCAACAAGGTCCATTTTGTTCAAGGCCGTCAGAACCGGCTTATCTTTTAACCCTAACTCATCTAAAACACTTTGCACCGCCTGGCTATGCTGATGGATCCGCTGATCAGAGACATCCAACACATGTATTAACAAATCGGCATCAGAGACCTCTTCTAGTGTAGCCTTAAAAGCCTCGATTAAATGATGCGGCAGCTCATGTAAAAAACCGACAGTATCGGAAATAATAATATCCTGACCATTAGGCAGCTTAAGACTTTTTGAAAGCGGGTCAAGTGTAGTAAATAATTTTTCCGAGGTAATTTGCCCGGCATCAGTCAAACGATTGAGTAGAGTAGATTTTCCCGCACTGGTATATCCGACCAAGGCTACAAGGGGAAGGCTATTTCCTCTTCGTTTCTTATGAGTAGTCAGGCGATGCAGCCTGAACGCCTCTATATCCGTCTTTAACTTATCGATCCGTCTTCTGATTTGACGACGATCGACTTCAAGCTTAGTCTCGCCCGGACCACGAGTCCCAATTCCGCCACCTAAACGCGAGAGCATGATTCCTTTACCTGTCAAACGGGGAAGCAGATACTCTAACAAAGCCAATTCCACCTGCATCTTTCCTTCGGGACTTTTGGCTCTCCGGCTAAAGATATCGAGGATTAATTGTGTCCGGTCAATTGTTTTTCTACCGAGAGCATCTTCCAGGTTACGCTGCTGCGTACCGGATAAATCATGGCTAAAAATAATCGTATCAATATTCTCTTCAGCGGCAAGAAAACCAATCTCCTCAACCTTGCCCTTACCGATAAGATAATTTGCTGTCGCCTTTTCGCAAATACAAATAATATTATCGATCACTTCCACGCCGGCTGAAGCAGCTAGTTCCTCCAACTCCGAAGAAATATCTTCGATTCGCCAATGATGTTTATCTGTTTTTATTTGAATGCTGACTAGAAGAGCTTTTTCCATATACGTTTAGCTATTTCCCCAGGAGTTTCTTCATCTTTAATATTAACCCAATGTATACGTGCATCTTTTTTAAACCAAGTAAGCTGACGTTTAGCATAATGCCTGCTATTACGCTTGATTAAACGCCTTGCCTCATCCAGATCATATTCCCCTTTAAAATAGCTTTCTAATTCACGGATCCCGATAGCACAAAAGGCGGTTTTGCTTAACTTTAGCCTAAGCAGCCCCTGAACCTCGTTAATTAACCCAGTTTTGAACATTTTGTCTACCCTCTGGTCAATCTTATTATAGATAGTTTTCCTGTTCGCGTTTAAGGCAAATATCTTGATTTCATATTCACTGCCCAAACCAATTCTGTTTTTCTGCAAGGAAGACATTGGTAGGCCGGTTTTCAGATAGACTTCCAACGCACGGATAATCCTCCTGGAATCATTCGGATGGATTTTCTTAGCGGAAAGAGGATCAACCTTGGATAATCTCTGAAACAAACAGCTGCTTCCTTTGAGCGATAATTCTTTATCTAATCTTGCGCGGATTGATTTATCTTCTCCAATAGCCGGGAAAAGCCCGTCAATTATCACAGAATAATAAAGGCCACTACCGCCGACAAATAACGGAATCTTACCTTTTAAGAATAGCTTATCGCAAATCGCGATAGCCTCTTTTCGATATCTGGCTACATTATATTCCCTAATCGGATTGACCACGCCAAGCAGGTGGTGTTTGATTTGCTTTCTCTGCGTAGAACTTGGCTGGGAAGTGACAATATCCATTAAGCTGTATACCTGCATAGAATCGCAGGAGATTATTTCAGCGTCAATCTTCTTAGCCAAATGAATTGCGATTGCGGATTTGCCTATAGCTGTAGGCCCAACAAGGAAGATAATTTTTTTCTTGAGCATAAAATACTACGGGCAGAGCTTGGTTGAAAAACCATCCTGAGAAAGTTTATTCTCTGTGTCCAGGGCCTCCATCTGTGTTTTAAACCTACCCACCTTAACCCGGTAACCTTCATTGGAGCCCTCGATATAAGCAGGGTACCCGCCAGCTGCCAGCTTGTTTTTAAAATTAACGGCATTAAGATACTTTCCGAAAAACCCAACCTGAACCGAAAACTCGGTGCTTTCGCTTAAAAATGGTTCGCTGCGAGGTATTCCCCGGTTAGGCCTTAACTCCAGACTCAACGGAAAATCTCTTTTTAACTTTGATAAATATTCATCGAACTGCTCCTTATTACCTTTTCTATAACCTAATTGGCTCAGACGATATAATATAGCCGCCTTAAAGCTTGTATTGGGATTATTCTCGAGCAACTTACCGTAAAGATCTTCAGCCTCCTGGTATTGCCCCTTAATCAGATAGATATCTGCCAAAGCCAGGAAAGCCTGCTCTTTAAACTTACTGATAGGATTATTTAAGATGCTCCTCAAACAGTCTTGGGCCTGCTCTAATTTAGCTTCTTTTAGATAACTCAAACCTAACAGGTAATTCAATTCATCGGCACCTTGAATATTAAAATGTCCTTTCTGAGCCAACCCTTCAAGGATCACCCGGCGATAATTCCCCTGCAAAAAATCAGCTTTCAAGGCATCCAAATTAGCTGCCCAGGCAGCAACCGGAATAAAAAAAACAAACAAAACGATAAGATAAACTTTTATTATTAGCTTACGCATTTTTACGTTTTAGTTTATTGGAAATTTTTCTTTGCAAATCCAGGATTTTCTTATGACGCTTCTCTTTTTCCTCTTTACTCAACATATCGGCTAATTTTTCCGCTGTAGTGTTCGGACGGGAAGAATATTTAAAAATATAGGCTGCATTGAATTTTACCTTTACCAGCAAATCACAGGTTTCCTCAAACTCTTTATCGGTTTCCGTAGGAAACCCTACAATGATGTCCGTAGTCAAATACCCATCTTTAACAATTCTACGATAAGAATCAATTAAAGCCAAGTATTCTTTTAACGTATATCCCCGGTTCATAAGTTTAAGCACCCTGTCCGAACCGGATTGCAAAGGAAGATGCAAAGATTTAGACAACTTATCCAGGTCGCGAATTGCCTTAAAAAAAGCAATATTGGCATCCTTAGGATGAGATGTAAAGAAATCAACTTTATTTAACCCGTCCAATGTATTAACCTGCTCAAGCAACCCCATAAAATCGACTTCTCCATCCTGATAGGAATTGACATTCTGCCCCAGAAGAGTGACCTTATTAATCCCACCGGCAATAGCCTGGCGTATCTCCTTAAGTATATCTTTGCTCTTACGATGGCGCAATGGCCCGCGCACATACGGCACTACGCAGTACGAACAAAAATTGGAACACCCCTCAGAGATAACCACATAGGCATGGTCTCTTTCCCCAAAAAAACCAGTATGATAAATTTCTTCCGGCCGCACGGCGCTATCCACCTCCCAAATCTTTCTCTCAAACAAAAGAGGCCCAGCCCTACGGAAAGACTCCCCTTTTTGGAGCCTCGACAGGATTTCAGGAATTTTATAGATATCCTGCGGCCCCACCACAAAGCTTATTGCCGCATCGCATTGAAATGCACGCTCTTTATAATTCTGAGCCATGCATCCTGCTAACCCGATTATTTTAGACCCCTTATAACTACCGATCAGACTCCAGACTCTATCCTCAGCATGCTGGCGCACAGAACACGTATTGAATATGATCACGTCGGCCTCTTGATCTGAATCGCAAATTCGATACCCCGCTTTTTTCAACAACCCGCAGATCACTTCGGAATCCCGGACATTCATCTGACAACCGTA
>JAQTQC010000009.1 GCA_028712505.1 Candidatus Omnitrophota bacterium
ATAATTCCATTATACAGGGGCTACACTTTTTTAAAGAACCGAAAAGAATTACTTCTTTTTCTTCTTTCCGCCTCTTTTCATTTTAGCACAGGAAACATCACCCTTCTTATCCAAGAAATAAAGATAGCCTACTTTTCTTTTGATCCCGCATTTGGCTACCTTCTTGGGGTTACCTCCCTTTTTAGATCCTCTGGCCATCTTGGCGCAAGAGACATCGCCTTGCTTGTCGATGTAGTAGAGATAACCTTTTTCCCTCTTTACTCCTACCTTCATTACTTTATCTGCCATTTTCTGATTCACCCCCTCTCTTTATGTTAACTTACGTTCCAATCTTTATCGGTTGTAAAATCTGTTTTAAGGTCGCGATTGCCGATAGAACCGCTAAAAAACTGGTTTTAGGGTTCTGCGGATGTAGGATATTCTCAGTGCGCGTAAAAATCTTGGCAGCTTGAGATTCAATCTCGATTTCATGGATATTCTTATCCACCGCAGGACAAGCGATTATACGCACCCGGGTTTTGTTGATCCCTATTCCGGCTAGGCCCAGGACAGCAGCAACATTGATATTCTGCGGAAAATATTTAACCGCCTTGGAAGCGCTGCCGTTAAACAGAACTTTATCCTGTTTTAAATCCGTCAGATTAAAATGCTTTTCTACATATTCAACACCGCTGAATGCTTTAGGGTTTTTACGGGTAGTCAAGATCACCTTCTTGATCCCGGCGATATTCGCTGCCTTCAAGGCGTCTATCCCGGAAATAGCCCCGCTGGGGAAATAAACCATCGCATTATTCTTTCGGCATAAAGTATACAATTCATCCAAATGGCCGACCATCCCGCCTACACTCATGACCATAATCTTACGGCCGCAAGCCAGAGATTGCCAAACAATATCCCATGAAGCCTTTGCTGATGACGCCTCGATCACCAAGTCTGAACGCTTGATTAAATCTTTTAAATTACCAGCACACAATTTCAAACTCTTAGTCAATTTCTTAGAAAGCGCCCGGGCTTTATCCAACCTTATATCATAAAGGGCCACCAAAGAGGCATCCTGCCGCAAACCAACAACTATCTCTTCTGCCAGGGAGCTGCCGATTGCCCCACAACCAACAATACCTATTTTAAGCCGCTGCCTTTTATTCATTTTACACACGACCAATCACTGTATTATCAATAAGTCTAACCTTGCCAATCTTAACCGCTAAAGCAATTAAGCATCCCGGCTCAATCTTTCTCAACTCTTTAAGCTGCTCCGGATCAATTATCGCGATATAATCAATCTTAGCCGGCCTATTCTTTTCGATCAATTGCCTCATCCTGCTGATTATCCTACCGCAATTACGCTGGCCATTTCTAATCAGGGTTTCCGCCAACCTCAGGGCCTTGGATAAAACCAAGGCAACAGATCTCTCTTGTTTATTTAAATAGGCATTCCGAGAACTCAACGCCAATCCGTCTTCCTGACGTACCGTGGGCAAAACTTTCACCTTAACCGGAAAATTCAGGTCCTTAACCATCCGGGAAATAATAATTGCCTGCTGAGCATCCTTCTGCCCCAGATAAAGCGCATCCGGATGGAGGATATTAAGCAATTTAGCCACGACAGTCGCCACCCCGCGGAAATGCCCGGGACGACTCGCCCCACAAAGACAATCGCTCAAATTATCCACATTAACAAACGTAGAATATCCTTCCGGGTACATATTATCTCTATCGGGCAGGAATACAAGATCTACACCCAGCCTGCGGCAAGATTCAATATCTTGCTTAAAACGGCGGGGATACTTCTTAAAATCTTCGCCCTTGCCGAATTGCGCTGGATTAACAAAAATACTTACCGCTACTATATCATTTTCTTTGCGCGCCCGGCTAATCAGGCTGAAATGTCCGGGATGCAAAGCTCCCATCGTAGGTACAAAACCTATGCGCTTTTTGAGTTGTTTGTTTTTTCCTGTTTCAATGCTTATCTTTTCGGGATCGCGGATAATTTTCATAAAATTTCCATTAATGGCTTGGTTACAAAATCCCGGTCAAACATTCGTGGATGCGGTATAGACAATTTCCTGTTGCTTATAACCTTATCTGCATAAAGCAAAATATCCAAATCAATTACCCGGGGGCCGAAACGCACTGTCTTCTTCCTGCCCATCTGACTTTCAATCTCTTTCAACCTCTTAAGCAATATCAAAGCCGGCAGTTGAGTATCTATTTTTAACGCGACATTTAGGAATTTGCCCTGCCCAGCAGGCCCGCCGACCGCCAGACTCTCCATGGCCTTGGATTTCCTCAATACCCGGGTATTCTTCAACGCATTGACTTTATTGATCGCCAGTCTTATATTCTCTTTTCGCTTACCCAGGTTTGTCCCTACTCCAATATAACAAACTGCCATTAAGATATCTTCTTTAACCGCACTAAAGCTTCTTTAATCCTCTCTTTGGGTACAGTCAATGCCATACGGATATAACCTTCCCCGTATCTACCGAAACCAACTCCGGGAGTCGCTACAATATCAGTTTCTTTAAGCAACTTGGCGCTAAAACTTATAGAGTCGTATTTAGCCGGAGTTTTTATCCATACATAAAATGTAGCTTTTGGCTTTATCGCGCTCCAGCCTAAAGAAGTAAGCCCGTCAACCAAAATGTCACGCCGTTCCTGATAAAGATCGCACATAGATTTTACATATTCCTGGGGGCCTTCAATGGCTGCAACTGCAGCCAACTGGATCGCGGAAAATATTCCTGAATCAATATTGGACTTAACCTTGGCTAAAGCTGAAATCAACTGCCTGTTTCCGCTTGCCCAACCAACACGCCAGCCGGTCATATTATAAGTCTTAGAAAGAGAATGAAACTCGATCACTGCTTCTCTTGCACCCGGGAATTCCAAAAGACTTCGCGCTTTATAACCATCATAAGCCATTTCAGAATAAGCTAAATCTGAAATAATTATGACATTATTCCTGGCGGAGAATTCAATCAACTTGCGGTAAAAATCATCACTGGCGCAGGCATTTGTGGGATTATTAGGATAATTAACAAAAATCATCTTCGCTTTTTTACGCACTAAAAGCGGAATTTTCTTTAAATCCGGCAGGAAATCATTTGATTCCAATAATGGCATTATATAAGGCGATCCGCCCGCCAATATCGTACCGCCTTTATAAGGAGGATAACACGGATCAGGAACCAGAGAAATATCCCCGGGGTTAAGAAACGCCAAAGGAAAATGAGCTATTCCTTCTTTTGAACCGATCAAAGGCAGTATTTCCGCATCCGGATCCAGGTCAACATTAAACCTATATTTATACCACCCCTGGATCGCCCGGCGCAAAACAGGCATTCCCTGGTCCAGGGCATAACGATGATTAGCCGGATCCTGGCTTGCTTTATACAAAGCCTCGATGATAAATTTAGGAGTAGGTTGATCTGGATCACCTATCCCCAAATCTATGATATCTCTCCCTTCTTTGCGAGCCTGGCGTTTGGCTTTATCAATCTCAAGAAATAAATATGGCGGTAATGACTGGACTTTTTTTGACAACTTAAACATCTTTTTTTGCCTTTCCTATTTATTATATTATGTTTGCTGTTTTAACACATCCTGCATTGAATAAAGCCCGGCTGGCTTTTGGAAAATCCATTTCGCTGCCTTTAGAGCGCCCACGACAAACAAATCGCGCGAATGCGCCTGATGCTTAATCTCAATACGCTCGGAATTCCCGCAGAAAACCACAGTATGATCTCCAAAAATATCACCCAGACGTATTGAATGCATGGGAATATTCTTTTGAGTAATCTGCGTAATAACCTCGGCCATTTTCTTGGCTGTGCCGCTGGGGGCGTCTTTTTTGGCTTTATGATGCGCCTCTATAATCTCAACGCTATAATCAGACCCAAGTCTCTTGGTTATCTCAGGAAGGATAGAAAACAGGACATTTACTCCCACAGACATATTCGGGGTAAAGACTATCGGAACAATCTTAGAGATCTCCTCTATCTTATTTTTCTGCGCATCGTTTAAACCTGTAGTCCCCAACACAAGCGCCTTTTTATATTTAGCTACATAATCCAAATGCTCATCAACCGCCTCGGGCAAAGTAAAATCCACCAGGACATCCACCAGAAATAAACCGTCTAGATTCGACGAAACCTTTAATCTGCCCAGCTCCTTACCGATTAAAGGAGTGCCCTTCTTTTCCAGCGCTAAAGCAACTTCAAAATCCTTGTCAAAAGCGGCAAGCTCAAAAATCCGCCTGCCCATTTTTCCGCAGGCACCGGTAATTCCTAATTTTATCATTCAAACTCCTTTATCCTTCGCTTAAGCAGCTTAGGATTCCGCACAACAAGTGCGCACTTGTCAATAGTATACGGCAAGATACGTTACATGAAAACTCCGGGTGCTCATTTCAATAAACCGTAGTCCTTGAGTGCCTTTTTAAGTTTTCCCAGATTATCTTGCGACATCTCGCACATTGGAAGACGTAAATCCGGATCGCACATCCCCAATAGGCCCATCGCGGTTTTAACCGGGATGGGATTAGTCTCCATGAAACAAGCCTTGATCAACGGCAATAACTTATAATGCAGGCTTTGAGCCTTCCTAAGATTACCTTTTTCAAACGCACTGACCAAGCCCGCAACATCAGCCGGCACAATATTAGCTACTACGGAAATAATCCCTATACCGCCAATGCTCAAAACGGGCAAAGTAAGGGAATCATCTCCCGAAATAAGCTGGAAACCTGGCGGACAAAGTGACTTGATCCGCGACATCTGATCCAAGCTCCCGGATGCCTCTTTTACCGCCACGATATTCTTGCAATCCCGGGCTAAATTGGCAATTGTCTCAGGCTCGATATTCACTCCAGTACGGCTGGCAATATTATAAAGAATGATCGGAATCTTTACCGACTGGGCAATAGCTTTAAAATGCCTGTATAAACCAGCCTGGGTCGGACGGTTATAATACGGAGAAACCTGTAAAGAAGCATCCGCACCAGCGCTGGCTGCCTGCTTAGTGAGCATTATCGCTTCATCGGTAGAATTTGACCCTGTTCCGGCAATTACCGGAACCCTTTTATTAACCTGGTCAATAGTGACCTCAATCACCTTCTCGTGTTCGTCAAAAGTAAGCGTTGCCGATTCTCCGGTAGTGCCGCAAGGCACAATACCACTGGTGCCGTTTTTGATCTGAAATTCGATCAATTCCCTTAATTTCTTCTCATCAACCTTACCATTGCGAAAAGGTGTGACAATGGCTACAATCGAGCCTTTAAACATAATACTCTCCTTTGCAGACTATCTTCGCGCTTCCTTCCAACCAGACGTCTTTAAATTTATCTCCTACTTTATTAAAATATATCTTTAACACTTCGCCGCTTTGCGTCTTAACCCGGATTAAATCATTCAAATTATTTTTTAAAGCAAAGATTAAAGCTGAAGCTGTACTGCCCGTACCACAGGCCAGGGTTTCACCCTCAACCCCTCTTTCAAAAGTACGGATCCGGATAAGATCATCTCCTATTGCTTCCACAAAATTTACATTTGTCCCCGAAGGAGCGAACTTAAGATGCCACCTTATCAGGCGACCGATACTATCAACATCCATCTTATCCAGCCCTTCGACAAAAACCACAACGTGGGGAACACCGGTATTAATAAAATTCACCTTAATCGGACGACCATTAACCTTTAAGGGAATATCAAGCTTAATTGCTTTAGGATCAGTAAGCTGAATCTTTACCTGGCTGCCGCAGACCTGGGTATTGATTATTCCAGCGAGAGTTGACATTTTGGCTTTTTTCTTACCGCTGAATAGAGCCGCACAACGCCCCCCATTACCGCACATCTCCGCCTCTGAACCGTCAGAATTGATAATCCGCATATGCAAATCCGCATTCTTAGTCTTACCGATCAACAATAAACCGTCAGCACCTACGCCAAACTTCCTATCGCAAATTGCCCTGGTTAAAACGCATAAATTGCCGGACGGTTTTTTATCGATAACCACAAAATCATTTCCAGAAGCTACCATTTTAACGAACTTAATCCTGGCCATTTATCCGTTAGACTCATTACGGATTAAATCCGCATAAGTCTCCCTTTTTCTGATTACCCTTACCTTATTCTTAGATACCATAACTTCTGCTGCCCTAAGGCGCGAATTATAATTACTGGACATACTAAAACCATACGCCCCGGAACTCATCACCGCCAGGTAATCGCCCTCCTTGACACAAGCGATCTTGCGCTCTTTTGCCAGAAAATCACCGCTTTCACAGATCGGGCCGACCACATCGGCTTTTTCACTCTTAGTAGAACTCTTACGCAAAGTCAAGATATTGTGATGCGCTCCATAAAGCGCCGGACGGATTAAATCATTCATCCCGCCATCAACAATAATAAATTTCTTTTTAGGGGTATGTTTAATATATAAGACTTTCGTGACCAATATCCCGGCATTGCCGACAATAAACCTTCCCGGCTCCATGATTATCTTCAATCCGGTATCCTTCAGCAGAGGAGTTATTTCATCGGCATAAACCTGGGCGGTCTGAGGTGTTTCGCTATCATAAACAATCCCTAAGCCGCCTCCGATATTCAAATATTCAAGCTTAATCCCTTTTGATTCTAGCTTTTTAATAAAAGCGGAAACTTTTTTAATTGCCGCTACAAAAGGAGCGCTCTCGGTGATCTGCGAACCGATGTGAATATGCAGACCGCAGATACTGACATTCTTGAATTCATCGCGTAAAAGCAGGATTTTATAAGCGCTATTCAGATCAATGCCAAATTTATTGGTGATCTTGCCGGTAGTGATAAATTTATGCGTCTTGGCTTCGACATCAGGATTTATACGTATGGCTACCCGGGTAATCTTACCCAATCGACGGGCAATCCGGTCGATGCTTCTTAACTCCGGAAGCGACTCAACATTAAAGAAAAGTATTCCTTTGGAAATAGCCGTAGCAATCTCCGCTTCGGTTTTTCCTACCGAAGCATAAACAATTTTTTTGGCCGGGCAGCCGGCTTTTATGGCCCGGAAAAGCTCGCCCCCTGAAACAATATCCAAGCCTGCCCCTTTTTCAACTAAAGCTTTAAGGATAGACAGATTGGAATTGGCTTTTACTGAATAGCAAATAAGCGGATCGATCGCTGAAAAAGCTTTACGCAGCTTAATAAAATGATTTGTGAGAGTATTATAACTATAGATATGCAGCGGAGTGCCAAAGCGGACAGCCAAGTCCTGAACTTTTAAATTTTCACAGTACAGATTATTATTTTTGTATAAAAAATCGTGCATTTAAATTTTATTTTTGCGGGTCCTGCCTGCCGATCCACCTCGCCGTATTCACTTTTGTTATACACGGTAAGGGCTTCGTATTGCCAGCTACCCGCAAATACTGCCTTTCTTGATTTTTATTTCAACTTCCTACTCCAGAAAGATAACTGCTGCTTAACCAGCCTAGGATTTGTACTACCATAAGATTTCTTTAAATTTACCGATGCCCAGGCATTAAGGATATTCCTTACATCTGCTTTAAGTTTTGGAGAATATCTCTTCAGTTCACCATCGCTTAGAGAAGATATCTTTTTGCCTTTATCCAGACAATCCCTGACCATCCTGCCGACGATATCATGCGCCTGTCGATAGGAAACCCCTCTCTTAATCAGATACTCCACAATATCCACTGAAAATAAAGACTCGTCTTTGACCTTTGCGGCAATTGCTTCTTTTTCAATTACGATATTGGCGAAAAGAGCCATGAAAATCTCCAGAACATCTTTAATCGCATCAATTGCGTCAAAAAGCGGAGGCTTATCCAGCTGCATATCTCTATTGTAAGAGGTAGGTAACCCCTTCATCAACATTATCACACTGGAAAGATTACCCTGTATCTGACCAACTGAGCCGCGAATCAGCTCCAGGATATCCGGATTCTTTTTATGCGGCATAATACTGGAACCGGTGCAAAATGAGAAATCAATATCAATAAAATTGAATTCTTTGGTTGACCAAAGGATGAGATCCTCGGCTATGCGCGACAAATGCACGGAAAGTATCGCCAGGTCAGCCAATACTTCGATTATATAATCACGGTCACTGACTGAATCTATGCTATTGGCGGTCAAGCTATCAAATTTCAGCTCTTTTCTCACAAAATTCCGGTCACTATTAAGCCCGGTGCCGGAAAAAGCACAAGAGCCAAGCGGCATGGAATTAATCCTCTTCTTAGCATCCAGCAATCTCTGTTTATCTCTTTCCAATGCCTCTACATATGCCAATAAATGGTGCGCCAATAAAACGCATTGTGCAATCTGCAAATGCGTATAGCCCGGGATAACTACTTCTGAATTATTGGCGGCAAATTTCAATATTGCTTTCTGCAGCTCTGCGCTAAACTCCACCAGGTTATCAACCTCGCTTCTTAAATACATCCGGGTATCCAAAGCAATCTGGTCATTTCTGGATCTGGCAGTATGCAATTTTTGCGCCGGCTCGCCGATCTTTTTATTTAGAAGCTCCTGGATATTAGAATGGATATCTTCAGCAGACGGATCAAATTTGAATTTGCCGCTAACCACATCCTGAAGTATCGAACTCAGACCGTTAACTATCTTACGGCTGTCTTTTTGAGGAATTATTTTCTGCTTAGCCAACATCTTGGCATGCGCAATGCTTCCTAGAATATCATATTTAGCCAATCTCTGGTCATAGATAATTGATGAAGTGAATTTATCAGTCAATGCATTTGTCTTTTTGTTAAACCTTGTTCCCCAAAGCTTCTTCGCCATTTCTTCTCCCTCTAATTACAAAAGATTGCTGCCTAGGGGTGGCTTGGACTGGATTTAAGCCGCGGTGTGCGGCGAAAAACATTCCAAGACAGGACCCGTTCAGCGCAGCTACCTTTTGTAAGGCATTCCCCAAAGTTTAATAAACCCTTCAGCTAACTTCTGGTCAAATTTATCTTCCTTGCCGTAAGTACTTAATTCTTTTTTATAAAGGGAATTGGCGGATTTTCTCCCCACGACAACACAGCTCCCTTTTGATAACCTTAATTTAATAGTGCCGCTGACCAGTTTTTGTGTCTTCTCCACGAAACCGTCCAGGGCCTCCTTTAAAGCGGAAAACCATAAACCATAATAAACTAAATCCGCGTACTTAAGGCTGATCATCTCCTTGAAATGCGTCAACTCCCGGTCAAGGACTAGGGCCTCCAGCTCCTTATGTGCAGTATAAAGAATAGTCCCAGCCGGAGCTTCATAGATCTCCCGAGACTTAATCCCCACCAGCCGATTCTCCACCATATCGCTTCTACCAACGCCAAATTGTCCACCTACCTCATTCAGGTAAGTGATAATTTCCTTTAATTTAAGCGCCTTGCCGTCAATCTTAACGGGTACGCCTTTGGAAAAAGTTACTTCGATATACCGGGGATAGCTTGAGGTATGTGTCGGACTCTTGGTAATCATATAAGCGTCTTCCGGAGGCTCCTGCTCCAGATTCTCCAAAATACCAGCTTCAATACTGATTCCCCAGATATTCCGGTCAATACTATAAGGCTTCTTTTTAGTTACATCTATCGGGATATTAAATTTCAACGCGTAATCAATCTCTTCCTCGCGTGATTTGAATTCCCAATCACGCACCGGAGCGATAATCTCCAATTTCGGATCTAATATCCCTACGGCAACCTCAAGCCTCACCTGATCATTACCTTTGCCGGTACAGCCATGGGCAACCGCAGTCGCTTTTTCTTTATGCGCGATCTGCACCAGGTATTTAGCGATCAAGGGACGACCCAATGCCGTTGCTAAAAGATATTTGCCTTCATAAACAGCATTAGCTTTTAAAGCCGGGACAATAAAATCTTTGATAAACTCTTCCTGCAGATCGCGGATATAAACCTTTGTAGCTCCGGCAGCTAAAGCCCGTGCTTCGATCGCTTCAAAGCTTTCGCCCTGGCCTAATCCCTGGCCCAGGTCAGCCACAAAACAGATTACTTCATAACCCCTCTCCTTCAACCATCTAACTATGCAAGAGGTATCCAACCCGCCTGAATAAGCTAATACCACCTTTTTCATCATCGCTCTCCTAATCTGGATAAATTCACAGAAACCGCTGATTCTTACCTAGTAATTTTATTAAAATCGCTTTCTGCACATGCATTCTATTTTCTGCCTGGTCAAAAACAATTGAATTCTTGCTCTCCATAACCTCGTCGGTTATCTCCTCACCTCTATGCGCAGGAAGACAATGCATAACCAGAACGTTTTCCGTTGCATTAGATAGGAGTTTAGTATTGATCTGAAAATCTTTAAAAATAACCTTCCTCTTGTTGATCTCTTCTTCCTGGCCCATACTTGCCCAAACATCAGTATAGACTACCTGGGCATCCTTAACCGCACTAAACGGGTCTTCGCTAATCGTTATCCGGCCGCCGCTAACTTTAGCGGCTGCCTGCGACGATTTTACGACCTCATCCGTAGGGGCATATCCTTTAGGGGTAGCTACGGAAATATCCATTCCGGTTTTAGCCGCGGCAAAAAGCAGAGAGTTACAGACATTGTTGCCATCTCCGACATAAGCCAGCGTAACTTTCTTCAACGTCTTTAATTTTTCCTTGATCGTAAAAAGATCAGCCAACGCCTGGCAGGGATGCGAATAATCCGACAAACCGTTTATCACCGGCACGCTCGCAGAAGTAGCCATATCCAGGCAATTTTTATGTTCAAATGTCCTTAAAACTATCCCATCAACATAGCGGGAGATAGTCCTGGATACATCCCCGATAGTTTCTCTGACCCCTAAATTAATCTCCTGGGGAGACAGATAGAGAGAATTACCTCCTAACTGATACATCCCCACCTCAAAAGAAACCCGCGTCCTGTTCGACGGCTTCTGAAAAATTAAAGCCAGGGTTTTCCCGGATAAAGATTTAGCAAATTTATTCTTATTTTTCTTAAGCTGCTGGCTAAGCTTGAGGATAGAATCAATCTCCGCTGAATTCAAGTCCCCGATTGAAAGCAGATCTTTTTTCATTATGCGCACTCCTTGAAAACTTCTCCTAATATTTTTACTGCTTTATCAATTTCATTCCTACTGATATTTATCGCCGGCATCAGCCTCAATACTCTATCGTGCGTACAATTAATCAATAAACCTTTCTCCGCGCATTTCTGCGGAATCAGCTTTGCATCAATATTCAACTCCACGCCGAACATCAGACCTATACCCCGCACATCTTTAATTATCGGATAAGTTGCTTTTAAAAGCTTGAGCTTCTCTCCAAGGTATTCACCCATAACCTGGCAATTCTTAAGCAGCTTTTCCTTCTGGATCGCCCTGAACACTCCTAAAGCCGCCTTGCAAATTACCGGCCCGCCGCCAAAAGTAGAGGCATGCATACCAGGAGCGATCAAATCGCTGAATTCCTTTTTTACTATCATAACTCCGATAGGCAGGCCTCCCCCCAAGGCTTTGGCCAGAGTCACCACATCAGGAGTAATGCCATAATTTTGATAAGCGAACATTTTACCAGTCCTGCCGATACCGGTCTGCACCTCATCAACAATTAAAAGTATTTTCTTTTCATCGCATATCTTCCTGAGCTCCAGGATAAAATCTTTATCGGCAATATTTATCCCACCTTCTCCCTGGACAAGCTCAAGCAGAACAGCAGCTGTTTTATCGCTAAGCGCCTGCTTGAAAGCGGCAAGATCGTTAAACTTTACCTGCTTGAAACCTTCAGGCATCGGGCAGAAACCGTCTTGATATTTCTTCTGGCCCGTAGCCGCAAGTGTTGCTAATGTCCTGCCATGAAAGGCATTTTCAAAAGTGATAACTTCATATTTTCCGGCAGGTGCGCCGAATTTTCTGGCTAATTTAATCGCTCCCTCATTAGCCTCTGCCCCGGAGTTAGCAAAAAAAACCTTGCCTGGAAAACTCCAGTAGATTAATTCCTTTGCCAGCTTTGCCTGGAATGGATGATAATAATTATTCGGGATAAAGATAAGCTTACCCACCTGATCCCGGATACCCTGCATAACTTTAGGGTGGCAATGCCCTAAACTACCCACCCCCCAACCCGGGAAGAAATCCAAGTACACCTTACCCTGAATATCCCAGAGCCGCGAGCCTTTGCCTTTAACAAAGACAAGCGGAACCTTGTTATAAGTAGGCATTATGTTCTCTTTATAAACTTGAAATATCTCTTCTAACTTCATTTTACAATCTCAGTCCCGATACCCTTGTCAGTAAAAATCTCCAAAAGCAATCCATGCGGGGTGCGCGCATCGATAATATGTGTTTTCTTTACCCCCCCGTTTATCGCTACCACACAGGCATCCACTTTAGGGATCATCCCCTGTTGGATAATCTTGCTTTCGATCAACCCTTTTACCTCCTCGACCTTTAAAGTAGAGATAAAAGAATTCTTATCCTCGGCATTACGCATGATCCCTTTGACGTTAGTCATCAAAACAAACTTTTCCGCCTGGATGCTTGCGGCAATACTGGCAGCTGCTTCATCCGCATTCACATTATAAGTTTTCTTATCCTTACCTCTGCCCATAGGCAAAACCACGACTATTTTATCTTTTCTCAGTTCCTCATTTAACAAACCGGTATTAATTTCTTTAATATTACCCACCAGGCCGATATCTATCTTTGTTTTTTTCTTCTCAACCTGGATTAAATCGTCATTCTTGCCGTTTAAGCCAACCGCCTTGCCCCCCAGGTCATTAATCTCCTTTACAATCATCTCATTTAAAACCTGCAGTTCCTCTTCAACCAGTTTCAAGGTCTCTTCATCGGTAACCCGCATTCCCTCGACGAATTCCGTCTTTTTTCCCGAAGCGCGCATGCGGTCGCTAATATTCGGACCGCCGCCATGTACGAGGATAGTGCGTAACCCCATAAAATTAAGAAAAACAATGTCCTCCAGGACCCCATTACGGATCTTGGCGTCACCCATAATGCTTCCGCCGTATTTAATCACGATTACCTTTTTATGGAATCTCTTTATATAAGGCAATGCCTCGATCAAAACATCTGCTTTCCTAATCGCTTCTTCCATTGTTCCTTTCTTGTGTACAGACACAATACCGGCGCAATATCCGTTACCTAACGGATACCAACGCAAAACCTGTTAAGCGTTGAGCACTTATTGACGCCGGGTATCTAGTTATACTCTGCGTTTATTTTTATATACCCCGGAGTAAGATCAGACGTATAAACAGTAGCCCCTGCCTTACCCCGTGACAGCCCCACCGTAAGTTTAACCTGTTTCTTCTTCAAAGAGCCTAGTTTTATTTTTAACTGGTTTTCTTGAATTTTTAAACCGCTTGCGCCGACAGCAGCAGCCACTCTTCCGAAATTCGGGTTTTCGCCGAAAACCGCAGTCTTAAAAAGCGCCGAGTTGGCGATATTTAAAGCCACCCTTCTTGCCTCCTGGAAATCCTTCGCCTGACAGACATCGATTTGAATAAATTTAGTGGCGCCCTCCGCATCTTTAACCACCATCTTGGCCAGCTCCAAACAAACTAAATCTAATGCCTCTGAGAAATCCTGCAGGCTCTTACCTCCGGAAATGATCTTATTCCCCGCGGTGCCATTAGCTAAAACCAAGACTGTATCATTCGTACTCATACATCCATCAACGGAAATGCAGTTGAATGACTTATCCACGGCAACACCCAAAGATTTATCCAAAGCGGACTTGGCAATTTTAGCATCGGTCATAATAAAACAAAGCATGGTCGCCATATCCGGAGCAATCATGCCAGCGCCCTTGGCGATTCCGCACAAGTTGACTGTTTTTGCTCCGATTCCCAAGCTTATACTTACCTCTTTAGCAAAGGTATCCGTGGTCATAATCGCTTTTTCTGCCTTTTGTATCCCAAGGCAGGATAAACCGGAAACTAATTCTGGTATTTTCTGCTTGATCTTAGCTATATCCAATCTTTTGCCGATAATCCCGGTTGAATTTACTAACACGCTATTCCTTGCAATCTTTAGCTCTCGGGCAGCATAACCACAGGTCAACTCGGCGTCCCGGATACCTGCCTTCCCGGTAAAACAATTGGCATTACCGCTATTGACCAATACAGCCTGAATGTTTTTGGCAGACTTAAGATTCTTCTGAGAGACAATAAGCGGAGCGGCAATAATGCTATTAGTGGTAAACTTAGCGCTGGCTAAGGCCGGAGGATTAGAATACAACAAAGCTAAATCCAGCTTCCCGGATTTCTTCAATCCGCAGGCAACTCCATTAGCCTGAAAACCGCCCGGCAATATTGCTTTTAAGGACTTTTTCATAGCAATCCGGTAATCTCCGGAATTTTATACATAATATTCATATTCTGTACTGCCTGGGCTGAAGCACCTTTCAATAAATTATCGATGGCGCTGATTACAATAATTGTATCCCCGAAATCCTTAACCCCGATATCGCAAAAATTAGTTTTCACTACATCCTTGATCCTGGGAAAAGCCCCCTCCGCCTTGATGCGGATAAAAGGCTCGTTCTTATAGAATTTCTTAAATAAATCGGTGATATTTTTTGCTTTAAATTTTGCCCCCGGATGCTTCTTAAGATAAATAGTTGAAAGTATCCCCCGCTCAATCGGTAATAAGTGCGGAACAAAAACTACATCCACTTTTTTACCGGCAATCTTGGAGAGTACCTGATTTATTTCAGGCGCATGCTGGTGTATGTTAACCTTGTAAGCCCTGAAATCACCCTGTATTTCAGAAAATAAGAATTCTTTTTCCAGTTTTTTGCCCGCCCCGCTTACGCCGGATTTAGCATCAATAATTAGGGAACTTAAGTCCGCTAAATTTAACGCCAGCAAAGGGGCAAGCCCCAAAATTATTGACGTAGGATAGCAACCGGGATTAGCCAGGAGCTTTGCGGTTTTTATCTTTGCCCGGTAAAGTTCAGGCAAACCATAAACCGCTTCTTTTAGGCTTGTTTTATCCTGATGGACAACCTTATAAAATTTTTCATATACCGACGGGTTATTCAATCTGTAGTCAGCACTTAAATCTATAACCCTCTTGCCCAGGCTTAAAAGCTTTGGCACAAATTTCATTGATACGGTATGCGGAAGGGCCAAAAATACCAAATCACAATCTTTCTTGATTTTAAGCCAATCGGGTTTTGTACAGACAAGTTCCAGGCGATGTTTGAATTTCGGAAAGACATCAGAAATAACCTGATTGCCTTGGCCGCTTTTGCCGGAATTAAAAAGATGGGTGATCCTGACATTGGGGTGGTTAAGTAACAATTCAATGAGCACTTCCCCTGTATGCCCGGTTGCGCCAATTATGCCAACATTGATAATCATTTACTCTCCGCTTCTATCGATAAAATGACAAATGCATAATTAAATCATAATAGAATAAAATCTATCTCCCGTCAAGGATTTTTCTCGTCGGAACTAAGAAATAGCGGTAACCCATCCTGACGAGCATTTCTCCTCACAGCATTATTGATTATATCTGCATATAGGTATTTGATAGCTTTCGCAGCGAATATCGTACTTTCGCCTCTGCGAAAGCACGACCTGAGCGAGAAAACTAGCAGATACCTATACGTTATATAAACAAAAAATCCCGCTTTCCAGCGGGATCGTTTGCGAAAATTATTATTATAAAAGAGTTCTTCCTCCTACCTCTTAGTCCACTGGAAGCGCTTACGCGCACCCTTTAAGCCATATTTCTTACGCTCCTTCATCCTCGGATCACGGGTTAAATATCCGTTTTTACGAAAGATGTCTTTAAAGCTAGAATCCGCGATTAAAAGTGCTCTGGCGATACCCAAACGTAAAGCGCCTGCCTGGCCGGTTAAGCCGCCGCCATTAAGCCTAGCAATAACATTAAATTTGGCCGCGCTTTCCGTAATTGCCAAAGGCTGTTTAGCGATGATCCGGTCGGTTTCACGCAAAAAATATTTCTCAAAGGGAAGCCCATTGATCGTAATCTGGCCATTGCCGGATTCCATACGAACCCTGGCGGTTGATTCCTTACGCCTGCCTAATGCTATATATTTAGTTGATTCAGTCATCTAATTTCAAACCTCCAAAACAATCGGTTTTAAACCTGTCAATTTATGCTTATCATCTGCATAAACCTTTAATTTCTTGATCAAATCCCTGCCTAACGGACTGATAGGAAGCATCCTTTCCACAGCTAAACGTATAACTGTAGTCGGATTCTTGGCTAAAAGCTTTTCCAAGACTATCTCGCGCTGCCCTCCCGGATAACCCGAATACCGGCTATAAGTCTTTTGCTTAAGTTTGCGCCCGGTAACCTTGATTTGAGCGGCATTGATGACAACCACGCAATCGCCCGTATCGACATGAGGGGTAAAAATCGGCTTATGTTTACCTCTTAGGATAGTGGCAACTTTAACTGCCAGCCTTCCCAGGATCTTCCCTTTGGCGTCAATAATATACCACTTCCTCTTAATATCTTCTGGTCTTGCTGAATAGGTCTTTTTCATAGAAAGTTAATTATATCAAAATAATAAATAAAGTCAAATAAATTTTTCTAATATTTTACCCTTACTAAACACAACCCTTTTGCCGGCAGGGCCGGTCCGGCAAGCTTACGGTTACGCGATTGCAGAATCTTGCGCATACTTCCCTCTGGAAACCTCCCCCTGCCTATCTCCAATAATGTACCGGCGATATTTCTGACCATATTATACAGGAAACTATCCGCCTCTATATCGATATGCAAGAGATTTTTATCCCGGGTAATTTTAATACTCTTAATAGTCCGCACGGGATTTCTGTAGCGAAGCTCGGCAGCCCGGAAAGAAGCAAAGTTATGTTTTCCTAAGAGCGCTTTTGATTCTTTACGCATCAAACCAACATCCAAAGGATGGTGGAAGAAATAAACCCGGGAAGCCAAAAGCGGGGATGAGTATTTCCGGTTCAGAATTGAATAACGGTAAAGTTTGGATTTAGCAGAAAAACGGCTGTTAAAATCCGGGTTGACCTTGCTTATCCGAGTTACTTTTATATCCTCGGGCAATAAACAATTCAATGCCCAGCGCATCCTTGATAAAGGCATTTTGGATGAACTTTTAAAATTAGCTACTTGCGAAAGAGCATGTACGCCTGAATCTGTACGACCGGCAACAATCAGCTTGATATCTTCCTGCAGGATTCGCCTGATCACCTGCTCTAAAACACATTGAATCGTCTTCTTGGGCTGATAATCAGCCCGGGCTTTTGTTTTATTCTGCACCTGCCAGCCATGATAAGCTGAACCATCGTATTCTATTTCGAGTTTGAAATTAGGCATTCAGCTATTTGTACGGCGTTAGCTGCAGCACCTTTACGCAGGTTATCCGCTACGACCCAAAGCCATAAGCCTTTCTTATTGAAGGCATCCTGGCGGATACGGCCGACGAAAGTCTCATCCCTGCCCTCTACATCCTTGGGCATTGGATAAAGATTATTCTTCAAATCATCCATAACCACTATACCCGGAGATTTAGCAAGTATTTTTCTAGCCTCATCAGGATCAATCGCTTTTTCAGTCTCAAGATAAACTGATTCTGAATGACCTGTCCTTACCGGGACGCGGATCGTAGTAGCGGAAATCTTGATCTTCGGAGCATGCATGATTTTATGGGTTTCTTTAACCAGCTTCCATTCTTCATTGGTATAGCCACCATCCACAAAACTGCCGATATGCGGAAAACAATTATAAGCCAATTGTTGCGGCATAGATCTGCCTACCCCATCGGCTTGCACGCTGTTAAACCCACCCTGGGCAATCTTAGCATTTTCATTATTTAACTGCTCTACAGCGGTTTTACCAGCGCCGCTGGATGCCTGTAAAGTAGTAACAATAACTTTCTTAATGTGGTATTTCTTATGCAAAGGATTAAGCGCCACGACCATCTGGATAGTGGAACAATTCGGATTAGCAATAATCCCTTTATGCTTTTTAACATCAGCAGCATTTACCTCAGGAACCACTAATGGCACTTTTGGATCCATGCGAAAATCCGCTCCGTTATCGATAACCACTGCGCCCCTCTTAACCGCTTCCGGAGCATAAGTTACCGCAGCACCCTTTTCACCTTCAGTACCGGCAAATAATGCAATGTCGATACCGCAAAAACCATCAGCTGAGATCGGCTCAACCGCATAGACCTCGCCGTCAACTTCCATATTCCTGGCCGAACGGGCAAAAACCTTCAATTGGTTAACTGGAAAATTACGCTGCTTTAATACCCGCAGCATTTCAACACCTACCACCCCAGCACCAATAACCGCAACATTATACTTTTTCATAAAATTACCCCTTCAAGTTCTTAACTACCAGATCGCCGATTTGAGAGGTCGAATAGCCCATTTTCCCGGCAGCCAGCGATTTTAAATCCTTGCTTACGATCCCGATTACCGCCTGCTCAATTGCTTTAGCCGCTTTCTCTTCCCCTAAATTCTCAAGCATCATACCACAGGCGCAAATCGCAGCCAGCGGATTAATCACGTTCTTGCCGGTATATTTTGGAGCGCTACCGCCGATAGGCTCGAACATGGATACGCCTTGCGGGTTAATATTGCCGCCTGCAGCAATCCCCATGCCGCCCTGGATCATTGCCCCTAAATCCGTAATGATATCTCCGAATAAATTATCCGTAACGATTACGTCAAACCATTCCGGGTTTTTCACAAACCACATAGTCGTGGCATCTACATGCGCATAATCAGTAGTTACATCCGGATATTCTTTAGCTACTTCATTAAAAGTACGCTGCCAAAGGTCCCAGGCATAAGTCAAAACATTGGTTTTGCCGCAAAGAGTCAGCTTTTTCTTTTTATTCCGCTTGCGCGCGCATTCAAAGGCATAGCGGATACAACGCTCCACTCCTTTGCGCGTATTATAAGAAATCTGGATTGCTATTTCTTCCTTAGTCCCTTTATCCTTGAACTCCCCCATACCTTTATATAGACCTTCGGAATTCTCACGCACAACCACAAAATCGATATCTTCAGGTTGTTTATCTTTCAAGGGACAATATGCAGAATTGTAAAGTTTTACCGGCCGAAGGTTGATATATTGATCAAGAGCAAACCTTAATTTAAGCAAAACCCCGGTTTCGATAATCCCGGGTTTAACTTCCGGATCTCCCACCGCGCCAAGATAGATCGCGTTGTATTTTTTTAATTCCTCAACATCACTGTCATCGACAAGCTTACCGGTTTTTAAATACCTCTGGCCGCTGAAATCAAAGAATTTGGTTTCATATTTAAAACCAAAAACCTTGCCAGCCTGCTCTAAAACCTTCAAACCTTCATTAACTACTTCGGGACCAGTTCCATCACCGGGAATTACCGCGATTTTATACATGGGCACCTCTTTTGATATAATTGATCAAGCCTCCGCATTCTACAATCTGCTGCAGAAATTCCGGAAAAGCCTGAGTTTTAAATTGTTTACTCTGGGTTAGATTATTAATCACACCGGTAGCTAAATCTATTTCAACAACATCTCCCTCATTAATTTTATCCACATCCGCCGACTCCAAAAACGGCAAACCGATATTTATAGCGTTCCTGAAGAATATAGCAGCAAAACTCTTGGCAATCACCGCGGAAACCCCACACCCCTTAATCGCTAAAGGCGCATGCTCACGGCTTGAGCCGCAGCCAAAGTTATTCCCGGCAACAATTATATCCCCCGGGCCGACCGCCTGGGAGAAAGTTGGATTTATGGTTTCCATACAATGTTTACCCAACTCCTGGGCGTCGGTAGAAACCAGATATTTGGCCGCGATGATATCATCAGTATTTATATCATCGCTGAATTTATGAACCTTACCCTTTATAATCATGTTTGACTACCTTATTTTATCAGGATGCGTAATTCTTCCGGTAACCGCGCTGGCTGCGGCTACTGCGGGATTTGAAAGATAAACAAAAGACTTTGGACTACCCATTCTTCCCAGGAAATTCCGGTTAGTTGTAGCAATAGCTACTTCGCCGTCAGCTAGAATTCCCATATGCCCGCCTAAACACGGACCACAGGTGGGAGTTGAAAATACGCCCCCGGCTCTGACAAAAATCTCTGCCAGGCCTTCCTTGACCGCCTGTAAATAAATTTTCTGGGTTGCCGGAAAAATAATCAATTTCACGCCTTTAGCCACCTTTTTGCCTTTAAGCAAAGAGGCCGCAATTCGTAAATCTGAAATCCGGCCGTTAGTACATGAACCGATAACCGCCTGGTCAATTTTTATATTTTTAAGGCTATTAACCGGCTGGGTATTACTCGGCAGGTGCGGGCAGCTAACCTGCGGCTCAAGTTTTGTAACATCCCATTCATATATCTTTTCATAATGAGCATCCGGATCAGAATAATAAAATTTAGGTTTGCGCTTAAAACCGGAAATATATTTCTTAGTTTTTTCATCCGGCTCAATTAAACCCGCCCTGGCTCCTGCTTCAATAGCCATATTGCTCATCGAAAATCTATCATCCATACCCAGTTTGCGGATTACCGGTCCGGAAAACTCCATCACCTTATATAAGGCGCCGTCTACACCGATTTGGCCGATTGTGTAAAGAATAAGATCTTTACCTCCTACCCACTTATTCAGTTTACCTTTATAGATGAACTTGATCGATGTCGGGACCTTTAACCAGCATTTTCCGTCAATATAAGCGCGGGCTAAATCTGTTGAGCCCATACCGGTGGCATAAGCGCCCAAAGCCCCATAAGTACAAGTATGGGAATCCGCTCCGATAATCAGGTCCCCGGGAAGAACAATACCTTTCTCAGGAAGCAAGGCATGCTCGATACCCATACATCCGATTTCAAAATAGTTTTTTATACCCTGCTCTTTGGCAAAATCAGCCAGGATCTTGCATTGATTGGCGCTCCTCAGATCCTTAGCCGGAGCAAAATGATCCGGGACTAAAACAATCTTATTTTTGTTAAAAACTTTTTTAAAACCGGATTTTTTAAACTCTGAAATAGCCAGGGGAGCAGTAATATCATTAGCCAAAGCAACATCAACCTTAACCTCGATAAATTCACCGGGCTTAATCGACTTTTGGCCAGAATGCTTTAATAAGATTTTTTCTGCTATTGTATAACCCATTTTTAATGAACGCAGGATTAACTGCGGGGAAATATATTACTTATTTGAATTTCTTTACAATAAGAGAGGCGTTGTGCCCACCGAATCCTAAAGAATTAGACATGCAGGTTATTACATTTGTCTTGCGCGCTATATTAGGCACGTAATCCAAATCGCAATCCGGATCAGGATTTTCGTAGTTAATAGTTGGAGGGACAACTCCGTCTCTAATCGCTAAACAACAAGCTACAAACTCTACTCCGCCGGCCGCCCCTAAAAGGTGTCCGGTTACAGACTTTGTGGAAGAAATCATCACCTTCTTGCTATAAGAACCAAACGCCTTTTTCATAGACAAGGTTTCAATCTTGTCATTTAATTTAGTGGAAGTCCCGTGCGCATTGATATAAGTCATCTCTTCGGGATTGACTCCCGCGTCTTTTAAAGCCATAGACATTGCCTGGGCAGCTCCGCTTCCTTCAGGATCTGGCGCGGTAATATGATAGGCATCACAGCTCATACCGAATCCAACAATCTCAGCGATAATATTAGCATTTCTTTTTTGCGCATGCTCTAAAGTCTCCAAAACAACCAAGCCGCATCCTTCAGCCATTATAAAACCGTCGCGGTCACGATCAAAAGGACGACTTGCCTTCTGGGGATCGTTGTTCCTGGTAGAAAGCGCCCTTAAAGCGCAAAAACCGCCCACCGCGGTAGGAACGATACAGCTCTCCGTACCTCCGGTAAGCATTATATCAGCGTCTCCGTAAAGGATTGTCCTATACGCCTCGCCAATGGCATGCGAACCTGAGGCACAGGCAGTAGCCACGCAGGAATTCGGACCTTTTAGGCCATGGATGATCGCCACCATCCCGCTTGCCTCATTTACGATGAGCATGGGAATAAGAAACGGCGATAATCTTGAAGGACCCTTGCTCAATAAAACCTTATGCTCTTCCTCAATGGTATGCAGGCTACCGATACCTGATCCGATAAGCACGCCTATACGGGTCCTGTCCTCTTTATCTAAATCCAGACCGGTAGATTCCATTGCCTGTTTAGCCGCGGCTATAGCAAACTGCACAAACTTCGCCGTTCTTTTAGTTTCTTTAGGAGAAATCCCATAAAGAGAAGGTTCAAAATTCTTGACCTCAGCGGCAATCTGTGAGTCAAAAGCTGTAGCGTCAAAACTAGTATTCGGCCCAACCCCGCTTTTACCCTCTTTTAAAGAACCCCAAAAGCTGGATACCTCATTGCCTACCGGCGAAATTACCCCTAAACCTGTGATTACTACCCTTTTTTTCATATTTATTCTAACATAATTTACCCCGCCATAGTTAAAATGCGGGGTAAATTATTTATTTTAAACTATCTAATTGATTATTTGGCGCTTTTCTCGTCAATATATTTGATGGCGTCGCCAACAGTAGTGATCTTCTCCGCGTCCTCATCAGGAATCTCAATACCGAATTCTTCTTCTAAAGCCATAACCAGCTCTACAGTATCGAGTGAATCCGCGCCTAAGTCATCGACAAATGAAGCCTCAGGAGTTACCTCTTCGGGTTTTACACCTAACTGTTCTGCTATGATTGATTTTACTTTCTCTTGTACTGCCATTCTTTTTTCCTCCTTGGGTTATATACTTTATGACATTACCATGCCGCCATCGATTGTGATTACCTGCCCGGTGATATAACTTGACTCTTCAGAAGCCAGAAACAAACAGGTATTTGCTACATCCTGAGGTGTACCAAGTTTAGCCAGAGGTATTGCCTCAAGCATCTTCTTCTTTATATCCTCAGGGAGCTTGGCGGTCATCTCTGTTTGGATAAATCCGGGAGCTACTGCATTAGCATTAATATTACGACTGGCTAATTCTTTAGCTACTGTTTTTGTAAGAGCGATTATGCCTGCTTTTGAAGCCGCATAATTTGCCTGGCCCGGGTTTCCCATTAAACCGATAATTGAAGCTATACTGATAATCCTTCCGCTTCTTTGTTTAATCATCGGCCGGGTTACAGCCTTGATGCAGTTAAATGTACCTTTAAGGTTGACATTGATCACCGCATCCCAATCCGCTTGGGACATTCTAAGCAAAAGATTGTCCTTAGTAATCCCCGCGTTGTTAACTAATATATCAACCTTTCCCATTTTGTCAAGAATTTTATTTATTCCTTCTTCCACCTTCTCAAAGTTGGTTACATCCATCTCCAAAGCCAGCGCATTACGGCCTAAACCCTCGATTTCAAGGGCTGTTTTCTGGGCTATCTCTAAGTTCACATCCGCTACGACAATATCCGCCCCTTCCCTGGCAAAGGTCATGGCAATTGCCTGGCCTATTCCTCTGGCTCCGCCAGTTATCAAAGCTACTTTATCTTTTAACCTCATTTTATCCTCCTTACCCACGGGGGTACACCGGCCACTTCCTTTAAGGCCGAGTGTTAACCACCTGCTCAATATCAACGCTCTTCTCTATATTCACAACCTGCGCGCTACTGTCGATACGCCGCATCAGGCCCTTTAAAACCTTTCCCGGACCAAATTCATAGAAATTAGCCACTCCCTTAGATAGGATAAAATGCATTGAATCTTCCCATCTTACTGAACCCTTGATCTGACTAACCAGGTTCTCTCTTATCTGTTCAGCTTTATATTGCGGCTGCGCCGTATAATTGCTGATCACGGGGAATTTAGGCTCAGAAATCTGTAGATTATCAAGAACCTGCTTCAATTCTAAAGCCGCCTCCGACATTAAAGAAGAATGAAATCCTCCGCTCACCTCAAGAAGAATAACTCTTTTAGCCCCTGCCTGATTGCAAAGTTCCATTGCCTGATTGACCGCTTCTGCTTTTCCGGTAATCACAATCTGCCCAGGACAATTCAGATTAGCGATCTCAGCACCAGATTGCCGGCAGATTTCCTTCAGTTTTTCCACGGACAGTTCTAAAACAGCGGCCATTTTCCCGGGATGCTTCCTGGAAGCCTCGTCCATTAATTGCCCCCTTTTACTTATCAGGCGGATACCGTCATCAAAGGTTATGGCACCAGAGGCAATTAAAGCAGAATATTCACCCAGGCTTAAACCGGCGGAAAAAGAAGGAATGAAATTTGTTTTGGATTTAAAAACCTCAAAAGCCGCGATACTTGCGGTTACTATCGCCGGCTGAGAAATATTAGTTGATTTAAGCGCCTCTTCAGGGCCGTTAAAACAGATTTTCTTTAATTCGATGTTCAGTAACTCTTCTGCCCGATCAAAGATCCTGGCTGCCTCAGGGTAAGATTCATATAAATCCTTACCCATACCTATATACTGGCTACCCTGGCCGGCAAAAAGATAACCTACCACTCGATAACGCAGGCGCCCCAGACTAAACCTGCCCCGAATGCATCCAAAAGGACAATATCGCCTTTCTTAACCCTACCCTCACGTACTGCCTCACAAAGCGCGGTAACCGTGGAAGCGCTGGACATATTTCCGCATCTTTCTATATTTAGGTAAACACGTCCTTCAGGAATGCCTAATTTTTTTGCTACAGCCATAATGATCCGCGCGTTTGCCTGATGTGGGATAATTATATCCACATCAGCGAAAGTCATGCCTGCCTGTTCCAGGACAATCTCAGCAGCCCTGGTCATAGTATTGACCGCGATTTTAAATAATTCATTGCCCTGCATTTTTATAAAATGCTGGCGGTTTCTTACTGTCTCAGTACTTGCCGGATTTGCCGAGCCTCCGGCAGGTATATTTAGTAAACCTAGCTTTGAACCATCGCAACCAAGATAGGTAGAAATAATCCCCCTGTTTTTTACTTCTGATAAAACCACGGCTCCGGCGCCATCCCCAAACAAAACACAGGTATTCCGGTCCTGCCAATCAGTAACCGAAGTTAAAACCTCGACACCAACAACCAGCGCATTTTTATAAGTAGCGGAAGCAACAAACTGTTGGGCTACGGAAATTCCGTAAACAAAACCCGCGCAGGCAGCGGAGATATCAAAACAAGCGGCGCCTTTAGCGCCGAGCTTATTCTGCAATATAGAAGCTACCGAAGGACAAGGCATATCGCCGGTAATTGTCGCTACAACTATTAAGTCTAAGTCTTCGGCCTTAAGTTTGGCGTTTTTTAGCGCCTCTTCAGCTGCCTTAAAAGCTAAATCTGATGCAGCCTCACCCTTTGCCGCCTGATGTCTTTCCTTTATGCCGGTGCGGGTAGTAATCCACTCATCAGAGGTATCCACCATCTTCTCAAGATCGGCGTTAGTCAATATCTTCTCAGGCAGGTATTCGCCTACCCCGATAATACCAACTTTTTTCAATACAGCTCCTTATTTCAACGCCTCAAGAATCTTGGCGTTAACCTGACGCTCAATTTCCTCTTTGGCAACTCTAATCGCATTCTTAATCGCCCTCTTGTTTGAACGGCCGTGTCCGATAATCACTACACCGTTTACCCCTAACAAAAGTGCTCCGCCATACTCAGCATAATCAATCTCTTTTTTAAAATGCTTGAGGCTGGGCATCATAAAAATCAAACCGATCTTACCCCAGATAGTGCTTAAAAGGTGACGCTTCAAGAATTTCTGCATTGCCTCCGCGGCGCTTTCTAAAACCTTTAAAGCGACATTCCCCACAAAACCATCGCAAATAATGATATCGCATTTACCGGTAAGAAGGTCCTTGCCTTCCACATTCCCGATAAAATTAATCTTACTCTTTTCCAAAAGCTCATAAGCCTCGCGGATAAACCCGGTGCCTTTTTTCTCTTCTTCACCGATGTTTAACAGGCCGACAATCGGATTGGGCTTATTCAGGATACTCTTGCAATAAGCATCAGCCATGATCCCATATTGCTGCAGTTGCGTAGGCTTAGGGTCGATGTTAGCACCGACATCGATAATCAGAGAATTACCTTTTAACGTAGGAGTAACAATACCTATACCCGGCCGTTCAATACCGGGAAGAAGGCCTAACCCCAAGGTCCCGGCGCAAACCACTGCCCCGGTATTGCCGGCGCTGAAAAACGCGTCAGCCTTGCCTTCTTTTACCAAGTTGATTCCGACTACGATAGAAGAATCTCTTTTTCTTCTAATGCTAGTGGCAGGAGATTCGCACATCTCAATTACTTCAGAAGCATGCTGGATAGCAATCCTGTTTCCGACATATTTAGATTTTTTTAAGAGGGCTTCTATCTTTGGCTGATCTCCTACAAGAATAACATCCACGTCGTATTCTTTCACCGCCAAAAGACTGCCTTCTACAACTACATCGGGAGCATGGTCGCCGCCCATTGCATCAACGACTATTTTCATCCTGTTATCTCCTGAATACTACTTCCCCCCCCTCGCAAGCTTCGGAGGGTTACCCTAGATAAAATCTCTAATGTGCTTATTTCTTCTTTTTCTTTTCCTTGATCTTTATTTCCACGACCTGGCGGCCATCATAATATCCACAAACCAGGCAAACACGATGGGAAAGCTTTAGCTGTTTGCATTGAGGGCAAGGAACTAAATTAGTTTTTTTGATCTTCCAGTGCGTACGACGTTTTCGGCCGCGCTGTGCTGAATGTTTTCTCTTAGGTAGAGCCACAGTTACATCCTCCTTCGTTTTTGTTTTTACCGCATTTTAAGCAAAGCCCTCTACAATCTGCGTTACACAAAGGCTTCATAGGGTAATCCAACATCACTTCTTCCCGGATATCCGGATTTAAATCTACAACAGTAACGCCGCTATCAAGAGTAAAGCTTAGCTGCGCATCCTTAGAAAACTGCCATTCAAACTCTTCCAGGCAGCGGGAACAAGGCGCAGCAAGAACTGCGCTCATATTCAATTTCACAATAAGCGCATTAAGTACCCGCGACGCTTGCGCTTTTACCCTCAGATTAGACCGGAATTTTATCAGCTCAGTCTCAAGATCAAGTGCCTCAGGTTTGATCTCTTCGTCTAAAGATAGGCCCTCTACGGGAACCTGATTAATGAAAATCTTCACTTTTTCCCGAGTAATTTCTTGCGCAAGGCTTCAGCCACAAAATCCGGCACAAGATTTGTCAGGTCAGCGCCTAAAACAGACACCTCTTTAATCAACCTGGCCGAAAGATAACTATAAGACTCGTGCGGCATAAGGAATATCGTTTCAATATCACCAGCTAACTTACGGTTAGTCAGGGCCATCTGGAACTCATATTCAAAATCTGAAAGCATGCGCACCCCGCGCACTAAAACCCTTGCTTTCATCTTACGGGCAAAGTCCACAACCAGACCATCGAACTGCGTAACCCTAACCCCGTCCATACCCGCAGTAGCTTTCTTAAGCATCGCCACCCTCTCAGCAACGCTAAAGACCGGCTTCTTGTGCGGATTATGCGCCACAGCCACGATAACGTCATGGAAAATCTCATGCGCGCGGCAGATCAAATCAATATGCCCGTTGGTTACCGGGTCAAATGTTCCTGGGTATATCGCAACCTGGCACATCTCTTACTCTTTCTTCCTGAAAATAGAAAGCCAGGTATCTCCGTATTTGGCTTCTTTTATCAGGCTGAATTTTAGGCTGGGTTCGGACAGCGATTCTGTCTTGGGATGCTGCGCGACTATCAAACCATTGGGCGCTAATATATCATATCCCTCCAGGGTATGCAAGATTTTTTTTGCCATTCCCTCATGATACGGAGGATCAAGAAATATGATGTCAAAACTCTTTTTATCCCGGGAGAGAAGCTTAATCGCCTTTTCCGCTTCCAGGTAATACAAGTTACAGGATGAAGCCTTGAGCAAAGCAATATTCTTTTTTATAGCCAAAACCGAATCCCGGCTGCACTCGACCATAGTCAAATCGCTTACGCCGCGGGAAAGCGCCTCAAACCCTACCGCCCCGGATCCGGCGTAAAGTTCAAGGAATGACAATCCTTCTATATCTCCTAATATATCGAAGATAGCCTTGCGTACCTTATCCTGGGTAGGTCGGATGCCCCGGGGCATAAATAACTTCCGATTGTGGTATTTGCCTGTAGTTATGCGCATAACATTCTTAAGATTTCTCCTTATAGAGTACTCCTGCTAAATTCCGAAACAGCAATCTCGTCCAAATTGATTTCTCCTGTCAGTTTAAAATCCCCGCCAATATCTTTTACCTCCATAAAAGGCTCATTGATCAAAGAGTTATTCGTGCGGTAATAATGGCGGACGATAAACAACTTATCGAACCAAGAAGCTGACATCTTAACCATATCAGCTAATTGCCGGCTTCCGGAAACCGGCAATAGGTATATATCATTATCCAGGTAATAAGACTGGGCAAATAAAACCCCTCTCATGTTGCAGGCGATCACTGCCGAGGCCTTTCCCCGTGATTTAGCGTTTATCCAGCCGCAGGAATTCTTAGGCGCCGGCCCGAATTGCACCCTGCTGACAAACAAAGAAGAAAACAACATAAATAGAATGAATAACCCCGTAGATATTCTATTACGAGAAAACCCAAAATTCAAAGAATATCCTGCCAGCGGGATAAAGCCTAAAAATGAAAACATCCAAAAACGCTCCTGACGCAGAAGCGCGCCATGCTGGAGAATATCTAATAAAAACATAAAGGATAGAGGTAGACTAAACATAGCTAGACAAAACCAAAACTGCCGGCGGTATTTAATAAAAATTTCCCTTATTCCGTTAAAGGCTATGTAGGCAAAGAAAACCATGCCCGCTAACAAAAGTATCCGTACCAAGAAGCCAGGCTGCTCAGATATAAACATATACCGGCCAATCCCCGAGAAAATACTGCCTACCTTAACGATTAAACCCGGATAACCGAATATCCACTCTGCGTTAACAAAGTTATACCCTTTTAAGGTTACCAGGATTAACCAGGGAGAAAACAGCAATAACGAACTTAAAACAGCTAAATAAAATTTTCTGACCATTACGCTCTCACGCCTATGGACAAGACTGAAATAAAGAAAATGCGCGATAGCGACAAAGGCATAGAAATAATGCGTATACAACCCTAAAGCACTGAAAATAGCAAACCAAAAAGCATCCTGGTTCTTATTATCTTTCTCCAGCTTCAATAAGAACAGTGAAGATAACAAACCGATTGCCATAATCAGGCTATAGGAACGCGCCTCCTGGGAATAGCGGACACTAAATGCGCTTACCGCAGTGAATAAGGCACAAAAGACTGCCGACCCTTGGTTAAAAAGACGCTCCCCTATCCTGTATGCAAGGAATATGGCAAAAACCCCCATTAAAACCGAAAAAAATCTCAGAACGAACAAACCATTACCGAATAATTTCATCCAGATGTAGATTATCCAGGAATACAATGGCGGGTGAGTATCCGTATCCAATAACCCGATAGTTACATCCTTGATATGTTTTGTAGAATCATTTTCCAGGAATAACCTGAAATCTTCAGATTTCAGTAAAGGTATTGTTTCTCGCTTAGAAAAACCGTCTACAAGTTTTACCACGTCGACGCCGTGTCCGCTAGACAAAAAGAGGGTAAAAAACTCATCAGTCCACAAGGAGCGGCCGGACAAGTTATTCATCCGCAAGGCCAAACCAAGCGCAAGAATAAATAATAAAATAAAACTGAAGCGCATCTTATTTACCGGCGCCTTAACCCACTGCCATAAAACTTTCATATTCAGGGAACCTTTGCAATAACCTTTCTTTCAGCTGGATATGCTGATGTAAAGTTAAGTTATTATCTCCGGAGATAAGCCTCAATGCCTCCTCTCTTGCTTTTTTTAATAATTGCAATTGAGTTAAAGGATTGGCAATCTTCAATTCGGTCAGGCCATGCTGACGCTGCCCAAAGAATTCACCCGGCCCTCTGATCCTTAAGTCTTCCTCTGAAATACGGAACCCGTCGCTTGAGGAAACCATTGCCTTTAACCTTGCCTTTGCTTCATCAGTCTGGGCATCAGAGATAAGCACGCAAAACGACTGCAGGCTCCCCCTGCCGATTCTTCCGCGCAGCTGATGCAACTGGCTTAAGCCAAAACGTTCAGCATGAGCAACAATCATACAAGTTGCATTAGGAATGTCAATGCCTACTTCCAAGACAGTGGTTGAAACCAAAAGATCCAACTCTTTATTTCGGAATTTAAGCATGGCTTCTTCCTGCTCTTTTGTCTTGAGCTTACCATGAACCAGGCCAAGCCTGAAATCCTTAAACTCCCCCTCCTTTAGCTCGGCAAACATTTTTTTTGCTCCGGCTATATCTAAAGCGTAAGATTCCTCGATTACCGGATAAATTATATAAGCCTGACGGCCATGTTCGAGCTCCTGCCTGGCCAAGGCAAAACCTTTTTCTTTATCCTTCTGGCTGAAATACAATGTTTTTACAGGGATACGTCCGGCAGGAAGCTCGTTTATCACCGAGATATCCAGGTCGCCATAGAGGGTGATCGCCAGGGTACGCGGGATGGGAGTAGCAGTCATAACCAAGACATCAGGATTATTGCCTTTTCTAGGTAACAGCGCCCGCTGCCCCACTCCGAATTTATGCTGTTCATCGATCACAATAAAACCTAAAGACTTAAACTTTAACTCCTCCTGTAAAAGGGCGTGAGTTCCGATAATCAAATCAATTTTTCCTTCCCTAACCTCCTGGTATGTCCTTTCCTTTTCCTTATCCTGAGCGGTTAATAAACTCACACGCAGTTTACGCCCATTAAGGACTAAACCGGATAACTGAGACGCTATTTTAAAGTAGTGTTGACGGCTCAGTATTTCCGTAGGCGCCATAAAAGCCGCCTGATAACCACCCTGGATCGACATTAGACAGGCCAGAGTAGCGATCACGGTTTTACCTGAGCCCACATCACCCTGTAAGAGCCGCTGCATAGCCTGAGTAGAAGCCATATCCGCTTTTATTTCACCTAATACCTTTTGCTGCCCTGAGGTCAACTTAAACGGCAGGCGGGAAATAAAATCTTCAACCAGCTTACCATTGACAATATGGCTTATCCCTTTCTTTTCTTTACGCTTAAGCTTTCTCAAGACCAGGGGAAGTTGAAAAATAAAAAACTCTTCAAAACTCAAACGTAGGAGCGCCTGTTTCTGCAGGCTGAAGTCCTGTGGAAAATGTATATTGATAAGGCTCTGGGCTAGATTAAGCAAGTTATTGCGGCTGCGGAGGTCAAAAGGAAGATAATCTTTGACCTTAGGCATAAATTCATCCAAAGCCCCCTTGATCAAATTACGCATACTACGCTGGGAAAATCCCTTAGGCAAAGTATAGATGGGAACGATACGCCCGATGTTTAAAGAATCCAGATCCTCACTGTCAAGAAATTCAAACTCCGGGTTATTCATCTGCATCCTGCCGTTATATATCTCGACCTTACCGTAAAGTATTAAAGACGCCCCGGGCTTAAGATACTCTTTTAAGTATGGCTGGTTAAACCAGACACAATTGATCTTTCCGGTTTTATCCGCAAGGACTGCCTCAGTTATGCTAAAAGATCGCCTGCGCCAGGAATTACGCTGGCCGCCGGCCAAAACCTGAGTCTTTATAGTACGCACCTCTCCGTCCTTAAGATCCGAGATGGCGGAGAAATTTGTGCGATCCTCATAACGCCGGGGAAAATAATAAAGCAGGTCTTCAATAGTATTGACCCCTTTATCGGAAAGACTTTCTTTCCTCTTCGGGCCGATACCTTTAAGATATTGGATAGATGTGGCTTGCATGGGTTCATTATACTATAAAAAAGGCAAAACCCCGTCCAAAAATATTTTTCAGGGGGTCTTGAAAATCTGCGATTTATATGGCATACTTATATTGCATTAGGGAATGAAACAGCAACCAGGAGGATAGTAACGATAGCGAAAGCTATTAGGCCTATCACCTACAAAGAAACCCCGGGAATATACGGGGCTTTTTTGTTAATGGAACATAATTCAGGTTAACTTTCCAATCTAATTCCACAAATTACATTCCCGAATCAATTCTTATTAACCTAATTAGCTGCCCCGGTAGTACGGGATGGCCTAGCCGCACCTTGCACGTACACAGGGCTAACCCCAAAGTTATACGTGAGGCTTAAATATGCACCCCTCTTTTGGTAAGAACGCTGCCCGTGATCCGGCCATGTAGTGAAGAAATCACCCGAAGCAGTAAGGAGCCAATTATCAGCAAGGCGATAGTTAAGACTTGCCGCAACATAAGCAGTAGGATGATCTGATTTCTTATGAAGATTATCCGGCTTGCGCTGAAATTCATAGCCACCGGAAGCCTTGGCTTCAACAAATATCTTCCTGCTCAGATCAAAACCGGTATAGACACCTAAAGCATGCGAACTAAGCGAGCGGGGATTAAAATAACCATTGTTTAATTCCGGTTCAGCCCAGCTTGAATAATAATAATTATAATAAAGCTTGATGTAAGGTTTATGCGAAAGGCGGTATTCGGTTGTACCAAAAATCTGATTCTGCCGGTTATCATCGCTGAAATAACTTCGCTTATATCTTAGATTAAAAAACCAGAAACGATCCGGCCTGAAATCAATAGAAATTGAAGGGCTGTTAGTAATGATCTTATTTAACAGTGCGTCATTGTCCTCGAAAGTCTCCCGATCATAGGCAATATCAAAACGCCAATAGTCATCCGGTTTATAAGTAAACCAGGTGTTGGTAGTAAATGGATTGAAATCAACCTTATTGAATTGCGTTTCATACAAAAACGTGTTGAATCCAAAAGTATCCCCGAAGTTCTTACTCAAGCCTACTCCCTGGCGGTTTGCGGATATGGCCGGCTCAAGAGAACCTTTCTTACGTAAAACCTGATGCTCATATATCCCATCGATAGATGTGGAATAATCTAAATGCAATCCCGAACGTAATCCTCCGGTAAAGACTGTTTGCGGAGTACTGTCATTCGTGAAACGGCTGTAGGGCCTGAAAAATGGGTATCGCGAATCCTTGATCTGATAATATAATTCCTGCGCTTTTTCACGGTTTGGCTCAAATTCAAAAAGCTCTTCTATCTTCTCAAGGGCATGGACATCATCGCCCAACCAATGCAAAGCAAAGGCCATACCTTCAATTGCATCCGGATTCTTAGGATAACGGCTTAATATCTCTTCGTAACGCTTTATGCCTTTTCGGTGATACCCCTGCCAGACTAAAATTCTGGCCTGGGAATTAAGCGCATTAAGATTATCAGGTTCTTTATCAAGCACTTTCTGATATAGCGCATACGACTCCTCAAGCTCATCCTGCAGGCTTAGGATATTAGCTTTACCTAAAAGCGCATCCGTATTATCCGGCCAGAGCCTAAGAGCTTCCTCATACATCCGCAGCGATTCGCTTTCTTGGTTATTCCACAAAAGCGCTTCAGCCAATCCTAAATACACCTGCGGACCCTCAACCTTTGATAAAATAATCTCTTTGTATATTTTCACCGCCTCGGGGATCCTGCCGCTCCACTTATACTGATCAGCTAATTCTTTTAGTATCTCAGCGGCACGAGCCGGATAAAGTAAGCGCACCTGTTCAAAAAGCTTTATTGCTTCTTCATGCTTATCTGCATACGTATAAACACGCGCCCACTCAATGAGCAACCCCGGATCTTTTCTTAATTCTTCGCTGATCCCGGAATAGACATCAAGCGCAGCAACATAAGATTTATCCTCCACGAGCTTCCTCGCATTGTTTAAAGAGCTGCTGAAACTATCCTCGGCATAAACGCTAGGAATACAAAACAGGACAATGAATACCAAGATCATAAACAGGTAACTTTTACGCATTAACTTCCCCTTTGTGAAACAACCCACTCTTTCTTACCTAAAAGCTCGTCTCTTATGGCAACAACCTGTATGGTATTCTTGAATAACGTATACCAGAAGGCAAAAAATGCGTAGTAGAGATACCGCCAGACCGGGGCCCTTGGCAGAGATGCATTTTTATAGGCAACCAAAGATTCAAATGGACCGCTGAGCATTACAAAAAACAGGGCGAACCAAAGAAAACCATTCATCGGCAAATCTACCTTCCCTCTCGTCAACCAAAACGCAAACACTATAGGAAAAAGAAGGTGGCTCAAGATATCGTAAATTACCCGCCACATCAGGAGTGTCGTCCACATAAACTTCTGAAAGACATTAAGGAATTTACTCCTTATAATCTTAATCTGGTATTCAAGAGAACACTGATACCACCCCTGCGCCCAGCGTTTTCTTTGGAACCATAATCCTGCCATATTCTCAGGAGCCAACTCCGTCGAAATTATGCTGCGGTCATGAACAAAACGGCTTCTTTGTAATATAGCGCGCAAGGTAGTATCTATATCTTCAGTAAGCCTTCCGGGGTTGAATTTCAATCCTTTAATAACTGAGCTCCGCCAATAACCGTTTGTTCCACCAAAAAGGGCAGAACTAAAAAGCTTAAATTTAGCATAATGGCTAATGCCGTAAATCCCTTCAAATTCTACCTCTACCAACGCAGAAACCAAGCTTCTGCCTCCATTACGAATTTTGCACCTGCCCTGCACTACGTCATAACCTTCATCCAGCCAACGCCAGGCAAGCTTCAGGCAATCCGGGGCAACAAGATGATCTGCATCCAGCAATACAATCATCTCACCGCTTGCAAGCTCAAGGGCATAGTTTAAGTTTTCGCTTTTGCTTCTTGAACCATAGGCATTTGCCAAGATAAGTTCCGGCCACTTATAAGCAAGCTCCCTTAAAAACGGCTCTATCCCCTCCATATGCGGTGTATTGTAAGCCAAGATCAGTTCAACGCCGGATGCCGGACGCTGGATATTCTCTAGAATATTCAAAAGCGTATCTTTAACCACCTCGACTTCATTTGGAAGATACGCGCTGACTATAAATGTTACTTTTGGCACAGGGGCATGTTTTGTAGCAGATAACTCTTTAAAGGTTTCGCGCCGGAAAGCGGCGAGCGAATACATATAAGACAATCCGGATTGCAATACGAATAACCAAACAAGAAAATAATAGGAGTGATTTAAGAAAGCTGGATAGTGCAGGCCGATGAAATAAAAGACAAAGGTGGGTAATACCAAAAGAACAAACAAAACCTCAAAGATCTTGCCCCATTCTATTCTTCTTTTTTTGCCCAAATTTATTTCTCCAGCAAAGACAATATCTTTTTGCCTAAAGCAACGTGCCGTTTCTCGTCTTTGGCTATACCAGAAAATACCTTACGCTGGTTATCGTCTTTGACTAATCCCGACAATTCTGAATATATGGCAAAGGCATTCATGTCAACTGCCTGAAGCTGCCGCAATCTGGCTATCAGAGTTTTCCGATCCATGATTATAGTAAACCTCGCCTTATTTCCGACAGTATTTCTCTATGACGTAATGTGTCTGCTTTAATGCCCAGAAGAATACCCTCAATACGTTTATAATCCTCTTTAGGAAGATCGCCTGGCAGGGAATCCGGAAGGCAAAAATTAATAAGCTCACCGGCCATTTCCTCTTCCATTAAATATGCCCGATTTATTTTATCCAAAAACTCTTTATTATCCATAGGTAATCCTAATAAATTAGCCCTGATTTTTTTATCAGGGCTAATTTATTATTTTATTATTATATTCTTACCGCCAAATTCAACGCAATCTCCCGGATAAAGCTTCCGGCGGATACGCGATTCGGCAACTCCGTTGACTTTGACCAAACCCGCCAGTATTTGCTGTTTGGCTTGAGCACCGCTTTCAGCAAGCTCTAACACCTTAAGCATATTATCCAGCTCTACAAACCCGGCCTTCAGCCTGAATTCCATCAATTTCAGCGGAATTACTTAGAAAGAAGATAAACGTTTACCTTCTTATTGCCGCATTGTTTCTTCAGAGTTTCCATTAACCCGGCATCAGGCTTACCGCCAAGCTCCTCTATTTTTTGCATATCCGACAAGGCTTTCTCATACTCCTTTTCCTGATAATAAGCATTGCTGCGGACAAAATAAATATTGATGTTAGCGGGATTGATTTCAATAGCCTTGGAAAAATCGGCAATCGCCCTTTTGTGATCCTTTCTGCCCTGATTGATATTTCCCCGGCCCAAATAAGGATGGGCAACATTAGGTTTGAGCTCAATGGCTTTGGAAAAATCCCCAATAGCCTTATCGTAATCACCTTTACTTTGATAGACATTACCGCGGCTAGAATAAATATCAGCATCCCCAGGTCTAAGCCCCAGGGCTTTGGAGTAATCAGCGATCGCCCGGTCATAATCACCTTTATTTTGATAGGCATTGCCGCGGCAGGCGGGAATACCGGCATTATTGGAATTAAGTACCATAGCTTTTGAAAAATCCGAGATGGCTAAGTCATAGCTGCCTTTATTTTGATAGGCATTACCGCGGCTAAAACACAGGTCAGCATCATTAGGTTTAAGTTCAATAGCCCTGGTATAATCTGAAATAGCCAAATCATAGTTGCCCTTATTCTGATAGGCATTGCCGCGGCTAAAGTAGATATTGGCATCCCCGGGCTTAAGCCCGATAGCCTTGGTGTAATCTAAAATAGCTAAATCGTAATTGCCCCTGTTTTGATAAACATTTCCGCGGCTAAAGTAGATATTGGCATCCCCGGGCTTAAGGCTAATGGCCTTGGTATAATCCAGGATGGCTAAATCATAATCACTTCTATTTTGATAGACATTACCGCGGCTAAAGTAGATATTGCCGTCTCCGGGTTTTAACTCGATGGCTTTGGTATAATCCAGGATAGCCTGGTCATAGTTGCCTTTATTTTGATAGGCGTTGCCGCGGCTAAAGTAGATATCCGCATCGCCGGGTTTAAGCCCGATGGCCTTGGAGAAAGATGAAATGGCCCGGTCATAATCGCCTTTATTAAAATACTCCATCCCCTTATTCGCAATTTGTTCGGGAGTTTCCGCAGCTAAAACATTTCCGATAAACAAGGATATAAACAATAGAATTAAAATGCTTTTTGCCTTTAAAAGCCTTTGGACAATCCCCATTTTAATCATTCTCATTCCCTCCTTATTTTATTAATCACCCACAACTTCAATAGGCGTATTTTATCATAGTAAAGTCGAAAATCAAATAACTATATTCGGTATTTTTATCAAAACAAACATCCCTGATTATCCGGCAAAAGCATAATAATAGCCTTTTATCCTCTTGACCTTCAGGCGCATGTTAAAAAGCTTGCTTATATTCTGGTCGGTTAAAAGCCCGGCCTTTGCGCCATCTTTATAAAACTTCCCTTCTTTCATCAAAATAACCCGGGATATCTCAGGAATGATATCACTGAGATTATGCGTCACCAGGATCACCCCTATGCCGGACCGGGATAACTTACCAAGTATCTGCCTGAATTTATGTAAAGCATGCAGATCCAAACTGTTAACCGGTTCATCCAGGATAAGCGCTTTAGGATCATGCACAAGCGCCCGGCCGATTAAAAACCTGCGCGCTTCTCCGGAGGACATTTGAGTTAAGCTTCTATCCTTAATACTGCTGATTTCCAGGAACTCCATAACTTCCTTAGCCTTCCTGCGCATCTCAGGCGTGATAAACTGCCGATAAAGCCCGATGCTACTGAAAAACCCGGATAAGATCATCTCCATACCTGACATATCCCGCTCAAAAGAATATTGCAGGTCATTAGAAACAATCCCCAAGGTCGTCCTTAAATCAAAGATATTCCAGATATCCCGGCCCCAGATCCTGAATACGCTGTCCTTTGCCTGCAGAGGATAATATTCTCTGGTGATAGTTTTGATAAAAGAGGATTTTCCGGCGCCATTAGGTCCAAGGATAGCGATGTGCTCTCCGGGATAAATCTTTACCGATATGGAATCCAGGATCTTTTTGCGGTCCCTGGTCACAGTAATATTATTGAATTCCAGCAAAGGAATCATTTGGCTAAATTCTCTACTGCCTTAACCGCTAATTCCACGGCAGCATCCAGGTCATCGATATGAAAAACCCCGGTTGGCGAATGGATATAACGCGTAGGAACAGTTAAAACTCCTGAAGGCACGCCCTCCCTGTTCATATGGATGATCGCTCCGTCAGTCATGCCCCCGTCAATCACATCTATCTGGTATTTGATATTATTGCTCTTGGCAGTATCCACCAAAATGTTTTTTATCTTCTCATTTACGATCAACCCCCTGCCAGAAGCCTCAATGATGGTTATAGCTACGCCTTGGCCAAGTTTCAGGGAAGACTCCCTTTCAGTTATCTGAGGCGTGTCCCCGGCGACATTAGTATCTATAGCTATAGCGTAATCCGGATCGATCTTAAACGCCGAGGTACGCGCCCCTTTTAACCCCACTTCTTCCTGGGTTGTAGCTACGGCGTAGACCTCCGCATCAACCTTAAGTTTTTCCATTATCTTGATCAGCGCAAAACAACCGACCCGGTTATCTATAGCTTTGCCGTAATAAAACTTTCCGTTTAATATTCCGGAGTTAGGCTCAAAAATTACCACATCTCCAACTTCTACCTTTCTTTCAGCTTCTTCCTTGCTTGTACAACCAATGTCGATAAACATATCCTCATACTTAAGCGGTTTCTTTCTTTCCTCGTCCTTCTGCAGATGCGGCGGCTTAGTGCCGATTATCCCGATACAGTCGCCTCCCCTGGCTTTTACAATCACCCGTTGGGCAGGAAGGATCCGGTCATCTATACCGCCAAGCTTTATAAAATACAAAAACCCCTCTTTTGAGATATGCTTGAGCATCAAGCCTATCTCATCCATGTGCGCGGCAAGCATGATCCTCTTTTTGCCTTTACCTTTTTTAGCGATCACATTACCCAAATTATCTATCTCCACTTCAGCGCAGCTTTTCTTAAGTTCATCAGAGATTACTTTGGCGATTTCACTTTCATACCCCGGGATGCCGGGAGCTTCAAGAATCCTCTTTAATAATATATCCACGAAACCCTCCTTAAAAAGTTAGCTATTGCGCCTTTACTTTATTTAAATTAGACGGCAGGATCACGATTTCCACCCGCCTGTTTTTTCCTTTGTTCTGCGGCGTATCATTAGCCGCTACCGGATGATACTCTCCATATCCGTTTGCCGAAAGCATCCGAGGATTAACGCTGCACTGTTCGACAAGATAATGCAGTACTGCCAAAGCCCGAGAAGAAGAAAGCTCCCAGTTTGATTTCCATCCGGAATGTTTTATCGGATCATTATCGGTATGCCCTTCGATAGCAACCTGAGAATGCGGCACGTCTTTCTTTAAGACTTCAGCTACCTTTCCCAGAGTTAGCTTACCGTCTTGCTTGACATCATCTTTTCCGGAATCAAAAAATATCTCGGAAACAAAAGTGATCACCAGGCCGCGCTCAGTCATCTGCAGTTTTGCCTTGTAATCGCCGATCTCCTTCTTTAAAGATTCCTCGAGCTCTTTTTTTGCCTGCTCAAGCTCAGAGACCTCTTTTTCTTTTTCCTCAGATACATTCTGCACTTCCCTTGTCTTTTCCTTCTGCAACAGAGCTATCCTATTCTTTAGATTAGCGTTCTCTATCTCCAGATCATCTGCCCTGCGGGCTTTATCGATGAAAGCGCAACCCGACAGTGAAAATAAGACGGTTACACATATTATCAGTAAAAGCTTTGTTTTCATCTTCCCTCCTTTTGCAGCTACAATTTGAATAACTATACTTTATTATAGCAAACTAATTGTTTTATAAAACAATTAATCACTACAGATTGCCAGGGATAGCAGGATCCAATATGAAATCAGCCCTGGAATCCACCAGGGCTGATTATCAAGCATATGGCGTATTAACTTACACCTAAATTGCGGATATCCCCTAAGTTTTACCCTTCCCAAGAGAACACACAGCGGAAAGGAACATCCCCCATCAAATCATAAATCCAGATACCGACGACTTTGGGAGCTTCCTTTGCAACAGATGGCTTTACTAACTCTTCCTCCATACCCGGGATAGCCGCTTTAAAAGCAGCCATACCAGTTGCTGCTGAAGCTGCCGCTGAAGCGGTATCCTTAAGAGCTGAACCAACAGCCTTAATAATTTCAGCTGTTTGCGCGTCACTTTTTGTATTCAACCCGGTCATTTTCCAGCCATCTACAAGAGTTACGATCGAATCACAAGTACCTGTCCCCCTGTTGTAGTAAAGAGCATATTTCTGGTCCGCATCAGGCAAGTAGATGACTTGCATTGCATATACATCTTTATTTGAAACAGCGTCATTTTTAGCGGAATTGTCACTTTTGGCAAAACTATCATTTTTATCAGAATTCTTATTAGCATTCTCAGCAGATGTTTTCCCGGCAGCTTGATTTGCCGTAGATTCAGTTTTCTCAGTTGCTACAAATACGAGGTTCTTAGTTACCACTAAATAAGGATGCGGCAAGTAATAAGGGATCCCCTTACCAGGTGATTGCGCTTTAGCTTTATGGCTCAAAGGAATAGAATACGGGGTTGTAGCGCATCCGCAAAGGAATAAAATCAAAAACACCGGCACCAGCCTGTTCAATCTCATCTCCTCCCCCCTTTCGTTAAAAAAAGCAATCCCCTGTTTTTTAGAGAATCGCTTTTAGATTTTTACTATCCCAGTTCATGATAAGCCCCCGCAACTAACGCTTATTTTACCCCTGGCTTATTCTTTTGCAACCAAAATCCTGGCTATTTTTCCATCTCCGGGAGCTAAACAGAGACGACCAAAAGGCTCAACAAGAAACTGATGATACTAAAAAGTATATACCCCCAGAAAGCCGGCCAGAAACCCGTAATCACGAAACCTTTGACAATCTTAGAGACAAGGAGGAAAAGGGCTCCGTTGATAAAAAGAGTGAACAACCCTAAAGTAATGATATTGATCGGCAATGTCACCAGGATGATCAAAGGCCTTAGGAAAGCATTGATAATCCCTAATACCAGGGCGATCACCAGGACAGTAGCAGTATTTGAAACTTCTATCCCTCTTACAATGTGCGCAACAATGAAAATCGACAACGAACTGATTCCCCATCTTACTAAGAATTGCATCATCTAATCCTCCTTATTTTCCATTTCTTGAGCCAGGTAATCTTTTGTTTCCGCATGGACAACGCTACTTAAAACAAGCAACGAAATAAGATTCGGTATAGCCATCAAAGCGTTGGCTATATCCGAAAACGACCAGACAATCGGTACTGTTACCACGGAACCAATCATCACCACGATCACCCATAACCAGCGATACGGTTTTATCACCCCGTGGCCAAACAGATATTCCGCTGCCTTCTCGCCATAATACGACCATCCCAGAATTGTGCTAAACACGAATGTCAACAATCCGATAGTTAAAACAGCCGGGCCCACCAGCGGAATCGCGGTAAAAGCTGTCTTGGTAAGCAAGGCTCCATCTAAACCTTTAGTCCAGACATTGGAATTAACCAGGACAATCCCTGAGATAGCGCAGATCACCACCGTATCCCAGAATGTTCCGGTTGAGGAAACCAGGGCCTGCCTGGCAGGATGTTTTGTCTGAGCGGCGGCGGCAACAATCGGCGCGCTACCTAAACCGGATTCATTTGAAAAAAGGCCGCGGGCCACACCGAAACGGACCGCTTCCTTCATCCCCGCCCCAAGAAAACCGCCGATGGCAGCCTGACCGGTAAAAGCGCTTTTTAAAATCAACATTATCGTCGCTGGTATCGTGTCAAATTTAAGCGCCAGTATAACAAGGCAACCCAAAACATAAAACACCGCCATGAACGGGACAAACTTTTCACAAACTTTAGCAATAGAACGTATCCCCCCAATTATTACCACTGCCGTAAAAATAGTAATTACTGTTCCGGTAATCCAGGGCGAGACATGAAATGTGTCTTTTACGAGCACGGCTATTGAATTAGCCTGCACCATATTCCCGATGCCAAATGCTGCAATAGCCGCAAAAAAAGCAAACATCGCTCCCAGCCAACGGGACTTCATCCCCAGGGCCAAGACATACATCGGGCCGCCGGAAATTGTACCTTTCTTTGAAGTAATCCGGTATTTAACCGAAAGCAGGGCTTCCGCGTATTTTGTGGCGATCCCAAAAACACCGGTCAGCCACATCCAAAGCACGGCGCCCGGGCCGCCGGCGGCAACAGCCGTACCAACACCGACGATATTACCGGCTCCGATAGTCGCGGCAAGAGCAGTGGTAAGAGCTCCGAAATGGCTTATATCCCCCCGGCCTTCTTTCCCTTTTTGAAAAGAAATCTTGATCGCCTTAAAGATATATTTCTGCACAAACCCGAGCCGGAAAGTAAGAAAAATGTGCGTACCCATCAACAACACAAGCATGGGGACACCCCAGACATATCCGTCTACAGTACTAAGGAATTTCTCAAGTATCTCCATACTCTTATTTCAACTCACCGGTTACATCAATGAATTTCTGTTGTTTATCGTCTATTGATAAAGATTTTCGAGGAACCCCCGGCTCAAAGTTAAAAGCCTTGAGCTCTACCTTTTTCCAGGCGGTATTTTCATAAGTTTTATAATAAAGGACGAGGTTTGTCAAATCTTTGATAACTACCCATTGAGCATATCCTTCCATATGGACAAGCGGGGCGGGATTTTCTTTAATCGCCCCCTTGGGGATATCGACAACATTCAAGAGATGCTCTGCCAGATTTATCGCCTCAGTTGCGCCTTGTACAGGCAAAGCCGCATCCAGGGAATAAGCAACCCGCACGAATCTTGACGGAGGAGTCCAGTCGCCGGGCAGGCCAAGCAGCCCGCTGCCAACGCCGGTAGGCTCTAATTTCAAGCCGTTAAGCATCCGGTCTTTTTTATCCTGCGCGTCTAAATTGATATAATTCCTTAAATTATCGATCTGCCATTCAAAATCCGGCCGGTTAGTCATTACCCCTAACGGATTATCATAAACCTTTACTTCCCCTTTAATAAATTCAATAACCAGGTTCTTTCCGCTGGCATCATGCACGGCAATATGCATATACAGATTGCCATTGGCTTCTTTTAAGTTTCTACCCGTAATATTAACTTTGGGCAAAGCTTCTTTTACCTCTTCGACGGTGGCAAAGTTTCCCATGATCCATGAGCCGATATCGGCAATAGTCACAAATCTCTCCTCCCCTGCCACCTGATACTCTGCACCAGTGAACATCAACGCGTCAAAAGCCAACCCCTTTTCATTAAAACCCTCTACATAGCAATCTTTAAGATTATAGGCATCTATGCCCAGGAAACCATACTTATTCGTCCAGGTTATACCCTTGCCACCTTTATCGTCTATGCTGACAAACTTTTCTCCCCGGGGCACGATCACAACATTAGAATGAAGGTCAACGGGAAACTCCATGGAGCGACCGATCACCACCGTGCCGTCTTCGGCCTTGACCTGAAAATCCGTACAAGCTAAAGATGAATTAACCCCTGAAACAAAAAATAACATTACCGCAGCCAGAATTACCCAGCCTTGTTTTCCAGTCATCTCTTACCCCTTCTTTTTGCGAACAAACATCTTGTTATTTTAGCTTATTAACGCATTCATCCACATCTTTTACAAAAGTGACCAATTCATCGCAACAAGTTATTTTGCATTTATCCCTGATTTTCTCGCTTAACACTGGCTCGTTTTTCAAACAAGTCAAAACCGGCTTCCAAAAATCACCTAACATGATTATCGGCTTAGGGTCAATCAAACTTTTATTCAAATATTCAAGCACAGCAGACAACTCCAACAATGTCCCGGTTCCACCCGGCAAGACAACGAAGGCATCGGCTTTTTTAATCATGATCTCGATGCGCTCAAACAAGGTGTCCGCGACAATCTCTTCATCAACAAAATCATTGGCTTTACTATACAGAGGCTTTTCCCATTTATACCAGGTTACCCCGATAGTCGAACCACCGGCAGACTTTGCCCCCCGCGAAATATCCTCCATTGTTCCGCCAAAACCTCCGGAGATCACGGTTACACCATTCTCAGCCAATAGCTTACCCAAGCGGACAACCTCCGCCTTTTCTTTTTTGCTCAGATCTTTATAACTTCCAAAAATACAGACCTTTTTAAGCATTCAATCTCCATCACAGTAGTCAGTTTATATAAGTATCACATCCCTAAGTATTATAGAACAAATACAAATAAACTCCCAAAAATATTTGTTCTTTAAACCAGGCTGGCGAACCGCTCGCTAAATTCATAGATGCGTTCGTCAAATATAATGTCGCTGTGCACCACCGGACGCTTAAGCTTTATGCCATCCAAGCAAGTGCATCGGCTAAGCGCAACATACAACTGGCCGTGGGTAAAGGCGCCATGCCCAAGATCGATGATCACTTTATCAAAAGTCTGCCCCTGGCTCTTATGAATCGTTATCGCCCAGGCCAGTTTGAGGGGGTATTGAGCAAATTCCCCTACGACTTCATCTTCTATTTTGTCCTCCTCTTCATTATAACTATACTCGATTCTCTCCCACTTCGTAATCGGGACATCATACTCAAAACCATTAATATCCACGACAATCGAGTCTTGCGATAAAGCTGCAACCTTAGCCAGCGTGCCGTTCACCCATCTTTTGTCAGGATCATTCTTTATCAAGATTACCTGCGCGCCCTTTTTAAGCCTTAATGATGCTTCAGCCGGATATGCCGGCTCTTCGAATCTACCGGTAGCCATAGCTTTATATACAATCTCTTTGCCGGGAAGCTTAGACAAACGCTCCTGATTTATCGCCTCTGCCAGCCTATTAGTCGTGCTCAGAATTACGGTTGACTCTTCACGGGAAACTGTAGCATCTTTGCGCACCTTCTTATTTAATATCTTAAGGTCTTCTTCGGTATGCTCTTTATTCCTCACCCGGTTTAAAAGCTCCATAAAAGAACTGTCTTTTTGCCGGTAGATAGTCGATAGCTCGATTTTCTTAATATGGCAGTCGTCAAATACCTTGGCGCTGAAAAAATACGGGCTTAAATACCGCTCCCCTAAAAGCTGTTTTGCTTCATCTTCCACTACCGGGGACAACTGGAAAAGATCCCCGAAAAATACCATCTGGACCCCGCCAAACGGTTTTTTCATTCTGCCGCAGTTAAGGCGTAACGCGTAATCTATGCCATCCATAAGATCCGAACGAACCATCGAGACCTCATCGATAATGATCATATCGAGATTCTCAAACAGGCTCCTGTCTTTAAGGCGCCTTATCGTATCTTTTTGGATAATCTTTGGTGGAAGCCTGAAGAAAGAATGGACGGTTTGGCCGCCGACATTAACCGCGGCAACCCCTGTCGGAGCCAATACGATTATATTCTTACCGGTATTTGCCTTGAAATATTTTAAAAGAGTAGATTTACCGGTGCCTGCCTTGCCTGTAATAAAAAGGCATTCCTTGGTGCGCTCCATAAGGTCAAACGCCGACTTGAATTCGTCATTTATATCAAGGTTGTCCGGAAGTTGATCTTTAGCTGTCGCCTGGCTGGTGAAAAATTTCATATTATATCTTTCTGATTACCTCCAGATAATCTTGGCAGGATTACGCATAGGTATCCGGCTATAACGGTATTTCGAGTGGCCAATCATCATTACCGCGCCGGCTGCCGCGTGCGAAGACAAGCCTGTAAATTTTCTTACCTTATCCGACATATTGATCGCCATATTCACATAACCGGCCCAGCAAGCTCCCAACCCCAGGCCATATGCCGCCAGCTCCAAATATGTCCCCGCTATCGTGCATGACTGCGGAACCATCGGATCATCCTTAATGCCATAAGCAATCACTATACAGGGCGCGTTACGACAGATTAAATCCTCTCCGTTTTTCCAAGCATTAAGCAGGCGATCAAAACGAAAAGATATGGCCATCTGATTTTTGGCTTCCAAAAGCTCTCCTATCCATTCCACAATCAAGGCGCCTAATTCATGCACCTTATCTTTACCCATAATTGAAATCCAGCTCACCGGCTGGCGATTGATCCCGGTAGGAGCATAACGGGCAATATCCAAAAGTTTTTCGATTGATTCTTTAGTTACCGGCTCATCTTTATAGTTGCGGATCGACCGCCGGCTTTTAAGTAAAAGCTCTGTTTGCTCGGCGTTCGGCAGTTTTGCGTAATCCAGGCGCAGGGCGTCTTTAACATCCATTGTAGAAAGCTTGATTGAGCCTTTCGGACAGAACGCAAAGCATTGGCCGCAATTAATACAAGCCTCCCCTCCTCCCGGCACAAACTCCGGCACGCGCTCCTTCTCATTCATTTTTAAAATATGCATCGGGCAAATTTCTACACATTTCCCATCCCCGGCGCAAGTATTCTTATCGACTTCAATAGTAATCATCGCTACCTCCCCCATCCAAGCGTCATTACAAGTCCGCTAAAACCTAAACCCGAAAACATCATTTTATTTCTTCGGTTTATCCGCGAGCGCTTTCCAAAGGAATAAACCCGCCAGCAAAACAACAATCACCAGCCAATGATTAATGTGTAAAACTTGAGGAACAGTCAGCTTTCCAAAATTCCCCCAACTCAAGAGTGCCTTACTGATAAATGGATAAACGTGCGCGAAAATTCCGGCACCCGCAATCATCCCAAGTATCCCCCAAAAAGCGTCAGCGCGGCCTTCTCCTAAGGCGCCCATGGATGTTGCCGGACAATAACCTATCAACGCCCACCCTGCGCCAAAAATCAACCCTCCAATTACCACCCCTCCCAGCATCATCGGTTTAAGCGCCAACTTGGCCATCGAAAGATCTTTTAATATATATACCCCTACCATTCCGACGGCAATCGCCGAAAGCATAAATTTAAGCACAGTCCAATCCTTGAACAACAACAAATCTAACTGCTTCTCATAACGGATAACCCGGCAGCTCTGCAGAAGCACGCCGAAAATAATCCCGGTAATCAACCCCATGAGGTTTACGCTCATGACCGCCTCCTTCCGCCGTAAATCACCCGGCTGACGATAATGCCACCGGCAAAGAAACAAACCAAAGCGACTACGCTGCTTAAGGATAACTGCATAACCCCGCTTAAACCATGTCCGCTGGGGCAACCGTCAGCCAACCTGGCGCCGAATATAGCGATGGCTCCTCCGCAAAACGCGCCCAGGCCCCGCTTAACCGCAGATGGACCAAACCGTTCCCGCCATTTATCCGGAACAGCTTGCAATTTAAAAGACCTGGTAGTTAAAGAGGCGATTAGAGAACCAATCAACACCCCGACAACAAACATCCATTGCCAATCTACAACCGGAGCTTCTTTAGTATAATATTCCATCCGGGTTGTCAGCGCGGGGATAACGGTATTTTCAATAAATCCCGCGGCCCGGACAAAGGTAGTCGAGGCTCCAAAAAACTTACCGGTAATCCAAACCGAGGCAACAGCCAACAACCCGCTTAACGCCCCGCCCAGATACGGATTCATTATTTTACTTTTTTCCGGCATAAGCTCCTCCTATTCTCCGCCACTTAAACAACCTCAACCCGTTTAACTTTATCTTCCAGGCTTCCATATCTAAAAATAGAACTTCTCTTACCGCGCCATAAGCGCAAACACACCCCAGCCCAGGTATTCACGCGTATAAGTAGCGTGGCGCTCAGGTTCCGAGGTCAATTGGGCTCGAACTTCTTTGACCAATTCATCGCCGGGATTGGCTTCAAGCCATCGACGCATAGTAAGCCATTTGGCCGCCTCGTATCTGTCCCAGCCGTCTTGGTCAGCCAGAATCATTTCCACAACGTCATAACCCAGGTTGCTGAAAGACGCAAGAAGTTTCGGAAGGATGAGAAAGTCAGAGATTGAATGGGCAAGACAACCCCTGGCAACATCTTCTGTTGGAGGTAACTGCCGCCAGTATGGTTCGCCGATGAGAATGATTCCTCCGGTGCGCAGGCTCCGCGCCAGAAGCTCAATCGTGCCGCTCACTCCCCCGCCAATCCAAGTAGCACCGACACAGGCTGCCACATCGACCTTTTTATCAGAGACATAACCAGCAGCATCGCCATGGATAAACTTTACTTTATCGGCAACGCCAAGTTCTACAGCTCGGAGCTTCGCTTGCTCGGTAAACAACTGGCTCATATCAACGCCGATACCGGTAATGCCATAATCCCGCGCCCAAGTGCACAACATCTCCCCCGAACCACTGCCAAGGTCAAGAATCTTAGCCCCCGATTCCAAACGCAGCGCCGCGCCAAGAGTAGCAAGCTTGTCAGGTGTAATCGGATTGTGGATGCGATGAGCGCTTTCAGTGATGTTAAATATACGTGGAATATCCATTGCAAAAATCTCCTTTTCTTAAAAGTTATTGAATGTTTCTACTTAATCGTATTTACAAGCATAATTCTCAAATAATGACTCATAAAAAATAGAATCATCCTCCTTATTTCCTGCCAACTAAACTCACCTATTATTTAATAAAAATCTTTTTTATTCTACCCTTGATATTTTCGTAAACTGTGGTCAACTTTCTTTTTGCTTCATCCGTCAAACGCGCAGTATGCATCAAAGCATCGCGTATAGGCTTATATTGCTTGGAGTCATTAGGAAGACTATTCTGCCCACCCGTTTTATCAACAAGATTCGCGAGTCCCTGCATATCTAGATAGCTTACATCGGCATTTACTTGTCGAAGATCAATATTAATATTCCCTGCCGTTTTATTTTGTGTTTCCTTTTGCTTCCACGCATCAATATCCCTCTGCGCTTCAGATGTTATCGTAATATTCTTTTCATGTATAAACTTTCTAATCAAGTTTTCCGAAATGAAACAATCAGCATATGACGCAAAGTTAAAAGCCGCATCTGCGCCAAGCTCATTTACCCAACTATCAACTTTCTTTTTATTCGCGGATTCTTTGGGTAGTAAAAAATCTTCTGTTACTACATTGTATAATTCCTCGGCTTTTCTTTCTTTCGCAGATATTGTCGTATTATCAGGATCTCCATCTTTACGATACTTCCTGCGCCAAATATCCCAATCGCTGAGTATTTTGCCAATAATTTTATCGCGGAGAAAATCCAAGAGATCTTTGTATTTAGGGTCATCAGCAACAATACTTTCACGACTGCTGGTAAATCTATCAGATCCATCATCCAAATCGTTGAAATGGATCTGCCCATATAAGTAACTTTCAACGACTCTAGCCGTTGGGATATGTTTAAGAATATCCCTTTCACGCAATCTTCCATTTACAAAAAGATCGACACCGACTCTTTCGTCCATAGCGATTATCTTCAAATCGCGAGGTTTTTCTACCGATGCGATAAATCCTTTTACACGGGTGTCGAACTTAAACTGTCCTATCTCTTTGAGTTCGAAATTTACGCACAACCTATCAATATACGGATCCTGGATATCATTGATCTTCCACAAGAACTGCGTGCGCGAAGCCAAATCGTCCAAACATTCATGAGTAACCTTATCGTCCCCGATATAAATTTTGAAATCCGGATCAATCAAAGAAAAACGGAAATACAACGCAACTATTTTCTTCAGAAAAGTCAAACTGTGTTTTATTCCATCTTTTATGTTCTCGAAATAAATGATGGTCCCCTGGTCATGGTCCTTTGTGAATTGTGCAAAAGTATCAAATTTCACATCCCCTAGCTGGTATTCTTTAGGAGTCAAATCGTCTGTAATAGCCTTATCCAAACCTGAATTATCTATGACTCCACCAATATAATCTCCACCAGCCTTTTTCGATATGACCACGATCTTTTCTGCACAGGACAGCAAAGCGAGCTTACCTATACCCTTCCGTCCTATATAAGGCCTATTTTTGTGCGGCGACGAATGCCCATCTCTCCTTTTGGAATAGCCTATTTTCAAAAACTTATTTTGAAAATCATCCGCCGTCATACCAACACCATCGTCTTTTATAAGAAAACTCTTGTTCTCCTGATCAATATAAATATGTACATTCTCCGCGTTGGCATCCCAAGCATTTGATACAGCTTCTCCAAGTACAGTGGCAAAACTTCTGTATAAATTTCTCCCTAAGTGATTTAAAACACTCAAAGAAATCTCAAATGAAAATTTCTGTTCTTCGGGTTGTTTAGTCATAAAACCCCTTGATATGTGAAATAATACTTTCCCCGATTATTTCCCCAAGACGCACAGGAACAGCATTACCTATATGCCTACCCATTTGTCTAATCAATACTTTTCCATTTCTAGGAATAAATTTATATCTCTTGGGAAAAGTTTGTAAAAGTGCCCCCTCACGTAATGAAAGTGCCCGGTTTTGTTCAGGATGCCCAAATCTACCAGTACCGAAAGCATAGAATTGAGTTGTAATCGTCGGTGATGGCTTATCCCATTCCATCCGCCCATAAACAGATGAATATGTTGCACCTGTCTTTTTCTTATGACATTCTACCAAAAGTTCTTCATCCCAGTCATACCATTTCCCACCAGGGACCGACTGTATGATACGTCTTAAATTGATTGGAGATAATCTTGAACATCGATGTAAAATATCTCTACTATCAATATCACCATTGGAAATTTCGTTTAGATCTCCAATGGTTTCTCTTACAGTTCTATATTTTTCTCTAAGATGAGTCTTAGGAATTAAGTTAATTGGCCCCAACAATGAAGATAATAGCACCAATCTAGACCGCTTCTGAGGAACACCATAATCAGGACAATATACCACTCCATATGAAACGTGATATCCGTTTTGCCTCAAAACCGTTAAGAAATCATTAAAAACATCGTATTTTCTCAATTGTGGCACATTTTCCATTGAAACAATTTCTGGTCTAATCTCTTGAATTTTCCTCGCGAAATCATCGAGTAAACGCCACTTCTGGGATTTTTCTCTATCTAACACTTTCAAGGTATGTTTGGAAAAAGTCTGACAAGGAGCACAACCAACCAGGATCTTGATATCGCTCCCATTATAAAGCTCGTTCAATTCTTGAGCCGAGACATCCGAAACACTTTTGTGAATAAATGTAGTATTATTGGCCTCATAAGCGTACCGACAGCTTTCATCAATATCCACTCCGGCAACGATCTCAATACCGGAACGCTTCAAACCATAAGAAAGCCCACCAACCCCACAGAATAAATCAACCGCTTTATATTTTACCATCTTTCCCCTATCAAATTACTTAGCTAATTCAGCCAACCCTCACTTCGCCACTCATCAACTTCGGTAACAATGTATCTCGCAAATGCGAAAGCGTGCGAATCTGACCGTAAATAAAGAGAACCATTCTATTTTACTTATTTTGACAGTCTTCTATAGCTTTTGCTTTCTCGGACGTACCCACTTAAGCCCCAGAAATATCCTTTAATTTCTTAGCGCCTAGTGAAAAGCATGGCCAATACTGACCCAATAAATGCGCCTATAACTGGCAGCCAAAAAGTCCATCCCCTACTAAGATTTAATTGGCTATCATGTATTTTGATAGCTGTTTCCATCAAGGTCGCTGTAAGTTCTGGTTTTAATTCGGAGTGATTTTCTTGGGCATAACGAACAATCAAAGATATTTCTACTCCCTTACCCCGCCGAACCCTAAAAAACTCCCGATGTTCTTCTGCAATCTTAACCCAACTTTCAGCAGAAACAGGATCTCTTTGAAATTCTTTCTTAATGCCCTCTTCGGTACGAAATGCCTGTTTATACATTGCCAAGACTTGTATTAAAGCTAGAACATCAGCAAGTCTATTCTTCTTCGTATATGGTAATTCTCTCATATCCCGCCACTTCTATTTATTTAACCCCGTTTACTTAAATTCAACAACTCCATTTCCTACTACTAGCAGACATAGAAGAAATAGATCTAAAAAAAATTTAAATAAAACTGCCCTTGCATTATTATCAACTTACTTTTTTTTAGAACAACTCCCCATATTAAAAGCGGCCAGACTCCGCGCCTGCTTCGTCCCTTTCTGCCAATCTTGACGAACGATCTTTCTTACAGCCCTTGTTGACGATGCCTTATTCGACATAACTTCCCTCCTTTATCTCTCTATAATAGGTATGAACTTCATTTCATTATTTTATCTCTTAATGCTTCATATGAATCAATAACATCGTACTTAATATCTGCATGCCCCAAGGCTTCAAAGTGTTTTCTAGCATAGCTGATTTTCTTCTGTTCTATTTCTTTCAACTGCAGGCTTTCCATGCTGCCTTTGGTTTCCGCGATAAAATAAACGTACTTGTATTTATCGGCATCAAAAACTATCGCCCAGTCAGGAGAATAATTGCCGAGTGGTGTCGGAATTTGAAAGCCGTTTTGACCTCGCGGTAATTTTGCGTAAACCAGGACATCCTCAGCTTCAAGCGCTTTGGCAAAATCTCTTTCTACTTTGGAATCGGTTTTAACATAATCATGCACGTGTTTTTTCACTTCAAGAATATTGTCGACAAGCGATCCTTTGAAATTATTTATTGTGAATACACTATCATCATAGGATTGGTCTGTTTTTGAATAAACTATGTTATTGATGAGGGTTGCCGCCTTTTCACTGTTAATCAGGCTAACAACTCCCTGTATAAAACTCTCTGGATTTACTTTAAAATTATGAAAAGCATCAACACGCAAATTCTGTAATATCTTAACTACTGTCCTTCTTGTAAGGTTTGTCTCTTTCGCAATTTCAGCCACTAAATCATACTTCACCGAGCCAAGGAGCGAATCAGCCTTTTCTGTGATATTCTGCTGTTTCCTCATGCTCTCGCCTGATTTAAGACTTGATTCATCCATCTTGTCTTCTTGTTCACCAGAAGTAATATGCACCAGAATCTTCTTAACCGCGAGATTCTTATTAATCGCTTCCACGCTATTTTTAATCAACTCTTCACTATCAAAATCCACTTCATAAACCGTCTTAACCTTGATTTTCTTCCATAAATCTTGGAATTCTTTTTTAGCGAAATTATCGTTAGGCTTCAAAACATCAACATTTACATT
>JAQTQC010000010.1:0-38008 GCA_028712505.1 Candidatus Omnitrophota bacterium
GCACCTTATGCTTTTTATCCAGCGCAGTCCTTGTTTGAGCGATAGCGAAAACAAGGGCAAATGCACCTTATGCTTTTTATCCAGCGCAGTCCTTGATTGAGCGATAGCGAAATCGAGGGCAAAAACTCCTTATAGATTTTATCCAGAGCAGTCCTGTGAGCGTCAGCGAACAGGATTAGATGAACAAGGTATCTTCCCTGGCAGAACCTATTGAGACCATGGTTATTTTAGCCTTAAGCCGTGACTCTAATTCCAACAGGTATGCCCGGGCATTAGGATGCAACCCCTTAAAAGAACTCGGTTTATTATCCTGAGTAGGCCAACCCGGCATCTCTTTATAAACCGGAACAGCTTTGCTTAAGACCTCCAAATCATGGGGAAATTCTTTGATTGTCTTACCTTTATATTTATAAGCAATACATACCTTGACCTTATCCAGGCCATCAAGTATGTCCATCTTCATAATTGCCAGCTCTGAAATACCGTTGAGCATTACAGATTCCCTGGCCATCAACGCATCAAACCAACCGCAACGGCGCGGCCTACCGGTTGTGGCGCCGAATTCTTTTCCTTTATCGCGCATAAAATTACCAAAACCTGACGCGTATTCAGTGGGAAACGGCCCCTCTCCTACGCGCGTAGTATAGGCCTTGCAAACACCCACCACTTTATCGATCTTAACCGGTGATATGCCTGTGCCGATACAAGCTCCCCCCGAAGTTGCCGACGATGAAGTAACAAAAGGGTAGGTCCCGAAATCAATATCCAAAAATGTACCCTGCGCCCCTTCAAGGAGGACATCCATTTTCTTGTCCACCGCCTCATTCAATAACACGGCAGTATTAGACATATAAGGAGCGAATAATTTTCCATAATCGAGGTACTGCCGATATACTTTCTCGAAATTAAATCCCGGATGCTGATATACCTTCTTAAATATCTCGTTTTTCTCTTTAAGATTGTCCTTAAGCTTGTCCCTGAAAACAGCCGGGTTAGCTAAATCAATCATCCGGATACCGCAACGATTGATCTTATCGGCATAACAAGGACCTATCCCTCTTCCGGTAGTGCCAATTTTATTTTTCCTCTTACCTTCACGTAACTGGTCCAGATTCTTATGATACGGCATGATCAAATGCGCCAAAGTTGAAATTTTAAAACGCCGGGCAAAATCAATACCGTTATTCCGTAGATCATCCAACTCGCGTAAAAGCACCTCAGGGTCGATAACTACGCCGTTGCCAATGCAACAGATTTTACCGGCATGCAATATACCCGAAGGGATCAGGTGGAAGATATATTCTTTATCACCCACCACCACGGTATGGCCGGCATTATTACCGCCCTGATAACGCACTATATAATCCACCTTCTGGGAAAGGATATCGATGACCTTCCCCTTGCCTTCATCACCCCACTGCATCCCTACAAGAACTATATTCATATTCCTCTTTCTTGGGTTTCCCCTATACTATATTCTGATTTATTATGGTGTCATCGTAAAAATCTTATGCGCGATATCCGGATATCGGGCGATAAAATTCAGTTCATCATCAACCAGCGGCTTCTGGTTATGGACATTGGCATACCTGACCAATTCCAGTATACGCGTAGCCTCGGCATCATCCTTAAAAGCCACTTCCAGTTTTTCATAAACATTGCGGAATCCCTTGATCCCGGAATATTCTCCGGCGGTAATCTTCCTGCCCGTCTCGATTATCTCCGGCTCTCCACGGCCAAGTTCCTCATAGTCATAAAGCTCATAATTACGCCTGTCCTTTAAAGCGCCGTCGGCATGGATTCCAGATTCATGGGCAAAGGCATTGGCACCGACACCCGGTTGATTAATCGGGATGGGAACACCAAAGGCATAAGAAGCGTATTTACAAATCTTCCAGGCCATTTTCAAATCCACCTTTTCATCTAAGTGATAATCCTGCATCCCCTGGCCGAATTTAAGCGCTAAAATTACCGAAACCAGGTCTGCGTTACCAGCACGCTCCCCCATACCGTTAACACAAGTATTGATATAAGCATCCACTCCGGCATCATTGGATGCCCTGGCCCCGGCGATGGAATTAGCCACCACCAAACCCAAATCATTATGGCAATGTACTTCAATTGGCAAATCCACTGCCTCAGCGAGTAATTTTATGCGTTCATAGATACTAAAAGGAGTATCACATCCTAATGTATCGCAATAGCGGATTCTTCCTGCTCCGGCTTTCTTGGCCTGGATGGCAAAATCAATCAGGTATTTTAAGTCAGTCCGCGAAGCATCTTCCGCGTTTACCCCGATAGTCTCTGCGCCTAATTTGACCGCCTCACCCACCGCCTCCTCCATCTCCCGGATAACCGACTGATGGTCAAGTTTACCTTTAAATTTGTGGATGATCATCTGATCGCTAGTCGAGATGGACAGGTTGATGTATTTTAAATCCGGAACCAGCTTAAAGGCGGACTTTACGTCTTCTTTTGTCGCGCGCAGCCAACCGCTCAGCCTGATATTAGTAAGCCCTTTTATCTTGGCTAATTCTAAATTTGCATTCAGATAATTTGTCTCATGGCGAGTGAGCGGAAAACCAAACTCTGACTGGGAAACCCCCATTTTATCCAGGTACCAGTTAATCATGGTCTTCTGCAGTTTAGACAAACAGATCCGCGATGTTTGCACGCCATCGCGGTTAGTTACATCAAGCAGGTAAATCTTAGGTTTTTGCGACATGATAGCTCCCTGGCCGCCTTAAGCAGCCCTGCCTGTTTTGAACAGGCTTATTGTTTATTTTTTTATTATTTTTCTCAGCTCTTCCTCATCCGGGACGCCCCGGGAAGAAAATATCTGGTAATTATCTAGAAGGTAACTCAAATTCAAACTAACCTGAACCTCTTTGTTTAAAGCGATGTTTTCCTGAAGCAGGGACTTCCCTTCGGCCCCCTTAGCGCAATTTCTTATTTTTTGCGTATCAACTTCACTGAAGCAATCCTCCCACCAGGAACTGTTGATATTCTTAGACCGGCAGATCAGGTAATCCCAAAACTTCTGTGGATAATACTTCTGTACACATACCCCACGTAAAGACTCTTCTACTTCAGAAAGACCATTCTTGGCTTCAAAACCGGCATTTTTTTCCACTACCAGAAAATGCAAGTCCGGCTTAAACTCTTTTAACACCGCAAGAATCCCTGCGGCGTCTTTATCAAACAGGCTGCAGAATAAATCCAGGCTGCCCTTCTTAACTTGACGGTTAACAAAATAAGATAACCCGCTTACTTGAGGTTTAAGCAGATAAAACCCGTTTTTTAACTCCAGGTTATTCTTGAAATTCTCAAAATTAATTTCTTTTTCCACCTCTCTGCCGATGATATAGGCAGGCAGGACTTCAATTGACAGGTCCTTGATCAGGCCGCCTGCGCGCCCGGAATCAATATATTCGGTACTTATACCGGGGAATTGTTTCTTTAACTGCTCGATAACCGGCTCCGTATTACAAACAACGCAGTCCTTTGCAGTTATCACCATCAACCTTAATTTATTCGGTTCGGTAAACATACAGTTGGCGATAAGTTCTCCTGGATTCTGACAGCTGCCGATCATACCTTCTTTTTTACAATTGGCATCGGAATAACAACGCGGCAGGATTTCCAATATTCCCGGGTCATCAGCAATCTTGTCCGATAATCTTATCTCTTCATTTTTACAACTCAGGAGTTCCCCGTCTTTGACTTCCAGCGTAAGTTTTCCAAGTTTACGGCCCTGCCAAAAAGGAAGAGCGATAAACGTAGACCCTATCCTGGGTTCAAACTCATCCCTACCGGCATTGTAGCCTATGAAAAGGATATCGATATCTTTAACCCTAGAGATCAAATCCAGGTTGTCTTTTTTATTCAAAGAGCTTAAAACAGCTATAACTTCCACGCCTTCACTTTTAAGGCGACGGACCAATTCATCTATTACCGTATATGCGGTTACCTTCAACCCCTCCGACTTATTGCCGGCAGTCAGGTTAGTCAAACCGATAACCCCGATCTTTACCCCGGATATCTGCTTGACAATATAAGGGACTACTTTATCAGACTTTAAATTAGCGCTTAAAAAAGCAGGGTTATTCTTTCTGGCGTTTTTCAAAAAGAAATCTTTGCCAAAATTAAACTCATCATTACTTACAGCAACGGCATCATAACCCATCAATTCCATAGCTTTAAGGTTCACTTCGGAACGCTGCATATCCAACCGGACATTCTGGGTGTATTCATCAAGCAGTCCTCCGGCAGTAAAAGCGCCGCAATCCAGAAGCAGAAGACCCGGGTGCTTCCTCCTCATCTCCTTTACCAGCGAAGCGCGCCGGGCAATCCCGCCATCCCGCTCAAAAGGACAACTGCAGGGGTAAAGCATGGCATGGGTATTGCCGGTATAAAGAATAGTTACTTCCTTAGCCCAAAGGCTGCCGGCGTTTAATGCCAGCAGGATTAAAGCAAAGGATATTGTTTTGATACCTTTCATGTCCTGATAACTTTTACGGTTAAAATGTTTTCTAATTCGCGTATCTTATCCTGGATCTCCGGGCTAACTACGCTATCTACATTTAACACGCTGATTGCCTTGCCGCCTTGTTCATCCCGGCCAAAGGTCATCGCGGCGATGTTGATACCGCTTTTTCCCATGAGCGTGCCCAGGCTGCCGATCAAACCCAGTTTATCCGCATTACGGATAAAGACCATTTCTCCGATCGGATATAACTCAAGGTAATAATCATCGATCTTTACGATTCTCGGCTGTTTATTGCTGGAAAGCGTTCCAAAAACTTTCCTTGTCTCTTTATCCGTCTTGATCTCTAACTGGATAAGATTGACAAACTCCCCTTCCTGAGCCGACTTTGATTCACGCAGTTTTATTCCTCTTTCTTTAAGCAAAGATACGGCATTAACAAAATTTACCGTCTCCTTTAATATCGGCTCAAGCACACCTTTGGCTAAAGCCATGGTTACCGGGCTTAAATTGTATTTGGTGATTTCGCCGCTATAATTTATCACCAGTTCCTGGAATCTTCCTTCCACAAGCTGAGCAGCGAACATTCCAAGCTTCTCCCCTAAATTGATATACGGGCTGAGGATCTTACTTACTTCCGCCTCAAGGCAAGGATAGTTTGCAGCATTACGTATTCCTCTGCCTAAAAGCGCATCGCGCACGATTTCCGCCACTTCAATTGCCACGTTGATCTGCGCCTCTTCGGTAGAAGCACCCAGATGCGGGGTAATAACTACGTTATCCAGCTTCAGGAATTCATTATCCGCAGAAAGCGGTTCATTTTCAAAAACATCCATAGCTGCGCCGGATACCTTTTGCTCTTTTATAGCCTTGACCAAGGCCACTTCATCGATTATCCCGCCGCGGGCGCAATTTATTATGCGCACTCCTTTTTTCATCAAAGCAAACTCTTTATCCGAAATCATATGTCTGGTTTCATCAGTCAACGGAGTATGCACAGTAATATAATCGGCTTCCTGCAAGACCTTCTTTAACTCCGCGATCTCCACCCCGATACTTTCAGCAACCTCAGCCGATAAGAATGGATCATAGGCCAATATTTTCATGCCAAAAGATAGGGCGCGCTTAGCCACTTCAGAGCCGATACGGCCAAAACCTACAATACCGAGAGTTTTCCCATAGACCTCTACGCCCATGAACTTTGAGCGTTTCCATTCCCCTTTTTTCGTCGAGGCATTAGCCTGCGGGATATTCCGGGAAAGCGCAAGGATCATGCTAAAAGTATGCTCGGCGGTAGAGATGGTGTTTCCCGCCGGAGTATTCATTACGATTATCCCTTTCTGGGTGGCTGCTTCCAAATCCACATTATCCAGACCGACTCCGGCGCGGCCGACAACTTTGAGCTTTTTAGCCGCCTGGATTATCTCACTGGTTACTTTGGTTGCGCTGCGCACTACCAAAGCATCGTAGTCCTGAATTATTTCTTTTAAGGCATCCGGCTTTAGATCTGTTTTTACATCAACCGTAAGCTCCTTCGACTCCCGGAATACCTTCAATCCCTCTTCTGATAATGCATCACTGACCAAGACCTTAATCATTTGTCTCACTCCTTACTTTTTTAAGAAAACCTCTTCAGCTGCCTTCACCCCTGCACCCAATTCAAAGGAATAACCTAATTCCTTCAAAACTTTCTCCAGGCAGGCGATACCGGCAATAATGTCAAATTCCTCGATAAAACCCATATGGGCGAACCTGAATACCTTACCCTTTAATTCCGCCTGACCTCCGGCAATAGTCACACCGTAGGCATCACGCATAGTCTTGACTAATTTTTCTCCGTCGATACCAGCAGGAACCTTTACTGCAGTTACCACATCCGAAGAGGCAGTCGGCGCAAACAATTCCAAACCCAATGCCTTCATCGCGGCCTTAGTCGCAGATGCCATGGTGTGATGCCGTTTAAATATATTTTCCAGGCCATCCTGCTTCATCATCCTTAATACTTCCACCAAAGCAATGACCAGAGAAATAGCCGGGGTAAAAGGCGTATCCGTCTTCTGGATTGCCTTCCTGGCCACGGTTAAATCAAAATAATAACGCGGGCTCTTTGACACAGCGATCATATCCCAGGCCTTTTTGCTTACGCTTATAAAAGCCAGCCCCGGAGGAAGCATAAAACCTTTTTGCGATCCTGAAACACATACATCAACACCCCAGGCATCGGTTTTTAAATCAATGGCCCCCAGACCGCTGATCGCATCCACCACTAAAACCGCATTATATTTAGCTACTATTTTACCTATCGCTTCAATATCAGTAGCAACTCCGGTAGAAGTTTCGCAAAGCGTAGTAAAAACAGCTTTTATATTCGGATTAGCTTTAAGGCGTTTCTCAATCTCCGCAGGCTCCACCGCTTTCCCCCACTCCACTTTAATCACATCAGCCAAAATACCATATCCATTGCACAATTCAGTCCAACGTTCTCCGAATTTACCGCTTTCGACGGTAAGTGCGGCATCCTTGGCTGAAAGCAGATTAACTACCGCTGCTTCCATCGCTCCTGTGCCGGAAGAAGTGAGGATAAAAACATCTGACTCTGTCTGGAATACATACTTTAACCCCTCGGTGGCCTCCTTAAGTATCGCCTGAAACTGCGGGGTGCGGTGATGAATAATCGGTCTGCCTAATGCCTGGCATACTTCCGGCGGCAGTGGAGTTGGTCCTGGTGTTAAAAGATAGTTTTTTCTCATTTCTTATTCTCCTTGCCCATAAGGGCACACCCGCACAATTGCGCTACAATAGCGCACACCGACGCAATACCTATTGGCGTCGGGTGGTTGTTAGCGCGGGATGTTATTTTATCTTCTTGTTGTTTAATACTACTTCGTCAATTATACCGTAATCCTTTGCTTCTTTAGCAGACATAAAATAATCCCTGTCCGTATCCTTTTGGATTTTCTCCAGTGACTGAGATGTATGATACGCAAGTATGTTGTTAATTTTATCGCGCAAGGTCAAAATCTCTTTGGCCTGGATAGATATATCGGCAGCCGCACCCTGTACCCCGCCCCAGGGCTGATGGATCATTACCCGCGAATTTGGAAGCACGAAACGCTTGCCCTTGGTACCCGCTGCCAATAGAACCGCTCCCATGCTTGCTGCCTGCCCCACACAATAGGTTGCCACATCGCATTTTATAAACTGCATGGTGTCGTATATCGCCAGGCCTGCGGTAACCGAACCTCCGGGTGAATTTATATAAACATTGATATCTTTATCCTTCTCTTCCATCTGCAAGAAAAGCATCTGGGCAATTACAAGATTTGCCACATAATCATCGATTGGTGTACCGATGAAGATAATCCGGTCTTTTAAAAGGCGCGAGTAAATATCATAAGCACGCTCATAGCCCCGGGCAGTCTGTTCAATTACCATGGGAACCAATGTCTGCATTTTTGTTTCCATCATAGCCTCCTCTTTAATGAGTTTCCTGCCAATCCGCTTCGCTTAATAAAAACTCCATTACCTTAGCCGGCATATGGTCATCAATAACAATATTTTCTTTTTTGGCAATCTGAGCCAGAACTAAATAAATCTTGACCTGCTTTTTGGCCTGCGGCTGGATCCCGTCCATAAGCAGCTTTTCCTGCTCATCGATCTTATCCCGGGGTATTCCTTTCATCGCCAAATCAATCTTGGTCTGCCTCAGCATATCCTGGGCCTGACGGTTAACCAGGCTCTCCGGAACCTTAAACTCTAAATTCTTCAGCAGGTTATCGATCAATTCAGTTTCAATACGCTGTCTTTCCGAATTCTCCTTAGTGATAAAAATCTGTCTTTCCACCGCTTTCTCAAATTCCGACAGGTTCGGGTACCCGAGAGAACGGCAGAACTTATCATCTAAAGTTTCCGCCTTACGCGATTCTTTAACTGAATCGACATGCTTCTTTATCTCATCAGCACTTACAGTGATTAATTTATAATTTATCTTCTGTTTCTTATAATCCTTGATCGCAATCTCGGGGCTGACTTCTACGACCGCTTTAAAAGAAAGATTACTGCGGTCCAGCTTTACCTCGCTTATCTGCGGCAACTCAATAACGTCGAGTTTTTCCGCCGCTATTGCCTGGTTATATACATCCGGGACCAGATCTTTTAAAACCTGTTCATGGACCGAAGAGGCATAATGCTTCTCCAGTACATCCCTCGGGGCCTTACCCGGGCGAAACCCCGGAACCTTTGCTTCTTTGGCAACCTGAGAAAAGATTTCCTCGAATTTATTTTTAACTAATTCACCGCTTACCGATACGCTTAATTCACATTTTGTGCTATCCAGTTTCTTTACTTCCGTTTTCATTTGAATCCTTTCTTGTTTTTAATATGTATATACGATATCCTTGGGAACAAAACCCTTCGCTTAATCACTTGAAGATTTCTACAAAATCTTCTGTTTTACGACTTTATCCTATTACCCGCTCAGATACTGTGCAAAGATTTCTTAGAATTTTTGCACCTTCGCGGGTATGAGTTCGTGCATTAAGTTATGTCGCTAAACTAATTAGCGCCTCCATAACTTAAGCACTCACTCACATTCTGAACTTTTCCCCCAAATAAACCTCGCGCGCGCGGGGATGATTAATCAACTCATGCGCCGAACCCGATATAAGGATAGCCCCGTCAGCAATCAGATATGCCCGGTCAGTTATAGCTAAAGTCTCCCGGACATTATGGTCGGTTAATAAAATACCCAGCCCCTTAGCTTTTAACTCTTTGATGATCTCCTGGGCTTCATTGACCACTATAGGGTCGATCCCGGAAAAAGGCTCATCTAAAAGTATAAAAGACGGGTTGGTTACTAAAGCCCGGGTAATTTCAAGCCTGCGCCTTTCCCCTCCGCTCAAAGTATAGGCCTTATTTTTTGCTAAATGCGCGATATTTAACTCCTCAAGCAACGAAGCCAGCCTGCGTTTTCTCTGCGACCGGTTTAAAGGCAAAGTCTCCAGGATCGCGTTTATATTATCCTCTACCGTCAACTTACGGAATATCGAAGCCTCTTGCGAAAGATAACCTATGCCAAAACGCGCCCGTTCATGGATAGGCAAGTTAGTAATTTCATGATTGTCGAAAACGATTGTACCGCTATTGGGAGGCACAATACCGACGATCATATAAAAAGTCGTGGTCTTTCCCGCCCCATTCGGCCCAAGCAAACCGACAATCTCACCACGCTTAACCGTAATGTCTACACCATTGACAACATTACGGCCGTCGTATGATTTTGCCAAACCTTTAGTTTCTAAAAGCTGCATTCAAATTCTCCGTCTGGTAGATCTCTATATGGGGCCTGCCGGTCAGGACTATCCTCTTATCCAAAGCAGTATAAATAGCTTCCTGGCTATAAGAAGTATTTTCGCCGCGCAATATACGCACATTCCCCTGGGCAATAATTTTATTGATCGAACTGGACATCACTACCGCCCCCTCATCCTTATTGGCCGCTTCCTGCTTCGGAACAAAATACACATACATCTTATCGCTATAGATGGTTGTATCCGGAGTTTCTACTTTAACATTATTATTGAATACGGCAATATTTTTTTCGTAATCCACCTCCAGCGGGCCATCGCAAATAATGGTAATCTTTTCCTTTTTTCCTTTTTGCTTGTCCTTTGGGTCGATATCCAAACGCACATTCTTTTCCAATGCCATTTGCTTAAGCGCTGTCTGGCCCTTGGCCCCTTCCCCGGTGAGGCTCATATCTTCCCGCTGTACACTTACTTTATCCAGGGTACTGACTATCTGCTGCTTACGGTCCCAATCCAGAGAATCGGTAGTCATCTTTGCTCCACTGGAAGTGGTAATCACCACATTATCCTCTAAATGCACAACCCCGCTATCCTTATTAAAATCGCCTTTATCAGCGGTCAGCTTAATGCTGTCTTTATCCGCGTAATGGTTGCCCACTACTTCTTTAAGCTTCACCACCTCATTGTATATATCCGCTGACTTTCCGGCCAGGTCCCAGGCTTTTTTCCCTTTTTCGCCGTAGCCGGAAAGAGAGAAATCCCCTATCTGCTGATCAGAATCTTTAGCCTCAGCTGCTGTTTTAGCGGTTTCGGCTGCGAAAGATTTACCGGAAAGGAATATAAATGCCAGGATTAAAAAAACAAATTTCTTAAGCTCCATAGAATTTTAATATATTCTTCCATTTGCCCTGCGTCTTAAGGATCAACTCAGCAACTTCCCTGACAGCCCCGCGGCCACCCATACGCTTAGTTATATAAACTGCCGACTCTTTTATTTCCCCGGAGGCATTTTCTACGGCTATCGGCAGGCCAACTTTGCGCATAAGCGAAAGGTCCACCAGATCATCTGCCACAAAACAAATCTCCTCCGCGGAAACTTTATATTTGCTGGTAATCTTATCCAGGACTGCGGTTTTAGGGAAGACATCACCAAAAACTTCTGCTACCCGCATATCTTTGGCGCGCGGAAGGATAGCTTTAGAGCTTTTAGCTGTGACCAGAATAGTGGGGATCCCGGCCCTGCCTAAAACATAAACCCCCAAACCATCATGCACATCAAAAAATTTAAGCTCACCGCCCTCTGAATTATAAACTATCCTTCCGTCAGTCAAAACTCCGTCCACATCCAACAGAACCAGTTTAACTTTACGCAGGCGTTTATATAACTGTTCCTTGGTTATCTTCTTAATCATGTTAAACCAATCCTGCCTTAAGCAGGTCCTGGACATCCAACAAGCCTACCGGCCGCATAAACTTATCTACAACCGGAACTTCATCAATTTTCTTAGCCTGCAATATACGCATCGCCTCTGCAGCCAGCATATCTTTACTTACTACCGTCGGATTCTTAGTCATCACCTCTTTGATCGGACGCGTCGCCAGATTTTTATCCGTTTCCAGATGACGGCGCAAATCTCCATCAGTAAAAATACCTTTTAATTTACCCTGCTTATCTACGACTGTAGCTGAGCCCGCCCTTGCCCGGGTAATCGCGCATAGAACCTGCGAGACCTTCTTATCCTCGCCTACTACGGCATTGGACTGCGCCCGGCGCATAAGGTCTTCAACTCTTAAAAGCAGTCTCCTGCCTAAAGCCCCTCCGGGATGAAAAAAAGCAAAATCTTTTTCTTTGAAACCTTTTAACTCCAGCAAACACACCGCCAAAGCATCCGCCATAGCCAGAGTCGCGGTAGTTGAAGCTGTAGGAGCCAGGCCCAAGGGGCAAGCCTCTTTCTTAACCGACACATCCAAAACTACATCACTGTATTTAGCAAGCACGGATTTTAAATTCCCGGTAAGCGATATAATCGGAGAACCTATTTTTTTGAGTATCGGCAGGAGTTGTTTCATCTCCTCAGTAGAGCCACTGTTAGAAAGGATAACCACGACATCATCAGCAGTTACTTTACCCAGATCGCCGTGAATGGCCTCTGCGGTATGCAAAAATAAGCTCGGGGTACCGGTAGAGGCAAGCGTCGCGGAAAGTTTTTGCGCGATAATTCCTGTCTTACCCATGCCGCTGACTACAACCCTTCCTTTATTCTTAAGGATCAATTCAACCGCCTGGACAAATCCATTATTCAAGCGGCTTTTTAACAACTTTACCGCTTCCGCCTCGATATCCAGGACCTCTTTTGCCCGCTTAATCACATTTATTCTCATAATACACTCTCGATCTTCTTAACTTGTTTTAACAGGTTTTCTAATTCTTTAAAATTGATCATATTCGGCCCATCACAAGGCGCGTTCTTTGGATCAATGTGTACTTCCAAAAATAGGCCGTCGCAGCCAAAAGCTACGGCTGCCCGGGAAAGTCCGGCGACAAATTCACTCTGGCCTCCGGAACAAGCGCCTTTACCTCCGGGAAGCTGAACACTATGCGTAGCATCATAAATTACCGGATAACCAAACCCGCGCATAATCGAAATGGCCCGGTAATCCGTAACCAAGTTATTATAACCAAAACTTACCCCTCTTTCCGTAAGCAAGATATTTTTATTTCCGACGGATTCAACCTTTTTGATTATCGGCAAGATATCCCAGGGGGCGAGAAATTGACCTTTCTTGATGTTCACTACTTTGCCGGTCTTTGCCGCAGCCAACACAATATCTGTCTGACGGCAGAGGAATGCCGGGATCTGAATAATATCCAGGACTTTGGCTGCCTCAGCCATATCTTTTGCACAATGTACATCGCTAAGGACAGGAACCTTAAGTTGTTGTTTTACTTTCTTTAAAATAGACAGCCCCTTACTTAGTCCCGGACCGCGGTAAGAATCCACGGAAAGACGGTTGGCCTTATCAAAGCTGGACTTGAATATAAAAGGTACTTTACACAATGAAGCGATAGACTTAATCCTCCTGGCCGCCTCAAGACAGGAGCTTTCTGACTCAATAACACAGGGCCCGGCAATAAGCACGAGCGGAAATCTATCACCAAATTTTATATTTCCGACATTAACCTGGCGCATTTAATTTATCCCCTTCTGCAATAAAACTTTAAGCCTCTCCAGATCTTCAGGAGTATCCACGCTTATAGTGTCAAATTTAGTTTCAATCACTTTAATCTTAAACCCCTCGGCTAAAACACGCAATTGCTCCAGCTTCTCTGTCCTCTCAAGGTTAGAAACAGGAAGGTTCTTATAAGTAAAAAGAAAATCTTTTGTGTAACCGTACAGGCCGATATGTTTATAATAAACCGCCTCTTTGATTTCGGCGTTAGGCGCTAAATAAGGAATAGGCGCGCGCGAAAAATACAAAGCGAGATTATTCTTCCCCACCACCACCTTTACCACATGCGGATCGGCGATCTCAGCCGGATCTTCAATTTTCTTCATAATTGTCGCCATGCTCAGGGAACTATCCCCTAATAAAGCGCGGGCAACACTATCAATCATCATCGGATTGACCAAAGGCTCATCTCCCTGGATATTGATAACCACTTTCACATCCAAAGGATTGACCACCTCACTGATCCTGTCAGTACCACAAGTATGCTCTTTAGAAGTCATCACTGTCTTGGCCCCGAATTCAGTTGCGGCCTTCTGGATTATTTCATCGTCACAAGCAATAATCAAATCATCCAGTATCCGGCTTGCTTTAGCCCTTTCCCAAACATGCTGGAGCATAGGCTTGCCCATAATATCCGCCAGGACCTTGCCCTTAAACCTGGTAGACGAATACCTGGCAGGAATAACTCCGATCACATCCATTTTATCTAATCCTCTTCAAAAGTTCGGCGCAATTTGTTACCGCAGTCCCCAGCTTCCCTACAACGATACCGGCGGCAAAATTAGCAATATGTGCCGCCTCCAGTTTCGAAGCACCCGCGCAAAGAGCCAGGGTAAAACTGCTAATCACCGTATCCCCTGCCCCGGATACATCAAAAACCTCCTGGGCCTGAGTCGGGATACGTTTATTATTGCCTTTTTCAAAAAGCCACATCCCACCTTCGCCAAGCGTAATCAAAAGACTCTCCAGCTGCAGATACTCCAATATCTTCTCTCCTGCATTCTTGATGTCGTCATCCGTAAACAGGGTTTCCTTATAAACCTTAAACAAGTTTCCCCTATCATTCATTTTAAGATACCGGATAGCATTCTGAGCCTCTTTACGGTTAGGGGTAATACAAGTAGCGTGCTTATAACAATCAAAGTTATTCTCTTTCGGGTCAACAGTGACTATTTTCTTAAAGCACTGGGCATTCTTGATGATATCCGCTGTTAATTCACGGTCCAAGAGCCCCTTACCATAATCTTCTATGATCACAGCATCGAACTTTTTTATATTATCGCCTAGATATTTAAAAAGTTTATTTTTTACATTTTGAGAGATACTATGCACATCTTCCCAATCGACCCTGACCACCTGCTGATGGCCCGCGATAATCCTAGTCTTGAGGGTTGTCTTTCTCCCCTCTTCAAAAAATACGCCTTTGGTATCAATCCCCAGTTTTTTAGCCTGATGTTGGAACATTTCCGTAGCGGGGTCCTGTCTATCTCCCAATATCCCGCACAGACTTACCTTTGCACCCAAGGCACTGATATTATTGGCAACATTAGCTGCGCCTCCCGGAACATAATTTCTTTTGTTGGCACAAACCACCGGTACAGGAGCTTCGGGAGAAATCCTCTCAACATCCCCCCAGATATACTGGTCAAGAATCAAGTCCCCGACAACCAAGACCTTTGCTTTATTAAATTTCCCGATTATCTTTCTTAAGTCCTTCATATCTTTTCAATCACCGCCTGGGCCAAAAGCGGAAGCATTATTTCATGGTGACCGATAATATAATACCCCTTACCTCCGGAATTCGTCGGACGGGCCACTACATTCTGCGCCGGACGATACTGATAGATCATATCAAAATTGGCAGTAGTAAAATCTTTGACTTTATTTCCGAGGTTACGCGTCAAGTTAAGCGCCTTCAAAAATACCTCAGGCAAAAGTACAGCTGAACCAAAATTCAAGACCACGCCTCCCTGATTCAACAAACAGATGTTCTCAACCAGCGCATGGAAATCACGCAAGGAACCTTCCGCGGTCGATCCCGCATCAAAAGAAGGGTGCTGATGTATGATATCCGTACCGATCCCCACAAAAACGCATACCGGCACCTTGTATTTATAAGCATTGTAGAGCAGGCTTAAATCTTTATTCGGCAGGTTCTTCTCGAAAATCATTTTCCCAACCGCGCCCCCCAAACCTAAACCCTCACCTATCCCCTCGGAAACCGCCTGGTTAATAAAATCAGCGGTTTCCTTTCCCATGCCAAAGCTTCCATTTTTAAGGTTTTCTGCCACATCCTCGGAAGTCTTTCCCTGAAAGGCAATTTCAAAATCATGGATGATCCCGGCGCCATTAAGACAGATACAACTAATCACTTTTTTCTTGATTAACTCAATTAATATCGGATTAAGCCCGCATTTTATTACATGCGCGCCAGCCATAAAGATTACCGCTTTTTTCTTCTTGCGGGCTGCGGCAATGTCCAAAGCAACCTGCCGCAAGTCTTTGGCCTTTAGAATATCAGGCAAAGAACTTAAAAAACTATTAAAACTCTTAAGCTTAGCCGGGGCAAGCGCAAAATCCCCCTTATTTACCTTACTAAAGCGGGTTTTAATGGAATATCTTTTCACTTTCTTTAAGTTAATCGTCATTGGAATCCTTCGCTTTGCTCAGGACATTAAGCTTTAATCCTTAACCCCAAAAGCTTAATGATTTTATCACAATTCGACACTAAATCAAACATAAATATTTCACTCTTAAAGTATTGTTCACCTGCAAATTAACCTGTTAAATTTCAGAGTACATCTTTAGCGGATGGCTTGGCTTGTTTCTAAGCAGGGCGTTTACAGGCCGAGCGGGCATGGTTGCCCAGCTAAATACGAAGCCCGGCAGAGCGAGGCCGAAACCCGAGCAAAGTTTGTCACACGGGGCAAACGAGCGCCCCTGCGGGAAACAAGACAAGGCAGGCGCGTAAAAATCTACTGAACCTTCAAAATGGACTCAGCGGCGGAGAGCACATCATCGACGCTGATTGCCTTAAGGCAGGCAAACTCTTTCTTGCAATTATGCGCCAGGCACTGGATACAACCTATATCTTTATGCAGGTATTTATCCCTCTTGCCTAATGGTCCCCAGCGCCGCGGGCTAAGCCCGGGTTGATTACGGCCAAAAATAGAAATTACCGGCACGCCTAGACTTGAAGCAATATGCACCGGGCCGGAATCATTGGATATAAACAAAGAACATCTCTTAAGCATGCTAGCCAAATGACTTAACGAAGTCTTGCCGGATAAATTCAAGGCCTTATCCCCTAATTTCCGAGCGACCATATTTGCCTGTGGAATATCTTTAGCCCCAGCAACAACCAGGATCTTAAGATTATACTGTTTGGCTAAAATTTCGGCAACCTGCGCAAACCTATCTGCCGGCCAAATCTTTGAAGGGCAGCTTGCCCCCGGGTTAATCGCTAATAATTTATCCGTTTCTTTAATTCCATTGCTGGCTAATAAATCCCGGGCCCACTCCTCTGATTCCTCCTTTATCGGCATAAACAAATCTCGGGCATTCCCGCTTATCCCCAACTCTTTGAATAAATCCAGGTTATATTCCGCCTCATGCCTCAAACCTTCTTGCTTTGAATGCTTTTTCCTAAGATTATTCAGAAATCCAAATTTACGGTTATAACCCAGACGTAAAGGAATGCCCGCCAGGAAAGCTATCAAATGCATACGATTTGTAGGGTGTAAGATCACTGCCAGATCAAACCTCTTCTTCCTTAACCTGCTGGCAAATTTAAGCGAACGCATCCAGCTTTTATGCTTAATATCCTTATCATAAATTATAACCTCATCCAGATAGGGATTAGCCTCTACAATATCCCGGGCATAAGGAGATACGATCATCGATATATAAGCCTGAGGATACTTTTGCCTCAAGGCTTTAATTACCGGAGTGGATAACAGCACGTCGCCTATACGGTCAGTGCGGACAATCAAGATCCTCTTATACTTCGGCCTGAACCCCTGAGGGTTCAGGCCATTTTTTCCTTTGAGTAAGAAATCTATCTGTTCAAAGACATCCTCGACTTTAAGACAGGACAAACAAGCCAAACTGCCAAAACGACACGCTGCTTTTTCGCATGGCCGGCAGAAAATATCTTTTTTTATCACCATTCTATCCTTCGACCATGGCCCATATTTATTTTCATTAGTAGGCCCGAATATCGCGCAAACCGGAACGTTCAGGTAGCTAGCTAAATGCATTATCGCACTATCATTGGTAACTAAAAGCCGGGCGCTTTTGAGTAAGGCAGCTAGCTGACTAATGGAAGTCTTGGCGCAAAGATTAATAATCTTCTCTGGATTCTCCTGACATATATATGAACAGATAGGCTGATCAGCTTGATCCCCTGCCAGGACTACATCCCAGCCATCCTGGATCAAACGGCTGCAAAGCTGACGGAAATTATGTTTATCCCAGCGTTTAACCTGGCTCCGCGCTCCCGGGGCAATCACAATCAACTTCGCACTACCGGATAATTTATGTTCTTTGAGAATACCATTTATATAGTTTACATCTTCAGGAGCGACAACCAGCGATTGCTGTTTCCTATCCCTAAAAGGATACCCGGAAAAACCGGACCAGAGAAGATGTTTATCTTTCATATGTTTGAAATTAACGGGCATAAAACGCAATGGCGAACTTCTTTTCTTAGCCGGAAGAAAAGCCCCGAAGAAGCTATTACGCAAATCTACGACTATATCAAATCTTTCCCTGCTCAGAGAAAAAAACAGTTTAATTTTATCTGCCAGCCTGGCATGTTTATCGAAGATAATTACCTTATCTACCACGGGACTATTACTGAAGATCTCCTTGGGCCTCTCAGGCACAAGACAACTGATCGAGGCATCCGGATATTCGTTGTGCAACGCATCTAAAACCGGCAGGCTCAATATGCAGTCGCCTATATTGCTTAAAGTTATAAAAAGTATCTTCATGATTTTCTGATTTTCCGGACCTCTGCAAAGACATCATCGGGAGTAACTGCTTTCATGCAACGGTTATCCCGGCAACTCACTTTATAACAGGGGATGACACATCCGACATCTTTTTGTAAAATAACCACGTTGGTATCCGGATACGGCCCGGTAATCTCTTTAGCCGTCGGACCAAATATAGCAATTATCTTTTTAGCACTTACGGCATTAGCGATATGCATCGGCCCGGTATCAGCGGTGATAAACAAGCTTGCCCTTTTGGCTAGGGCCGCCAGTTGTTTTATATTAAAAACCCCGCAGCCAACCAGGGGCTTTTCTTTCATCGCTGCTTTTATCTGATTAACCAGCGGCAGATCAGAGACACTGCCGGTTATAACAACTTTGGCTTTCATTTCACTGATCAATTTATCGGCAAGAGCTGCCCAATGATCCTTCGGCCAACGCTTAAGCATCCAATTTCCGCCGGGATTAAGCAATACCAGGAAATCATCCTTACTCACCTTATTCTTACTTAAAAAATCGCCCGCATATTGATCTTCTTCGGGAGTAAAGATAAAATCCAAATACCTATCCTCTATGCGTAAACCAGCTTTTTCAATAACATTCAGATAGAAATCTATACGGTGCAGGGAATCTACCTTTGGCATAAAGATCTTCTTAGTTAAAAGAAAAGAACGTTTTTTAGTATCGTATCCGATCCTATTCTGTATTCCCGCCAGGCGGCAAATCAACGCCCGGCTGAATGAACGATGCAACAAAAATACAGTATCGAATTTTTTAGTTCTAAGCAGGTTGATAAAATTAAGTTTTGCCAGTATCCCCCGATGCCTGTCTTTTTCGTCAAAGATGATGACTTCATCTAAATACGGGTTGCCCTTTAATATCGGATAGCAGCGGCTGGGAATCACACAGGCGATATAGCTATCGGGATAGTTCCTGCGCATATTCCGGATAGTCGCGGTAGAGAACAAAACATCTCCCAACCAATTTACGTTAAAAATAAGGATACGTTCAGCTGACTTAAGATTGCTCATTTACCCTAACGCTCCCGGAATGAATTATAGTACCCGCATATTCTTACCCAAAAGTCCATCAGGTTGTCCGAAGGAGAAGATATGCGTATTCTTTTAATCGCATATACATCATGATTGGAGTATCTTTTCCCCAACCCGGTAGCTACGGCACATTTATAACCTGCCTCTTTTACCAGATCTTTTATCTGAGAATTAAACATACCTCCGACATAACAAAACGTGTTAACCGGGATCTTAAGCTTTTCTTCAAACATTTTCTTGGAATCAATGATCTGCCTTCTCAGCTCTGACTCAGATTTTATATCTAACAGAGGCACCGAACCCAGAGTATGGCTGCCGATAGTGATTAATCCGGAATCATGCATCTCGACAATCTCATCCCAATCTAAACGATCCCCTTGAGGCCTACCCACCTCATCATAGATAACGAATATCGTAGCCGGTAATCCCAGTTTCTTTAAAACCGGGTAAGCATAAGTATAGTTATCTTTAAAACCGTCATCAAAAGTTATAGCAACGGTCTTGCGGGGTATTTTCTTCTTCTCCCGGATCAAATCAGCTAATTCCTCGAGCCTGATAACATTATAATGGTGCGTTTTCAAAAACTGCATCTGCCTGGCGAATGATTCGGGTTTAACTATCAACCGATACAATACCGGATCGCTTTTCGGGTTAACCGAATGGTACATCAGCACCGGCACCTGGTAAAAACTGCGCAGGCGGCCAATAAAAACAGCAATGATAATTATAAAGATAACAACAGCTATTCTTCTTATTTTAAAGATCCCTATAAACTCTTTCAGTTTCATCGACCATTTTCTCCTTAGAAAAGTTATTCACGATGAATTTACGGGCGCTGGCCCCTAAATTATCGCGTAACTGTTTATCCGCCAGCAGGCGCTTGATCGCCTCGGCTAAAGACACATGATCAGCAGGCACAACCAGCAGCCCGTTTTGTCCATCCCTAATCAGCGTCTTTATCCCGCCCACTGCTGAACCGACAACTGCCAAGCCTTGAGCCATCGCCTCCATAAGTGCTAAGCCTAAACCTTCCTGTAATGATGGCATTACAAAAACATCTAAGCCGGCGAGCACATTTTCAGCGCCTCCGGCTTGAGATAAAAATAAAACACTCTCCCTAATTGCCAAATCATCCGCCTCCTTGATCAAGGCATCCTTCATCTTGCCTTCGCCTACGACTAGCAATTTTACAGAAGGGAAACTCTTCAAAACATCCGGCATAGCCTTAAAAAGATAGGTATGACCTTTAACATCGGACAGGCGGGCAACGATTCCGACCAAAGGGACCTCACCGACACCCAAAGATTCCCGAAAACTCTGCCTTCCTGAAACATCACCGAACCCCTGTAGGTCTATGCCGTTATTGATCACTTTGATCTTTTTATCATCCAGTTTAAAATCAGAAATCAGGTGCTCTTTTACTTCCTGGCTGATAGCGATCACCAGATTGCCCCAACAAGGAAACAACCGGCGGGACAATTTCGGCTTGAAGAAACCATGACAGGTAAATATATGCGGCTTACGGCAATAACGGCTCAATAAATTCCCCAGAACCTGGGTAGTCCGGCTATTCGAATGTATTAAATCAATATTGTGCTTTTCAACTTCTTTTCTAAGCTTTAAGAAACTTAAGATGATCTTCGGACTGAGCTCTTTTTTCGTCTTCAAAGGGACCTCTACATGTTTTACCCCGGCTGCCGTGAATTTCCCTAAAAGTTCACCACCGCTGGAAGCCAGGTAAACATTATGGCCATGACCGATAAGCCCGGAAGATAGAGTAAGCAGGTAACTGGAAATCCCCCCTACATTGATATGGTTGGCTACAAATAATATATTCATTATATTAATTTATCTATTGCCGCAAGCACTTCTTCCGGAGTAATCTGGGTCATACAACGTTTAGTCCGGCATTTAGTTTTATAACAAGGCTGACACTCTAATCCTTTATTAATCACGATGTAGTGCTTGCCGGGCGGGAGATGCCGGCGGCTGTCAGTCGGGCCAAAAAGCGCAATAAAAGGAGTACCTACCGCAGAAGCGATATGTAAAGGCGAAGAATCAGCTGAAATAAACACATTGCATTTCTTAATCAAGGCCGCCAACTCATTTATGCTGGTTTTTCCACAGGCATTGATAATCTTGGTCCCTTTTAAAGAATTAACGAGCATTTCAGCATAAACTAGATCCTGATCTGTACCGGTAATTACTACGCGGATATCCCGCAATCCCAGTTCTTCGCAGAGCCGCATTAAGTATTGCTGCGGCCAAAGCTTGGTGCTCCACCTCTTGGATGCGCTGATATTAATCCCGATTATCTTCTGCGCCTCACTCAGCCATTGGGCATTTAAAAGTTCATCCATGCGTTTTACATCCTCGTTAGATGGCCAGAGTTCAAGCGAATTATTTAAAAGGTCTATGCCTAACATTTTTAATATCCGGAACTGATGGGTTACCGGGTCGATAGCCGGCTTTTCATCCTTGATACAGTGTTGCAACAAAAATGAAAACTTCTTGTTGTCATAACCATAGCAATTAACACAACCGCTCAGATAAGAAAGCATGTGGCTGGCCCGGCTATTCTGCAGGTCGATAACGATGTCAAAATTCTTTTTCCTTAGAATCCTGCCGATGCCCAACAACCCTTTTAACCCTCTATCATTATTCTTCAGATCACAAACTAAAAGCTCATCGATATAAGGGCTCCTCAGCAGGACATCTTTTGACTCCTCGCCAGTCAAAAAACTTATTTTATAGTTAGCTTGCGGGAATTTCTCCCGGATCGCCCTTAACGCCGCCGTAGAAAGGATTATGTCCCCCAGGGAACTAAGCTTAATTATCAGGATTTTGAAATTGCTCAAGGCATCCTGGTAAACATCCAGGGTGTTCTTAACCATTAATTCCACTGTATATTTTTCTTTTATCTTGGCGTAAGCATTTTCCGCTAAACTGCGGGCTAATTGCGTATCCTCGTAAATACGCATGATAGCATCAGCCATACTTTTATGATCTCCCGGAGGCACCAGGAGCCCATTTTTACCATCTTCAATGATATCTATTACCCCGCCAACTTTAGTAGCCACGACCGGCACACCTGAGGCCTGGGCCTCAACTACCACCCTGCCAAACGCCTCATGAGTAGTCGTCGCTAAAACCACCAGATCTAAATGAGCAAGTATCCCGGGGATATCCCTCTGCGTACCTAAAAATTCTGTGCAATGCCAGAGTCCCAGCCGGCGCACTAACACCTGTACCTCTTCTTTGTATGCCTCTTTGGATGCCGGGGCATCCCCGACTATCCATATTTTCAAACGGGGCACAACCCGGGAAATCCGGGCCATCGCTTTAATAAAATGCAGATGCCCTTTTAAGGGAGTAATCCTGCCGATGATACCTACATTAAACTCATCCTTCCTTTTTGACTTGGGATCAAGGTATTTAAACCTCTCCAGATCTACGCTGCGCGGCACTAACCTTATCCTTTCATGCGGAACGCCGAAATCTTCAATCATATGCCGGGCAATCACATTACTTAGGACAATCACTCTTTTAGCCCAACCCATTACTATGCTAAAGACGTGTTTTTTATAATAACCGTGGCAAGTAGTGATAAATACGGCTTTAGTCCTGCGACAGGCGAAATAGGCAATCCAGGCCGGTACGCGCGAACGGGCATGCACAATATCAATTTCTTCCCGCTTAATTATTTCAGCTAACAGAGGAATCAGTTTGTACATTGAAAAAATGGATTTCTTGTGCACCGCTAAAGCATAATGCCTTGCCCCGCTTGCTTCAAGTTCTTTCACCAGGGTGCCGCCGGCGGAGACTACAACTACTTTATGGCCAAGACGCACCAGGTATTTGGACAGATCCAGGGTCCCGGTTTCCACCCCGCCTACGTTAAGTTCGGGTAATATCTGCAGTATTTTCATAGTATTTTATCCAAAGCTGCGCCTACTTTTAAATTATCCTCGGTAAAATTCACCTCAGGATGTTCATCCATAATCTCTTTGATAAAACCAGACAATTCCTTGATTTTTCTTCTATATATATACCTCTTACCTTGAAAGTTATTCAGAAAACGCCTATGCTTGCTGCTTAAGCCTCCGGCTTCAAACACCATTACGTATTTTTGGGCCATAACCGCTTCAGAAACCATCGATATGCTCTCTGGAGAAGTGATAATTATATTGCTCAATCCCAATATCCCGCCGACAGTATCAGGATGATTGCTCTCATTGGCGATAATTAATAGTTTACAGCGCGGGTAATCCTCCAACTCTTTCTTTATGGCCTGCTCTGCCTCAGGGGGAGTGCGCCGGGAAGTCGTAAGCAGGATATCCGCGTTTAACTCTTCAGCTGTTTTCTTGATCTGATAGAGCAACTCTGCCATAGTCTGACTGCCGATGATAAACTTCTTGCTATTACCTCCGATCAAAACGCCGATACGAAGACTAAGCAAGGGACTCTTTAAAAGTCCGGATTGCTGTAAACTGACAGCCCGTTCCCTTAAGTAATCCGCATCAATTAAATTAAGCGCCCCTTCAGTTATCACTACATTCTTTCTCTCTTTTGGTTGATCATGCCTAGGGATAATCGCCAGGTCGAATTTCTCAAGGCTTAAAACCGGCCGCATTACAACAATTGATCTAGCCTGGTTTGCCTTAGCCAGTATATAATTTACCGCGCTTAATTTATCTCCGGCGGAGATAATAATATCAGGTCTAAGATTAGCTAAATCCAACCAGCTGCCCTTACTCAAGGCATGGCGCAAATAACCCAGGCAAAAATGGCATCGATATCTGCCGCTGAAAACAGCCATCCAGCTAAATATTAACCTGGACAGGCGGCTGCGGAATCTTACCTCACAGATAGATAATGCGGATTTTATTCCCCGCTCTGATAGCTTCCGGTTAATCAGTTTAGCCACACTTTCAGCCTGATGCAAATGCCCGGCTTTTCCGTCAGAAAGGATCAACAACTCTTTTTCCTTACCGTATTTCCAAATTTTATAAGTCCAGAGATATTCATAAGGGTATTGCTGAATATATTTTTCATAAATATTAACCAGCCTCTGCAGATTATCGCGCAGGTCTTTCTGGGCATTACCGCTTTTAATCACCGTATAAACCTTATCCAGGATAACTTTGGTATGCGGCCCCTTCATCCGCGTATAAAAAACAGGGATGATAGAACAGTCGTATTTTAAAGCCAGCTTCACCGCTCCGGTAGACATGGATGCAGATCTACCAAAGAATCTTACGATCTCCCCGTTTTTACCTCCCTGGTCAGCGGTCATCCCGATTGCCTGGTTATTCTTTAAGACTTCGATCAGCTGGCGGACTCCCCCCTGTTTATGGATGATCCTTGCCCCCTGTTTAAGCCGATAAGAATTAAGCAAACGGTTTAACCTGGGAAATCCCTGATCGCGCACAAAGAGGGTAAAAGGAAACCCGAGGTTTGCGCAGATAATATTGGAAAGCTCCCAGTTACCTTCATGCACGGCGAGAAATATTACCCCCTTGCCCCTTTTAAAAGCTTCTTCAATAAAATGACTGTTTTCAATGTGGATATATTTCTCAAGATAAGTTTTATTTATACGCGGGATAAAAGAAATCTCCATGAGATTTTGACCGAATGACTGGTAAGCCCGGCGGGTTATTTTTGAAGTTAGCCGGAAGTCATCCTTTAGGGGAATCGCCTTCCGGATATTCGCGTAAGCGACCGAACGATGCTTAGGATCAAAGAAATAGATAAGATCGCCCAGCCTCCTGCCCAAAAACAGGCTGACATCTAAAGGCAAAAGAAAAGTAAATAAACTAACTGCCTTAAAGAGAATACAACTTAAATAATCGGCGATCAAATTCTGCTTCATTTTTAGTTATGCTTAGTTTGATATTCAAAGAAAATATATCCGCCTGGTCGATCTTGAACCTGGAAACCTTCACAGCATCTTTCTCGGTCGTAATGATCGTATCTATTCTTCTTTCTTTAGCGCGACGGAAGATATCATCCAGATCCGCCTGCGCATAATCATGGTGGTCGGCAAATCTTAAAGTCTCCGCGATATTAATCCCCAGAGAACAAACCGTGTTCTCAAAGGCCAGCGGATTCCCTATGGCCGAAAAAACTAAAACAGACTTACCCTGAAAGGTATCCGTGCTTAAAATCCCGCAGGGTTTACCCAGATTACTAAAACCTTCGGGCCGATGCCTTGACTCTACGATCAAAGCCCGGGAATTAAACCTTTTTAGACTAGCCTCAATGTCTGAAGTATCCTGTCCGGGATAACTTTGAGTTAAAACAAACACGTCTGCCCTGCTTAAAGCTCTGAGCGGTTCACGTAAAAAACCCGCCGGGAGCAACCGCAGATTACCAAAAGGATTCTGAGTATCGATAGTTACAATCTCTAAATCTTTAAATATCCGCCACTGCTGCATACCATCATCAAGAACCAGGGTATCTACAGCATGCTCCTTGATTGCCCGGGCAGCTCCTCTTAACCTGTCCTTATCCACAACCACATGAGCCTGAGGAAGTTTTTTCTGCAACATTGCCGGTTCATCTCCCATACCTTTTACTCCGGCAAGCCGGGCATCCCTTTTATAACCCCGGGTAAGCACCGCTATCCTATTGCCTTTCTGGCTAAGTTTAGCAACCAGGAATTCAACAAGGCTGGTCTTACCCGTACCGCCTAAAGTGATATTTCCTACGCTGATTACTTTGCAATTAACGTGTGCCTGATGAAGCCTGTAAAAACCAGCCAAGATCAGAACAACCAATCCATAAACTAAAGACAATACAAAGAGCAGCCACTTAAAAAACACTGCCAGGGGCCCCTTTATCTTACCAGTGACTAAATTATAGAGATAGTCTCTTGGCGAAAACATGATTAAGATTTAAATTGCCTTAAAAAGCATTAGAAAACCGATGATTATAAACAAGGACGCTCCAATATAACGGATCAGCTCAGGCCGGATAAATCTAGCCAAAAGCGCTCCCAGAAAAACCGAAATCACCGTAACAATGATATAAGCTGATACCGAACCCAACCAGACAGAAATAGGCTTACCGGTCTTAGCCGCCATGCCAATACCAACCAGTTGGGTTTTATCCGCCAATTCTGCGAAAAATACCCCGCCAAAAGTAGCCAAAAAAACCTTCCAATCCATTCCCTGCTCCTCTCTATTAAGTTAGGTGTACTTTAAGCAAATATGATATCATATAAGGAGCTCCCAGGCAAATAGTTTAAAGGATTAAAACGCAAGAATACCAATAAGATATGTAATTAAAGCGGGATATAACCGGAAATCTGGTTCAACTTGCTGACTACGATATCGGCATCGGTCAAATACTCTTTGGGTAAGCTGGTAGAAACAGCAATACAAGGCATTCCAGCTTTCTTAGCGGAAATAATACCAAATGGTGCATTTTCTACAACCAAACAGGCTTGTGGACTAAGCCCTAACAACCCGGATGCCTTAAGATAGGGCTCGGGATGGGGCTTACCGTTCTTGACCTGATTACCGGCTACCACGACATCAAAAAGTTTATACAATTTAACAGGCAGGATCCTGTGTATCTCATTAATCGGACTGCCCGTGACTAAACCCAGCATGAAACCCTGACTTTTTAATTCAACCAACAACTCAGAGGCGCCGTGGAAGATATGGCGCTTAAAATAACGCCTGAATATTTTCTGACGCAATCCGAATATAGCATTCAGGGTCTTCTTTGTCGGTTTTATCTTTTCACGTTCCAGCAGGCCTTTTAAGGTAGTTTCCCAGCGTTCGCCTTCTTGAGCATAAACCTCAAAACAACTCACCCGCACACCCCAGGGGCGCAGAGCCTCATACCAGGCAATAAAATGATACGGCATCGAATCGACAATTACACCGTCCATATCAAAGATGATCGCCTTTGGCCTAATCCTTAATTTTTTCATATTTTAATTTTTAATCGGGAGATGAAAAAGAGAGGTTGCGCTCGATAAACTCAATCAATTCCCGCTGCACCCCGGGGGATATATTCCGGAATTCCACGCCAAATCCCGGATATTCATGCGGCTGAACTTCCTTATCCGGAACCCAGACAACAGTAGCCTCGATTAAAAGCTCTTTGCTCTTCGGAGCCAGTTTCATCTTAAGTATTACCTCATCTCCCAGCCTAAAATTATCGCAACCGAATATGAAAGCGCCTACTGCGCTCAAATTCAGCATATCCACCTTAAGACAGTTTGGCGAGCTTGAAGACTTGGATTTTAATTCCACCTTCAAATCGATGGGTAAACGCTTGAATCTACGGCGCAGCTGCATTTTCTTGATATTCTCAATCGCCTTGTCTTCTTTGAAACTGCCTATCGCCAGATCCTCCGTAGCGCAAATCTCTATAACCCTGTCCATTCCGGAAACCGCAAACACCCCCCTAAGATGAGCCGGGATATTCAGGAATTTCATCCTCCCCTGGCTATTTGCCACCTCTTTATAAGCTATAACCACAACCGAAATGCCCATGTAGTCGATACCTTCAATCTCCTCCAGGTTACAGAGTATATCTGTATATCCGTCACGCAGACACTGCCCGACCACTTCCACAAGATTGGCGGAATTCACATCTATGCGACCGGATAAATCCATGATAATCACGCCATCTTTTTGCCGTAATTTTATCTCTAGCATATCAATTTAAATTCTATTGCAGGGTTTGACTTCAGGGTATTGTGCGCTGGACAGTTTTTAACAAACTCCAGCAAGGCCTTTTGCCTGCGCTCGTCAATCAATCCGGGTTTTAAATCTATTTCCACACTGATATACCTGAAGGAAAACGGTGATTCTTTAGAAAGCTCAGCAGAAACATTAACCTTGAAATTCTCCAGTTGCAGTTTTGAGCCTTCTGCATATTTACGGATATAAACTCCGATACAACTCCCCAGTCCGGCAAGAAGCGCATCCAGGGGAGTCAATCCTTTGCCTTTCGCATCAATAGAAAATTCACCTTCCCCTGCCTTAGCACTAAAAGCCATATCCCGGTTATGCGTAACCTCAACCCTGTACATTTATCCCCTCGATTTTTTGAAGTATACTAACACGTCCGATTCCATATTACAAGAAGGTTAATAAACCTTGGGCTTTGCCTGTTTCTTCCAGAGTTCAAAAAGCTCGATATTCTCTTTTACCAATACCGCCGGGTTAAGCTTGATTTTATTCTTTGCCAGCTGCTTTAACTTCAGATTAGATACCCGCAATTCATTAAAACCATATCTCTCGGCATCCTTAATCGCACAGCCAAAGACAATCCGCGAAATCTTCGCCCAATGGCATGCTGCAAAACACATTGGACAGGGCTCGCATGTAGAATAAATAATACAACCGCTTAAATCAACTTTCTTAAGCCTCTTACAAGCCAGGCGGATAGCAGTTATTTCCGCGTGCGCGGTGATATCGGTATTCCTCCAGACAAGATTATGGCTGCAAGCAATAACCTTCCTATCTTTTACGATGCAAGCGCCAAAAGGGGTTTGGCCTTTTCTTACCCCCTGACTGGCTTTTTCTATAGCCAGGCGCATAAATTTTTCATCGTTTTTATTCATTGTCTCCAGCCTATTTTATCTTGCCTAAAAACAACCCCAATATACATGATAAAGATGTCCCTAAATTGACCAGGATAGTCATTGCGCACATCCCCTGTAGCAGCATTCTGTCTTTATAACTGCCTTTGAGCATCAAATAAGCCAAAACTACCGCGCTGATTAATACCGGAAAATAAAAAAATAAACTGACTAAAGGCAACCCTCTGATTAAAGCCAAAAGAAAACTTACCCCGGAGCAAGCCACAAGCAGGGCATAAACAAGACCGCCTTTTTTCTTTCCTGCCCGGACCAATAAATTATTTTTCCCCGCTTCTTTATCCGCTTCGTAATCAGGGTATTCATTAATCAGGATTATATTTAACACTGTGCAAGCAACAGGCAGCGACACAAAAAAGGCTAATCTATCAAACCTGGATGCCTGTATATAGAAACCGGCGTTTACAGCCAGAAGACCAAAACTATAAGCAATAAAAAGTTCACCTAACCCCCGGCTCACCCAGCGCAAAGGAGGCTTAGAATAAAACAACCCGCAGATTACTCCCGAAACGCCTAAGAGTATAGTCCAGGTGCCGGTTCTAAGATAAAACTGCAAAACCGCTCCTATTGCCAAGGCCAGCAAGACAACCAGGTAAGCCAGGATTTTTACTTTACCCTCGGGGATCTGCCTCCGGACCAATACCTGGCTGCCTCCGCTAAAAGGGTTTTTACCTAAAACTGCCGAGCGGCTATCTTCTCTGATATCGTAGATCTCCCCGCTGTAATGAGACCCCAGCTGTATAAGAACAGAACCTGATAAACCCAATAAGAATACCGCCAGGTTAAATTCACCTGTAAGCCGTTGTGCCAAAAGCGCACCCAAGAAATACGGCAGGATTACTACGCTTAAAAATGGGATACGCGAAAGCAGTATCCAGTATTTCATCTTCATACTTTCACAAAAAGATATTACTCCTAGGATAAAAACGAATAACAACCGTTCAAGTATTTCGCCTCAACTTTATACCGAGGGGCTTATTTCTTTATAAAATCCTGATAAATAGCCAGGATCATCACGATAGCTGAACTACTGAAAATAAAGAAATAATTTATGGCGTCTTTGTTTGAACGCATGCGACAGAGCATCGTACGCAGGAATTCCCTGTCTCCGGCATCCAAATCCTGGCTGTTTGAGATTTTCTTATGGATCTGGTATTTTTCCAATTCCCGGCGCAATAATTTATCCTGTTTGAATTTATAGAGAAAGTATAAAAAGAATCCGGCTACGCCTATATACCAGAAAAACTTCGGCCAGAATAAACCGAAAGATAAAACAAGGTTCACCACTCTTACCGAAATCGTAGCAATTACCCCGATAAAGAGAAATACCCAGGAGGCGGCAGAATCCCGGCAACTGGCAGCAGCTTGACAATTCAGGCATTCTTTCTTAGGTCTAAACATTGTTATCGCTAAAAATCAGATCCTTATTATTGGTCCGGCGCAATGCCTTGACCATCCGCTCGTAAGCCTCCCGGGCGGAAGCGCCTTCGGTAAGATGATCAAAACAAACCGCCGCATATCCTCTACGGTTCTTTATCTTAAAAATCTGTACTTTCAGGTGACCGAATTTTTCTATCATTCAATATTTAATCAACTAACTTCAATTCTTGCTTGAGCATCAAAGGGATTAGTGCGCATAGCCAAAGAAAATAAATACGGATAATTTAACCTGAGATGTTCCATGTAAGACACCCATTGTATGACAAGCAGGCGATACACCCTTTTCAAATCCCCGGAAATGTGTTCATAATCTTTCGGGGTGAGTTGGTTTAAGTCTGCGCGCCCCTCTAGCTCTTCGCTCAGATGAAAAACTGCCCAGAGCAAATCAGTAAAAGTTTCGTGCTCCAGAAGATTCTGGTTTTCAAGCAGGCCAAGCAGAAAATTACGTTTTTTGACCAAAAAATCTTTTAGGCCCGCTAAATCCCCTTTTTTATAATCAATCTGGCAATCAAAACCTCTTGCCTCTTTTTGCAGGCGGCGGAATTCAGGCGTTGACCACTCTGAATGCATGATCAATTTATCAGATATTGAACAACCTTGCATATCAAAAGCAATACAGGATTTCAGCAGCCCCCTGCCCACCTCGCTGAAGAAAGCGCCGATAACCATATTCATTTTCTTGAACAGGGCCTGCTTCTCACGGTAAGCTAAAAGGTTATGCATTACCAGCGTAACCAGAAAAACCTCCAGAAAAACAAAGGCGATATCCCCGACAAGATAGATAAATATGTGATGACTGTCCCGGAAAATCAAAAAATGGACGTAATAAACCAGCGCTGAGAGAAAAATCAAAACAGCCCCCAGAATAAACTGCCAGTTAAATACTTTCCTGAAATCCATAATTATTCTCCTATATCTTCATTCCATAACTTCGGATTATCTTTAATGAAATTCCGCATCAACTGCTTGCAATCTGCCGAATCCAGATTTACTATCTTTACCCCTCGCCTCCTGGCATAAGTCTCAGGACCTTTAAAAGTTTTATTCTCCCCAATTACCACTTTAGGTATTTTATAGAGCAGGATTGCCCCCATGCACATATCACAGGGAGAAAGCGTGGAATAAATAACGCACTTTTTATAGTCCGCACTTTTTAACCTGCCGGCATTCTCCAGACAATCCATTTCCGCATGCAGAACCGCCGATTCTCTTTGGATGCGCCGGTTATGCCCCCTGGCGATGATCACCCCGTCTTTGACCAATACTGCTCCGATCGGGATACCACCCTCAGCCAAGCCTTTCTTCGCTTCCTTAATCGCCTCCTGCATGAACTTTTCCATAAACACCTAGCGCGATATTTTAACTATTTTATACTTCAACAGTCCTGCCGGAACCTTTATCTCGGCAATCTCCCCCTCCTTATGACCTAACAAACCCTCACCCACCGGAGAAGTTACTGAAATCTTATTTTGATTATAATCCGCCTCCAGTTCCGAAACCAGCGTGTACTCCATCTCCTCTTCAGTATCCATATCCATCAATTTTACTTTAGCACCGATTAAAACCTGATCGTGAGGAATATCCTTATCCAGTATACGCACCCGGGAAAGTTTTTCTTCAAGCTCCAGGATATTCTTCTCATTATGCCCCTGGGCATCTTTAGCAGCATCATACTCGGCATTCTCGCTGATATCGCCGTGCGCGCGGGCTTCTCCTACCGCCTTAGAAAGCGCCCTGCGTTTAACCGTCTTTAAATATTCCAACTCGCTGACTAATTTTTCATAGCCTTCCTGAGTCAAATAAATATCCCCTGACATATTCAGCTCCTTTACCCGCAAAGGGTACACCAGCCAATTACCTTCGGCCCAGGTGTCAATCCATTAACAGTTGTTTAATAACTTCAACATTCTTCTTGGTCGCCCCCCTATTGCTGATAATCAATCCATAGGCGCGTTCAACCAATTGTTGAGCCAGCAGATTACTGGCTAATATTTCCTTTATTTTGTCCACCAGCTCACCGGAATCAGCTACCATAACAGCGGCCTTATTTTGCAGGAACAATTTGGCAATATCCCTGAAATTAAACATCTGCGGCCCGAAGATTACCGGCTTTTTTTGGCTGGCCGGTTCAAGTATATTGTGCCCGCCGGTTTTAACCAGGCTGCCTCCGACAAAAACAATATCAGCGGCAGAATAATAATTGAGCAGTTCTCCCATGACATCAAGGATGAATACCGGATTATTAACACAGGTAGGGCAGGCGCCGGATATGCTGGAAATAAAAACCGGCATAAAAGAACCGCCCGAAACCAGCTTAGCAACATCCCTGCTGCGTTCCGTATGCCGAGGGGCAATAAGTAATTTTAATTTCGGGAAGCTAAGTAAAAGCTCCTTGTAAGCTTTAGTGATTATCTCTTCTTCCCCGGGATGCGTACTACCGCAAACCCACAATTTATCATCCAGGCCCAACATAAGCTTCTGACGAATCTCCAAAGCCTTACCTGCCGGCTGCCCGCTTAAATCCAAATTAATATCGAACTTCGCATTTCCGTTGACCAGGATATTTCTTTTATCTACGCCAAGGCTATTTAAACGCGCGGCATCAGTATCCGATTGCACACAGAACTTGTTGACCTTTCTTAAAATCGGCCGGATCAGGAACTTTATCGCGCGGTATCCCGAATAAGAGCTATCGGATATCCTGCCATTAACCGTAACTATCGGTATCCCCTGTTTATACAAACAATTAATCAGGTTTGGCCAGATTTCTGTTTCAGCGATAATAAACAGACAGGGATTGATCTTTTGTATCACTTTCTTAACGATAAAACTAAAATCTAAAGGAAGATAAGTTAGAAAATCACCGTCATTAATCAAACCCCTGGCGATCTTATTACCGGTGGCGGTCACAGTAGAGATAACTAATCTTTTATGCGGGTAGGCTTTGCGTAATTCGCCGATCAATCCCTTGATCGAAACAGCTTCGCCCACGCTCACCGCATGGATCCAAATTGGCTGATCCAGGTTTAGATTGTCCGGTAAGAAACCGAAACGCCTGAAGAATCCATGGTGGAATTTACCCTTAAGTAAATATACCGGCAGATAAATTAATACGAAAATTAAGATTATTAAATCATAAAGCAGAAACATTGTTTTGGCTTTTCCCTTCTCCTACGCATGAGGATGCGCCTTATCATAAACACTCTTGAGTTTTTCAGTTGTTAAATGCGTGTAAATCTGCGTGGTAGATAAATTAGCGTGGCCCAGAAGTTCCTGCACCGTACGCAGGTCTGCCCCGCGGTTCAAAAGATGTGTGGCAAAAGAATGCCTGAAGGTATGCGCGGAAACCCCGGGTTTTATCTCAGCCAAACGCAAGTATTTCACCAAGGTATAACGCACCCCGCGAGTAGTGATACGCCGGGAATTATTATTTAAGAATATGGCAGATGTCTCTTTTTTCCTTTTATCCAGATACTTTCTGATAGATGAAAGCGCCGCCTCGCCTATCGGGACAATCCTTTCCTTCTTCCCTTTACCCCTAATCTTTACAATCCCGCTGATAAAATCAATATCATCCAGGTTTAGCCCCACCAATTCTGAAATACGCAGGCCGCTGGAATAAAATGCCTCTAAAATCGCCCGGTCGCGCAGGCCCAGGATATCTGCCTCATTCTTAGCGAAAGCTGATTCGATGAGTTTTCTGACCTCCTCTTCTGTCATAAAAGAAGGCAGGTGCTTATCCAGCTTGGGGCTGGAAAGCATCAGGATGGGATTTGTCTTGATGTAACCCTCGCGGGATAAAAACCTGAAAAAACTGCGTAGGGCTGAAAGCCGGCGGCCGACTGTGCGATTGCCTAAATTCTTTTCTTTTAAGACCGCCAGGTATTTCCTGAGCACAAGATAATCTATTTTTTCTAAATCCGAACCGGTAAGAAACTTTGCAAAATCCTCAAGGTCCAATTTATAATTAAGAATGGTGTGCGGAGAATAATTTTTCTCTATCTCCAGGTAGCGAATAAACTTCTCAATATATTTTTCCATATTTTACTTATCCGTATTAACGCGTCTGTCTTGTTTTGTTCTTCGCAGGGACGCTCGCTCGGGTCGGCTGGCGTCGCTCTCACTAGTTCCTGTATAGCCGGTAAACCTTGCCCGCTCCTTGCCTCCACGCCCTGCTCAGAATCAAACCAAGTCATCCGCTAATATTAAAGATCATTATTGCTTAGTCTCTTCTTTATTCTGATCTTCCGGTAAGGTGCGCGAGGTAAATGTGCATTTGGGGAAATTTGAACAGCCATAGAAAAACCCGCGTTTTGACCTGCGTTCAATCAATTCTCCCCCGCAATTTTCTATAGGGCATTTAACTCCGGAGGTAATGGATTTTGAGTTCTTGCACGTCGGGAAACCCGAGCAGCTTAAGAATTTTCCGCGCCTGCCCCATTTTACAATCAAAGGCTTGCCGCATTTATCACAAATTTGGTCAGTAGTTATAATTTCTTTTTTAATATTTGCCTGGGCAAAATCAAGGCTCTCTTTAAAAGGGGCATAAAACTCTTCTAATACTTCAATACGCTTAAGCCGGCCCTCCTCAACTTCATCGAGCTTCTCCTCCATAAGCGCAGTAAACCTGACATCGATAATCTTTGGGAAATACTCTACCAGCATGTCGCTCACTTTAAAACCCAGTTCCGTAGGGTTAAGATAGCCCTTAATCCGGCGTACATAGTCGCGTAAGATAAGCGTATAAATAATCGGCGCGTAAGTTGAAGGCCGGCCGATCCCTTCTTCTTCCAGCGCCTTAACTAAAGAACTATCCGAGAACCTGGCAGGCGGTTTGGTAAAATGCTGCGAAGGAGTAAGTTTGTTTAAAGCCAGCACATCCCCCTGCACAAGAGGAGGAATCACATTTTTATTCTTATCCTTTTCATTTTCCTCCCCCTCCTTAGCCTCTTCCTCTTCTTCTGTCTTATTATAAGCAGCCAGGAAACCTTCAAAAAGCAGATGGCTGCCATTGGCTACAAATAAATATTTTCCCGCGGCAATATCCACCGAAGTCGCCAAGAACTCCGCAGGTTTCATCTGGCTGGCTAAGAAACGGTTATAAATCAGCTCGTATAAACGGAACTGCTCAGGCGTAAGAAAATCTTTCATGCTCTCCGGAGAACGCGAGATGTAACTCGGCCGGATCGCCTCATGCGCCTGCTGCGCAGACTTCTTGGCCTTAAAAACATTTTGATTCTCGGGAAGAAAATCCTTGCCAAAGATCCTTCCGATATGCTCACGCACTTCGGCAATAGCTTCCGGAGCAGTATTCGGCGAATCCGTACGCATATATGTGATCAAACCTAGCGGGTTATCCCCGCCGATATCAATCCCTTCATAAAGCTGCTGCGCCACCATCATGGTCTTGGAAGCATTAAATCTGAGCTTATTAAAGGCCTCCTGCTGCATTGTACTGGTAATGAACGGCGCCGGGGCATAACGTTTTTTTTCTGTCTGCTTAACTTCAACAACCTTAAATTCTTTGTCCTTTAACTCGCTTACGATATCCTGAGCGGATTCCTGGGTTTTGATCTCGGTTTTTTTATTCTCGATTTTCTCAAGCTTGGCGCAAAAATTACTCTCTCCCGAAATCTTAGGCTTAAATAATTCCGCGGCAATCTCCCAATATTCACTAGCAGTAAATGCCTGGATCTGCCGCTCCCGTTCCACAATCAATTTTAAAGCCACAGACTGTACTCGGCCGGCGCTTAAACCGCGGGCAAGTTTTTTCCAAAGCAAAGGACTTAAGAAATATCCGACAATCCGATCAAGCACCCTGCGGCCCACCTGAGCTTCAATCATATCGGTATCAAATTCGCGGGCGGATTTAAACGCCTCCCCTACCGCATGCGGGGTGATCTCGTGGAAACTTACTCTTAAAACATTCTTGCCTTTCTTAAAGATCCTTTCTTTGATCTGCCAGCCGATCGCCTCACCTTCCCGGTCAGGATCGGTAGCCACATATATCTTTTCTTTATTCTTGGCATCTTTTCTTAACTGAGTCATTAATTTCTTCCTGGACGGAATAACCACATACTCAGGTTTGAATTTATTATCAATATCAACCCCCAGTTCCTTTTGCGGCAAATCGATGATATGCCCCATGGAAGAAACCACCAGATAATCATCACCCAATATCTTGCTTATAGTTTTAGCCTTGGTAGGAGACTCGACAATAACCAGATTTTTACCCATTTAACTCCTTATAAACTGTTTTCCCGGTAATTCTTTAATTAATTTCTTGAATTGTAATTTTAAAATCAAGCTTGAGATTTGGCTGCTGCTCAGAGATGTCTTTTCCAGCAAATCATCTATTGCCACTGCCGAATGGCTTATGCAATTATAAAGCAGGTTTTCTTCTTTTGCACACAAAATATTCTCTGTAAACTCCGGCTGGGCTAGGCTACTTTCTCCGGAAATTCCCAAATCTAGTTCTTCAAATATATCTTCACTACAGGTAACTAATTTTGCTCCCTGCTTAAGCAACTCATTTGACCCAAGCGAAGAGCTGACGTCAATCCTGCCAGGTAAAACAAAAACTTCTCTTCCCTGCTCTAAAGCAAAATCCACAGTAATCAGCGCCCCGCTATTCCTGGCTGCCTCAGTAACCAACACCCCTAAACTTAAACCGCTGATCAGGCGGTTGCGGCGGGGAAAATTCTGCGCCAACGGTTTCATATCCATAGGAAATTCAGAGATCACTGCACCGTTTTTAGCTATCTTTTCAGCCAATCCCTGGTTTTCCGGAGGATAAATATGACCGAACCCGCTGCCCATTACCGCGATTGTACGGCCGGCTGCCTTTAACGCTCCCCGATGGGCATAAGTATCCACTCCCCGGGCCATCCCTGAAACAATGGTCAAGCCTTTTAAAGCCAACTCCGCGGCGAATTTTGCAGCGCTAGCCAATCCGTAAAGCGATGCCCTGCGGGAGCCGACAATCCCCAAGCTTAGGTTATCATCCTCGATTATCTTACCTGAAACATAAAGCACAATCGGAGCTCCAGGAATTTGTTTTAAATTCCGGGGGTAATTTTCATCAAAGAGCGTGATAATCTCCAGGCCTGCTTTTTTGGCTTGGGCTAAATCCTTATCCAAATCCCTAGTATCAAAAGAAAGAATGTCTTCGCTAACCCGACTCCCGACAACCGCCTCCAAACTCTGACGGCTGGCTTTAAGTATATCGCTCGGCTGGCTAAAATACTTAAGCAGCTTATCTAACCGCACACTTCCTATCTGCGGGATAAGATTTAAGCTTACCAGTGACTCAAGATTATTCATACTCTCGCAGCCAAACCCCTTGCTTTCAAAAGGTTTATTTCTTACCGGCAAGTATTTTAGATATTTTCCTAACCACCTGTTTAACCGATAAACCCGATGTTTCAACCACTTTATCAGCCTGCATATAATAAGGTGCGCGCATCTTCAGTAAAAGCTCGATGCGTTTTTTCGGTTTATCTACATTCAATAGCGGACGGCCGCTATTGGAAGAAACCCTTTTTAATATTTCTTCGGGGGTAGCATTCAAGCAAATCATTACCCCGGTTTTCTTCATCAGTCTGACGTTGTTCTTGTCCAAAACCACTCCGCCGCCGCAGGCAACCACAAACTTCTTCTGGGTAGAGACCTGACTTAAAATCTTTTTCTCGATTTTACGGAAATACGCCTCTCCGTCTTTGGCAAAGATATCCACAATCCTGCGTTGTTCCTTTAATTCGATCAATTCATCCAGGTCAACAAAATTCCACTGCTTTCGGCTATCGGAGGCCGAACCACAGCTATCTAGCTTGCGGCTTCGGCTATCGGAGGCCGAACCACAGCTATCTAGCTTG
>JAQTQC010000010.1:38108-51959 GCA_028712505.1 Candidatus Omnitrophota bacterium
TTCGGCTATCGGAGGCCGAACCACAGCTATCTAGCTTGCGGCTTCGGCTATCGGAGGCCGAACCACAGCTATCTAGCTTGATCTTCTCTTTGGCCAATAGACGGCCGACAGAAGATTTTCCGGTACCCATGAATCCCACTAAATAAATATTCATCGATTAACTGTTATATGCCTCCAGGACCACCTTGCTCAACTGCTGCTTTAACTCTTTAGTAACAGGATAAACCGTGTTATACCATTTACCGTCTTTGCCCTGATGGCGCGGCATACTCACAAACAACCCCTTACTGCCATCGACTACACTGAAGCCTTTGATGACAATCCCGGAGATAGAAACATCGACAAAGGCCTTGAGCTTTGAATCACCGTCCAATTTGCAGATACGGCTGACACTTATCGCATTCTCCATATTAATCCCCCTTTCTGCTGCAATAGACGAAAGGGGTAAAACTATCTAACCCGATATCTTCTTAAAGAATCAAAAAGCGGTTTCAGTATAGATATCATAACGACTGATATCTTCACCTACCTGATCGTAATTCAACTCTTCGATTGTCTTCCTGAACGCCCTAGTGGCTCCGGCAGGTAAGCCGTTAATCGTAAATACCACATTGGCTATCGTAACATTCTTCTTAAAAAGAATGATCCTCACTGCCACCGTAGAATAAGATTTATCGCTACTATTAGTGACTTCGCCTTTGATGACTACATCTTTAGTATCGCTGGCTTTTTCTATCTCTATGTGATAATAACTAAGATTAGGCATGCGCTATTCTATCTTTATAATTAGCATAGGCTTTTTTAATATCAGCTAAAGAATCCGAACCGAATTTCTCAAGCAAGGCATCAGCTAAAACCAAAGCGCAGGCTGACTCAGCAACTACGCCGGCAGATTCTACCACGCACACATCCGAACGTTCAATCGCCGCTTTTGCCGGTTTCTTGGTCTGGACATTCACCGAATCCAGGGGATTCATTAACGTCGCTATCGGCTTCATACAGGCGCGTAAAACAATTTCCTGGCCGTTAGATATCCCGCCCTCGATACCGCCGGCATTGTTAGTCATCCGGGAATAACCTCTGCTTTCATTAAAATAAATCGCATCATGCACCTCGGAACCAAAACTAACCGCATAGCCTAATCCCAGGCCGATCTCAAAAGATTTAATCCCGGGAATAGACATAACTGAACTTGCCAGGCGGCTGTCCAGCCTGCGGTCAGCCTGCACATAGCTACCCAGGCCAACCGGCACTCTTTTAGCAACTACCTCAAAAACCCCTCCTACCGTATCCTTTTGTTTAATCGCCTCAGCTATCTTCGCAGTTATCCTCTGGGCAGTAGACTCGCCCCCTACCGACAAGACCCTGCTGGTAATCGTTATCCCGAACTCATTCAAAAGCTCCTTACAAAGAGCGCCTAAACTGACTGTAGCTGCTGTGCTGCGGGCTGATGCGCGCTCCAAAACCTCCCGGATATCCGTAAAACCATATTTCAAGAGGCCGGCTAAATCCGCGTGGCCCGGACGGGCAGCCATAACCTTATGCAGGCTTTCGATACTGGCGTCTTTATTCTTTATTAAAAGAGTGATCGGACTGCCAAGAGTAATATTGTTTTTCAGGCCGGAGGTTATTTCTACCCGGTCATTCTCTATTTGCATGCGCTTTCCCCGGCCAAATCCGGATTGCCGGCGCTTTAATTCTTTGTTTATCCTGTTCACATCCACTCTCAGGCCGGCGGGAAAACCCTCCATGATAGATACGATTGCCTTTCCATGTGATTCACCTGCGGTTAAATATCTCAACATAGATCCTCCTGTCTAATCATTTCATCTCCAGAGGCCGCGCTTATTTTCCCGCGCCTGCTGGTATAGCTTTAAAAATAAATCCGCGTACCTTACATTCAATTTATAATGCGTAATCGAAGCATAGCCTTCTTCTACAATCCTGGCGTTTAAGAATGTTCCATCCGCAAGAAAAACGTAAGCAAGTATCCTATTGTATTTATCATATTTCTCCGCATCAAACTCCAGCCTTACGCGTTTTCCTTCGGCCAGCTGCCTGGTAAATTCATAAGACTTACGGCCGGCTTTTTGGATTGCCTCGATACTCTCTCCGGAACGCCGGGCATCCCGATGCAGCTTGGCTGATTCATGCATCTCCGGGGTATCAATTCCCAACAGACGCACATATTCCCCGCTTTCCAGTTTTAATGTATCGCCATCAACTACCCGAGCCACCAAGATATTATCATAATCATAATTATGGCTAGCAGGGATATCCTGGCTAAAGCTTCTTTTAGGATTAAAACGCGCCCCGGAATTACCGCTAAAGATATAACCGGTTAGAACCAACAATCCCAGAACCAAAGAAAAAATTATTTTTTTCTGCGGAACCTTATTTTTCCTCATAGCTGAGAAACAACCATCTGCGCTAACACCACGATATCTTCGATACAAAAGATCTCTTTTATGCTTGCGTCAAAATATATATTTGCCTCAGGAGCAAACTCTTCATCCTGCTTCCAGAGTTTAACCAAAACCGGGATATCTATAAACGGCTCGATAATTAAACTAACATCCGCACCATCTGAGATTTTTGCCGGCAGCCGGTTTAAGATATCTTTTAAGGCATCCGGGTTCCTGCCGTATTTACGGATTATCGGTTCAATACAGCGCCGGCGGAACGCCTCAGAATAACCTTCAACTCCGGAAAATTCCCTGAAGGTAAGCCATTGGCCGCTTGGCGCAGGAAAACCAACTAACCTCTTTGCCAAATAATGCAAAAGCAAGATACTAAGAAAATCCTTTGCCGGGACATTACAGGAAGAGGAAATAACCTTTTTTTGCTTTAAATCTACACTATACTCATCCGACAGGAATTTAACTAATAAATTATTGGCAGGATTAGGGTTAAGACGAAACAAATCCTCCCACGCCTTATCCAGCGCAACCTCATATCCCATATTTTTATTATATTATTAATATTCTATAAATCAATCATTTTAGCTGACGGGACTGTCTTGGCTTGTTTCTCGCAGGGACGCTTGTTGCGGCCCAGCGTGCCGCAACTTCGCTCGGGTCGGCTGGCGTCGCTCTCACTAGTTCCTGTATAGCCGGTGAACCTTGCCCGCTCCTTGCCTCCACGCCCTGCTCAGAATCAAACCAAGCCATCCGCTAATTATTAGATTGAAATGCCTTTGGTAGTTTTCGCAGCGAATGTCGTACTTTCGCCTCTGCGAAAGCACGACCTGAGCGAGAAAACTAACAAAGGTATTTATAGCATATGGCGAAAATCTTCGTGCCGAAACAAGAAATGAAAATCGAATAATCGCGATTATTATATTGCGGTTGCGGCGATTTGGCTTATAATAGAAATCATGATTTATGATAGGTTTCAGCAGGAAGCAATTGACCACATCAACAACGGCCACTCCGTAATCGTCTCCGCCCCCACCGGCGCGGGAAAAACCGCAATTGCCGAATACATCATCAGCAATGCCATAAACAATAACCTGGGAGTAATTTACACCGCCCCTATCAAAGCCCTTTCTAATCAGAAGTTCCGCGACTTTCAAGGCCAATTCCAGGATAATATCGGAATACTTACCGGGGATGTCTCGATTAATCCCCAGGCCCCGGTCTTGATTATGACCACGGAAATCTTCCGCAACAAGATACTGGATGAGCCGGAAAGTTTGAATAAATACTCCTGGATTATTTTTGACGAGATCCATTACATCGATAACCCGGAACGCGGAACAGTCTGGGAAGAATCCCTGATCTTTCTGCCTAAACATATGAATCTATTGGGGCTTTCCGCGACTATCCCGAATATTAAACAATTCGCCGCTTGGATTGAATCTATCCATAATAAACCCATTCAGGTAGTGATTGAAGAAAACCGGCCTGTACCTTTGTATTTTCTTTTTCAATGCCAGAATGAAGTAGTAGATAGGATCGAACGCCTTAAGCGGCTGCGTTCCAGCAAACCTAACAGGCTCAACTCCCTGGTTGATTATCTGCGGGAAAATGACGGGCTACCGGCGATATATTTTGTCTTCAGCCGCAAGCGCGCAGAAGAATTAGCCCAGGACCTCTACGGATTTAAATTTCTAGACGCCAAAGAAAGCCGGTCGATTACCCAGATGTATGAAGATTTACTGGTGCGCTTTAACTTAAAACATGAGCAATCGGCGCAAATCCTCTACCCCCTTGTGCAGCGCGGGATCGCTTACCATCACGCCGGAATGCTGCCGACATTGAAAGAAGTGATTGAGCGGCTATTTACCAGCCGCCTGCTTAAGGTTATCTTTACCACCGAAACCTTCGCCTTGGGGATAAATATGCCCAGCCGCTCGGTTATGTTCGACGGACTGCGCAAATTCTACGGCACTTATGTGCGTAATTTAAAAACACGCGATTTTTACCAGATGGCCGGACGCGCCGGCAGGCGCGGCATTGACAAAGAAGGGTTTGTTTACACGCGGGTTAATCCACAGAGGATAAATTTCGAGGAAGTTAACCGGATAATCTACGGGAAACCAGAAGAGGTAAAAAGCCAGCTGAATACATCGTATGCCACCATCCTCAATCTTTATGAAAAATACCAGGAAGATTTATTCAAGGTCTACCCCCTCTCCCTGCATTACTATCAATCGAACAAAAATGACCAAAAGCAGGCCTTAAATCTGCTGGACGCCAAACTCAGGCTATTGAAAGATTTAAACTATATCCATGAAGGGAAGCTTACAGAAAAGGGGAAATTCGCCAAGACTGTTTACGGGTACGAATTGGTTCTTGCGGAGTTATACGACCAAAACATACTCGAGCAATTAGATGAATTTGGATTAGGGGTGGTGGCCTCTGCGGTTGTCTTTGAGCCGCGCAAAAATCAACGCATGCCCACAGGTATATCTAAATCCAGCCGCGAACTTAAACGCACCTGCGAAGAAACCTACGACAGGATAAAAGACAAAGAACGCCGCTACAAAATCTACCCCTTCAGCAAACTACCCTACTTCCATTTATGCTCAAGCATAGAAGCCTGGCTGCGCGGGACAAACTTTGATCGAACTTTACAGATGACTGACTGCGACGAAGGAGAGGTAGTGCGCTATTTCAGGATGAGCGTACAGGTTTTAAGGGAAATCTCGCAGGCGCCGATTGCCTCTTACCTGCTCAAAGATAAGATAAAAGAAACCATCCGCGTAATAAACCGCGATATTGTTGACGCCGAGAAGCAGCTCCGCGAAGGCTAATCGCGCTACGAAGCGCGCACCCGCGCAATACAAATTAGCGCGGGGTGCCTTTTCCTATTGCGTTTTCATGTAATCCTGAATTATTTTTTTGTGATCAAAAGCAAAATCCAATTTTTCCAATTCTCTGCGCTTGACAACTTTTAAACCTGCGGCATCATCACCTGCCTTAGGCTTACCCTTGGCCTGAGCGATAAAAACCGTTCCCACAGTATGGAACCGGGGATCGCGCTGCGGATCTGAATAAGTATGGAATTGTTTTATTTCAGTCAAATCTAAATTCGTCTCTTCTTTTGCCTCTCTTTTTACCGCATCCTCCAGGCTTTCTCCGTAATCCACGAATCCGCCGGGTAGAGCCCATCCAAACGGCGGATTGCTGCGTTTGATAATCACGATCCCTTCGGGCAATTCGATAATCGCATCCACCGTAACATACGGGCCGCCGGATAACTTTGTAGTCACATATTCCAAATAACCCAAGACACCTTTATCAAAAACCGTAAACGCCTCCTGGTCATAAAGACAGAAAATAATCTCCTTCAAAGAAGCGTTCTCTTCCCGCAGGTGTTTTAACACCTCCTGAGCCATGATCTTAGCGGAAGCCAGGAGCGGAAAACCTCCTGTACCGCATCCTAAAGCAGGAAAAACAATAGAATTAATCTTCAGCTCCTCGGCTAACTTTAAAGAACTTCTGGCAGCATCACGTATTTTTACTTCATCGGTCTTAAAATCCATACCCATGGTCGCGGCATGAATTACATATCTTGCCGCCAGCTCTCCGGCAGTAGTCTCAACCGCCCCTCCTACCTTTATGGGAGATTTCTTCAATGCCTCTTCTTCAATGACCTTACCGCCCTTACGCTTGATTACACCGGCAACCCCTCCACCCATCAAAAGCTTATTGTTAGCGGCATTGACAATCGCCTCTGCCCTCGACTCCGTGATATCCCCTAACACCACCTTGATTTCCGTATTCTTGATCTTCATACCGCTCCTCATGTTAATAGAGATAACGCTTATTGGCGGATGACGATGACTGATCCTTTGGAGGCAATTGCCGACAAAGGACAGACATCGGCAGGACCCGCCAGTTACTCGCCGATAATCTTAACTAATACCCGCTTCTTGCGTTGACCGTCAAACTCCCCGTAAAAGATCTGCTCCCAGGGGCCAAAATCCAGCTTAGCTTTCGTAACCGCCACAACCACCTCTCTACCCATGATCGTGCGTTTCAAATGCGCATCCCCGTTATCTTCACCAGTCAGATTATGCTGATACTTGTTTTTGCCAAACGGCGCCAGCTTCTCAAGCCAGATAGAAAAATCTTTATGCAGCCCGCTCTCATCATCGTTAATGAAAACACTGGCAGTGATATGCATGGGATTAACCAGGCACAAACCTTCCTTAATCCCGCTTTTACGCAAAACCTCTTCTACCTGATCCGTGATATTGATAAAATCCTGTTTCTTCTCGGTATTAAAATAAAGGTATTCTGTGTGCGATTTCATTTACAATTTCTCCAAGATTAATTTGTCGTTTTTCTGGTCAATCTTAAAATTGAATTTCTTCAGGAAAGACATCCCCAATAACCCGTCATCCGACATGGTCGCGCTTTCTTTATCAGGCAGGACCGCCGCCTCTACATTATTGATCTCCGAATCCTGAACCTTAACACTCTCCAAAATTATCATCCTTGCCTTTTCTTTACGACCATCAGCCATGATCAACTCTATAGGAGCCCCTCCGGAGCTAGAGCCAATATCTATGCCTAAATTATCAGCTACTTTTCTCGATAATAATATCAACGATGCGCCTGTATCCAAGAGAAGGTTGGCCTTGACTTTATTATTCAGCAAAGCCGTTACTACCACGTGCCCGCTTTGTTTATTCATATTTACCTGTTTCGGCTCATGTTCTCTTATCAGCTCCGCCTCCCTTGCCCGCTCCTGCCCTTTTATCTTCTCTTCAGCCCATTCTTGCCTGATTGATTCAGCCTCTTTAGAAGAAGACCTGACTATATGGTCAATCTGTTTCATCGGGAATTTCATCGAACCAAGACTGATCTCCAGGTCAACCTCATCCGCACTCTCTTTTTTAATCAGCCCCTCGATACTGCGGCCGTTTTTCAGATAAAGGATATCCGCAAATGCCTGCAGCTGAAAACCAAGCAAGGTTAAAAAAACCAACACTATTAAAATGATATTTAGACGGATCCTGGGCATTGTATTCTAGGTAACCCCTTGATAGATTCCAGAGATTTACGCAATTTATGCTTGGGAAGCGAATACTTCGTCAGCTTTCCGGATAAAAATTTCTCATAACCGGCCAAATCCATCAAACCATGGCCGCTGTAACAAAACAATATGACTTTTTTCTTGCCTTCCTGCCGGGCTTTTTTTGCTTCATCAATGGCACAGGCAATCGCATGGCTGGTCTCAGGGGCACAAATAGTTCCCTCTGTCTTTGCCCAAATCATCGCTGATTCGTAACACTTGATCTGGTCATACGAGCGTGGCTTGACTAAGCCTTTTACAGCTGCCTGGCTGACTAAAGGCGCCATACCATGATAACGCAGGCCTCCGGCATGAATCGGCTCAGGCACAAAACCATGGCCCAAAGTATACATCGCTAATAACGGAGTTAATCCGGCGGTATCGCCAAAATCATAAGTAAACGGGCCCTTGGTCAATGTCGGGCAGGCGGTAGGCTCAACCGGAACAATCTCGATCTTTTTACCGTGGATTTTATCATAGATGAATGGAAAAGAAATCCCGGCAAAATTACTTCCCCCTCCCACGCAGCCGATAACCACATCCGGGCCTCTTTCTCCGGCTATTTTCAATTGCTTCTTGGCTTCCAGCCCGATAATCGTCTGATGCAACAAGACATGGTTTAATACACTGCCCAGGCAATAACGCGAGCCTCCGCTTTCGTCGGAAAGTGCATCCTCTACCGCCTCGCTGATAGCAATGCCTAAACTTCCCGGGGTATGCGGCGTCTTTTTTAGGATCTCCCGTCCGGATGCCGTATCCCGGCTGGGGCTGGCAACACACTCTGCATTCCAAACCTGCATCATTGTCTTACGCATTGGCTTCTGGTCAAAGCTGATACGCACCATATAAACTTTGCACTCAAGGCCGATTAAATTACAGGCAAAAGCAATAGCGCTTCCCCACTGTCCAGCCCCGGTCTCCGTAGTTAAACGCCTGATCCCGAATTTTTTATTATACCAGGCCTGAGCTACTGCAGAATTCGGCTTATGACTACCGGCAGGACTGACACTTTCATCTTTATAATAAATACGGGCAGGAGTTTTTAAGTATTTCTCCAGCGCCAGGGCGCGGCGCAACGGAGCAGGCCTCCACAAAGTAAGGAGTTTTAATACCTCCTCGGGGATATCGATCCAACGCTTGGTTGAGATCTCCTGCTCAATTATATTCATCGGAAAAACCCTGGACAACATCGCAGGCTTAAGCGCCTGGCCATCCGGGCCCAAAGGCGCATGCAGCGGACCAGGCAGGTCCGCAGCCAGATTATACCATTGCCTGGGGATATCTTTCTCGGCAAGAATAATCTTATTAAAAGCCATCTTCTCTTCTCCCTTTATTTAACGCGATTTAACTACCTGGCGTCTTTTACAAAACATTCTGACCTTACATTTACTGCAAAATGGCGAAACCGGAAAACATAAATTCTGGCCAAAAGTTACCAGAAGAGTATTTAACTCAATCCACTTGCTCTCAGGAATGATCTTTTCCAGGGCAAACTCTGTTTCTTCGGGATTATCTGTTCTTATCCAGCCCAAACGGTTTGCAATCCTATGCACATGCGTATCCACACAGATTGCCGGGATACCAAAACCCAAACCTAAAACTAAATTAGCTGTCTTCCTGCCCACTCCCTTTAAACCCAAGAGCGCTTCCAAAGAACCCGGAACCTTGCCGGAATAATCTTCCAATAATTTCTTGCTTAAGCCCAAGATAACCTTGCTCTTGTTGCGGTAAAAACCTACCGGATAGATCAGCTTCTGGATCTCTCCAGCAGTTAATTTTAGCATACTTTTAGGTTTATCCGCAATCTTAAACAATCTTTTGCTGGCCTGGATTGTAGTTTTATCTTTTGTGCGCAGGGAAAGTATGCAGGAGATTAAAACCTGATAGGGGTCGCGTTTTCTGGAGATCTGGGTAACCGAAGGGACGATATAATCTTTAACCTGTTCTTTGATTAATTTTAAAGTTTTTAACACATTAACCATAAACAATTAATGTTGTTTGCCGAAAATAATATCCGTCAGCCCTTTAACAATATTAGCTACTATCGGCTTAAAGTGATATTTTGGCTCTTTAAGCGAGCCGCTTAGTTTAATCACCCCGAATTTACCTACCCCGCCAATAAATGCCGTAGTAACATCCTGCAACGTACCACTCAAGGGAATCATTTCGCTTAATATATTCACTTCAAGAGAGCCTTCTAAAGAACCATTAAAACCAATCTTTAACGGACCGGAAAACTCCGCAACATTACCCTTTAATCTCAAATTGTCCGTATAAACGGATTTATTCTGCACCAGGAAAGCACAGGCGCATTCTGAAAGTTCGATACTCCCCAGATCTTTGGCAAACAATAATTTCCCCACTCCTTGCAGTAAATTTAACTCCCAAAGCCTTCCCTCTTTAACCGAAAGATTACCCGCCCCGCTTAATTTATTCAAATCCCCGGAGAAACCATTAAGCTTAAGTTCGGCCTGAAATGTGCCGGCGATATTCTTATTTTTAGACGCCGTATCCAGCTTAAGTTTCTCCAGCTTGACCCCGTCTGCCTTCATTTCTATATGGTACGGCAAATTAACAGAATCAAGATTAAACGAACCAGAACCATCAATTAAACCTCCATAAAAAGCAGCGCGCATTGAAACTATCCTGGATATTTTTTCCTCCTGCAAATAATCCAGTAGGAAATCCCCGGTATTTAACCCGTAAAAAGACAGGTTACTGCTTGAGCTTTTTGCCTGGATGGAACAATTCTTAAAATCATTAACCGGGCCGCTAAAAGCAAACTGGGTATCCAGCTGCCCCTTTAGCTGCATATCGTTTAGGACAGGATATTTATTGGAGAATATCTTGTTCAAATCCTCCAGCTCAAGCACAACTTTCCCGCCGATATCCGCCTTTAACGCCACAGGATTGGAATTATCGATGTCGCCGCTGGCTAAAAACTGCGAATTAAAATATTTCCCCTTGACCTGGGTAATCTTGATTAATTTGTCAGCAACACTAAAGGCGCCGGACAAAGATAAATCCCGGGAAGATAACTGCAGTTTTACGCTGGGGGCAGAGAAATCATCCAGATCCCCGCTGCTCTTATAATCAATACCCTGATATTTGAATTTAGCGTCCGTCCAGCTAAAACCCTGGTGGCTGAATTCAAAGACCCCGGAAATATCTTCCACCGGGACATCATACTTAGCTAACCTTAAACCAGCACCTGTAATATCCGCCTTGCCCGACATCACCCATCCGCCTTTTCCATCCGGGTGCAGTTTTATAAATAAATCCGCCTTGCCCAACGCGGAGCTTACTTGCGAGAAATTAAACTTCTCCTTGGCGATAGCCGGTAGAAAACTTAAGTTTAAGCTGGTATTGATATTAAACGCCAGGGTATTAAAATCCTTGATACCCAGATTGACCTCAAAGGGTATACCTAAAATTTCCGCCTTCAGACACTGGGCCACCAGGGAACGTTCATTAAAAGCAACCTTGCCATAAAAGTTTTTAAGCTCTCCAAAGAAATCCAGGCCGGATATATCAGCCTGCTGGACATCACAAACTCCGTCAAAAGAAACCTTCTTTGTTTGCAGGTTATAATCAACCTTGCTGTCCAGCCCTAAATTTAAACTCGCCTTGATTTTTTCTTTCGCCAAGACCAGCTTGTCCGCCTTAACCGAAGCTTCGATATGCAGAAGCTGCTCTTTTAAACTTAATTTTACTTTGCCGTCAGCGGATCCGGAAAGCAGATTAATCCCCAGGCTGGCGTAATAAGGCTCAAAATCTTTGGGCAGTAAATTATTTACCGACAAATTAGCAGTCAGTTCTTTCTTTAAAAGCTTATACTCTCCCCAGCTATAAATCAACGTAGGCGGATTATTCGGAAGCTCCCCCTTAAAATTAAACTTGATCGACGCAGGCAGAGCTAACCCCAGGCTAAGGTAGATGCCCCTTATCTCTTTTCTGAATGGAACAGCTAAAGTATCATCCTGAAAAACAATACTTCCGGAAGAGATATTTATTTTATAGACTGATACATTAAATTCGGATTTTTTTGATTTAGCCCCTTGAGAATCGGGAATCTTAACCACTGCTTGCCGGGAGACAAAAATATCCTGGAGATTAAAAGTTCCGTTCTTCAGGCGTTCCAGGAAAATATACGGCCCTTTTAGATTGATACTGGGGATAATGATCTGCTTTTTCAGGATCGGCCAGATAAAAATTCCGCAATTAGCCTCCTTGGTGCTTAAAATTACAACCTGACCGTCAGCAATGATCAAATCGCGCAAAACCAGGCCTTTAAATATATTAAACTCTACAGAACCCAGGCTGACATCCTTATGGGTCTGCTGAGTCAGAGTGGAAATGATAATTGATTTTATTTTCTTAGGAAAGAAGAATTTATTCAGGTAGATCAAAGCAAGAAAGATGATTAAGATAAAAACGGATGCTATGATTATAAACTTCTTCATTTTTTGCGCTTAATCAAAATCGCCGCTAATTTAAAGGCCTCGGTCTTATTTTTAACCTTGCCGATAGCCTGAGCCTCTTCCAATCCTAAAAGCACCTTACCGATCAAAGGCCCGGGTGCAAGCTTGAATCTACGCATAATATCATTACCGTTTAGAAATGGCGCTGGTTTCTTTTCCTTGTTCTGATTTAGAAGCCTGTGAATCAACGCCTTGACTGTTTTCTCATGCCTTACGCGGGAAAGCGCCGTGGTTAACGGCCCCTTGGTAGCGCGTTGATCAGCAAGAGATAATAAAAGCACTGCCAGGGCATCGCTGCCGGCATCGCGGAAATAACGGAAGATTGCCCGCTCAGTTGGTCTGCCGTTATTCGCCAGATACCCCGGCCTTAGATGCCAGAGTACGATCCTCTCTAAAGAACGGGTTTCATCATTGGCTAATTTTAGCCTGCGGCAAATTACCCGCGCCAGCCCCAAACCTATTCTTTCATGACCATGAAAGATAATCTTCCTTTTTTCCCGGCGCATAGCCCCTGGCTTTCCTACATCATGCAGGATACAAGCCAACTTTAGAAGGCTGGATCTTTTACGCAAGCTGGAAAGCTCCTGGCTGAGATAGCTGCTTATCTCGAGATCCTGCCTAAGCGCCTGCAACAATAATTCAAATTGATTTAATGTCTCTAAAGTGTGCTGCCAGACATCCAGGTGATGGTACGGACCCTGGCCGATGCCACGCATAGGTTTTATCTCGGGGAAAATTATCTCTAAAATCTTTAGCTTGTCCAAAGCGACTAAGGAAGTGTAGGCTGTGCGGCTATCAAAGATCTTAAACAGTTCTTCGCGGATGCGTTCGCTTGAGACTTCACTGATTAGATGTTTTTTATCTTTAGCCAGGCGCAAAGTTTCTTTATCCAGGCTAAAACCAAGCATACAGCTAAAACTAAAAGCACGCAATATCCTCAACGGGTCTTCTTTAAAAGAATTCTTTCCGCTAACCCGGATAACCTTATCTTTAAGGTCTAGCCTTCCGGAATAAGGATCGACGATCAAAGTGCTTAAGTCTTTACCGCTAAAAACATCCTCGAACTTCACCGCCAGAGAATTGATGGTAAAATCCCGGTGCAGGAGGTCCTTCTCTAAAGTCGCAGCGCGAAAATCCGTAAAATCAAAAGTATAAATTTTGCCCTCAAATTTCTTTACCAGGCGGCAGGCGGCATGCTCCTCATCCAAAACCACAAAACCGCACTTTAACTGTTTAGCTAACATGCGGCCAAAATTTATTGAGCCTTTTTTTAGGCAAAAATCAAAATCCGGATTATCTTTTTTACGGTTTAAAATTAAATCACGCAGAGCTCCGCCTACAAGGTATAATTTTACTTTTTTGGATTTAGCGAAGTTATAAACCGGTTTTAAAATACTTAGGTCTTCTTCATTGAGTTTAAGCATAGCTGTTACACCTTAGGAGGGCTTTTTACTATTTATCCTTGTCAAATACTTCAAACTGCTTAATAATCGCTTCCTCTACAAATATCGGCGCATGAAACCTTACTGCCAGGGCCACGCTATCCGAAGGACGGGCATCAATAATCTTGGAATCACCGCTTGCGGTTTTAACGACAATCTTGGCATGGAAGGTAGTTTCTTCCAATTTATCAATAATGACCTTTTCCATGCTCGCGTTTAAATCTTTAAGTATTATATAAATCAAATCGTGGGTCAGCGGACGTGGAGGGTTAACTCCGCTGATCTTTAATTTTATCGCGCTGGCCTCGTTTAAACCGATGACAATCGGCAAAACTCTTGTCCCGCCTTTTTCCTTTAAGACAATCAGCTGATCATGCCTCTTCTCATCAATAACAATCTTA
>JAQTQC010000011.1 GCA_028712505.1 Candidatus Omnitrophota bacterium
TTTAAATCCTGGACATGCTTCCATAGCCCCTGACGGCTGATCCCCAAACGGGAGGCTATCTCATCACCCGAGAGATATTCATGTTCTTTTTTAAGATACCCGAGGATCTTTTCTTTCATCGTCTCTTTTTAAGATACTCTTCAAATTTACCCCAGAATGGGTCAACCCGGGGATGCTTGAGTTCCCGGCTTTTGTTAGCGCTAAAAACACGCATGCCCTCACGCTCTTCAGTAACCTCGCCAACAATGCTAGAGGCGATACCCGCCTCCTCTAAAGCAGAAACAATCAATTTAGCCTTTTTCTTATTCGCCGTAGCTAATAATGTACCTTCACTTATGGACTTATATGGATCAATATCAAAACAGGAACAAACCAAGCGGACTTCTTCCTGCAGGATTATTTTATCTAAATCAATGCACATGCCTACACGGCTATGCTGGGCAATCTCAAAAAGGCCGCCCCAAATTCCGCACTCAGTGGCATCATGCATAGCGGTTAATCCGCCGACAGATGCGGCAATAGAGGCATCCTTTACCGTAGACATCTGATAGAAAACATTCTGCGCCCGCTTAAGAAAAGATGCGCCGTATTTAGCCTCAAGGAATTCCGGAAAATAAGCAGCCATTAATCCGGTGGTTTCGATGGCTGGCCCCTTAGTAACAATAATCGCATCCCCTGCTTTAGCCTGCGGGTTAATCAATTCTTTTTTCTTACCCAAGCCAAGCATAGTCGCTCCGCCGACCATAGGATAATTACAGCCGGCATAACGGGCGGTATGGCCGGTAACTACGCTAATCCCCAGCTTCTTACATTCTTTATGCACGGCATCCCAGAGCCTGATTAATTCACTTTCGGTAATCTGAGGAGGAAGATTAAGATCAACCGCCAGGTACTTCGGAGGTATCCCGCTTACGGCAACATCACTAGCAAGTATATGCACGGCAAACCAGGCAGCTTTTTCCATGCCTAATTCATTAGCGATGTAAAATGGGTCGGTTGATAGGACTATTACCTGGTCACCCAGTTCCACCACGCCAAAATCAATGCCGTTCTGCGGCTTAACCAGGACAGAAGCGTCAGGCGCGCCTAATTTATGATAGATATGCTGGTTAAAAAAATCAGGATGGATTTTCCCGAGCTGAGGAAGGTTATTTTTCTTCATAAAGCGGGCTCATCGCGCGTAATTTTTGGACTATCGGAGGTAATTTCTCAAGCAAATAATCAATGTCGCTCTCTTTAGTCCAGCGGCCGAGGGTAATCCGGAGAGAACCGTGCGCAGTTGCATGGTCTAAACCTACCGCCAATAAAACATGCGAAGGCTCTAAAGAACTGGATGTGCAGGCTGAACCCGTAGAACAGGCAATACCCAGTAAATCCAGGTTCAAAAGTATAGACTCCCCTTCGATATATTTAATGGAGAAATTAACATTATTCGGAAGCCTCTGCGTAAGGTGGCCGTTAAGTTTTACTTCCGGTATACGTACGGGAATCTCCTGGATTAATTTATCCCGCAAAGCTCCCTGAAATTTAATTTCACTTTTCATATTCTTCTGGCAAAGCTGGATTGCCTTGGCCAAACCGACTATACCGGTAGTATTAGAAGTAGAACCGCGCCTGCCCCTCTCCTGGTCCCCTCCGCGCATAAATGTTTCCAGGCGGCTGCCTTTTCGGATATACAAAGCGCCTACGCCTTTAGGGCCATAAAACTTATGGGCGGAAAGCGACAAAAGATCTACATTCAACTCATCAACATTAACCGGGATATGCCCGATGGTTTGCACGGCATCCGTATGGAAATAAATCCCTTTTTCTTTAGCAATTTTACCGAGTTCGGCAATAGGCTGGATCGTGCCGATTTCATTATTGGCGTGCATGATACTGACTAGGATAGTCTTATCCGTGATCGCTTCTTTTAAATCCTGCGGGGAAACCAGGCCGTCTTGATCAACATTCAAATAAGTAACTTGAAAACCCTTTTTCTCAAGGAATTTAGCCGGCTCACTGATAGCGTGATGTTCAATAGCCGAAGTAATAATATGATTGCCTTTTTTCTCCAAGGCATAAGCCGTGCCTAAAAGCGCATAATTATCCGACTCCGTTCCTCCGGAAGTAAAAACAATTTCTTCGGGCCTGGCGCCGATAAACTCAGCGAGCGCCTCCCGGCTGTCTTCAATCGCTTTCTTGGCCTCCTGGCCGTAGGCATGCAGGCTGGAAGCATTGCCGAATTTCTCAAAAAAATACGGCTCCATAGCCGCCAGGACTTCTGGGTCAGTAGGAGCAGTTGCCGCATAATCAAGATAAACTTTTTTCATTGATGACCTCATTTAAACTACCCGTGCGGTAGCCTTCTAAATCCAATGTAATATAGTTATAACCTAAATCTTTTAATTTTTCAACTATTGCCTGGCGATTACGCAATAAACGATTAAGCTGATTTTTCTCTACTTCGATCCTGCAAAGCCCGTTGTGATGGCGCAATCTCACCTGCCGAAAACCCAAACCAATCAAATAAGCCTCCGCCCGATCAATACGTCTAAGCAGTCCGGAAGTAATTCTGATGCCATAAGGTATGCGCGAGGCAAGACAGGCTAAGGCCGGCTTATTCCAGCTAGGCAAACCTAATAACTTACTTAACTTACGAATCTCTTCTTTGCTTAAGCCTGCCTCCAATAAGGGAGATTTTATCTTTAATTCTTGTTTTGCGATATGGCCCGGACGGTAATCCGATTTATCGGAAATGTTACTGGCATCCAAAACAAAATTAAGCTTACTTCCCCTGGCGATTGCTTTTAACTTGGAAAACAATTCTTTTTTGCAAAAATAACAACGGGAAATAGAATTTTCTGTAAATTCTTTCTTATCTAATTCCGCGGTTTTAATTACCTTAAGCCTTACGCCTATATTCTTAGCCAAGTCCTTGGCCTTGCGCAACTCATCCTTAGGATAGGTGGCAGAAACAGCAGTTACCGCCAGGATATCTTCTCTTGGTAAAACAAGAGAACAGACTTTAAGTAAAAACGCGCTGTCTACTCCTCCGGAAAAAGCAACCAGACAGGACCTATAGCCGGAGATTATCCGCTTAAGGCGGGTAAGCTTATGTTGAAGTACCATAGTTGATTCTTTCTACAAAGCTACCACTTCCTTGACTTCCGGAACTTCCTGTTTTAAGATTCTTTCAATCCCCATCTTCAGGGTCATTGAACTCATCGGGCAGCAACCGCAACTTCCCTTTAGCTTTAATTTCACTACGCCATCAGCAGTTACGTCAATTAACTCAACATTACCGCCGTCTGCTGCAAGCATAGGTCTGACTTTATCTAAAGCCTTCTCGATTCTCTCTCTCATTTTTATTCTCCTTTTTTAAACATGTTACTCTTCCCGCCGCAATATCAATTGTACCACTGCTTAAAATACCCGCAACTTATTTATGCCCTAACCTTAAAACCTCCGCACGCTTCTCCTTCTGCTTAATTTTATTCCAGTTGGCAATAATCTGACGAGTGGAACTAACCTTGACTTTGCCAAAAACATGCGGATGCCGGCGTTTTAACTTGCCGATCAAACCGGAAATCACCTCTTCAATATCAAACCTCTTTTGTTTCTTGGCGATCTGGGCATTAAACATTACGTGCAAAAGGATATCCCCCAACTCCTCCTGCATATTCCGGTAATTATTCTTGTTTACCGCCGCGATGAATTCATCAACCTCTTCTTTTAAATCTTTAACCAGACTCTTATGCGTCTGCTGTTTATCCCACATACAGCCACGCCGACTATGTAAGATATTAAAAATATTCTTTAGCTCTACAAACTTGGTGTTCTTATTCATCTATTGAACCTGTTTCTTGCCAAATATTTAGAAGCGCTTAACGCTGCCTTGGAGCCTTCCCCGGCAGCAATGATAATCTGCTTTTCCGAAACATCAGTAACATCTCCGGCAGCAAAAGCACCGGGGATATTGGTTTCGTTGCGGGAATTAACCATTATTTCACCCTGATTATTCTTTTCTACACCAACAACAAATGCAGAGTTAGGAATAAGCCCGATTTCAACAAACACCCCCTGTACGGCAAGTTCTCTTACTCCGGCATTATCTTTAATTTTAATGGCATCAACAAATTTATTTCCTGTAACAGATACAACCTGGGAATTATTAAAGACAGAGACATTCGCAGCTGCCTCAACTTTTTGGCGCATCACCGCATCCCCTCCCAAGGAAGGAGTATTATTGATTATATAAACCTGCCTGGCAATCTTAACCAGCTGTAAAACCGCGTCCAGCGCAGAATTACCGCCTCCGATAACCGCTACGGTTTTAGCGCCAAATAATGGGCCATCGCAGGTAGCGCAATAAGTCAGGCCGCGGTTCTTAAACTCTTTTTCTCCGCTAACCCCCAGTTCCCTTGATTTCTTGCCGGAAGCTATGATTACGCTCCGGGACTGATAATCCGCCTTGTTGGTTTTGACTAAAAAAATATCTCCGGACTTCTTCAGCTCCAGCACTTCTTCATTTTCCCTGAGCGCAGTATCATATTTAAGCATATGCTCCTGGAATTTCTGCGCCAGATCCGGTCCGCTGATAAATTGATAACCGGTATAATTCTGAATATCCCCGCTCCAGGCAGCCTGGCCGCCGATATCCAGGCTAATGACTAAGAAGTCCAGCTTTTTCCTGGCTGAATAAACACTGGCGGTTATCCCAGCCGGGCCGGCTCCGATAATAATCAAATCGTAAACCTGCATACTTAAACCCCGAGCGTGTTTTTTATTTTCTCCTTATCAAAACCCACAATAATCTGGCCTTCAATATCCAAAACCGGAACTCCCATCTGGCCGGACTTCTGCACCATTTCATCTACCGCAGCTTGATCCGAGGAAACATCAATATTCTGAAACTCTACATTATTTTCCTTTAAAAACTGCTTCAGACGGATACACCACGGACAGGAAGGAGTACTGTAAACTTTTACGCTTTTAGCCATAGTCAGTCCTTTCTTAAATAACCCGGAGTAAGGTCAACTATTTTCTCCACTGTAATGATGATCAAATGTTTGGGGCGCGGCAATTTAGCTTCCGGATGATGTCCGCGAGGTTTATCTTGGGCTAAATTATATAGCAGCCTTTTAGACAGGCGCGAAGTAATATTGTCTTCCCAGGCCTGGATAAAATCCTGGTTGATTTTATGCTCAGGAATAACCACCGCTCTTCCTTTAAGGCAATAGCCCATAAATTTGGGCTCGTCAACAGCGCTGATACTTACCTGAGGGTTATGTCTAATGTTCTCAACAGTCAAACCATGATGAACATCAATCAAATAAACCTCTCCCCTGGCATCAATCTTAACTATATCTTTGCAAGAGATATGGGGAAAACCATTTTTGTCTATTGATGAGACAATTACGAAACCCTGGATACTTAAGAAATCGGCAACTGGCGACGGGATCTGTTCCATTTTATCTTAAGAGTTTAGCGAATTGATTTCCGAATTCAAAACAAGCTTTGAGCTCCTCTTTATCCGGAGCATATTTAACAGACATACTGGAGGGATTAAACTCAAGGCCGCGGTCTTTGAGCTCCTCCTGCATCTCTTTCACCGCCCCTCCAGCCCAACCATAAGAACCAAAGAAACCAACCTGCCTACCCTTAGGTTTTAAACCCTTAACTATCTCCAGGAACGCGGCAATATTGGGAAGCATATCATTATCATGAGTAGATGAGCCGAATAAAAAACCCTGGGAAGTAAGCATACGCGTAATGATTTCAGTACGGTCGCTTTCCGCAACATCGTAGAGCTTAACCTCTACTCCGGCAGCGGAAACGCCCTCAGCAATTCGCCGGGCCATTTTCTCGGTTGCGCCCCACATAGTTTCATAAGCAATTACGATCTTTTTATCAGTCTTGCCTTTTGCCCAGGATAAATAGGCGTTTATTATCTTTTCCGGATCCTTGCGCCAGATAACTCCGTGGCTGGGAGCGATCATCTTAATCGGGATATTTAATTTTTGCACATCTTCGATCTTCTTCAAGATTACGGCACCAAGCGGCCAGAGGATATTAGCGTAATACTTTTCCGCTTCATCCATCAGGATACACTGATCAACCTGGTCATCAAAACGCTTCAGTGTAGCATAATGCTGACCAAAGGCATCATTAGGCATAAGCAGGCAATCCTGCGGACAATAGGTAAACATACTATCCGGCCAATGGATCATTGGAGCCTCAAGGAATGTAAGTGTGCGTTTACCTAATTTTAATTCATCCCCGGTTTTAATCACCTGGAAATCCCAGTCCCCGTAATAATGCTTATAGAGGCCTTCCTTACATTTAGCTGTTCCTAGAATTTTCGCCTTGGGGCATAACTGCATAAGGCTGGGCAATGCCCCGGAGTGATCAGTTTCAACGTGGTTGGCAATAATATAATCTATTTTTTCCGGAGGGATAATTTCCCGGATATTCTCAATTAACTCTTGGGCAAAGGGGCCATAAACAGTATCTACAAGCGCTATTTTTTCATCGATAATAAGATAGGCATTATAGCTAGAACCTCTCTGCGTAGTATATGTATGCCCGTGGAAGTTACGCACTTTCCAATCCTGCACGCCCACCGAATATATTCCCGGCAAAATTTCTATAGCAGCCATGATTACCTCCTAATAACCTTGAAAGTTCTCCGTGACTATTCTTTCGCTGCTTAAACCTAATTCATCGGCCAATATCTTATGCATTGCCTCGACCATCTGCGGAGGACCGCAAAGATAAAATTTTCTTTCCGCATAATCCGGGATTTCGTTCTTGATCACGCTGGCGTTGATCTGCCCTACCGTGCATTTAAAACCCTGCTCTGCCTCGCATAACACATGCGCTACCTTTAATAACGGGTAACTTTTGGACATGGCGGAAAAATCATCCTGAAAAACTATATCCCGAATAGAGCGATTAGCATAAAGCAATACGATATCCGTGCCTGTATTTTTATCAACCGCGTATTTACAAATACTTCTTATAGGAGTTATCCCTATGCCGCCGGATAAAAAAGCTATCTTTAACTCAGATTCATCCAGGGTAAACTTGCCAAAAGGATATTTAACACTTACTACATCCCCGGGCCTTAACTTATTCAAGGCTACAGAGAAATCGCTCTGGGTTAATTTCTTGGTAAACTCCAAATAACATTTTTCAGTCGGAGAACTGGAAATGGAAAGATACCTCTTTAAACCAGGTTCACCTTTAAGGCCAACCTGCAGGAATTGTCCGGCTTTAAAATCCAGCCAATCGGCAATCTCCAGGCGAAAACTTTTAACATTATAGTTACGCTGGATGACTTCTTTTATTCTTAAATCGGTTTCTACCGGCATTTTATTTAGAGCCGCAATCTTTGAGCACTTCCTGAAGTTTATTAAAAACCGCATCAAAATCTACCGAATGGGTTATCTCATCGACCAACTGGATATACCTCAGCTTACGGTTCTGGTCAATGATCAGCGAGCCGCGGGCAAGCAGGTTAAGCTCTTTGATCAAGACGCCATAATTTAAGCCAAATGAAGAAAACCTGTAATCTGAAAGCACTATTTCATTTTTTATTTCGTTTACCGAACAAAACCTGGCCTGGGCAAAAGGAAGGTCTTTGCTTATCCCGATTACCACAATATCCGGGCTAAGCCCGGAGGCCTTTTTATTAAACTCCTTGACCTGTAAATCACAAACCGGCGTATCCAGCGAAGGAAAGAAATTGATTACTTTTACCTTGCCGTCAAAATCAGAAAGGGTTACTTCTTTTAAATCCTGGGAGATCAGCTTGAAATCAGGAGCGCGCCGGCCCTCCTTGAGGCGCCTGCCGATTAAATTCAGGCGCTCGCCTTTAAAAGTAACAGTCCTGGACATAGGCACCCCCTAATCTATTTTTTCAAATTGGTCTTTGCCTACCCCGCATTCAGGGCAGACCCAGGTATCCGGTAAATTCTCAAAACTCGTTCCGGCAGATATGCCGTTATCCGGATCCCCAACCTTAGGATCATAGATATAACCACAAACCAGGCATCTATATTTATTCATTTCCACCTCGCTTGTTCAATTACTTTAAAATTATTCCCGGGGAGGTAATTTCTCTTCCGGCATAGGCATCTCCGGCATATTTTTATTACGCATCATTTGCAGCATGTCACCCTTTTTCATCTTCCCGGCCATCGGACACCTCATCATACCAAAGTCTCTAGCCGAATTAACGACTGCTCCCGAGAAAACAACCAGGGCCGCCAGTAAAAGAAAACTGACCGCCGAATAACCCAGCACTTTGAGCCATTTATCCGTTACTTTACGCAGAGTAAAAAGAACGAAGAAACTTACGGTCAGAAAAAACGAAATCGGGACGATAACCGCCATTAAAGGACAGCATTTGGGCATAAACATACATCCTCCTTTTGTTAAATACAATTATTTATTCTACAGTAACCTCTTTTTCACTCTTCCAGATACCATGGATATTGCAATAACAAACAGCTATAACTACTCCGCTTTTCTCGGTCTTAAAAGAAGCGGTTATTTTAGGCTCAGAATATATAGTGCTGGTATTCGGCCCCTGTACGGATTCCCCGTGGGTATTAAATTCAAAACGCCCAAACTGATAAGGGAATTTTTCGCCTAAAGGCAGAAAATACGCTTCAATGAATTTGATATGGTGTTCAGCGGTATTCGGATGGGTTATTTGCTTACCTACGCTTATATCCAACTTTAAAAGCTCGCCTTTTTTTATCCGATCAGGGCCTTCAATAACCGGGACATGTTTCTCGGTTTTCCAATCTGCGCTTTGCAGTAAATCCTTGAAATCTGCCATAGTTAACCTCCTGTTATTTTTTCAATACCATTTTTAAATCTTCATCGGGTGTGCTAATCAAACGTAGGTCAAACTTTTCCTGCAGAGCTGCAAAGATATTCTTGCTGATAAAGGCGGGCGGAGTCGGCCCGATATAGATACCTTTGATATTAAGATACAACAAAGTAAGTAAAATGGCAACAGCTTTCTGCTCAAACCAGGACAAAACCAGGGTTAAGGGAAGTTGGTTTATTGTGCAATTAAACGCCTTGGCTAAAACCAGGGCAACCTGAATCGCAGAATAGGCATTATTGCATTGGCCGACATCGATTAATCTCGGCACCCCCTCGATTTCACCGAAATCCAACTTGTTAAAACGGTATTTTCCGCAGGCAAGCGTAAGGATCAGGCAATCCTTGGGCACCTGTTCAGCGAATTCCGTATAGTAGTTGCGCCCGGGTTTTGCTCCGTCACAACCTCCGATTAAAAAGAAATGTTTAATCTTGCCGGTCTTAACCAGATTTACAATCTTATCAGCTAATCCTAGGATCGCTGCATGGCCAAAACCAGTCCAGATTTTCTTGGCCGGGGACTCAGGCAAAGACGGCAATGACTTGGCTTTCTCGATCAAGGCTTTAAAATTCCGGTCTTGAATATGCCTTGCCCCCGGCACGCCGGTAATACCTATTGTAAAAAGCCTGTCCAAATATGTATTGTCCGGAGGGATCAATATACAGTTAGTATTGGCTAGCAGCGCTCCGCTAAAAACATTGAATTCTTTCTTTTGCTCCTGCCAGGCTCCGCCAAAATTACCAACCAAGTGTTTAAATTTTTTCAGTTCAGGATATCCGTGCGCCGGAAGCATCTCGCCATGAGTATAAATATTTATTCCACTACCCTCGGTCTGCTTCAATAACTCATAAAGATCCAACAGGTCATGTCCGGTAACCAGAATTCCCGGGCCAGCCTTAGTTCCGGTTTCAACAGCGACAGGCACAGGATTACCGAATCTCTGGGTATGCGCCCTATCCAACATCTCCATAGTCTTTAAATTAACTGCCCCGCACCTTAATACCAGCTCTAAGTATTGATTTAAATCAAAACTGACATTAGTCACGGTTTTAAAAAGGGCTTCGTGCATAAAGGCGTCTATTTCTTCATCATGCGAGCCTAACTGGCGGGCATGATAGGCATAAGCCGCAATACCCTTTAAACCATACAAGAGCGTATCCTGCAGACTCTGGATATCTTCATTCTTACCGCAAACCCCAATTCTTGTACAACCTGTCCCGCCGGCTGTTTGTTCACATTGATAACAAAACATTCTGCACCCCCTAAACTAAAGAAGCTATGGTTATATCCTTGAGTTGTTTAAAAACATTCTCTTCTATTAAACGTAACTTCTTCCTTAAGGCACACTTACCCCTATTCGGACAAACAGCTTTCTTTAAAAAACACCCGTTTAATTCTACCTGGCCTTGGAAAATATGCATTATCTTAATTATAGAAATTTCCTCAGCGGAAACCTTTAATTTGAACCCACCACCCTGGCCCTTAAATGATTCGAGAATGTTTCTCTTGTTCAGCTTCTGCAGAATCTTGCGCATAAAAGGACGCGGGACACCAAGTTTCTTCACCAGCTCATCTACCGCTACAACAGTTTTATGTTTTGAAATATAGCAAAGCGCACGCAGCGCATAATCACTATTTCTGGTTATAAGTTTCATAAAATCTCCGAAGTTATTTAAATTTAAGCGGGCAGTTTAACGTCATGCCCGGGACAATCTACTGCAACCCTCTTTACAGTGAGCCACCGGCCTAAGCATATACCTAATCGCTACCCCCATTTAGATCACCTCCTCTTGCTTAGATTAATGATACCATATTAGTATCATTTGTCAAGTAAAATTTGAGCACCCATAATAATCTAGCGAAATCCTTGATTGAACGTCAGTGAAATCAAGGATATGGGCGCCCATAATAGTTATTTTACCACTATCTCTTTTCTTAGTTTTCCGCTAATGCTGCAATAACCTTCAACAGAAAGCTTATCTTCAGGATTAGTATCGGAAATATAGTAATTTACTTCCTGAGAGTTAATATTCTCCTGCCTTGAGATCTTTTGCTCAATTATTTCTTGACCATTTAAACCAATATCAACTTTTTCGATATAGTGGCCGAGCGGATTGTTTGTATCATGTAAAATAGTCGCGGTCAATATCTTTGTGGCCGGGTCATAAGAGATTTCAATATCCTTCGGAGGATGGGCGTAGGCAGTACCTAAGGCCAAGCAAATCAACAAAAAAACAAACAAGATCTTCTTCATGCTTCTCTCCTTTCTGAGGTTTTATTTAATAAGGGAACAAAAATATTTAAAATTAAAAGAGCGGCCAATTCAGAATCAAATTTAATCCGAGCCTGGATAAAGATAAAGATGAGGCCTGCGGCTGCAATTCCAAAACTCAGTTTAGCTAAAGGTCTTATCGGAGTCGTCTTTGGTTCGATCAACATTATAAAAACATAAAAATAACTAAGATAGCCAAAGATATTTATCAAAGGGGTATTATTCAATACGGCCTGGATTCCGAATATACCCAAAGCAGTTAGTAAATAACCGGCGATCAGCTCTAATTTGCGAAGCTTATAAGTAAAATACAGGCCGACAGGCAAAAGGATATACCAAAGAAAGGTCCCTCTCCATTGAGTACTTGCCCCAAAAAGAAGAATGCTTAAGAATATTCCAAATGCCGCAGGATTAAAGATATGTTTCTTATTAAAACGTATGAGATATTTTGAACCAACGGCAATCAAAGAAGCAAAACTGATCATCCACCAAGGATTGTCGCTAGCCAGGACAAATCCAACGATTAAAGCTGACACGATTGAGCTTTCAGACACAGAAAACTTCTTATCCCTAGAATAAGAGAAAACTATATCTGCTATGATTACGCTGATCAGCGCGGTAATTACCGTAAATAGAAAAGCAACATCGCTATCTTTCACTGACAAAAATACCGCAAACCCTGCTAAGAATATAATCAGCTTTGTTTTAATTGAAAATGATTTCATCTTTGCCCGGTCTTCTATTTGAAAAATATATTAGCAATATAACCTAATGCCATAACCTGCGGGACAGTAACCAGCGGCATCCACAAAGCCACTTTTCTGCCTACATTAGTCCAGAGAAGGCCGATCTCCGTATAGTCCGTAACTACCCCTGACATCAAGAATACAAAGCTGTTGCCTAAAGCCCCGGTTTGACGATAGATCTCAAATGACAAAGGGCTTGAACCTTCAGAACACACCTCAATTACCGTTGCTAAACCTAAGGTCACGATCAACCCCAATAAAGTCGGCCCCATAAATTTATGGAAGAAATGCACGGGGATATATGTTCCGGCAAGGCTAGCAAGAAGCACCCCCAAAATAATCCACCACAGCACCATTTCTGAAAGTTCAAACGCGCCGCTAACCACTCCCTTCAAATCCACGGCGATTGATTCTTTGCTTAACTTATAGCTAGCTAAACGCAGACGGAAATCCCGGACGATTGAATAATCTGATGATACCTGAACAATATTCTTATTCTTTTCGATTAATCCCTTTTTTTCTAAAAACATGAATATAAATCCGGTGTTTATGGCGATGATAATTGCAGCGATAATAATAAATAAACCTTTTAAACCAAATAAACTTAACAACATCATCGTAACAGCGAAATTTGCCCAAGGGCTAGCAAGAAGAAAGCTTACTACTGCCGGATTTGACGCACCCTTCTTATGCAACTGTATAGATAAGGCCAATATCCCATGGCTGCAGGCACTCAGCAAAAATCCTAAACATACGGCATTAAGTATAGTCAGCGGAGATTTTCTGGCCAGAATTTTGGAGATATACTCCCGGGGCACATAGTGATCAATAACGCCTCCCAACAATAAACCCAGAGCAACTGCCAACCAGATAGATTTTAAATAATCAAAAAGGACTTTACGGAAAGCAACTAAAACAGGAAAGACATAAGAAAGTGATACTAGGGCAAGCGTAATAATACAAACTAAGAGTAGCCTATTCTTAAACCAGGATCTTCCAGCCTGATGACAACAGGCATGATCATTGGGCATGTTCTAGCTCCAAATGAACCAAACAAACAGATACGCCGTAGCTACCGCAGCAACTGTAAAAGGAAATCCTATCTTCATAAAATCTGTAAATTTAACCGGATACCCTTCCTTTTTAAGCAGACCGCAAGCGACAATATTAGCTGATGCTCCAATAGGGGTAATGTTACCTCCCAAGCTGGCGCCGATAAGCAGGCCAAAAAGAAATAAAGAAGGATTGACCTGAAGCTTACTGGACATAATCAACGCAACCGGCAGCATAGCAGCCAAGAAAGGAACGTTATCGATAAACGCAGAAAGAATCACTGAAAGAAAAACTATCACGGTATAACCTAAGAATATATTCCCGCCGACAAGGCCGGCCAGATAATCAGCTAATACCTCAATCCAACCGGTAACAGAAAGAGCTCCCACGATAATAAAGATACCCATAAGGAAGAGGGCCGTATCCCAGTCGAGTTCCTTCATCCCAGCAATTATCGAACGCCTGCTTACAAACTTTTCCCAGAGTAAGGCAATGATACCGAAAATCATGCAAATTTGACCGGCCATATAGCTAAAACCCGCATCCAGGAATGAAGATAATGCCAAAAGGATAATCAGGCTCACCAACAAAATCGTAGGTACCCATGATTTTACTTTTTCCACCGGGACAAGCTGGGCCTTTTCCTTGTGTTTGCTGAATATGAGATAAAGTACAAAAAAAGAAACCAGGGCTCCTAATTCTACGGCAAAGAATATGCTCGGCTTGCCTTTATAAAAAAAGAAATCCCCGAAGTTCATCTTGGCAAAACCACCTAAAAGCATACTCGGCGGATCTCCGATTAAAGTTGCTGCACCCTGCAGGTTGCTAGAGACAGCAATGGCAATCATCATATTCATAGGATTGATTTTGAGTTTTTTAGCCAAAGACAGGGCGATAGGAGCAACAATTAATACCGTAGCCACATTCTCTACAAACGCGGAGATAAAACCAGTCAATATACAGATAAATAAAATTGACCAAGCAGTATTCCTAGCTTTATCGACAATTATTTCGGCAATATAGGCAGGAACCCTGCTTTGCATAAATACATCAGCGATAATTAAAGTGCCTACGAATATACCCATAACATTCCAGTTAACCGCCGTAAAGGCCTCTTTAAAAGAAATTGTCTGGGTTAAAACCAGCAGCAGACTTCCGCCCAAAGCCACGGCTGTGCGTTTTTGAGGAAAGATTATAAATAAACTGTAGGCAAAAATAAAAACTAACAGGGCTATAAATCTTGCGTCCATTTTTCCTCTTAATTCAAGCTTACAAAAATTATTCCCACAACGATTAAACCTGTGCCTAGCCAACGCAAAGAACTAAACCTCTCTTTTAAGATAAACCTTGATGCCAGGGCGATAAAAATATAGTGCATACTATCGGCGGAAAAGGCAAAATTAAGATCTGCCCGGGAAAGCACAAGCAACCAGATGCATAAAGATATCACGCTGAACACAAAACTCAACCAAACCCGGGGCTTAATCAACAGCCGGAAGATGAATTTAAATATCCTGGCAAAATTGAATTTCCCTCCAAAATTCAAAGAGTCTATCGCCGACTTCAAAAACAGCTGGTTGATAGTATCGCAAAGACTGGTCAAAGAAATCATAAAAAGAGTAATCAACAATCCTGCTCTCATTTTTTCTGTTCAGCCCTTTCTCCGCTACTCAAAGAAACAAGGATAACCCCCGTAAGGATAAATAATATCCCGGTCCATCTTAAAATAGAAATCTGCTCATGCAGACAAATAACCGAAACTACCGGAACAAGTATATAACTGAAACTGGCAATAGGCACAGCCACGCTTAAGTCTATTTTGGAGAGGATAGTGGACCAAATGACAAATACCGCAACCACCGTGAGTAATCCAGCCCATAAAAATGGGGAAGAAGAAACCGCCTTAAGGAAGACAATAGCGCTGGATAAATCAACTACTGAAAACTCTCCCTGGGCTAAAGCGCCCTTTTTAAAAAAGAAATGTATCGCTGTTTCCAATATGTCACTGGCAACAAGCAGCAATAATATTTTTAAAGTAACCTTCTTTTTAAACATATTCCCTACTTCCTGATATCTTCATCAAAATTACCGGGTTTTAATAATACCGCCAATAATTTAAGTAAGATATTGAAGGATATATTTTTATGCCTTAAATAAGCGTAGAGCGGAATAATCTTCCCGCCAAGCCTGATCTTCGGCTCATAATCCGTCTGGCCCGGGTGGTAATAATGCAAAGAGTTGTCTATGCACCATTTAATATTATATGCCCAACTGACGAAATACAGGTTGAAACGATTTGATATATCATAGTTGAAACCGATAAATTTATCAATCAGTAAATCTTTATATATGAAACACAGGTTAAATGCAGCCAAAGAGCCATCTACATAATAAAGAAAAAAACGCGTATGCTCCCGCAGGTCTTCCGATACCTGCAGAAAGAATTCCTTCGTAAGACGTTCAAATTTAGTCGAGCCGTTATGATAGGTGCTTTCATAAAGTTTAATTATCTGGTCAATCTGCCCAGCTACATCCTGGACTAATTTTACTTCGATATTACCCCGGGAATACGCCTGCCTTAACTTCTTATTCAGGCCTTTGCGGGTTGAACTACCCAAACTCTTAAGATACTCCTCAAAGGAAGAGAAATTCAGCTCCAAGAGCACGGTAGGAAAGCTTTCTGTCTTAGTAAATCCCCGATGCTTTAAAACATCTAAAAATACTGTACCCTCCTGCGGAAAATCCTTGAATATGGTCAAAGGGGTATTAGCCTTGGATGCCACATCTTTTATCCCAGCCAAAAGATGTCTGATCAGTTCAGGGTCGCTCCTCAAGCCATCCTTGATACCGATAACTCCATATTCACCAAAAGGCGAACCGCAAAATAAAGTATTGATAACTAAAAATCGCGGAAACAGCCTACGTATCCGCTTGATAACCTTCAATAACCAACCCTCAACGGCAATGTCTAAGTTGAAATCCGTGCTGAACAATGGGGCAATAAGTACGATTTCACTATCACGGTAAATAACCAGATAGTAAAAAACAAACTCTGGGAGTTCAGAATTCCCCAGGGCCCGATAAAAAGGATAGCTTTCGGGGATATCCCCGAAAACAGCATCCCAGGCCCCTTTATCTATCTTATCAATATTATCGTATATCTTATAGGTGATCTTAGGCATAGATTAAGAAACTATAGCGCAGCTTTAGATTGCCAAAACCAGAGATGATTTAAAATTCTCGAGATTATCTTGAATTTCTGCCTATTTTAGCATAGAATAAGCAAGTGTGTGAGAAAAAAGGAAATTAAATTTGAGTCTAATCAGAGAAATTCCGCCAACCGCAGGCTGGCCGATCAAAACCAAGAGTCTAATCCCCCCTTTTTTTAAAAAACTGCCTAAAGGGATACTGGAAGAGGAATTTAAGAAATATTTAAACGCCCCTTTGGCCTTGCTTACCTACTCCGGGACGGCCGCATTTTATCTGATCTTGGAAAGCCTGAAAGAACTTTCTACAAAAAAAACAATAGTTATACCTGCTTTTATCTGTCCCCTTATTCCTTTGGCAATAAAAAGAGCCGGATTAAAAATAAAACCCTGCGATATAAACCCGGATAATTTTGATTTTGATATTGATAAATTGCGTAAGGCCTGCGCTGAAGATAAGGACATCCTGGCAATCCTGGCTGTGCATCTGGGTGGAATCCCTCTGGAACTGCAAAACTTACAAGAGATAGCTAAAAAAAATGGTATTCTTATCATTGAAGACTGCGCGCAGAGCCTGGGAGCTGAATACCAGGGGAAGAAAACCGGCTCAATCGGAGAGTTTTCTTTTTTCAGCCTGTGCCGGGGCAAGGGTTTGACTATTTACGAAGGCGGATTAGCGATTACCAATAAGGCAGAATATGCGCAGCTATTGAAGAATACCTCGAAGAAAATATTCCGGACGGACATATTCTCTGAATCTCTCAAAATAGCTGAGTTGTTGGCTTATAGCATCTTTTACCGTCCAGGTTTATTCTGGTTTGCCTTCAGATTGCCGCAGATCTTCTGGAAGATGCGTAATGATCCCGTAAAAGCATTGGGCGATTATTTTGAACTTGATTTCCCTACGCATAAAGTATCCGCTTTTAGAGAATACATCGGATATCTTAATTTCTCCTGCCTGGACAAGGAAATCAATAAACAGCGAGAAAAAGCAGATTTTTATTTACAGGCCTTTAAAGGATTAAACAGAATCAAGCCTATCCAGGAGCTGCCCCGCACAAAAGCAAGCTACCCTTATCTTGCCATCATTTTTGAAACACCCGAAAAAAGGAACAAGGCTCTGAGGATATTCGAGAATTCAGGACTAGGGATATCCCAGGTATATTTACAGGCAATTACGGATTATGATTATTTGAAAGGCGTTATCCCTGAAGCGGGCTGCGAAAATGCCCGCAGGATTGCCCGACAAACTATTACTTTAAGCACAAGCAGTTTTTTAAAAGAATCGGATCTCAGGAAAATAATTGATAAGCTCGGGAAAATTTAGGAGATAAAATGATAGTTTTTTCATTGCAAAAAGACGGACGCAAGATTACCGATATACCTGATTCCAGCCTGTTCCTGCCCGGAGATAAAAACCTCTGTTTTCTGATCCACGGACTTACAGGTACGGCTAAAGAAATGGGTGCTATTGCCCAACGCCTGAATAAACAGGGTTTTTCAGTGGCTGCTCCAATGATGCTCAATCACAATAAATCAATCTCCTGCCTTAAGAAAACAACCTGGCAGGAACTTTATAATGCTATCCGCACCGAATTCCTTAAATACTCCGGAAAATACGAGAATATATTTGTGGCAGGGCTTTCTTTTGGCGCATTAATCGGAATCATGCTCACTCATGAATTTCCTGACAAAGTAAAGGCTCTGAATTGTTTCTCGCCCACCCTTTTCTATGACGGCTGGGGAAACCCAAAATCCAGGATTTTTCTTCCTTTAATCTATAAAACCCCGCTTAAATACTGGCTTTATTTTAAAGAAGAATACCCTTACGGATTAAAAAATGAACGCCTGCGCTCTAAGGTTGAAAATTTCTACAAAGACGCTGACCTCTTTGATTACAGCAAGGTACATCTTTACGGATACCCGGTGATCCCGGTTTCCTGCATGCACCAGAATTCTCTCTTGGCAAAAAAGGTGATTTCTATACTTAAAGATATAAAAACCCCTATACAGTTATTGCAAGCAAGGGAAGACGACGTAACCAGCCCTAAAAATTCATATTGTATTTATAACCGTGTCCAATCCCAAGAAAAGAAGATAGTATTTCTGGAAGACTCCTACCATATTATTACCGCCGACCAAGAGAGGGATAAGGTTGCCGAAGAAACCGCGGCCTTCTTTGAAAGGCATAAGACTTAAGCGAGGACTTCCTGCAGGATTTTCAGATTAACCTGTTCATTAACTTTCAGGATAAGATCCTCAGGGGCGTTATCCGCTGCAACCCGTTTAGGATGGTCAAGTCGGGAAATCGCAGCTTTTAACCTGTTTGAGATAGCCGGATATGAATAATCCCCGGTTATATCTAAACCGATTATATCTAAATTATCACAGATAAGTTTGACCATGGTTAAAAGTTGGTTCAAGCTTAGACAACCTTCTTCCCAATTAGTGAAGGCAAAATCACTTTTCAGGCAATCTTTGTCTATAGAAATATAGGCCTTATTCACAGGCAGACGTTTGATTAAACCCAGGGTAAATTCGGTTAAATCTTTTTTTTCCAATTCCTGCCAGATAATCCGGTTCGAGAAAATTTTTTTTTGGGCGATAACTGAAGTGTTTTCTGCTATTTTCCTCAAATAAACCCGGCTGGGTTTATGCCTGAAGGGATAAATTTCCAGACGGCCATCAATTAAAGCACCGAGATTAGCCGTCTCTAACCCAAAACCCGACAAATCTCCAGACCCCATACCGATAAGTATGCATTTAGAAATATTTTTATTTTTCAAGGCTTGGCTAACCCAGGAACCGCAGCCAAAGCGCGGAGGAAGGATGTCCCAATCCGGGTGAAAATCAAATACAATCAAACACGCCGGTTCATCAATTTGAGATGTTAACACCTCGCTTATATGGTGGAAGTCTCCGGAACCTAAAAAGGTGGGATAATTTTTCTCTTCTGGCGCAAGCTTTCCTGCTATTTTATTACGCACTGCCTGCGACATAAAAAGCCTGGCCGAGACAGCAAAATCTGTAAAGTCAACAACCTTGACCGGGTACTGGCAAAGGAGCCCGGATTGCTGGACGATACTGCCATCAAAATTCAAAACTCGGATAGTTTTATTCAGCATGCCGGAAACTTCTACTCCTGCCTTTTGCGGCAAGCAGAATCTTATTATTTCCTAAGTGCCTTGTTTAATGCCTCTTCAAAAAGATCGATGCCTAAATCAATCTCTTTTTCGGTAATATAAAATGAGGGGGCAATAGTAAAGACGTTCTTATAATAACCGCCAACATCAAGAATCAAACCCCGTTTCTTGCCTCCGGCACTTAAAGAACCGCTTAAGCCTAAATTTACAATCTTATCGGTTAATTCTCTGTCCGGGGTATAGCCATCTTTACCGCACATCTCGATTCTTAAAGCTAAACCCAGCCCATCCACATCTCCTATCTGCGGGTACTTTTTTTGTAACTTCTTAAGCTGGGAAACAAAATATTGTCCCTTTTTATTAACCGAGGTAGAAAAATCGGACTCTTCGATCAGCTTCATTACCTCAAGACCAACAGCTGTCCCTAAAGGGTTGCTTGAAAATGTTGCATGGGTTGATCCCGGAGGGAAAACATCCGGAGAAATAAGTTTCTCTTTAGCCCAAACCCCTGAAATCGGGTTTAAACCGTTAGTTAAAGCCTTGCCGAATACAATGATATCCGGAGTAATATTAAAATGCTCAATCGCCCAGAACTTTCCGGTGCGGAAAAAGCCCATTTGTATCTCATCGTCAATAAAAAGTATGCCGTAACGGTCAAGTATCTCTTTTAGCCCTAAAAAGTAATCCTGAGGAGGAACTATATAACCACCCGTACCCTGGATAGCCTCGGCGTAGAAAGCAACAAATTCACATTTGGAATTCTTTTTATTAACTACCGCATGGTACTCGGTTTCAAAAAGCTTCTCAAATTGTTTAAGACAATATAGATCGCAGAAATCCTTTTTCTTATCATACGGACACCTGAAACAATACGGATACGGGATAAACATCGCCCTATCCCCGAAATGGCCGAACTTCTCCCTGTATCTAAAACTTGAGGTTATTGCTGATGCCGCCAGTGTCCTGCCATGGTAGCCACCCATAAAAGCAAATACCAAACTCCTCCCGGAATGATTGCGCACTAATTTCAAAGAGTCCTCCAAGGCGCTTGACCCTCCGACATTAAAATGGATCCTGCCCTTTTCCTCGAATGTCCGCTCATTCTTCTGTGCCAATTTTGCGGCAAGTTGGATTTTTTCTTCATGCAAATACTGGCAAGCCAACTGCGGCAAGGTATCAATCTGTTTCTTTAGAGCGGCATTCAAGCGTTTATTCTTGTAGCCGAAATTGGCTGCCGAATACCACATCTGCAGGTCCAAAAATTCCACCCCTTCCCGGTCATAAAGGTAGCTACCTTCAGAACTCTTGAATACATTCAATTTCTCGGCATAGTGCACAGTATCGCCCCAGGAACAATATTTAGCTTCCAGGTCCATCAACTCATCCTGAGAAAAAGTTTTTTCATTCTTGCTTGGTTTGGTCAATTGCTTTTGGCTCATGCTAATTTCCTTTTTAATTGGTTAAACACCTCTTTTAGGTTATGAAAGACTGTATGTTCCAGCTTATTATCCTTGAAATACTTAAGCAGGCTATCTTTTGCGAAAACCAAATGGGCGCGTTTCGCCGGGCAGATATCCGAAGCCCCATCCCCCACATAAATTATTGTAGAATCCTTTGGTGAAGAATCTAAAAGGTTTTTTGTTTTGCAATGCGCACAGACCTGGCAATCTTTATTCTTAAAAGGATAATCCGTAACAGCCTTACCCCGGGAAAAACTCAATTTATTAGCCAGGACTTTAAGTTTTTTTATCCGGTTGATCTTTAAAATCTGGTTAAGTATATAATCAAAATTATCGCTTAAGACTACCGTTTTTACTTTCTTTGATTGCAGGAATTTATAGAGTTCTTTAAAATAAGGGTCGAGTTTTATCTTAGGTAAATAGGAATCCAGGGATTTCTTATCCAGGTCCATACCCCTGAGCTGGCCTTCCATACAAGTCTTGGAACCGATCCTTCCGCTCTTCCACCTTTTTTCCAGTTCCACCCAACGGTCATCACGCGAAAAAAGCAAAAGCATATTATCAAATACATCGCAGGTGGCGATAGTATTATCAAAATCAAAGAATACAATGCACTTTTTAGGATTAATTTGATTGTTTTTATCCGACATGTATAAGTAAAATTTACCCCTATCGCTTAATAGGGGTAATATTAAGGTGAGTCAAAGTTATAAGGTTATTTTACCCCTAAGCTGAATAGCTGTCAATATCCATTTTAAAGCCTCAAATCATCATCTAACAGCCTTAAGCAGAGTCAAAAATTCCGGCTAGATCTGCCTGGCAGAAAATGCATTTGTTTTTCGCTATACGGGATTCACTCACCTGAAATCCTTCTCTTTTAATAAGCACTTTTCCGCAGACAGGACAAAGGGTATCCTGGCCCCACAATCCAAGGTTGCCGGGATAAACATAATACAACCCTGCAGCCTTACCTAAATCACAAGCTAGCTTAAGAGTATGCTCCGGGGTATCTTGATAAGCATCGAATTTATAATCCGCATGGAATCCAGAGACATGCCAAGGGATATCCTTACTCATTCCGGCGATAAAATTGGCAATCCGGGAAAGCTCATCCAAAGAATCATTCTCCCCGGGAATCACCAAGGTAGTAATTTCAATCCAGACCCCGGCTTCCTTTAAGCGTAAGATGGAATCCAGTACCGGCTGAAGATGGCCAGAACAAATCTTTTGATAAGAACTGTCTTCAAAGAACTTTAAATCGATATTAGCCGCATCCAGATAGGGCTTGAGCAAATTAATCGCTTCAGAGGACATATAACCATTGCTTACAAATATATTGTATAAACCTGCCTCTTTTGCCAGCTTGGCCGTCTCCAAAGCAAACTCAAAATACACTGTAGGTTCTGTATAAGTATAGGCTATGCTCCGACAATTATTTTTTCTGGCTAAATCAACAACCTGCTGAGCAGTAAAATCCTCTGCTGGCTGCGGAAATAACGGGTCAAGCTGGGAGATCTGCCAATTCTGGCAAAATCCGCAGCGGAAATTACAACCGGCGCTGGCAATAGAAAAAGCGAGGCTTCCGGGGAAGAAATGATATAAAGGCTTCTTTTCAACTGGATCGACGTTAAGGGCAACCAGCTTTCCATAACTGTGAGCGTATAAGATCCCCTGAATGTTCTGCCTTACTCCGCAAAAACCGAATTTTCCATCCCGGATTATACAATTATGGCTGCAAAGCTGGCATTGCACCTTTAGGGACTCTAAATGCGTGTAAAGCAGGGCTTCTTTCATATCAATAAGTGCGCAAAACTGCTTTTCGGAACACAATCAATATTATAAATCTTGCTTTCAGTTTCAGGAAAACGCCGGAAAGAAACCTCCATATTCTTTAAGCCTATATTATCGGAATACGCGGAGACTATCCGGGCAGACAAATAGATCAACTCTTCAGTCATTAAGCCCCTGGCTAAAGAAGTTGGACCAGCCAGATTTTTCTGAGGAAAGAACAAATAATCTCCAGATCTGGCCAACTGGATAAGCAGCCTATTTTCATTTTCATCCCTGCCCACAACCAGTCTGGCTTTTTTCTCAATACGTAAATGCCTGCCTACTTTTAAAAGCACCAGATTATCCAGGCTTAATCCCTCATGCTTAAGTAATTCCTCTAATCTCCTGGAAAAACAGGGGTCAGTCAATAAACAACCTCCTGCGGGAGTTGCATATTTATCTATACCGAATTTCTTGGCTAATTGCATCTGGGGAGTACGTATTCGGCCGTTAAAGTTAAGCAGTTGATCCCGCTTGACCCAGCCCTCCTTCTCCGCCAAGCTGGGGGTGAAGAACTGTGCCGACAATGGCCTGAGCAATAAATCATCGAGCCCACTCCTTTGTTTGATCAACCCCAAGGCCTGCTTGTTTTGAGACATCGGACGCTGCCCTAGAACTTCGCCGCTGACAATAAAATCTGCTTTTAATTCCGAAAGCAGTTCCCTGGCTTTACTAAACATAAGAATCTTACAGTCAATACAGGGGTTCATATTAGAGCCAAAACCGTAACGAGGATTCTCTATAAGAGATAAAAATTCAGCCCCTAAATCAAACTCCAGTAATTTTATCCCTATATCAGGAAAGTTTTTCCCAACATCAAGTTTACAGAACGGGAGCTTAAAGTGCACTCCAATAACCTCAACCCCCTGTTCCTTGACCAACTTGGCAGCCAGTAAGCTATCCAGGCCCCCGGAAATTAATGCTAATGCTTTTATTGACATATTGAATATTGAACGGTTTGATTACTCTGGTAAGAAATTCTTGGCTAATGCCATAAATATTATTCCCAGCAAAAATGCTAAGAAGGCTGCGGTTGAACGCTTAAGATCATTCTCTTTATGCAGTTCGGGGATAAGGTCGCTGGTAGCGATATAAATGAAACCTCCGGCAGTAAAAGGTAATATAAAACTCGCAAAGTTCTTGATCAGATCGGTTACAAAATAACCGATAACTGCTCCTAAAACCGCCATAAGCGCAGAGGCAAAATTAAACAAAAGAGCCTTCTTTTTCGTAAATCCGCCGTATACCAAAACAGCGAAATCGCCTAATTCCTGGGGAATCTCATGCAAGACAATCGCCAGCGTAGTAACCAGGCCCAGTTTTAAAGAAACTATAAAGCTTGCGGCGATAACCATACCGTCAATAAAATTATGGAAGCCGTCACCTACCAGGTTCAGATAAGTAAAGGCATGGATCGTACAACCCTCCTCCTCATGGCAATGCCTCCAATGCAAATACCTCTCCATAAGAAAGAAAGTTATAATCCCGAAGATGAGATATGAAAATACCGCGTTGCTGTTGTTATTTTCCAGACATTCCGGAAGGATATGCAGAAAGGCTCCACCGATAAGGGCACCGGCGGAAAAACCGATCAGACAAAAAAGAATTTTATGCAGCAGGTTACCCTTTATGGAAAGGGTAAAAATACCCACCAAGGATATAAGGCTGACTAAAATTGTGCTGGCAAGAATCCAGAATAAAACCATATATAGGGAATTAGCCTAAACAGGGTTTTCTGCCTTTATTGGCTTTCTTAGAACGCCAGTTAAGTTTTCCTCTACGCTTTCTTTTTCCCATTTTTTTTAATCCTTGTAATAAGTTTGTGGTACGTTTAAGACAGTATAACGTGCTGCTTCAAGCAGGCATTCATAAATAACTTTCCCCATAGGGGTGCCGGCATATTCGCTTAAAGCGGCCTTGAAAAACTTGTCATGAGGAGTCCTGATTTTAGTCCCGGGGTTTTCCACTGCCTGACTTTGGATATCCCGGCTGCTTATCACGTTTGAAGTAGCCCGGTCTACAATGCGCAGGCTCAACTGCATCGTTGCTTTATCCAGAGAGGTCCCTAATAACCCCCCCATATAACTGCTGGCAGCGCTTCCGCCACCTGCTAAACCGGATTTTCCGCCTGAATTCTCCGGTACGAACTCGATAACCCCTACACTGACAATTAAATCAGTTTCCGACGGAGAAACCATTACAAAACGCCTGGTATTGCTTAAAATATTTATAAAATATTCTTTTAAGGCCTGGCCGATCTCCTTATTGAGCCCGGACGTCTTTAATTCAAAATCACTGACCGCTATTTTGATCTTTGGACCGGAGTAACCTTCCAAGGGGTCATCCGGATAATTCTTGCCTGCTGCAGGGAACGTTTTTGCTGAAAGACACCCTGCGATAAACAAAAACACGATTAAGTAACAGAGAAATTGAAACTTTTTTTTCATACCTGTTTTAATATATTACCATTTAAGCTGACTGTCAAGGGAAACCTCCCCATCCGTCTGGCTCAAATTATCTTAGCAAGCTCCCTGACTCCGGAGATTATCTTAAATGGTCGTTCTTTCTTGATCTCGGACATACTGCTTGAACCGCTGGTTACAATTATTGTCTTAACCTTTGCCCGCCTACCGGCCTCGGCGTCAATAACCATATCCCCTACATATAAAACCTGCGTTTTCTTAAGAGTAAATTTCTTGATTATTTTATTTAATATTTCAGGATCCGGTTTACCACGTTTTAATTTATCGGCACAAAGCACATAATCAAAATAGTTGATTATCCGCAGGTGTTTTAATAAAATGAGCGAAAACCTGCTTGGCCGGTTACTGGCTACCGCTAATTTTAAACCTCGAGCCTTAAGCTCACGTAGAAGTGTACTGGCATAAGGATAAAGCCGCGATTTCTTAATCAAACTAAACTTATGATGGTCACGGTAGAGATTCAAAGCCCTCTTTAAATCCCGTTCGGGAACATATGGCTTAAGCAAATTCATATCCCCCCAGCCTACCAGTCGGCGGATAACAGCCGGGCTCTTGGGTTTCAGCCCCAATTTACGCATGACATAATTATAACTGCTGCATATCGCAGCGTAGGCATTGATCAACGTACCATCAAGATCAAAAATAATTAATTTAATATTTTGCATAACGAAAATATAGGCAGGGTTTATAAGCCCTGCCTATCAAAATAATAGACAACGTTAGAAATAAGTTTCTTACTCTCAATTATTGCTGGATAGACGGCTCCGGTGTCTTAGCTGCCGCGGCTGGTTCTTCAACAACTGCTCCTGATTTGTTCCCCTCAACAACCTGCGCCGGAACAGCCGCTGATGAATCCGGGCTCTCTAGACCGATATTCTTGGCGACATTCTTACCGTCTGGAAGAACCGTATAATCTATGCTTAAGGTATCCTTGACCTTTATCTCAGCAAAATCCTTGATATTCTCAAACGTAGTCTTTTCATCAACAATCAGAAGCATATCTTTTTCCTGGTCTGTTTCATAATCCAGGTATTTTAAGGTGATTACCTTTCCGGCACTGTCTAAATTAACCACCTCTCCCCAAGCCCACTGTGTATCATTTTCATTCTGCAGAGGAGCCGGAGAAGACGAAACAGCAACAGATACTGCAGGTTCTGTTGGCTTATCGATCGAACTTCCGGGATCAATCGTAACCTCTTCAGCAGCAAAGGCAATAAGCGTAGTTGCCGCAATCAAGGCGACAAACATAAAAACCGGCATTATTTTCTTTAAAACCATCTTATCCCTCCTCTAATAGGGATTAAATTAACACAGATTTCCTGATTTGTCAAGTTATCTATAAAAAGGCAGGGAAATCAACGCTACCATTACAATAAATGTGGTAATTAACCCTACGCTTAAACCTACCCAAAACCAATCAAGGAAAGTTATCTTGATACGCTTCTCTTTCTCCAGAATACCGATTGCCACGATATTAGCAGTAGAACCGATAAGAGTTATATTACCCCCCAGGCAACCGCCGAAAAGTAAGGCCCACCACAACGGCTGGAGACTTATGTTTAACCCCTGAAATCCCTGCACCACAGGAATAAAGGCTGCTACTAAAACCACATTATCCAACATACTTGAACCTATGGCGCTTATCCAAAGCATAACGGAAGTCAAAAGGTTAAGACTATTGCTGCATGCCGCCAGCATATGCTCAGCGATGAATATAGTCGCTCCGGTATATTTCAATGTTCCCGCCTGGACAAATAAAAGCAGGAAAAAAAGCAACGTCCACCATTCTACATCTTTTTCAATGTACTTTCTTGCCTTGTTATGTTTCCAAATCATCACCAGGCCGCTGGCTACAAGCGGCACAACTAACAAAACAGTATTAGCAGCCAGACCCCAGGCAATTTCCATGCGCCGATGGAGCGCGATAAAAATCAACATCGCTGAAAATATCCCCAAATTTATCTTGAGGTTCTTTTCCAAAGGCACGGAGATCAACCTTATCAGTATTTCATTAGCCCCCAATCTATTTATCTGCTCACCAAGCAATTTAATAGATTTCCTATACCAGAACAGAAGAATAGAAATTGCTACCAACAAACAGAGAGCCGCCAAGGGAAAGGCCTTTACAATAAAATCTTCAAAACTCAAACCGGATTTTGAAGCAATAAGTATACCTATAGGATTACCTAATACTGTTGCCGCAGAGCCTATATTTGTAGCTAATACTGAAATTATGACAAATGGCACGGGATTAACTTCAAAATAGTCACAAATCTCTAAAACCGCAACTACCATAAAAATTATCGAAGTTACCTCGTCAATGGTACAAGCTAGTAATGCAGATACTAAGGAAATTATAAGGACAAATTTCTTGCCGCTTAAGTTAGGGATGCGCAAAATCAAGCTGACTATCCAGGCAAATACACCGGAATCCTTAAGTAAACCGATAATCACCATCATCCCGACTAAAAAAAGGATTACTTCGAGGGAAGAAAACTCGATAACATGCTCAAGGTCGACTGTTTTAGTCATTAATAATACAGAGGTACCGATGAAGGCAAAACTTAGACGAAAATCCCAGAAGAAAAGAGTTCCGAGGACTGAAGCGGAGAATATGCTTATTGATAAAGCCTGGTGTGCATTCATCCCGGAAGACTTGGCATATAAGCCCAGGCACAGAGAAATAGAAACCAGGGAGCACAACTTAAGAACCAGGCTTTTCATTGGTCAGGATTGAAGCTTAAACCTGTCTTACCGGTTAATAAAGAGATGCCTTGATACGCGAATGTATTCTTTTAAAAACAGCTGTTGCCAAGGCAACCTTCAACAGGTCTCCCGGAACAAAAGGCAGGAAACCAAGCAAGAATGCCTGGCCAAATGAACAGGATAGGCTGAATTTAAGCCAGAGCATCCCGCTAAACAGTATGATAAAATCTGCGCATAAAAACTTCAAGAAGGTATTCGCCCAGTTATGCCTTGTTTCTGAAAATAGACTTCCGGCAAAAAAAGAGGCTAAAACAAACCCGATGATATAACCTCCGGTAGGCCCTAAAAGATAAAGAGAGCCACTCCCAAAACCAGTAAATACCTGGAAGCCGGTCAACCCCAGAAGCAGATATCCTGTTTGGGCAAAAACACCCAGCCTCCTGCCTAATAACGCCCCTGAAAACAGGACAAATAATGTCTGGAATGTAAGCGGGACAGGAGTAAAAGGCAATGGTATACGTACAAAAGCCGAAAGCGTAGTGCAGGCTATAAAAACTGTCACCGCCAAGATACGGCATATCCTCTTATTACTCACAATTTCTCTACTTAAGATAGATTCCATATATTCTCCTGTTGAAAATACTATGATTACGCTGTTTATATTAATACGCGGATCCTACTTTATACTCTATTTATTCTTTAGCTATGGCTAAGGTAATTACTCCTGCCAAAATCAAGAACAACCCGATACAACCTTTAACGATCAAAAGAAGCGCTTTCCACCATTTCAAAACCGCCAAACCTCCTAATACCAAGAAAATAATCCCTAAAACAACTTTAAAAAGTGTAGAGAGAGTTTTTTTAGCATCGCAGCATTTCTTCTCTTCATTTGCCATTTCCACCCCTCCTCTTAACCAGGTTTACTCTTCCACCTGCGATGGATCCAACCCCACTCCGCAGGATATTTACGTATATATGCTTCAATAATATCAGTGAGCCTTTGGATGTTAATCAATATCGTGTCTCGGGAATCCTTACCTTCTTTTAATTCTAAGGCCGGCTCAAAAATTATTTTATGTCTATCTCCAGGTTGTCTTAATATGAAACAGGGAACAAGCGCTGCTTTAGTCCGCTGCGCCAAGATCACCGGGCCGGTAGCAGTTGCCGCCTGCCGACCGAAGAAATTCACGAATATTCCACCGGTACCGAAATTCTGGTCAATAGGGACAAAAATCAATTCATTATCACGCAGGGCGGCAATAGTACTATTTACGCATTCATGGCGCGGCTGGCTGTAAATCGTGCGCACTCCGTATTTCTGCCTTTTTTTACGGAAAAGTTCCTCCATCTTAGCGTCATGCATCGGCTTCATGATTCCCCCTGCTTTATATCCGCTTACCGCTAATCTGCCCAAAAGCAGAGGGAAATTCCCAAAATGCGCGCTGACCAAGATTACCCCGTTACCTTTAGCTAAAGCTTTATCTAAATGCTCTTTACCGCAAATATCGACTTTTTTTTCCAACAGGTGCGGCTTATCGAAGAAAAACATCAACTCCACTGCGCTTTTAGCCATATAAATAAAACAATCTTTGGCTATTTTCTCCAATTCCTTGGGAGACTTCTCCTTGCCAAAAGCAATATTCAGGCTTTCTAAAGCGATTCTTTTATGTTTTTTAACAAAGAGGTAAGCTAAAGAGGCGACACCCTTGGCAAAGCTATAAAGACAACTAGCAGGGATAATCCTTACTATCAAAGAACATATATTTAAGCCAAGCCAAGCCAGAAAATGGCTTATACTTTTGCGTATTTTCTTAGAATCCATTTTAATTTTTTAAGTTAAATAATTATAACAAACTAACCTTAAATTGCAAATATAAATTTAAAGCTTATAGCCAATCTTACGCAATAAACCTTTACGCCAGGCAATATCCTCAGCGTCTTCAACTCCATTAGGGCTTGAGCCGTCAATCACCCCCAATATACCCCGGCCGTTTTGGCTTTGGGCGACAATCACCTCCGTAGCATTAGCCGTAGCGCAATATATATTACAGACCTCGGGGATATTCTTTAAAGCGTTTAAAACATTCACTGGATAGGCATCCTTAATAAAAATGATAAAACTATGGCCGCAGGCAATCTCAAGTGCGTTTTTACAAGCCAACTCTTTAAGTGAACCATCATTCCCCTCGCAACGCACCCTACAGGCTCCGCTAGCCTCGCTAAAAGCCAGACCGAATTTAGCTCCCGGGACATTAACCAGGGATTCATACAGATCTTCCACTGTTTTAATAAAATGGGCCTGGCCTAGAATAAAATTTAAATCATTGGGCTTATCTATTTTTACCGCCTTGATTTCCAGCATATCTTATCCCTCCTTACTTATTAAGTTTGATCTTGCGGAAACCAACAGTATCAATGGGTAAATTACCATGGAAGGCTTTAAGAGCTGTCAAAATATAGTCTGGCCCGCCCAAAAGCTTGAGTGGGATCTTTAACACTAGATAGTTTCTGCCAAATTCAAGCACCACCCCAGAGTCAATTACTCTCTGCCGGCAATTAAACACGCGGAGTTTCTTCCCTGCAGTGATAATGCGTATTTTGGGCATCGCCGCAAAAACAGTGCCCTTGCTGTATCCAAACGCATAAATCAACACTCCGAATCTATTGCTGAGTTTTCTAGTTTTATCCACACGCACAACAAAATAATCGTTTTCCCAGGCATAGCTGACTTGCCCATCGCCTTCCAATAGCACCTGCCGAGCAGACACTTCCGCTTCGGATAGATCATTAATCATTCTGGAGGCGCCGGAATAAGCAACACCTTCTTCTTTTGTTTCTTGAGAGGCTAACTCCAGAACAGGATAGTCCCCAAATAGCTCATTCTCCCTGGCAAAGGAAAACAGATAAAAAGCACTGGATTCCGTCTGGCTCTTATAAAAAAGTATTGTCTGGTATTTCTTATCCAATTCCTCAAAACCCAGGTTTAACCGCAACCAATCGATCTGCGAACCAATGAATTTATGCGGCGGATAAAGCTCCAGCTCCGGATGATAGTACCTGGGTTTTGGCCAACCCACGCAATGCACGAGGTAAGGATAGACCTCAGGATTTACAATCTGTCCATCCAAATCGCTCAAGACTACCTGGAGGAATAGATATAATGACTTATGATCGACATTAACATCTGCCGGATGCGAAACAAATATTTTATCCGGCCTATAATCCAGAATCTGCCTGGTCAGATCATTCAAAATGCTTTCCCCGCAATAATCAGCTCCATAAGACGGGTTATCTTTATAAGGCACGCTGGATATACGGGTCAAGCGATCGCGGAAAGGTTTCTTCGTCTGCCAATATTGGCTGAATATATTAAAAGTCCCGTAATCCGGGTAACCTAAAAAGACCAGATCTTTTTCCGATAACCCCAAAGACTTCATTGCTCTTATTGATTCCTGCTGGCGTACCTGACCCATATGCACAAACTCACCCTGACGCAGAATTAGCCTCTTTTCGTAAACAATAAAGGCCAATTCATTATGATCACCATTAGTCAGATAAACTATCTTTACCTGCGCGCCTGCCTTAAGCGCCTGCTGGATAACTCCCGCGCAGGCAATCGCCTCATCATCAGGATGCGGAGCAAGAATCAAAACCCGCTCCCCTTCTTTAAAGGGTTCTAAAACAGGTATTTGCGACCAATACTCCCGGTCGGATTTTTCTATACTACTAGCGCAACCGGAAATCATAAAAGATACTAAAATTAATAACAATTTTAATTTAGACATAAAGGTATTCTATCATCTAGCTGTAATTAGTCAAGGTAATGCCTGTTTTACAAGAGCTAAAGATGACGTCCTCGGCAATCAAATGATTTGCAAAAACTTATCCTTGTTATACAATATTTTCATGGTAACCGATGCCCAAAAACACTATCAAAGAATCAGAAAAATACTCCTGATCATACTTGCCTTGAACTGGCTTACGGCTTTAGCTAAGATCATCTACGGTTTAAGCAGCCGCTGTTCAAGTATGACCGCTGATGGCTTTCATTCGCTTTCAGATGGTACCTCTAACCTCATCGGTCTACTGGGAATCCATTTTGCCTGCCAACCGATAGATAAAGACCACCCTTACGGACATAAAAAATATGAAACATTATTCTCCCTGGCAATCTCCGCTATGCTTTTTATCGTAGCATTTAATTTAATTAAACAGGGCTGGAGCCGCCTTCTCCACCCTATCATCCCTCAGGTTGATATAAGCAGCTTTATAGTCATGATTATCACTTTAGCGGTGAATATCTGGGTAATGCTTTATGAATACAAAAGAGGGAGGGAATTAAAAAGTGATATCCTGATTTCTGACTCGATGCATACACGAGCGGATATCTTCACATCTTTTTCAGTAATCGCTTCTCTTATCGCGATAAAATTAGGCCTTCCCATAATCGACCCGATCATAACTATCCTTATAGCCCTGTTTATCGGATTTGCCGCCTTTGAGATAGCCAAACAAAGCTCTGATGTCCTCTGTGATACAGCGGTTTTCTTAGATGACCAGAAAATCAGGGAAATTGTATTAAAAACAAAGGGTGTGCGCGCCTGCCATAAGATCCGCAGCCGCGGCAGAATTGATGATATCTATATTGACCTGCATGTCCAGGTCAATCCCCAGATGCACATTAACAGTGCCCACCAAATAAGCGACAACATTGAAGAAGCGATCAAATCCGCTATACCCGGGATAACCGATGTAGTAGTGCATATGGAACCCCTGGAACATTAGCAAGGTTCCGGTATCCTTTTTATTTCCTTTTCCTCAAAGAAAATACTACAACCCAGCCATCAATCAACAGGCAGAAAAGAATGAACCAGTCGCCGTAACGATTGTAAATTGTGCGGCCAAGAGAAGACAAATAGATGTTTTTGCTGCTATAGCCTCGGATAAAACTCGATCTTCCGGAATAATCCTGCACCATTGATGAAGGCCTGCCAAAAGGATCAATAAAACCAGATATACCGGTATTGGCTGAACGCACAAGATAGAGGCGATTCTCAACTGCCCGGAAAACCGAAGCCGCAAAATGCTGATATGGCGCGCTGCTTTCTTTATACCAGGCATCATTAGTGATATTCACCAGGAATCTGGCCCCTCTTTTTACAAACTCCCGGGATAACTCGGGGAAAAGATCCTCAAAGCAGATGAGCACCCCAAAATTATCCGGCTGATCAAATATGGTATATTCCTTACCCGGCTCTATATCTCCGATTGGAGCAATAGACTGCAGAAAAGGAAAGGTATCCTTAAATGGAACGAATTCACCGAACGGAACCAGATGAAGTTTATTGTATATTTTCTCCGGTTCACCCAGATTATTAATAAATAGGGCGCTGTTAAAATACGTACCGCCAAAACGGGAAACCACTCCCAATAATAAGTTAGTATTTAATTGGCTGGCTAAAGAAAAAACCTGGTTGAATTCCATAGCAGCATCTTCATCCCCCCAAATGACCGGCACAGATGCCTCCGGCCAAATAATCAAACTAGAACCGTCCTGAGCAACAGCCCTGGTCAGCTTTTTGTAAGTATCCAATATACCGGCAGCTGATGGTTTATCCCATTTTAAATCCTGGGGAATATTCCCCTGGACTATAGAAACTTTGCACCATTGATTATCGGACCGCAATTCCGGCTTAAGGCGTAACTTGTAAAAACCATAACCTAAGGATAACAATAATAGGCACAGGCATACACAGAGGGCTTTTACCTTTAAGCTTTTTCGCCAGGCCAAATAGAAACCTACGTTAATCAGGGCGACAAGGAATGAAATCCCCCAGATACCGGTTATATCCGCAATCTGGATAACCAACAGGTTTCTATACTGAGAAAGACCTAATAATGCCCAAGGAAAACCTGTAAATAAATACCCCCGCGCATATTCTAACAACACCCAACTGCTTGGTATGAAAAATAACAAAAACCCGGAAGAATAAGAACGGGATAAATAAACTAAACAACCGAAGGCACCGAAATAAACAGCCAGGTATAAGATTAGAACAACCTGGCCAAGGAGAGTTACATGGATAAGCCAATATATAGTCAGGCTCCAAAAAATAATCCCGCAAATATATGCATTAATAAATGACCGGAGTAAAGTTCCCCTCTCTAACGAAATCAACAGCGGAATTAAACCAAGCCAGGCGAAAACCCAGAGATTAAAACTGGAAAAGGCCAGTGAAAGCAGGACTGCGGATAAAATAGGCAGGATTGGACGGATCATTTGGCGCAGCACTTCTTATATTTCTTCCCCGAGCCGCAAGGACAAGGATCATTGCGGCCAACTTTAGGCTGTTGAGACTGTACAGGCCTGGCTGTCGCCGTCGGCTTAACCGGAGCCTCTGCTTCTAAAACATCTTCTCCGCCGGCGGGAGCCTGGAATTTTACCGACTCCGGATGGGAAAGCTCTTTAGGAACAGAACTGAAAACACCCTGAAATCTATCCGGCTTAGCCGGTTGTACTTTAAAAATAGTCTCCACAGCTTCTTCTTCGATAGCGCTGATCATCTGGGAGAACATTTCAAAAGCCTCGCGCTTATATTCAATCAAAGGATCCCGCTGCCCATAGGCGCGCAGACCTATACCTTCGCGTAAACTATCCATAGCGTAAAGATGGTCTTTCCATTTACTGTCTATAATCTGCAGAAATACCATGCCTTCCAGATTACGCATCAACTCGGGAGTAATCGCCTTTTCTTTATTTTCGTAAGCCGCAAGCAGCTGGATACACAATTTATCCTTAACCTCCTGATCCTCCAGGCCGCTGAATTCCTCCGCGTTAAGCTCCAGCCCAAACTTTAAAGATACCGAACTGATTAATCCTACGGTATCAATTTCAGATGAATCTGACTGGTGGTAAACATGCAGATACTCCTCAGTAAGTTTATTGATGATTTCCGCAATATTATCTTTTAGAGAGAAACCCTCCAGGATCTGCCGGCGTTGGCCGTAGATGATCTCTCTTTGTTTATTCATCACGTTATCATATTCTAAAAGCTGTTTTCTAATCTCAAAGTTGTGCTGCTCAACCCGGCGCTGGGCAATCTCAATAGAGCCGGTAACCCAGGGATGTTCGATAACCTGGCCTTCCTCTAAACCCAATTTATCCATCAGCCCGATAATCCTGTCTGAACCAAACAAACGCATAAGATCATCTTTCAATGATACATAAAAACGCGAAGAGCCGGGATCCCCCTGGCGGCCGCTTCTTCCGCGCAGCTGATTATCAATACGCCGAGCCTCATGGCGCTCTGTACCTAAAACATGCAGACCACCTACTTCTACCACTTTTTGATGCTCGACTGCAGACTCTCTTTTATACCGCTCAAGAATAGCCTTATATTCATTCTGGTAATTCGGGTCTTCGGGGTTTAATTTTTGTTTAGCTACATTTCTGGCAATATATTCAGGGTTGCCTCCCAAGAGGATATCCGTGCCGCGGCCGGCCATGTTGGTAGCGATAGTCACTCCCTTATATCTACCGGCCTGGGCAATAATTTCCGCCTCAAGCTCATGATATTTAGCATTTAATACCTGATGCGGGACTCCCCGGCGCTTAAGCATCTCGGAAAGCATTTCAGATTTGTCGATAGTGATTGTACCGACCAAAACAGGTTTACCCGCTTCGTATAACTCGACAATCTCCTCAACTACGGCGGCAAATTTCTCCTTTTCGGTCTTATAAATACGATCGGGGTAATTCTTACGCACCAAGGACTGGTTTGTCGGCAACACAACTACATCCAGCTGGTATATATTCTTAAATTCATTGGCCTCGGTAAAAGCAGTCCCGGTCATCCCGGCAAGTTTTTCATACATCCGGAAATAATTCTGGAAAGTTATTGTGGCTAAAGTCTGGTTTTCCCGTTCAATCCTTAACCCTTCTTTAGATTCAACGGCCTGATGCAGGCCATCTGACCAGCGTCTGCCCGGCATAAGCCTGCCGGTAAATTCATCAACGATAATTACCTGTCCGTCCTTAACCACATAATCCACATCCCGTTGAAAAAACTCCTTAGCCCGTAAAGCCTGGATAGTATGATGACGAAATTCGATAGTTTCCAAGGTATGCAAGGAATCAATACCCCAAAGCTTGGCCGCCTTAACCTCTCCATCCTCGGTAAGGGCAACGGTCTGGGCTTTTTCATCAGCGACATAATCAAAACCCTGACCTAAATCCACCCCTTTATATTTTGCGTCAATCTCGTCTTTTTCCGTAACCCGACGGCCGCTTAAATTCTCAACTATCTTCTTAGCGATATAATATTTCTCGGTGGATTCTTCCGCCGGACCGGAAATAATTAAAGGCGTACGCGCTTCATCGATTAATATCGAATCAACCTCATCCACAATGGCATAATAAAAAGGCCGCTGCACCAAATCGGCGACAGAATATTTCATATTATCGCGCAGATAGTCAAAACCAAATTCATTGTTTGTACCGTAAGTTATATCGCAGGAATAAGCAATCTTCCTTTCTTCGTCAGACATATCGTGCTGGATAGTACCTACAGATAAACCTAGAAATTCAAATACCGGCCCCATCCATTCGCGGTCACGCCGGGCAAGATAATCGTTGACCGTCACGATATGCACGCCTTTACCTAATAATGCGTTCAGATAAGCCGGCAGCGTGGCAACTAAAGTTTTTCCTTCTCCGGTAGACATCTCGGCGATCCTTCCCTCATGCAGGATGATCCCGCCAGCAATCTGGACGTCAAAATGCCTTAAACCTATTGTGCGCTTGGATGCCTCCCGGACTACCGCAAAAGCCTCGGGTAAAATGTCGGCAAAAATCCTGTTCCGGCTTATTTTAATTTTTTCTCTTAACTTTTCTTTTTCTTCAGGCATAGCCACTGAAAGCATGACCTGCCGCTGTTCTTCTAATTCCTGCGCCAGCTGTTCAGACTTATCGCTTAGATGTTTCTTAAACTCATCTGATTTGGCTCGAAGTTCGGCATCGCTAAGCTGGCTTATCCTGGATTCAAATGAATTAACCAATTCAACTGCCCTGGCTAACTCCACCATCTTATTCATCGACGGACTAGGCATCTCGGAATGCAGGGTAATCTTTACCCCGGGAAATTTCTTCCTGATGGCATCCTGCTTGCTCTTAAGAATAACTTTTTTAATCAACCCGAGCATAAAAACACCTTTACCCCACTCTCTTCTGGGATCCCTGTTTATTTGCGCTCATTTTAAGAAAGGCCTCAATAAATTCATCAAGCCCTCCGTCTAAAACCTTGTTGCTGTCGCCAGTTTCAAAATCAGTACGATGATCTTTGATTAAATTATACGGATGCAAAACATAAGAACGGATCTGGCTGCCCCACTCAATCTTCTTCTTGTCTGAATCCTGCTGCCTTAATTCTGCTTCTTTTCTTTCCTGTTCCGCTTCATAAATACGTGCCTTTAATATTTTTAAAGCGGTATCTTTATTTTGATGCTGTGAACGTTCATTCTGACACTGAGCAACAATACCGGTAGGAATATGAGTAATCCTTACCGCTGAATCTGTGGTGTTCACGCTTTGTCCGCCAGCCCCCTTGGCGCGAAAAACATCTATACGCAGATCTTTTTCTTCAAGCTTGATATCCAATTCTTCTTCTATCTCAGGGATGACATCTACCGAGGCAAAAGATGTATGCCTGCGTTTGTTGGCATCAAACGGAGAAATACGCACTAACCGGTGCACCCCGCGCTCTGCCTTCAGATAACCATAAACATAATCACCTTCGATTAAAATGGTAACATTCTTGATCCCTGCTTCTTCGCCATCAAGCAAATCAATTGTTTTTACGCTATATCCGTGGCTTTCCGCAAAACGAGTATACATCCTGAAAAGCATGCCTGCCCAATCGCAAGACTCCGTCCCGCCTGCGCCCGCATTAATGCTAAGAATCGCGCTGTTTTTATCCAGTGGCCCACCCAGAAGAACCTGGAATTCCAATTTATCTACTATTGCTAAAAGGCTATCCGTATTGCGCGCTAAATCCAAAAGCAGATCATTATCATCTTCTTTTACCAAAGGGGTAAGCTCTTTAAGCTCTTGGTATTTTTTGTTAGCCAGATCCCAAGGCTCTACTATCGCTTTAAGAATTTTTAGTTCTTTAACTACCTTCCTGGGACGGTCCGTATTATCCCAGAAATCTGAGGCGGACATTTGGCCGGACAAAACATCTATCTGTTGCTTTTTATTTATAACGTCAAAGATAACCTCTTAAATTCTCGATCCTCACTCCTAAGTCATTTAATTTATTCTTGATTTCTTCAAGCATGATTATCTCCTCAATTATTATCTTTTTATTCCCCTGAAGGACAGCATAAACTCATCGCGGCTATCCGCGGCGCTGGCAGCATCCTCTTCAGTAATTTTTCCCTCCTGGACCAACTTAACCAGAGACTGATTAAATGACTGCATGCCGAATATCGCTCCATCATCAATAAACTGGGGGATCTCCCACACCTTTCCTTCGCGAATCAAGCGGCTGATAGTAGGGGTAAGCAGCATGATTTCATATGCCGGAACACGGCCTAAACCATCCTTAGCAGGCACCAGGCGTAAAGAGATTACGCCTTTCAATAGTGTGGCTAACTGGTTCCTGGCCTCCTGGTGTTGATGCGGAGGATAAAGATTGATTAATCTTTCCACACTCTGGGCAGCATTAATGGTATGCAGGGTACTTAAAACCAATACGCCGGTTTCCGCGGCGGTCATCGCGCTGGAAACAGTTTCATAATCACGGATGTTACCGATAAATATAACATCCGGACTCTGTAAAGTAAAGGAACGTAAGGCTACTTCGTAAGAAGCTACATCAATGCCTAATTCCCGCTGGTTGATAATTGATTGTTTATCTTCAAAGGTAAATTCAATCGGTTCTTCAGCAGTCAAAATATGTTTTTTGGAACTACTGTTGATATACTCCATCATACTGGCAATGGTTGTGGATTTGCCACTGCCCATACTGCCAGTTAAAAGCACCAGGCCCCGGGTTTCCAGCGATAGCTTTTTCAATATTTCAACGGGGAGGTTTAACTCCTCAAAAGTAGATATATAATTACGCACATTCCTGATAACGATGGAAGGCCAGTTCCTCTGCATAAATATACTCACGCGGAAACGACGGCCGAACTCTTCGAGATAGACGGCAAAATCCACATCCATCTTATTCCTAAAGATATCCAGCTGTTTGAAATTAGCCAACTGATGAGTGGCAAGCATGACATCTTCTACACTCAAGATATGATCACCCATATGCACGATCTTACCATCAATACGCAGGCGCGGCGTACCGCCAGCCCGGTAAAACAGATCCGAACCGCCCTTGGCGATCATCTCCTGCAATAATTGCTTGATATCCATTTTCCCTCCAAGGATAAATCTTAAGTATTAATACTATTTGCTTCTATCAAAACATACCAGATTTCAAACTTGCCTCGGAGTTTTATTTAAAAACTTCGAGGACTGCGCAAATGTCTGCCCAAGGCAGACATTTGTTTGATTATAACACTTTGTTTCCTTTTAGTGTAGGATTAAATTCCATATACTTTGCAAACATCAGCCGGCTTTGAGCATCTAATGCCGGAGAAGAACCAAGAACCAATATGATAAACGGGACAAAAAACCATTCCAGAATTAAGAGTACGTTCTTAAACCAGCTGATTCCTTTAGGCCGAGGCGGCAAGATCGTCCAGCTTAAGAATATCCAAGTTAAGCTGGTCAATAAAGTAAACTGGAATAACAATCCGGTAATCTTCGGTAAATTATAGGCAATCGCCATTTGGCTGAATAACCTACCCCCGAAAAATATCGGCAACGGACCGATAATAACCAGGATAACTGCCCAAACTGCCCAGCTGACATGGCTTTCTAAAAGATGGAACAATCTTCTTAACTTTGTCAATAAGGGTATATTCCCGTTTTTAATAAACCCTACCGCTACAAAAGGAAAGTTTTCTACGCCCCAGGCCCATCTCCTTTTCTGTTTATACTGTACAACCATGGTCCGCCAGATATTGCTGGAATAAGCCACATCCATCGAGACTGTAATATACATCGGGACCACCCGGTAATCACCGTTATAATGCAAAAATCCTTTCCAATAGATTACCGAATCATCCGAGATCATATTCCTCGGCCAATAATCCACCTCGACCAGAGTCTTAAAACTCATACTGTGGCTGGAGAATGTAACAAATTTCTCCAGCCGCATACTCTCGATCATCTGACAAAATGAACTGCTGATTTCAACCAACCTGGCGAAAGACGGGGCCTGCCAGATATTGTTATTATACACCGGCATCGGTTGGTAACTTGCCTGATGGGGCTTATCCGAAGTTAAGAAATGATAACTCAAACAACCAAAATATTCCGGCTGAACGCAAGTATCCGCGTCAAAACAAGAAACTATCACATGCTCACAACCAATCCCCCTGGCGTCTATATACTTCTTAGCAGTCAAAGCTCCCCAAGTAGCATTGGCTCCTTTAGTGCGGCTCTCACCCTCCAGCATATCAGGATGAAAGGCAGATAAATAAGCACCGAATTTACCGCTAAACTCCTCTTCTAAAGCCAAAGCATTATCGTGCGCATGGGAAGATCTTTCTTCAAAAGAAATAACTACGATCATCTTCTCTTTAGGATAATGGCTGGCACTTAAAGCTGCCAGTGACGGACGCAGGACCTCCAATCCTTCATTATAAACCGGGAATATAATCAGTTGAAATAGATTTTCCCAGCCCTTTTCCCGATCCAGACTCAGACAACGGCTTAACCAGTCTTCGCCCTTTTGGCAGGAGATCCGGTGGTGAGCCATGATTAAAAGCGTAGTTAAATAAACCGTTCGGATAATCCAATAAAAATCAAAACTGATAATCACAATGGCGCTGGCTACAGGATATTTAACCGATAATAGAACGAGAGATATGATCACACCCCAGGAGATACTTCCGGGTATAATCTCAAAAACGCGCTTTAAAATTCCGGGATTATTCATTTGCCTTCTGCATCAACCTTTCTAATAAATAAAGTTCCGGGCTTAATTCCAGCTTGTACAGGTTATTATAGGAGGAGCCATCGGGTTTTCTTTGATTATCGCTGAAATAAAGCACCTGACGTTTATTATCATAAAAGGCCTCGGCTGCCTCCTTGTTTAATTCTATCAGGTTCACCGGCTTAGCCTGTGCCCTGGATTCAATCACCGCGACGTGCTTATCAGTCAAGACTATCAAATGATAGCTATCCGAATGCCAGAATACTTTAATAATCTGCTCCCGGGGATAATCCAGGAAGATAAAAGAATCTGAATACATATAATCATCCCGGCTATCCAGAAAAATTACGCTGATCTGATGGGGATTACAAATGAACATCTTGCCTTTATCCGGAGAGACATCCCAACCGCTGATCTTACCGAATTTATCAGGGAGACTGGCAACATCCTCGAAGTTAGTTCCATCCAGATTAGACCTGTAGACAATCTTGTCTTCCTGGTCTAAATAATAGATCATACTATCCTCGAGATCCACGCGGAAAAAAGAGAATCCGCTCTGATTTAACTGCTGCAGGTCAGGCCGCAAGGGGAAAAGAATGACTTTGTCAATACGGCTGACCTTTCCCGCCTCTACGTCTATTTCAGATCTCCAAGGATAATACTTTGCTAATGTCAAGGTAACCTTATAAACACCGGGAAGCAGTTCCTGTATGCTTGCCGGGCTTTTCTCGGGGATAAGCTTGCCGTTAACATAAATACTGGCCCCTTCAGGCTGAGTCTTGATATAAATCAGCCCTGTTTTAACAAATTTCAATGTATGCGTGTTGAATTTATAGCCTAGGGCAAAAGATAATATAAATGGCAGGCCGCAAAAAAATAAAAGCAGGCTTAAATAAAATAAGAGGCTCCTTACCCTTTGAAAGGCCGAATCCGTGAAAGAACAAAGCCCCTTAATAGTATATTTTTTCTTTAACCAGTTAAACATCGGGCTAGCTTACTCTCCAATTCCAATAAAAGCTTCTTTTGTTTTACACCAAACACATAACCGCCAATTTTATTGTTGTTTTTTATCACCCGGTGACAGGGGATAATCAAAGGGTAAGGATTGCGTTTTAAAACCTGCCCCACTGCCTGATATGCCCGGCCAACGCCTGCTCTTTGCGCCACCCATTTATAGCTCCGAACCTCGCCCAGGGGGATAGTTAAGACCGCTTTATAAACTTTTTCGGCAAATGAAGTCATCTTCCAATCATCTCTTTCCGACGCAACAACAGATGATACCCCAAAGCAAACCTGTGTGCCTCATCGCGCACCCGGCGGATTAAATTTAAAGCCGGGGTATCACTGGAGAACCTTAGCGGCCGTTTTTTTGTACTGCTGTATACCAATTCCTCTCTTTTGGCGATACTTACCAAAGGAAGACTGAGTCCCAATTCGTTAATCTGCCTTAAGGCTGTCAGAAGATGCCCTTTACCGCCGTCAATAAGCAATAAATCCGGCAAGACAGCCTTCTCCTTGATCAATCTGCTGTAGCGCCGGCGCACCACCTCAGCCAACATCTTATAATCATCAATTCCAGTAAATTCCTTAATCCGGAAACGACGGTAATTATTTTTATCCGGATTCCCGCGGTAAAAGCTTACCATTGAACCGACTGCCTGTTTGCCGGAAATATTAGAAAGATCAAACCCTTCAATCCTTTCGGGTAATTTATCCAACCCTAATTTATTCTTCAAATCCTCCAATTCGTTCTTACGGTTAACCCCGCTTAAACCCGCGGATAGCTCGGCTAAAGTAGAAATCTGGTCGCGTACCTCGGCCGCCGCCTCAAAATCCCTGGCCTGGGATTTATTTTGCATTATCCGGCTTAGCCTATGGATCAAAAGGTCGGCTTTACCTTCTAAGATCAAAATAATGTTACCAATATTAAGATTATATTCTTTACTACTGAGCCTGCCAATACAAGGAGCAGGACACAAATTAATCCTGCCATATATACAACTCTTACCAGACAAAGCACGGCAGGAACGGTAAGCAAAGCTGCGCCGGATGATTTTTAAAGCATTCTTTAAAATCTTGGCATTAGTATAAGGCCCGATGTATCTGCCAAGGGGATCGTCCTTTTTACGGGTGATACTTATTGCCGGAAATTCTTCCCCGGAAATCTTCACAAACGGAAAACTCTTATCGTCACGTAAAGATATATTATACCGGGGTTTAAATTTATGAATAAGGCTGGCCTCAAGCAACAAAGCCATGGCTTCATTAGGCGTAAGCCTAAACTCAATGTCAACCACCCTGTTCATCAAAGCCAGGGTTTTACTATCCAGACCCCGGGATAGATAATTAGACAGCCTTTTCCTTAATGAAATGGCCTTACCCACATAGATAACTTTCCCCCGACTGTCCCGCATCAAATAAACACCCGGGGAATCCGGAGCAGAAGAAATTCTTTCTTTTAAATACCCCGATTGGTCCATAAGGGTTACCTGATATCTTTAAAGGTCAACCAATGTATAAGCTCTCTAAGCTCGGTTACGCCGAAAAGGAAACAAAACATGATATAGGATAATGCCCCGCAAAATAAAGCCCAACCAAGATTCAACGCGCGGTTGACTAGGAAACAAAGAGCGGCCATGCAGCAAGAAGCAATCAGGATACGCAAAAAAGAAGGCAATATCTTTCGCTCCCCAAAACCTCCCAAACGTTTCTTGAGAATAAAAAACAGTAATAAAAATGTGACTATCCCTGAAATAGACGTGGCTAAAGCCAAGCCGCCGATTTTTAAAGGGAACATTAAGATTGCATTCAATCCAATATTCATCAGCAAAGTTAAAAATGCCATTTTTGCGGGAGTAAGCGTATCCTTGAGGGCGAAGAAACAAGACTGCAGTATCTTTGTCCCGCCATATGCGCATAATCCGATGCTATAAAAAAACAGGGCATTGCTGGTCAGAAAACTGGAGTTAAAATCAAACTTCCCTCCGCCGAAAAGCGTGGATACCAAAGGATAGGACAAGACCATAAATATGGCGCTTGCCGGCAGCATAACAAAGAATACCGCGCGGATTCCCCAGGAAAGCGTGGTTCTGAGATCTTCCCGGTCATCCTCTAAGGCCTGAGTGGAAAAAGTAGGCAGGATCGCCTGTGATAAGGCGTTGCTGAAGACACCTATAGGAAACTGGATGAGTCGATAGGAAAAATAAAGCACCGCTACCCCTCCATCTCCAACAATAGCGATCAAAGAACCAAAAATAGAATCGACAAAATTGTTCAGCTGGTAAATACTAGAACTGGCTATCCGGGGAAGCATTAATCTTTTAACCTGCGCCAAGCCAGGATGATTAAAATTAAAGATCAGTTTGGGATTAAACCCTTTCTTGTATAAAACAGGTATCTGGACCGCCAGTTGCAGCAAGCCGCCCAATAAAATTCCGCTGGCTAAACCCTGGATGCCTTCTCCAAAAAATAAGGCGCAGATAATTATAGAGATGTTCAAAAGGCAAGGCGCCAATGCTGAAACAGTAAAATTCTTAAGCGAATTTAACACTGCCGCGGCATAAGCAGCCAAACCGATAAACAGTATATAGGGAAAGATAATCCGGTTCAATCGGATAGTAGTCTCTAACTTCTCCGGAAAGGCAATAAAACCGGGGGCAATCAGACGTACGATCAAGGGAGAAAAAATAATCCCCAGGATGGTTATAGCACTCAAGATAACCAACAACAAGTTAAGCAGGATATTGGCCAGTTCCCAAAATTCTTCTTTTGAACGTTTTACGCTGTATTCGCTTAATATCGGCACGATCGCAGCATTAGCAGCCCCTTCACCGACAAAATCCCGGAATAGATTGGGTATACGAAAAGCAATAACAAATGCCTGGGCATAGATATAGACTCCGAAAAGCCGGGCAATAACTATATCCCTTATAAAACCCAGGATGCGCGAGACAAGGGTAGCCAGGCTGATAACAGTCGCCGAACGCGCTACTGCCTGGTTATGCCTGCCTAACGAATATTTGCTTGTTGACATAAGTAATTAATTATGCTTTAATATTAAACTAATAAATTAACCAATGCCCTTCTAGGGTAACACCCCGCTTTTATAATGAATTACGGGGGGTGTCCTACTGGACAAGGAGAATATATGCCAAGGCGTAGAACATCATTAAAAAGTAACCGAGTAAACAAAAGAAAACATACCCGCAATACCAAAGTCAAGGTTCAGCTTAAAAAGGCAATAAAGAAATTCCAGGAATTACTTGCCAAAAAAGATTCCGCTGAAGCCAAGGCATTTATCAGCAAGGTCTTTTCTCAATTGGATAAAGCGGCAAAAAAGAACGTTATCCCTTCGGGAGCAGCTAACCGAAAAAAATCACGTTTAATGCACCGTTTGAGCAACCCCGCATAAACCAATAACTAATTTTTCCAAAGCAAAGGCAGGCTTCAGCCTGCCTGTTTTTATTTCCACATCACAACTGAGAAGAAGCTTGAGTCTGCGCCTAGCCTCCAAAGTCCGGATACCCTGCTTCTCCCAGGCGTAACGCAGACCACCCAGAATACGCTCAGGAGCCTCCCCGTTCTTTAAAAGCTGGTTCAACAACCGCAAGGCGGAATCAGGGTTCCTTAGCTCAATCTGCCGATTGAGGACAAAGGTGTCCGGGTTAACCGTCTCCTTGAAACGCATAATCTTGGCAGAGCGGGATAAATCTTTTATAAAACTATCCTGATGATCATAGTGCTCAAAGATCAAAACTAATATCAGCTGTTTATTTGGTTTTAAAACATATGCCCGCAGAAAAACCCGGCAGGCCTCATTTAAACTATCCGCGTCCTTGATTACGATTACCCTTCTGTCGCTTTTCAAAGGAATAGCCAGGCATCTCTCCTGGATATCTTTTAAGGATGTTTCTTTAGCGTATAATGTATCGAAGTTGAAATCTTGGAGTTCTTTTGGGAGGAATTCCTGTTTTATTTTTCTGAGTTGGTCTTCTCTGGTCTGGACATCCTGGCCGATAAGTAAATAAACCATATCACCATTGTTCAACTGTACGTTCAACAATCCGGCGGGCCAGATCTTCCACCGCACTATTCACGGCTGCCCCCTCAGACACCACAACCACATTATTTCCGGGATTTATGGTTGAATTCTTTACAAAATAAGAGTAATTACCGTTAAAATTATTTTCTTCCCACATAATTTTATTTTCTTTTTTATCCCAGAGTTTTAAATTGACGTAAATATTGATGCGGTATTCAGTAACATCTTCGCTATCAGAAGTATAACTCAAAGGATCTTTGCGGTACTCAATCAATTCGCCTTTAAGCACTAAATCCGCCTCGTCTTCTTTTACCGGCTTGAGATTCCCGTCAAAAAGATAGCGGTTAATTACCTTTTTAGTAATATCTGTTTCCAGCATCGGACGGTAAATACGGTATTTATTGGCAGTATAAGATTCCTGGATTACATCGACCTTATTCAAAAACGGGGTTATGTATATTGTGCTGTATTTTCCATAAAGCATCGAACGGGTAGTATAACCGCAGCCGGGAAGAGCAGTAGCTAGCAGACAGCATATAGCAAATAGGAAGAAGAAATGAACTTTATGGCTTTGCCTATTGGAAAGCAAACCCTGCCTTGCCGGCCGGCAGGCATAGTTCTCTGATTTATTTTTCATTTTTTTGCTCCATTATCTGCAGCCTGGCAGCAGCTTGAGCCGCCCAGGGGCTATCTGAATAGTTATTGATCAGATCGTTATAATAAATCTTGGCTGATTCAAACGCCTTTTGTTTCTCGTAGAATCTGCCAATATCAAAGCTTGCCTGCGCCTCTTTCGCCCTAATCTCGCCAATATTTTTTTCGGCATCAAGAGAAAGCACCGCATCGGGATGCTCCTTCACGAACTCCTCGAATCGCTGTTTAGCCTCCTGGGCTGCGCCCTGATCATAAGCGGGCCCCTTGGATAAACTTGAACGACAAGAGGCAATCTGGAATTTCGCCGCAGACGCCCATTCGCTATCCGGATAACGGGAGACTACTTTATTAAATTCATCCTCCGCCTCATAATAACGCATTAACCCTTTTAAAACCAGGCCGAGCTTGTACTGCGCCCGGGGAGCTAAAGGACCGTAGGTGGAATTTTCTATCACCTTACCGAATATCTCAATCGCCGGATTCTCCACCGGCAGGTCTATACCAAAGGCCTTACGTTTTTCTCCGGCCATAAATTTCTCAGCGATTTTGTATTCCCGCTCGATAACTTCCTGGATACGCTCACTAAAAGGATACTTATCGATCACCATCTGATAAGCCTGATAGGCTTCATATAACTTACCCTGGGCTTCCTCTGTCAGGCCAAGATAATACTGACCTTCCGCAGCCTCGGCAGACTTAGGATAGGCCTTGAGCAGCTTACGAAACTCCCGCTTTGCCTCTTCATATTTATTGATATCAAAAAATGATTTAGCATAAGCAAATTGATCCTTAGGGTTATCCTTGGGCATATTCTTAGGATTAACCCACTTGCCGCTCTTGGGAGTCCAAATCCAATAGGGATATGCCGGTTGGATAGATAAAAGAAAAATGAATAATAAGCTTAAAATTATACGCCGCATAATATTATAAGCTATCATAGCCAACAGACTTTGTCAAAGGTAAATTGAGCTCCTTTAAGGTTTAATCTAGCGAAACCCCATCGAATATAATAAATTTGTATTCAAATTTATTATGGTTAAGAGATGGGGGGGAATCAAGATACCTGTACACTTATAAATAAAAATAGGCACCTGGTATCTTAATCACTGCAGAGTTTATATTTAAGAGTAAGGCAACCAGAAAGGAGATAGTTGTGCTAAACACCCTGGCTAAAAAGGGACAGAATAAACCGCATAAAACCAGGCTAAAACCACATAAAGTAATTAAAGTTGATAGCGGCACAATCAAAATATTAGCCAAGACAGTTACTGGAGAAATAATGCGGAAATTATAAGCGATAATCCCCATTGTCCCAAGCCAGGCAGACAGGGAAACCAGGCAACCTTCACAAATAAACCTCAATAGACCAGGCCTATATTCACCCAAGCGTAAAAACGATTTCATTTTCGGATAAAAATAGACTATCGCCAAAACACTGGCAAAAGACAACTGAAAACCGAGGTCAAAAAGCTGACGGGGGCTGATTACAAGTATGAATAAAGCCGCACAGGCCAAACAATTATATATATCCGCCTCTCTTTTTAAAAGATGCCCCGACAGAAAAACCACCCCCATAACCGTGGCCCGGATAACCGGATTACTTGCGCCTGTAATCAAACAATAAATGAGCAGGCAAATAATTGTCAGAACAATCCGCTGCTTTCGCCGGATATGCATAATCTTCAATAGCAGGCTGATAATAAAGGCAACTACCCCGACGTTAAATCCGCTGACTACTAAGATATGCACGGTTCCGGATTTAACCATATAATTATTTACCAGCCAGGGGACAGAACTTTTTTGCCCCAAGACCATAGCCGAAAGTATGGCTGCCGGTAAATCCGGAAGATACTTTTGGATTACCTGCTCTAACTTATCCCGCAACCAAAACGCAAAAATAACCAATTTATTGCCGCTTTTTTCGTCTCTCGGAATAACCTGCAGGCTACTTTTTATGCACATCAATAGATAAATATCCTGACGGGATAGATATTTCCGATAAGATCGGCTAGCGGAAGAAAATCCGTAAGGCCGACGAAGAACACCCTGCAATATCAAGCTGTCCGCGTAATTTAAATCCAATGGAAAATCCAGCTTAACCAACACCTTGCCACAACAGGCCCATTTTAGATTATCAAGCTGGGCTTCTTGAACCCGGAAAATAAATGCAGTGCGCTTGTTCTGGGTAACCGGTTGGCTGTCGATAAACCCGCTTAAGCTATAGGCAGCATTATTACCGTAAGGAATAAAGTTGCTGATATGACAGGCAGGAAGCGCGAATGCATTCTTCAAGCTCAACGCCCCCAGAAGCAAAGCTAACAAAAATATCCAAACCGTAAACACCCGGTTATCCCTGAAATTCAAACCGGCAACCGCAGAAATAATCACCCCAAATACAATAATCAGCCAAAAATTAACCCGGATAAAGCTCAGCAGAATAATCCCCAAGCAATAGAATACGACTGACAAACCAAACAACCTTTTCATTCTACAAAGAAGATCCCCTTCAGTATTTCATAACGCTGTTCCCCTATCCCCTTGACTTCTCTTAGTTCCTCCAAGCTGCTGAAATTACCATGCTCTTGTCGATAAGCAATAATACGCTGAGCGGTTTTGACCGACAGGCAACGGGTATTTATCAATTCTTCCAAAGATATCCTGTTTAAATCAATCCTGGATAAATTAGCCGGCGGGCAAAACAATTTTTCCACGCGGCAATTCAATTTAGCCAGGTTATTTAAAGTTATTCCGCAAAAAGCAATTATCAAAAAGAACAGAATAACTTTTTTCTCTTCCGGAGTTAAATTAAGCATCTTGGCCCTCATCCCAATAGACGCCAAGAACCTTAAAACCTAACTGAAAAGACAAGCCGCCGGTCTGGCGGAATACGCGCCTCGGCGGTTGTATTCCGTGTTTTTTTAGTGTATACTTTCTTTATGCCTAAGAAGATACTGATCATTGACGATGACTATAATATCGTCAAGAAAAGTAAGGAAGAGCTGCTGAAGGCCGGCTATATAGTAGCGGTGGCTTTCGACGCCAAAGGCGGGATCGATAAGCTAAAGGAGGAAAAACCTGATTGCGTGCTTTTAGATCTGGTCTTACCCGATGAAAGCGGCTTCAAAGTCGCTCAAGAGATTAAGTCCCTGCCGGGTTTTACAGACATCCCGATTATCGCCACATCCCTCAAACATGAAGAAATAGATAAGCATATTGCCGCCAAAAGCGGAATCACCGTATATGTCGAAAAACCCATAGATTACAAACGCCTGCTTTTTGATATTAAAGATGTCCTCGGCGAATAGTAACGCGTCTGTCTTGTTTTGTTCTTCGCAGGGACGCTTGTTGCGGCCCAGCGTGCCGCAACTTCGCTCGGGTCGGCTGGCGTCGCTCTCACTAGTCCCTGTATAGCCGGTGAACCTTGCCCGCTCCCTGCCTGTCGGCAGGCAGGCTGGCCTCCACGCCCTGCTCAGAATCAAACCAAGCCATCCGCTCTTAAATTAAAATGACTCTGGAAAGTTTCGCAGCGAATGTTGTACTTTCACCACTGCGAAAACATGAGCTGAGCGAAAAGGGAAAAACTTTTATTAGAAATTATACTAGCGGGTGGCGAGTCTTAGACTCGAGCAGCATCTCAAAAATTGAGCGGGCACGGTTGCCTCCTTATAGAGTTTCGGCAGAGCGAAATTTTTGCCGAAGCGCAGCGAGCCACGCTGGGGCGAGCAAACGGTGCAGCGAGAGACAAGACTCGACAGGACCCGCTAAATTATATAACGATATTAATAAGTCTATTAGGCACAACGATGAATTTCTTCGGGGATTTACCTTCCAGCCAGGCGGCTAACTTTTCATCCTTAAACACTAATTCTTTAAGCTTATCCTCAGAGATACTGCGGGCGACCTGAATCTTACTGCGGATCTTACCATTGATCTGGATCACTAATTCCACATTTTCTTCGATCAATAGCTTGGGATCATATTTTGGCCAGGAAGACTTAAAAATACTCTCCGTATTCCCTAATTCCTGCCAAA
>JAQTQC010000030.1 GCA_028712505.1 Candidatus Omnitrophota bacterium
TTAAAGGCTATGATCAGAATATCGGTCATAGCCTTTTTTATCTCGCGCTGTGTTAAAGACTTAGGACATTGTATTTATTAGCCGTATATATAAAGTTTCCGTACCACAAGCTGCTTAAAAAGCCTCTTTGGATTAAGCCACTTTAACGCCAAAATAAGCCAATTCTTCTCTTAGTTTATGCTGGTTAGTTTATGGCATAATTACCGATTATTTGCATTATTTTGGTTCGAATTATGGGCATAAACTAGGAATTGGAGAAAAGAGAGAGGTGTTACTGAGAGGAGTTTTTAAGAAGATCTTGCCATATTCCGAGCTGTTTATCTCAACTTAACTCTAAGGCAATGTTGCGTAATTTGTACTCGGGGATCATGAAGATATTCTCATTTTCTGAACAGAGGATTTCTTCTCGGATGCTAGGTGCAAGTAGTAAAAGGTTCATCATTTGATTGAGCCGTTGGTGATTCAGGTTAAGTCACCGTTAGGGGAGTCGACCAACTTCTCAAATTCCGCCATACCTGTTTACAGAGAGTGTTTCTATGGTGAGCCATTTCTGGGCGGCCTTAGAGGTAACACCTATTTAAATCAGTTTCTCATAAAGTTTCATTGATGAAATAAAATATTCTGCTCTAAGATTTTGTATAACTGAAACATCATTTGTGGTGTATAATAATTCAAAAGGAGTCCGCCTTGCCTTGGAAGTCTCTGAAAAATCATATTTTTCCTCTTAAAATACGTCAGGCCACCCTTTTGCCTAAAAACAGGATTACCGAGGAGCAACCTCTTCGCGCCGAGCTTTTCAGCATCGAGCAGTTCAAAGCGCATGCGAAAAATCTGGCCCGGGGGCATCTGGTCAGCTACAAAAAGGGGCGCAACAGGCTTTTGCTGCGGCTGAAGAAAAATGAAAAGGTCCTTTCTGAGATCCATGAACTCCTCAATGAGACCGGCAAGACTAAGCGGAAGATCTCTCCGGCAGGGGAATGGCTTCTCGATAACTATTACCTTATTGAAGAGCAGATAAGGCTCGCCCAGAAATACCTTCCGGAAAATTACATCCGTGAATTACCCTACCTTTCTTTGGGTTCGCTTGCCGGTTATCCGCGTGTGTATGAGCTTGCTATGGAGCTTGTTTCTCACGGTGACGGACGGCTGGATAACCAGGGGCTTACGGAGTTTGTTACCGCCTATCAAACTGTCAGCCACTTGAAGCTTGGCGAACTCTGGGCTATTCCTATAATGTTAAGGTTGGCGCTTATTGAGAACTTAAGGCGTGTGTCCTCCCGGTTGATCGTAGCGCAAACGGAAAGAGATAAAGCGAATTATTGGGCGACGCGGATCCTGGAAGCTTCATCTAAAGATACCGATGGCGTAATTTTTGAAATTGCGGCGATGTCCAGGAGCAATATACCGCTTTCCGATGTTTTTGTCGCGGAATTCACCCGGCGTTTGCATGGCCAAAGCCAAGCGTTTAATCTTCCCTTTACCTGGCTGGAAAAGAAGCTTTCGGAGCAAGGGGAGACTTTTGATAGGATGATTCGGGCGACCAGCCAGAAACAGGCGGCTGATCAAGTTTCGATCGCCAATACGATTGGGAGTTTGCGTCTTTTAGGGGTCACCGATTGGCATGATTTTGTCGAAGCCCTAAGCTTTGTGGAAAAAGTTCTGGGTCAGGATCCCTCGGGGGATTATACCCGGATGTCTTTTACTACCCGTGACCGCTACCGGCATGTTATTGAGAAACTTTCCTTGAGAAGCAAGATTGCAGAAGAAGAGGTTGCGATGCGCGCTATCCGGCTGGCGAAGAAGGCAAAAGCGGAAAAAGGCCCCGGCCACGTTACGGCGCATGTAGGTTTTTACCTTCTTGACCGGGGATTGGAGTTTCTTTGCCGCGAATTGGGTTTGCGTTTGCCGCTGCGTCAGCATCTGCAGGCAAGAAAAACCTTTTGGTTATCTATTTTGTTTTTTGGTTCTATCATTTTTGTGACCCTTGCGCTTACCGCCGGCGTTTTGTATTGGATGAGGCCGGCGGGAATCTTGAGTTGGCCGTGGCTTATTTTATTCGGGATATCTTTTATTTTTACGTCAAGCCAGACCGTGGTGTCGCTAGTGAACTGGCTTTTTATGATGTTCGTGCGGCCCCAAAATCTTCCCCGGATGGACTTTTCAGAAGGAATTCCTGCCTATGCCTATACGCTGGCCGTGGTTCCCTGCATGATCAGAGATGCGCAGACAATTGACTCGCTTCTGGAGGGATTGGAGGTCCGCTATCTGGCGAATATTGACGCGAATACGGATTTTGCGCTCTTGACGGATTTTTGCGATGCACGCCAGCAGACGATGCCTGAGGATGAAGCGCTTTTGGCACAGGTCATAAACGGGATCGAGAAATTGAATTACAAATACCGGCGGCAGAAAGAGCAAGTTTTCTCTCTTTTACACAGGCCTCGCCTATGGAATGAAAGAGAAAAGATATGGATGGGGTACGAACGCAAGCGGGGCAAGCTCGGAGATTTGAATGCTTTCCTTCGCGGGAAAGGGGAGGGACGCTTCAGCGTGATCATCGGCAATCTTCAGAGGCTTCGTGAAGTCAAGTATGTCATTACGCTGGATGCGGATACCCGGATGTCCCGCAACGCGGCCCGGGAGCTCGTGGGGGTCATCGCGCATCCTCTTAATCGTCCGGTCTATGATGAAAAAAAACAACGGGTCATTTCCGGGTATGGGATTATCCAGCCCAGAGTCGATTCCAGCTATCCTGGAGAAAATCCTTCTTTGTTCGTGAAGATCTTCGGGGGCGATACCGGGATCGATCCTTATACTAAAGCGGTCTCTGATGTTTACCAGGATGTTTTCTTGGAAGGGTCTTTTATCGGCAAAGGGCTTTATGATGTGGATGCTTTTGAACGATCCATGGAAGGCCGCTTTCCGGAAAATTCTATATTAAGCCATGATCTCCTGGAGGGTTGTTACGCCCGGTCGGGGCTGGTGACCGATGTCCAGTTCTACGAGGGATATCCTTCAGGGTATCTTAAGGACTCAAGCCGCAGGCACCGTTGGGTCTGCGGGGACTGGCAGATTGTTCCCTGGCTATTTTCTTCGGTACCCGGGCCCCGTGGAGCAAAAGTAAAAAATCCTATCTCCTTATTGTCCCAATGGAAAATCGCTGATAACTTGAGGCGTAGCCTAGTTTCTTTATCGACAGTTATACTACTTTTATTAGGATGGATGTTTTTTCAGCCGTCTTGGACATGGTCGGCTTTCGTCATTGCCTTAGTCGGTTTTCCCCTCGTGCCGATGTCCCTTATGGAGGTGGTGAGGAAAACGGAACACTTGAGCTTCAAGACCCATTTTGGTTTAGTGCTATCTTCGCTGAAGAAGAATACGTTCCGGTTTCTTTTTTCGCTTGTTTTTTTGCTGCACGAGGCGTTTTATTGTTTGGATGCGATTACGCGGACTTTGTGGAGAATGTTCGTGTCAAAGAGACGTTTGTTGAATTGGAAGACCTTTCTTGAATCGGAAGCATCCTTCTCGACGCATATTTCAGGTTACTACAAGAGCATGTGGCTTGAGCCGTTTGCCGTCGTTGTGCTATTGGTTTGTCTCCCGGCGTTATTCCTGCGCTTGGACGGATTGGCTTTGATCTTTTTAATACTTTGGTTCGTTTCTCCCGCGGCGGCTTATATGATCAGCCAGCCTACTTCTCTTCGGAAGATCATGCTTTCCAAGGCTCAGGTATCTTTTCTTAGGAAACTTGCCCGGACGACCTGGGCATTCTTTGATAATTTTGTGACTGAGAATGACCACTGGCTGCCCCCGGATAATTTTCAGGAAGAGCCTGTCAGCATTCTGGCGCATAGGACTTCTCCAACGAATATCGGATTATCACTGCTTGCGAATTTGACCGCCTATGATTTTGGTTATGTTTCCATGGGCATGATGTTTAACAGGATAGAAAAAACATTCGAAACCCTGAATCTTATGGAAAGGTTTAGGGGGCATTTTTACAACTGGTACGACACGCAGACACTTAAACCCCTGATGCCTTTGTATATCTCATCGGTGGATAGCGGGAACTTGACCGGCCATTTGCTGGTCCTGCGTTCGGGGCTTGCGGAAATGAACGCTCAGAAGATCGTTTCCGTGAAGATATTTGACGGACTTAGAGATACCCTGGAGATATTGCGTCAAGGTGTGTCCGAGTTTGAGCAAAGCCGCAAGGGCAGTGTCGCCGGATCGCTAGGGGGAGCTTCCGAAAGGATCGCTCAATTTCAGCAAAAGTGTAAGCTATCTCACGCGAGACTTTCAGAGATATATATGTTTTTACGCCAACTTTCCTCGGATATTTCAAATGTCCTTACGGGCCTGGATCATAAACATTATGAGCAAAGCAAAAAATGGGCCCGTGCCTTCGAGCGGCAGTGCTATGATTTTCTAGAGGACATGTCTTTTATCGCTCCTTGGATATTGCTTGCTCCGGAGACTCCGGGGATGTGGGATGGGGGGGATGAACAGCAGCAGAAGCGGCTTGTTCAGCTCAGGGAGACTTTGCGGTATTTGGATGAGATCCCCATGCTTGGGGAAGTAGCCAGGCTTGAGCAGAAGCTGGTCCCGCTTATCGAGGAAATCGCCAGGGCTATGCCTATCATAGATGATGAATCGAAAAAAGCCCAGGAATGGTTTTTGAAACTGCGTGATACGATCAAGGACGCCGGGACACGCTCCGCCGAAAGGATTAGAGCCATTGATTATATCGTTCTGCGCTGTAACGAAATATCTAGCATAGAATATGAATTTCTATATGATAAAAATACCCATCTTCTTTCCATCGGTTATAATGTCAGCGAGCACAAGGTAGAACGGGGTTGTTATGATCTTTTGGCTTCTGAGGCCAGGTTTTGCAGTTTTGTCGCCATTGCTCAGGGGAAAATGCCCCAGGATCATTGGTTCAAGCTCGGCAGGATGATCGCAAAATTAGAAGGAGATCCTGTTTTGGTTTCCTGGGGTGGGTCGATGTTTGAGTATCTTATGCCGCTCTTGGTGATGCCGACCTATGCGGGGAGCCTGTTGGACCAGACCTACAAGGCTGCGGTCAGCGCCCAGATTCGCTATGCGCTAGAGAACAATATTCCTTGGGGTATTTCAGAGTCCGGTTACAATAAGGTCGACGCGAACATGGTCTATCAGTATCAATCGTTTGGGATTCCGGACATGGGTTTCAAGCGGGGCTTGGCCGAGGATCTGGTCGTGGCTCCCTATGCTTCAATGCTGGCCTTGATGGTTGAGCCGGAGAAGGCCTGTGAGAATCTCGAGCGCTTATCTGGTGAAGGAGCCGGAGGTTTCTATGGCCTCTACGAAGCGATTGATTATACGCCCGCGCGCCTTGCTCCGGATGAAACTCGGGCGATCGTTAAATCCTTCATGGCGCATCATCAGGGTATGAGTTTATTGTCTCTGGCCTATGTGCTCTTGGATCGGCCGATGCAAAGACGTTTTCTTGCCGAGCCGATGTTTAAATCCGCTGAACTTCTTCTTCAAGAGCGAATTCCCGCCACCGAGCCTTTCCTCTACGATTTTGAAGTAACCGGAATGCTTAGAAAATTCGGGGACAGAGAAACCCTTTTAAGGGTGTTTACAACTCCTCAAACTCCGGCACCTGAAGTTCACCCGCTCTCCAACGGCCGCTACCATGTCATGCTCACCAACTCCGGAGGAGGGTATAGCCGTTGGCAAGATCTCGCCGTAACGCGCTGGCATGAAGACTCGGCTTTGGACAATGACGGGACATTCATTTATCTTAGGGATATAGAGAGCGGCCAGTTCTGGTCTTCGGCGTATCAGCCGGCACAAAAAATTTCCAAGTACTACGAAGCTTTGTTTTCCCAGGCTTGGGTAGAGTTTAAACGCAGGGACTATCAGATCCAGACGCATACCGAGATTGCGGTCTCCCCGGAAGATGATATTGAACTTCGCCGGGTGACGATTACCAATCAGTCCCGCTCTAGGCGGATTATAGAAATTACCAGTTATGCGGAAGTCGTTTTGAATGATCCAGCAAGCGATCAGGCTCAGCGGACATTTAGCAATCTGTTCGTTCAGACCGAAATTATCAGGAGCCATCAGGCAATCCTTTGTCAGAGGCGGCCGCGCTCCGATAAAGAAGGGTTCCCCTGGATGTTGCATCTGATGGCCGTTCACGGAAATGCGGTAGAGGGTGCTTCCTATGAAACTGACCGCAGCAAGTTCATCGGACGAGGCCGCACGGTAGTCGATCCCGCAGCGATGATGGAAAACGGCCATCTTTCGGACAGCGAAGGCTCTGTGCTTGATCCCATTGTTTCCATACGCAGCCGCATCACACTTGCGCCGGATGAATCGGCCGTGATTGATTATGTGACCGGAATATGCGAGAGCAGGGTTGCTGCGCAGGCGCTGATGGAGAAATACAGGGACCGGAATCTGGCCGATCGTGTTTTTAACCTGGCCTGGACCCACGGGCAGGTTGCTTTGCAGCAGATTAATGCGACGGAGGCGGCTGCTCAGCTCTATGGTCGTCTGGCCAGTGCTATTGTATACGCCAATCCCGCTTGGCGGGCGAGCGCGAGTATTTTGCGGCGGAATAACCGGGGTCAGTCCGATCTTTGGGGATATAGTATTTCTGGGGATTTGCCGATTGTTCTTCTCCGTATTGAAAATCAGGAAAATATCGATTTAGTCGTGCAGATGGTACAAGCCCATGCTTATTGGCAGATGAAGGGCCTGGCGGTCGATCTTCTTATTTGGAATGAAGACAGCTCTATTTATCGCGATAGCCTTGGCGAGAAGATCAGCGGGTTGATCATTGCCAATACCAAGGAGCAATCGGGCCGGAATGGCGGTATTTTCTTAAGGCGCGCCGATCAGATGTCGGATGATGACCGGATTCTTATGCAAACGGTCGCGCGGATCATTATTTCGGATCGCGCGGGTACACTGACGGAGCAGTTGGCAGATATGGCGCAGCCTAAGGTGCATTACCTGCCCTTTATTCCCACCAGGAAAGATGATTCGGAGGAAGGCCTCCAGGATTCCGCAGAGCGTTCCGATCTTGTTTACTTTAATGGGCTGGGAGGGTTTACCGGTGATGGGCGGGAATATGTGGTTATGACCTCGCGTTTCAAGACTACTCCTGCTCCGTGGGTCAACGTGCTGGCGAACCGGCATTTCGGCACGGTGGTTTCCGAAAGCGGCAGCGCTTATACTTGGAGCGAAAATGCGCATGAATTTCGTTTAACGCCTTGGAAGAATGATTCTGTTTCAGACGCTTCGGGAGAAGCGCTTTATATTCGCGATGAGGAAAGCGGGAGATTTTGGTCTCCTACTTCGCTTCCGGCTACGGGGAAGACCAGTTATACCTCGCGCCATGGATTCGGCTACAGCGTTTTTGAACACACCGAAAACGGGATAGTTTCAGAGTTAACGGTATTTGTTTCCCTAAATGACCGGATCAAATTTTCAGTCTTAAAGATTAGGAATGTTTCCGGGCGTCGGAGGTATCTCTCTGCGACGGCGTATTGTGAGTTGGTTATGGGTACCTACCGGGATAAGTATCATATGCATATTTTGACCGAAATCGATCCCAAAAGCGGCGCCCTGCTTGCCAGCAATCCTTATAACAAGGAATTTCCAAACCGCGCTGTTTTTTTGGATGTTAGTGAACCGACGCGATTCGTGACCGGTGACCGGATTGAATTTATCGGAAGGAACGGGACGATGGCTTCGCCTTCTGTAATGCGCAGGGATAGGCTTTCTGGAAAAGTGGGCGCGGGGGTTGATCCGTGCGTTGCTACGCAAGTTAAGTTCGAGCTTGAGAATGATCAGCAGAAAGAGATAGTTTTTACTTTTGGCTCCGGTAAAACGGTGGATGAGGCGCGGGAGCTCGTTAGGCGTTTTAGCGGTGTCGAGTCGGCACATCAGGAGCTTGAAAAGGTGTGGGAATATTGGAAACGGATTTTGGGTGTTGTGTATGTGGAAACACCCGATGCCTCGCTTAATTTTCTCGTCAACGGTTGGCTGCAATATCAGCTCATAAGTTGTCGTCTCTTGGGGCGAAGCGGTTTTTATCAATCCGGCGGGGCTTTTGGTTTTCGGGATCAGCTGCAGGATGTAATGGCGCTCATACATTCGAAACCGGAAATGGTCCGTGAGCAATTGCTGAGCTTTGCTGCTCATCAGTTTGTGGAGGGGGATGTGCAACATTGGTGGCATCCGCCCTCGGGCCGGGGTGTCCGCAGCCATTGCTCGGATGATTATTTATGGCTTCCGTTGGTGACTTGTTTATATGTCGAAAAGATTGGGGATGTAGGGATCCTTGATGAAAAAGTCGGGTTCTTGGAAGGCCCCCCGGTCAAGCCGCAAGAAGAATCTTACTACGATATACCGAGAGTCTCTGCTCGCACGGGGACAATTTACGAGCATTGTGTTTTAAGTGTGAAAAGAGGATTGCATTTCGGCGCGCATGGCCTTCCTCTGATGGGAAGCGGGGATTGGAATGACGGGATGAATCTGGTCGGGCGGGAAGGAAAAGGCGAGAGCGTTTGGCTGGCTTTTTTTCTTTTTGATATTCTGAAATCGATGGCGGTCTTGGCAGCGCAGCATGGGGATAAGGTGTTTTCGGATTTCTGTGTTGAGGAGGCAGGGAAACTCGCCAGGAATATTGAAGAGCATGCCTGGGACGGCCAGTGGTATCGCCGGGCCTATTTTGATAATGGAGATCCCCTAGGTTCTTCCTCAAACAGTGAATGCCGGATAGATTCAATTCCGCAATCCTGGGCGGTCATTTCAGGTGCGGCCCGGGGGGAAAGGGCCCGAATGGCCATGGAACAGGTGGACAAGCAGCTTGTTGATAGGAAACAGGCGCTGGTGAGATTGTTTTGTCCCTCTTTTGATAAGATTTTTCCTAACCCGGGATATATCAAAGGCTATGTCCCCGGGGTGAGGGAGAACGGTGCACAGTATACGCACGCTGCGGTTTGGGTAGTGATAGCGTTTGCGGTTTTAGGAGACAAAAAGCGGGTTTGGGAGTTGTTTGATATGATTAACCCGGTACATCACTGTGATACTGCGGATAAGTGCGCTGTTTACAAAGTGGAGCCGTTTGTGATGGCCGCAGATGTGTATGCTTCTGTTGGTCTTGCCGGACGCGGAGGGTGGACCTGGTATACTGGATCCGCGTCTTGGATGTATCAGCTTATCGTAAAATATTTGTTGGGTATTCGGTTAAAGGTGGACAGGATCTATTTTGAGCCGTGCCTTCCCGCCAATTGGTCTTCTTGGAAACTGCATTACCGGTACCGGGAGACATTCTATCATATTGCTTTTGCGCGCGCAGGATCGTCAGATCATGTGTCGTCTATTGAGGTGGATGGTGTTGCGCAGAAAGAAATGGTTGTGCTGCTCATTGATGATCGAGTAGAGCATTCAGTGGAAGTGAGAATTGGATAATCAAGGAGGATGAAACATGGCAGAGAAGAATAAATCATCGCAGAAAGGTGTGGGATCTTTAAAGCTCTTTATCATTGTGGTGGTAGTCATCTTTATCGCCTGGATAATCGGCAAAGGGGTTTTAACCCTTATTTCATCTGCTAAACAAATGTAACACTCTATACTTTTATATGGGGGTGAGAGGATGACTTGGAAATGGATTGTTATCGTAACCATTTTGATAATATTAATTGTTTTTACGGCACAGAATTATGAACCGGTGCAAATAAGATTTCTTGCCTGGTCATTTAAGAGCAGCTTGGCTGTAACTATTTTTATAAGCCTGGTAATCGGTTTCTTAACCGGTTTGCTGATGGGTATACGTAAAGACTAAAGAAAGGGTTAAAATTATGAGTGATTATCTTTTTTCTGGTATTTTAATCGCCTCCAGCTTTACTGCCGGGTGGATACTTTATTTTATTGTTTCATTTTTACTTACACAGCGGGATAGGTTTTTCTCTAAAGGGATTAAGGCCGACTTGAGGCTTATTAAAAGTCCGTTACGTTTTTTAATCCCTACTTTGTGTGTCTCAGTGGTTATTCCTTTATTACGGTTACCGAAAAATGTGAGCGGCCTTGTTAGTCATTTTATTCAAATTCTGCTTATTGCCTTCTGTGGCTGGGTTGCCGTAAAGGTTGTTTACATTGTTCGCGATGCGCTTTTGAGCCGTTTTGATATTAATGCTCGGGACAATATGCGTGCCCGTAGCATGCATACACAAATGCGTTTGATCGCAAACATTATAAGCGTGGTTATACTTTTGTTAACCGTTTCTTTTATTCTGATGAGCTTTTCAGAACTCAAACATATAGGGGTAAGCCTGTTGGCTTCGGCAGGAGTTATCGGGATAGTTATAGGTTTTGCTGCGCAAAAAACGCTGGGGAATCTTATTGCCGGTATTCAGATAGCCATTGCTCAGCCGATTCGGCTGGACGATGTGGTTATTATTGAAGATGAGTGGGGCTGGATTGAGGAGATTACTCTTACTTTTGTAGTGGTGCGTATCTGGGACCTGAGGCGTTTGGTAGTCCCGATATCGTATTTTCTCGAAAAACCATTTCAGAATTGGACACGGACTTCAGCGGATTTGCTGGGGACTGTTTTTATCTATACTGATTACACCGTTCCCGTCAAAGATGTCCGTAATGAATTAACGCGTATTCTCCAAAACTGCCCAAAGTGGGATAAAAAGGTCAATATACTGCAGGTTACCAATGCAACTGATAAAACAGTTGAACTGCGAGCCCTGATGAGCGCAGCGGATTCTCCTACTGCCTGGGATTTACGCTGTGAAGTCAGGGAAAAGCTCCTGGATTTTTTACAACAACGCTTCCCCGACTGTTTACCGCGGGTACGCGTTGAAATGAATAAGGGGGAATCAAGTTGATATGTACAGCGTTTCTGCTAAAAACCCTGCTGTCCATCTAAAAGAGACGGGCATTGGGTATTCATTTATTTCTCAAATAGTTACGTCAAATGTAGCAAAGAATGACCGGACAAATAGGACAAATTTTGCGAGGAAATAACCCTCTAAAGGCGCAAATTTCCTTGTTATAGGCTATTACATATCTGTAAATACAGAGAGGTTTCTCCTCGGCTGATACGAGTGGGATTCCAATTTTCATATTTGGTTTTTTGGGCCAAACAATTATACGGTAAGAAGATTAACTTTGAGATACGCGTTAGTTGCAAAAAGAGGTTTTTTGTAAGTCTGGAATAATTCTTATAACAATAGTGTCTGCAGCTGCTATATAGGAATTAGTCGGCCAATTATATATAAAATACGCCTTAAGTAAAATAGGAGATATAATCACACGTTAATTTTATATAACATAGTTGTAAATATGAATACGACGAATATTTTCGATTGTTCTTGACAAAAAGCATGATTGGAGTAAAGTAAGACATAATTAAATTTGTTACATAAAAATGGGTTCGG
>JAQTQC010000042.1 GCA_028712505.1 Candidatus Omnitrophota bacterium
GAACCGAATCACAGCCGGGCATTTTGGGATATTGTTTCCCGTTATCGGCTGGCGGAGCGGGCAAGAGGTTATCTGATGGCTGTGGGAAGAGGCATTGATGAAGGAGGGATAAGTTATGAAAAGTAAGGTCTATTTTATTCCTACGGAAAGTTCTGACAGTATTGCGGTTATTAACGAGAAACTCAAGAGCCTGTTGGATAAAAGCGAGGTTCTGGATTTTATTACCAAGGGGAATAAAGTTGCCGTGAAACTCCATTTTGGCGAAGAGGGTAATACCGGGTTTGTAAGGCCTGAACATTTGCGCGTGATTTGCGATGGGATTGCTGGAAACGGGGGCAGCGCTTTTTTATCAGATGCAAACACTCTTTATCGCGGCCGGCGCCTTAATTCCGCAGACCATTTGAAATTAGCCTATGAGCATGGGTTTACAAAAAAGGTGACTGGGGCCAATGTGGTTATCCCGGATGACACAAAGAAGGAAAATGTAATTTCCATAAGGATTAATCAAAAGTTTATTAAGGAAGCCAAGGTGGCCCGGGTGTTTGTCGACACCGAAGACTTAATTGTGGTTAGCCATTTTAAAGGGCATATCCTGACAGGTTTCGGTGGAGCGCTGAAGAATATCGGCATGGGTTGCGCTACGCGGGAGGGTAAGCTTGCCCAGCATTGCGATACTGCTCCGGTTGTTTATTCTGAGCGGTGTATCGGTTGCGGGAAATGCGCAAAGATCTGTCCGGCTTCGGCGATCGTTATTAAAAATAAAAAATCAGTGGTGGATAATCTAAAATGTATCGGCTGCGCCAGCTGTCTTGCTGTTTGTCCTACTTTGGCCATGTTTATTGATTTTAATGCCGGGAGCAAGGTTCAGTATAAAATGGCCGAGTACGCCTTGGCAGTAATGAAGGACAGGAAAAACAAAAGCGGGTTCATAAACTTTGCCGTTAAAATCAACAAGGAATGTGATTGCTGGGGGATGGAGAATCCGCGAATTGCCCCGGATGTCGGGATATTGGCGTCAAATGACTCGGTCAGTATAGATAAGGCAAGCCGGGATTTAGTAAATAAGGTTTGCGGTAAAGATATCTTTAAAGCTGTTCATCCTGATCAGGATGGGTTAAGGCAGCTGGAATATGCCCAGGAAATAGGGTTGGGCAGCTTGGATTACGAGCTGGTAGAATTATAATATTGGACGTGGTATAATAAAAGCTTAGACTGATTTTAGAATGAGGTCACTATGGAAGATGAGCTTAGCGGAAGAGAACGTAGAAAATCTGAACGCGTAGACGCTGCCTTTACGCTTACTTATAGTATAGAGAAATCTTATACCTTGCATATCAGCATGGGGCAAGCGGATAATATTGAGACTATAATGGTAAATTTAAGCGATTTGGGAATGGCGATTGTAACAAATTACGATATTCCCAAGGGGGCGCACCTTTATATTAAGTTTAATCTTATAAATATGCGCCTGAGCGGGGATGACCGCTGGAGATTTATGAAAATAACTGGAGAAGCAGTTTCCAATGTTACCCTGCCGGATGAAAGTCATAGGATAGGCATACGTTTCAAGAAAATTTCGGAAGAAGACAGGGAAGCGATAAGTAATTTTGTATTAGGCAATAAGTTTTCTCAAGAACAATGAAGAATAACGGGAGTTTCTGTTTTTTAGGGGTTATCTTTTTATTTTCTTTATTGATGGGGTGCCGTATGGAAGGACCCGTGAAAAAAATGTCAGGTATAAAAATCTTCAATGCTTCAACAGGCCAGATAGAAGAAACCACTAAAATTTATAAAACCGAAGCGGAATGGAAAAGTATCCTTACCCCCGAGCAATACCGGATTACAAGATTAAAGGGCACGGAAAAACCTTTTAGCGGGAAATGCTCCATTCCCAAAGCGGGCAAACAGGGATTATTCCGTTGTGTTTGCTGTGGCACTGACCTGTTTTTAATTGAAAATGAGTTTGAATCAGGCACCGGCTGGCCGAGTTTCTGGGATCCGGTTTCAGAATTAAACATCAGCGAAAAGGCGGATAACGCATTTGGGATGCAGAGGACTGAGGTGCAGTGCGCGCGCTGCGAAGCACATCTCGGGCATGTTTTTAACGACGGCCCCGCGCCCACAGGTAAGCGTTATTGCATTAACCTGGCGGCGCTTAAGTTTGTGGAAATTGACAAACCCAAAAAGGAAAAGCTGGAAAAAGCTGTTTTTGCGGCAGGTTGTTTTTGGGGGGTGGAAGCGGCTTTTACAGAGATAAAAGGAGTGGTCAAGAGTTCTGTTGGTTTTATCGGGGGCACACTGAAGAACCCCAGCTATGAAGATGTCTGTACCGGCAATACCGGCCACGCGGAAGCGGTGGAGCTTGAATTTGATCCGGCGGCTGTTTCTTACGAAAAGCTTTTGGATGTTTTCTGGAGTATTCATGACCCTACTACCCTGGATAGGCAGGGGCCTGATGTTGGAAGCCAGTACCGTTCGGCGATCTTTTACAATTCCCCGGAGCAGGAAAAGACCGCGTTGTTATCCAGGAAGAAATTTCAGGATTCAATCGGGCTAAAGAAGAAGATTGTGACAGAGGTTGTTCCCGCGGGGGCATTCTACCGGGCAGAGGAGTATCATCAGCGTTATTTTCAGAAACAGGGTATTCAGCCAATTTGTCATATACCTTTAAGGAAAAGATGACCAGAGGAGGAGTTAATGTTTAGGGAGAAGATCAAGGTTTTGGATTGCACAATCAGGGACGGCGGATTAATGAATAAGCACGATTTTGACCTTCGTTTTGTGCGCGAGGTTTATAAAGCTATCTCAGA
>JAQTQC010000012.1 GCA_028712505.1 Candidatus Omnitrophota bacterium
TTGGATAAGCGCAAGGAGGGGCTATGGCAATAAACGTATTTGTTAGTTTTGACCAGACTGACCAGAAGCAAGTTGAAGCCTTTAATTTGCTTAAAGGCAGATCGAAGCATGTATTTGAGGTTCATGATTATTGCTTCAAAGAAATATCGGCTGATGGGAGCGAAAAATTGATACAGTGTCAGCTAAATGACGGTCGTTTAAAAGCAATACGAGAAGAGATTATTAAGAAATTTGAGCAGTGTGCCAAATTAGTTGTTTTAATCGGAGACGGGACTTATAAGAATGCCTGGGTGGAATGGGAAGTCAACAATTTTTATAAGATGAAAGATGCGCTTTTGCCTGGTAAAGCGTGGATGAATATCCGCGGTATGTTTCTTGAAGGCTGCGAAAAAGCAACAGCTCCTAAGGCTTTAGAATGCAGGTCGACGCAACGCTTGGCTTGGGACCCCGAGGCTTTGGAAAAATGGATAGAAGAAAACCCTGGTGCATAAAGGAAGTTTTTAAGCCTACCTGAAAACAAAATCCCCCCTTGAATATTCTGTGTATATACAGTATAATAAAATCTGTTCTTTTGTATTTTTTGGAAAAATTTGCCCGCGCTTCTCAAGCATTGTCCGCGAGAGGCTCGGCAATGCCGCACAGGGGAAGATTTTAAAGAGTTAATTGTGGCATAGCGAACAATAGCTATTTTTAAATACTCGAATTGGACGCGACGGCTGGCGGCTGCCCCCACCCAGCCGCCAGCCTGCCGAGCCGGTCACGCATTGCATTAGCAAGAAGCCCCGCCCCAGCGGGGCGCCAAGTGAGGCTTTGCCCCAGCAAAGCCGAACGATGCACGCAAGATACGGGAGCCGCCCAAGCGGCGGTGCCTATTAATATAGATTAAAGGTTCTGCTGGATACAGGCTCTAACCTTATCCAGTAAGGACCACTTACAATCTTTCCGGCGAGGAAAATTGTAAAAAGAATTTTTTGAGCCCAAGCCCAATGAAATTTAAGACAATCCCCTTAGTATTAATCATCTTATTATCTTTTTTTTCAATTTGCCTTGCCCTGTCTGTAAAACAGCCGGATTTTAGCGGTAAGTTTTACCCCGCAGAGAAAGATAAATTAGCCGAAATCCTGGATAGTTTATTGGAGAAGGCGGTTGTCAATCCCCTCTCCGGTGAAGTCCTGGTCCTTATCAGTCCGCATGCTGGCTACGGTTATTCCGGACAGACTGCTGCCTACGGATATAAGCTTATTAAAGGGAAGCCTTATAAAACAGTGATTATTCTGGGTACTAGCCATCGTAAGTTTTTTAATGGCGCGGTTGTCTACCCTAAAGGGGCATTTGAAACAGGTCTTGGGTTATTAAATGTAGATGAAGAATTTGTGGCTAAGCTTATAAATAAAGAACCGGATATCCTTGCTGATGAATCTGCTTTTAACGGAGAGCATTCAGTTGAGGTGCAGTTACCATTTTTGCAGAGAGTGTTGAGTGATTTTAAAATCGTTCCGTTGGTTATCGGGGATTGTTCCCTGGAAAATTGCAAGAAAATCGCCTCTTTAATCAAAGGGGCAGCAGCTGGGCGTAAAGATGTTTTAATCGTAGTATCCTCTGATTTATACCATGGTTATGATTTTAAAGAGGCTGATCAGATTGATAGCTTAAGCCTGGAGTTTATTAAGAAAATGGATTATGAAGGGTTATATTATTCTTTACGCGAGGCAAAGGCACAAGCCTGCGGTGGTTTTGCTATAGTGGTTGCTTTGAATATAGCAAAAGAGATTGGTTTTGATCAGGTAGAGATATTAAATCATACTAATTCTGCGGTAGTAACCGGCGAAACTTCTGGCGGCCAATGGACTGTGGGTTACGCCAGTATTGCCATTTATAATCCGGAAGGGGGCCGTATGCTAAATAGCCAACAAAGGAAAAAACTTCTCAAGATCGCTCGTTCTTCGATTAATGCATACTTGCAGTCAGGTAAGAAAGTTGAACTTACTGAGACCGATCAGGTGTTAACACAAGAAATGGGGGCTTTTGTTACTCTTAATAAGCATGGTGATTTAAGGGGTTGTATCGGTAGTCTTACTGCAAGCAAGCCTCTCTATCTTACGGTCAGAGACATGGCGGTTGAGGCGGCTGTTGGTGATCCGCGGTTTAGCCCGCTTACTTTAACAGAGCTTAAGGACATTGAAATAGAGATTTCCGTTTTATCACCTTTAAAAATGGTGGATTCAGCTGAAAGAATTGAACTTGGTAAGCATGGTGTCTTGGTGCGTAAAGGTTATCAGAGCGGGGTTTTTCTGCCACAGGTGGCTACGGAAACCGGCTGGAATAAAGAGGAGTTTTTAAATAATCTTTGCGCTCATAAGGCAGGGTTACCTCAAGATGCCTGGAAGGATGAGAGTACCGAGCTTTATATATTCAACGCCGAGGTGTTTTCAGAGAAGGAAGGGTAAAATGAATCGTTTTATCGTCGATAGAATTGGATTGGAAGATAAATTCATTATCTTGAATGACCCGGAGCAACTTCATCATTTAAGGGATGTGCTCAGGATTAAGCCCCCGGAGAAGGTTGCAGTTTTTGATAATTTAGGCAATGAATATATTACTGTGGTGGTGGCGATCGGTTCTAAAGAGGCAAAACTTGAGGTTAAAGAAAAGTGTTCTCCTGAAGATTCGGGTATAAGTTTGACAGTTGCCTGTGCTATTCCTAAAAAAGTAAAGATGGATGATATCGTGGATAAGCTTACCCAGCTGGGGGTTGAATGTATTATCCCTCTTGAGACCGAAAGGGTAATTGTCAGGCTGAGTAAAGAGAAAAAAATAGAACGCCATCAGCGTTGGGAGAAAATTGCCTTAAGCGCCGCCAAGCAAAGCCAGGGATGCAGGCTTGTGCGGATTAATCCGGTAAGTACATTAAAGGATGTTTTTTTAAGTCCTGACAGGTTTGATTTGAAATTGATCCCTACATTAGAAGGCAGGCGCAGAACTTTGAAGGAAATATTTAATCAGGATTGTACAAAGTTAGCCAAGGTGATTGTTTTAATCGGGCCGGAAGGTGACTTTACGAACGATGAAATTATCTTGGCAAAAAAATTTGGATTCCTGCCGGTTTCTCTCGGGAAACGCGTCTTGCGCGTAGATACGGCTGCCATTGCCGTTGCCAGCTATATTAAATTAAATGAAGCGAATTAAATTCTTTACCCTCGGCTGCAAGGCAAACCAATATGATACGCAAAGTATACGGGAAAGATTCTTGAGTAGGGGGTTTAAGGATAGTGGTAATAGTCCTCAGGCTGATTATTTCCTTATAAATACCTGTACCGTTACTTCCGGAGCTGACCAAAAATCACGTAATATCATCCGTAGGTGTATCCAGGACAATCCAGGGGCCGTGGTAATTGTGACAGGTTGTATGGTTGAAAAGGACTGGAAAGCCTTAGCGGATATCCGGGGAATAAGCTTGATTGTGAAAAAAGGTTTTTTCCCTGAGGGGATAAGCGGTTTCAGCCGGCATACCCGTGCATTCTTGAAAATCCAGGATGGGTGTGATAATTTTTGTTCATATTGTAAAGTGGCTTTAGTAAGGGGGAAGAGGCGCAGTAAAGATATCCATGAGATCTTAAAAGAGGCAAAACAGCTTGTTGGCTGTGGTTTTAAAGAGATCGTGCTGACCGGAATCTGTTTGGGTGCATACGGTAAGGATTCTTCCTCTCGAGTTGGCCTCGTTGATGTCATTAAAGCCCTAGAGACGATAGAGGGATTGTCGCGCATACGATTAAGTTCCATTGAAGCTGGTGATGTCTCTGCTGAATTGATTGAACATATGTCTGAAAGCAAAAAGCTTTGCCGGCATCTCCATATTCCTATCCAGAGTGGCGATAATGATATCTTGAAGCGGATGAATCGTAAATATACCAGCCAGAAGTACGCCAGTTTAATTTCCGGGATCAAACGGGATATTCCCGGAGTTGCTATTACTACAGATTGCCTGGTGGGGTTTCCCGGTGAAGCAGAAGAGGATTTTAATAATACAGTTAAGTTGGTCAAAAGAATAGTTTCTTTGAAGACACACATCTTCCCTTATTCTATCCGGCCGGGGACCAAAGCTGCTGATTTCGACGGAATGGTAGATGCTAAAACAGTTAGATCCCGCTGTATTAGTTTGGAGAAGGTATCTATTGAGTGCCGGGATAGATTTATGCGTGGTTTTGTCGGCAAGAAGGCCTTGGTTTTAGTAGAAGGTGTTTCTAGGGGTGAGCCGGAGTATCTCGAAGGCTTGACTGATAATTACCTCAAGGTAAAATTATTGTTTAAACCGGGGTTGAGGAATTCGATTGTAAGGGTCAAGTTAAAGAATATTTCCGGCGATGGTTTTATTGGAGAATATATTGACAATCTTTAGTTTAGCGCTATATTTAAAAGCATATGAAAACACATATTTATTATCATCATACTGACTGTGGAGGAGTGGTCTATTACGCCAATTACCTTAATTTTCTGGAAGAGGCGCGGACGGAGTTCTTTGCTGCCAAGGGTTTTTCGATAAAACTTTTGGCCGATTCCGGGGTGATGTTTGTAGTAGCTCGACAGGAGGTGGATTATAAATTTCCCGCAGTATATGGGGATGATCTGGATATCCAGACTCAGGTAGGGGTGATTACCGGAGTGCGTATCGAGTTTTTACATGAAATCTATAATCAAAATAAACAGCTAATTGTCAAAGCCAAGACTATTCTTGTTTGTGTAGATAAGCATTTAAAACCTCAAGCCATTCCCGAAGAACTTCGTAAAAAACTGATTTGATTATTTAACAATCGGAAAAGTCAGGTTTAACTTCTTACAAACCCGGAAGAAAAATGGAAAACTTAGAGTTATTACGATTTAGGCGTAGCATAAGGTTGTTCCAGGATAAGGCAATTCTGAAAGCGGATTTGGAAAAGATTGTTGATTGTGCCAGGTTTGCTCCCACAGCAAGAAATGTTCAGCCCTGGGAGTTTGTAGTGGTTACAAGTAAACCTAAATTGACAGAACTATCCAGGTTAGCTGATAATGGCAGGTTTTTGGCCCAAGCGTCTGCTTGTATTGCGGTTTTTTGCGTTGATACAAAATATTATCTTGAAGATGGATGTGCTGCTACTTGCAATATTCTTTTGGCGGCTACGGCTCTGGGAATTGGTTCTTGTTGGGTGGCCGGAGATAAAAAAGCCTATTCTCAAGAAGTAAGTGTTTTACTTGGCCTGTCTTTAGGTATGAGATTAGTTAGCTTAGTTGCTCTAGGCTATCCTCAAGAGAAGGATGCTTTTAAGGCAATGCCCAAGAAGGATTTGGAAGAAATACTGCACTGGGAGAAATTTTAATGCCACATATTTATTTATCGGGGCAGGCCGGGTGTTTGTTGCCCGTACTTATTGTTTTGAACCTATTCTTCGGTAAATTGATTTTTGAGTCTACCGGGTTATGGTTGACAATTGAGGCAATACTGATTTTGATTTTTATGCTTAAGATTAAATTTATGATCAGCCGGATCAGCCGGCAATTCTCTGCGGATGAACAGGATAGGGCTTCCCGGAGGTATAAGGCAGATAAAGGTATAATTGATGTTCCAGGGCAGGTAGTTGAAAATAGCGACCAAGACTTATTAAATTAACGGGTAACCAGGGTGGCAATTTTAAAGAAGTTGCAAGGTTTGGTCTCAAGGTTAACCTCGAATAGAGAGTTTTGGATGGTGTTGGCTATCTCGATCACTGCTTTAGCCTTGAGATTATATCATTTAGGAGCTAATGATCTTTGGTATGACGAAGTATATAGTGTTTTGATTTCCAGGGATTCTTTTTCGATCTGGAATCCGCCGATCTATTTCGCTGTCTTACATTATTGGATCAAATTATTTGGTGTTTCCGAATTTTCCCTACGTTTTCCTTCCTTGATTTTCAGTGTCTTAAGCATTCCTTTTGTTTTTCTGCTTGGTAAAACAGTTTTTAACAGACGGGTCGGGTTTTACGCCTCGGTGATTATGTGTTTATCAAGTTTCCACCTATGGTATGCTCAAGAGGCCAGGCCTTACAGCTTAAGTGTGCTTTTGAGCATAATGTCAACTTACTACCTATACCGTTTTTTGAAAGAAGAAAGGATTGGATTAGGTATTGTCTATGCCTTGGTTTCTGTATTCGGCTTGTATTCTGATGTAAGTCATTACCATTTGTTTTTGTTGTTGATCCAACTGTTTTCGGTAGCGATATTGACAAAGAGGCGTAATTATCTAAAATTGTTTCTTATTTTTTGCGCAATATCCTTGGTTTTTGCTTTACGTTTAGAGTATTTTATTTCTAAATTAGCGTATATTAAGAATGGTTTTTGGATTCCTTCTCCGAGTTTAAAGTCATTGCTTTTCACATTGGAAAACTTTAACTTAGGGTATAACGTTTCTATCTGGTTGTATTGGTTTTCGGATTTTCTAGTTTTAATAATATTTGGTTTTGTATTTCTTGCCCTCTGGAAGGAAAAAGAAAATAGAAGAAGGCTGATTTTTATGCTACTTTTAGCATTCTTGCCGTTAGGATTGGCTTATGGTTTCTCTAAAATATTCTTCTCGGTTTACCTGGACCGGGCTTTCATTGTTTTTAGCCCGTATTATTATCTTTTAATCGGGTTTGGCCTGAATTACCTGAAGAACAAATGGCTAAAGATGGCCATCCTGTTTGCTTGTCTGGTAGCTTTATTTATCAGCCTATCCAGCTACTACCGCAACTTAATGCCTGTTGGCCCAGATCACCACAGTGGGGTTACTTTAAAGAAATCATTTAAGCCTGTTTTAAGGTTTATCGAAGATAATTTCCAGCCTGGCGATAGGATTATGCATACGAATTCTTCCCCCCGGGAAATTTTTGGTTTCTATTCCAGGAATAAGGAAGTACGCCAGGATTTCCTCTTTACATCGAAAATGGTCGATTCTGACTGGAATAGGCCATATAGACAGGGCCTGGGAGTTTTGAATGTGGACGATCTGGACTATGTCAATTTTCGTAGAATCTGGGTAGTTTCTTGCGATTGGCAGCGCGGAGAGAAATTAGATAAAAACTCTGAAGCTGTAAATTCTGAAATGCGCAGGAAGTACAAACTGGATTTGAGCCTGGAGTTTGACGGATTGTGGATATACAGGTATTTAAAGATTTAATTGACTATGTCTAAAGCGGGCACGCGGTATATTCAGGCAGGTAACTATTTGATTAATCGGGAAACAAAGTTGATTTCGCTGATTGCCCAATGGGTAATCAGCGACCGTAGGCCGCCGGAAATTAAAGAAATATTGACTCAGGGGTCTATTGATTGGGGTTATTTTAACCAGCTCCTAACGTATCATGAATTTTATTCTTTTGCATATATCTGTCTTGGGGATTATCCTTCTTTAATTCCTGCCAGTGAAACCGATTTATTAAAAAAAGCCCATTATTATATTTTAGTCCAACTTGCCGATTTAGAGCATGAATTCCTAAAAGTTTCCGATATTTTCCGGGAGCAGCAGATAGATTTTCTGCCGTTAAAGGGTATGGCTTTCCTGATTGATAATATGTATGGGAATAAAGCTGGTTTGAGGCCAATGGCAGATATTGACATTCTAATAAAAAAGGAATGTTTTCTGCGGGCTGAAAAATTGATTGAGGCCTTGGATTATCGGAAAGAGCTTTTCGGGCTGAAGGAAGATTATTGGAGAAAAAGAAACTACCATATTGCTTTTACAAGGAATAACAATAGTAAAAGGCTTCCCGTATTGATAGAGGTGCATTGGCTGTTAGATTATCCCGGAGAAAGATTGTTATTGCCGGATCTTTGGGAAAAGGTAAAAAAGATACAGTATGGCGATAAGGAATTTACGGTTTTAGCGGATGAAGATATGCTTTTTTGCTTAGCTTTGCATTTGCGCCGTTTCGGAAAAATCCTTTCTCTGAAATCAGCCTGTGATTTTGCTTGTATCCTGGTTAAAAATAAAGATTTAGATTGGGATTATATTCTAAGGGAAGCCGAGAGAGGGCAGATGTGCGCCAGTTTGTATTACAGGCTTATCCAAGCCAATATTTTGTTTGGAATACAGGTGCCCGGAACGATACTAAGTGCTTTAAATCAACCTGGTTTTAAGCGGAATTTAATTGAAAGGTTTGTTTTAAGGAATACATTTTCTACTTCAGGCGATAAAGATAAAAGTGTCTTTTTGAAGAACCATCTTTTGGTATATGACAACCTTTGGAAACCAGTAAGCATGATAATGAATATTCCTCAGGAGCAATTTTCCAAGTTTTATCATTTGAATCCCTATGGCATAAGAACTTTACTTTTGTATCAGTTGAGATTTTTGTGTTATTTATTCCATTTATTTGTTTTGGTTCTAAGCGTAATTGCGGAAAGAATATCCAGTTTTTTTGTAAAACTGTTTCTAATGCGGCTGTCAAGTAAAAGATCTTAAACTGTAAGCCTTTTCGAAAAAACTTGCATAGCTGAATGAAAAAAGCTATAATTATAATGGCAAAATTTGATATTTAGCTTGATAGAGTAATGATTCGTTTAATATCTATTAGTAGTTTACTATAAAAGATATTTTGGGAGGATTTATGGAATATTTAAAAAGATGTTATCAAAAGAGCCCTTCGGTTATCTCAAGAGCAGTCGGAAATGAAATAGTTTTGGTCCCGATTCAAGGAAATACTGCAAACTTGGAAGAGATATTTATGTTGAATGAAACGAGCGGGCGTATCTGGGGGTATATTGACGGAAAGAATTCAGTAGCGGAAATTAAAAAAATGGTTATCGATGAGTTTGATGTAACCCCGCAAGAAGCGCAAGCTGACATAATCGCATTTATCAAGAAATTAGAGAAGGAGGGGTGTATTAGTACTGCGGATACTAATAAGAAGGCACGCAAAGCTATTAAGGGGGGCAAAAATGCCTAAAAACATCAGACATAAGAAGCTCTATAAGAAGCCGGAAATGAATAAGGTGCAGTTAAATTCTCCAGAAGATACGGCTGCTGTTGTCGCTGCTGCAGTTGTTATTGGAGTTGTCGGGGCTTTGGTTGTTAGCACTCCTGCAAAAAGTTAAGTTTATAATCTAATTTACGAGCTATGCAAAAAGAGTGAACTTAAGCTTTTTCTTAAATCATAAAATACAGAATAGATATCAGCAGAATTTAAGGATAGCAAACATTGATATTTCTGTAACCAGTCCGTATCCTACAGGCCGGATTATCTTTGGCAAAGCTTATCAAAATTTCTTCTATCCTTCTAAACACCCGGAAGCATCAATTCATACTTATTACGGGGCAATACCTCAATTTACATTATTAGATAAATACCTGATTTCTGGAATAGAGGATATGTGGGGTATCTATTCGGTAGGCGGCAAGAAGGTCTTTGTTTTGCGGCCAATCAAATACAAAAAAGGTAAATTATCTATTTTTGTCAAAGGAAATATAAAAGACAATAAAGACGCTTTTTGTTTCAAACTCCGGCGAGATTACGATATGAAGCCTGTAAAAACCAGGATATGCCAGCCGTTTAGGGTTGCCGTCTCTAAGCCTGATTTTACAGAATCTTCTGTTTTTATTGATTCTAAGCTGCCGTTTTCTTCTCTGGCTAACCCTTTAGGTTATCCTTTATTGGAATTGCTTTTACCGAATCTCTTATCTTCAAAGCGAGGCGTGCTTTTACATGCTTGCGGGGTAGTCGACAGGAATAAGGGGTATTTATTTTTAGGTCATTCCGGTTATGGAAAAACCACAATGGCAAAGTTATGGCGAGACAGTGGCGGGGTTATACTGCACGATGACCTTATTCCCGTGCGAAAGGTTAATGGAACTTATTTAGCGTTTCCAATACCGGGATATGGTGCAACTTTTAGTAAAAAGCTTCTGCAAGGCGTTCCCGTAAGCAAGATTTTTTTCCTTTATCATAGCCCCCGTAATGTAGTTTCCCATAAAACTGGTATTCTTGCGGCAACCTTGCTTTTGCTACGTAGCCTGCAACCTACTCCTGATGTAAAATTAATAAAAAACATTCAGAATTTTTGTGCGCAAATAACTAAAACGATCCCCTGCTATTCTTTAGGTTTTGTTCCTGATAGGCGAGTTCTGGATTTCATCCGCGAAATAAACTAAAAAAATGAAGAAGCTGGACATGAACGAGTTTATGGAGTTGAGCGAAGAAGTTTTAAGTAGGGCGCTTAATCTTCGTTTTCGGATGAAGGGGACAAGCATGTTCCCTACTTTACAGGATGATGATATTATTATAATTAAAAAGTTTGATATTTCCAATATCCATAATGGAGATATAATATTCTTTCGTCCTCCGTTTCATGAAGGAGTAACCCACCGGGTAATTAGAAAAGTTGATGTTAAGGGCAGACAGGCATTTATAACCAAGGGTGATTTTTGCCCGTTTTTTGACGGATATGTCTATCCGGAGCATATCCTTGGCCGGGTAGTGGCGATTGAAAGAAAGGGAAAAAGCATAAATCTTGATAAGAAAACAACAATGCTGAAAGCTGCTTTTTATACCAGGATTATATGTTTTCAGGTGGGGGTTTATTCAGTTCTTAGAGGCTTGAGAAACCGGATATATAAACTATTAGGGGTTTTATTAAGATTGTCGCAAAGGTTAAAAATTTACGATTTCTTCATTACTTTGTTTGCAGACACAAAGCCTATCACCTATCGACTTGCTTCGCATGATGATGCGCCTTTGTTGGCTCAGCTTTATAGCGCTTATTATTGGCCGGCGCGGACAAGGTTGCTTATCAGGTATTTGCAGCAATACCTCAAGGATGTTTCTAGGAACCAGGGGTATTGTTTTTTGTCCCAGAAAGGAAATAGGGTTATTGGTAGTGTGGCAGTCCAGAACTTTTCGTCGGATGAGTTAATCCAGTCCGGTTGGACGGTTTGCAGTCCATTCGTAAATTGGCGTTACCGGGGAATGGGGATAGAAAACAAACTGGTGGAATTGGCAAAGCAGAAAGCGAAAGAGCAGGGGGCTGTAGAAATCAAGATGGCGCAATTTGATAAGACACATTTAACATTCAGCTAATAATATAGGATGAAAGCCTCTAAAATTAAAAATCCAGAAATAGTTTTTATCTGTCCGCGGTTTTACGTGAGCCGGTCGTTTACGCTCAGCCTGGGAGTGAGTTATATTCAAGCCTATCTGCTGGAGAAAGGTATACGAGCTCCGCAGATTGCCCAGAAAGACTTCAACGTATATTCGTTGGTTGACGATATATTGAAACATAACTCCCCTCTGGTGGGTATTACCTGCTACGATACGACTTATTACGTTGTAAAAATAATCTCCCAGCTTTTAAAAACCAAGCGGCCGGGTATAAAAATTGTTGTCGGCGGCCCGACAGCTTCTTCTTCTGATGAATTGATTATGAATGATTGCCCGCAGATAGATTTTTGCGTCCGGGGAGAAGGCGAGTATACTGTCTATGAACTTATCCGGTTTCTTAGAGGAGGTATCCCAATAGAAGGGATCAACGGGTTAACTTATCGTAAAAACAAGAAAATTATTGTGAATCCAGATCGTCTTTTGATAAAAGATGTGTCTCAAAGAGGCTCAGAATTAGACATCTTGCCTTCGCCATATTTGAAAGGGATCTTGTCTGGTGGGGAGGGGGCCGGGTTGTTGACTTCCAGAGGATGTCTGTTCAAATGCACTTACTGCAGCGCTCCTCCGATTACGCAATCTACTGTGAGGTATCATTCTACTGAAAGGATAATTTCTGAACTAAGAAAGATACATGATGCTATTGCGCCTGCCCAAAGGCCTAATTACCGGGTTTCGATTTGGGATGATAATTTTGCCTCGAATACCGAACGGTCAAAACAAATTTGTAAGGCGATAATCGATAATAAATTAAATGACTTGATTTATTATAGCGAACTTCGCGCGGATAGGACGGATAAAGATTTATTGGAGTTATTGTTTGCAGCCGGTTTCCGGCATGTAAATTTTGGTTTGGAAAGTGCTGTTCCGAGAATATTGAGAAACGTGAAGAAGTTGTATTGTTCCGATATCCCCTATGCTAATATGCGCCGGGAAGAGAAATACCTGGAAAAGATAAAAGAGAATGTCAAGTTAGCCAAGGCAATGGGCATAACCCCCACTGTCAGCGTAATCTTGGGGTTACCGGGGGAAACTCTTGAGGATGGCAAGAAAACCGTTGAATTCGTTAGGGAATTGGGAATCAAGAGTTATTACCATAACCATTTAATTCTATTTCCGAAGACAGAATTATACAACACGCGGAAAAAATTCGGTTTGCAAATCAGGAAGTCAGACGATATACTTCCCTGTTTTGTAAAACATACCTATGATATTTTCAAGATTCCCTATGGAAGCAATTCGTTTGAATCCAAGTTGTATTATATGGTGTCCTGTTATTTCACGGAAGTTGTCTTTGGTTCTTGGGGAAGTCTTTCGGAGAGAGGTCTATTTTCTTATCCTGCTATTATATTTAACAATTTTCAACAGTGGGACAATGACGCTTTATTTGAATGGATCAGGAAGAATATGATAATATCCGCCCCGCTTTGTTTTATTTACCGGCAGGATTTATACAAGCCGCATTTCTCAAAAACATTGCGCAGACTTATGGTCACTAAAAGCATACCTACAAGAGAGTGTTATTGCTTGACCACTGATAATTATACGAAGAATAACATTGGATTAGAGAAATTCAAATTGCTTACAAAAGTTAAGCCGCAGCATAAGAGTCTGTATCCTTTTTCCTTTGAAATAATATCTCTTTCTCAGGCTGATAAACTAAACTTTGAGCCTAAGCAGGGACTGGAAAAAGAATCCGAGGTTATCGTTTCGCTGGAGACCGCTGAGGATGTAGGGATATTCAAAAAATTGATTAGCGCGCCGGTGGAAAATCCGGAAGAAAGTTTATTGGCCAGACTTATCAGTCTGAAGGCTTCTTTTGTGGATGGCTGCAGGTGGCTGGATAAACCCTGTCCGGCTCTCGAACTTAAAAAGATGTTTGTGCAACCAGATAACACCATAAAACCCTGTATGCATGGCGGATTAATTGGGAAAGTAGGTCAAAATCATGATAAAATAGCCATAAACTTAAGAAAAAAATTTGAAAAGCTTCAAAAAGAGAGAGGGTGCAAGACTTGTCCGGCGAATAATAGATGTTCAAAATGTTTCTTTCCACATCCAATGAGTGTTAGAGAATATTGTAGTGTGCGTAGAAGTAGCCCTCATATAAGTAAGATTATAAGGTTATTGGTTATTATGAAGGATTTGGAATTACAAAGATCAATGGGGGTCTTGGTAAATGTTTAAGCAGGGGGCCTGGGAATGAAAATATGTCTGGTAAATTCTAATATTTCCCAAAAAGGCAGCGATGGGGATATGCAAATAGTTAATTTCCAGAGGGGATTCTTAAGTCTGGCTGCTTTTTTAGAGAAGAACGGCTATGCCGTGAATGTTGTTGATTTAGGCTGGCTGTATAAACAGGGTAAATTGGAAATCAATGCTGATTTTCATCGGAATGCCGCAAAACACATAATTAAACAGGGAATCAATTTAATCGGCTTTAATACTCGTTGTGATACATATCCGAATGTTGTAAACTTAGCCAGGAAATGCAAGGAACTGAATCCCAATGCAACTATTATCTTTGGGGGGCCGCAAGCCAGTTTTACAGATGAAGAAACTCTAAAGAAACTTCCTTTTGTAGATATAGTTGTTAGGGGGGAGGGGGAATATACCCTTCTTGAGTTAGCCAATGCTTTAAATGCAAATAAGCCTTTGACGAATATCCAGGGGATCACGTATAGGGAGAATGGCCGGGTGATCCGGAATATAGATCGGGAGCATATTAAAGACTTGGATTCGCTGCCGCTTCCAGCATATCATTTAATAGATAAATATATCCGGAGTGATGATAAACTGCTGTTTAAATATTTCTGCGCTTACCTGGAAACAGGTAGAGGTTGCCCATATAGATGCACATTTTGCGGCAGTACCCTGATGGACCGTAATCATAACCGGTTAAGGAGCCCGCAAGAGATTATTAAAGAAATTATACTTTTGAAGAATAAGTATCACTTCAATTATTTTATTTTTGGGCACGATCATTTCTTAGCTAATAAAAAAATGGTCAAGAGAATATGTAGGTCTATTGTAGCTAAAAAGCTGGATATTAAATGGACTTGCAGTTCAAGAGTGGATGCTATAGGTATGCTTGATGAGAAGTTATTAGAAACAATGTCTAAAGCCGGATGCGTAGGTATATTTTTTGGTGTCGAATCCGGGTCTCAGCGCATACAGAAAATCATCCGGAAGAATATAAACGTTTCTTTGGTTCCTGAGGTTATCCAGGAATGTCAAAAGCATGGTATTTACGCAAGGGCGGCATTTATTATGGGCTTTCCTGAGGAGACAAGGGAGGATATGAACGCAACATTAGAATTGGCTTTAAAGTGTCGCCAAATTAAGAAGTGTGAACCACATATCCGTCTTCTCGGGCCGATGGCAGGGACAGATATATTTGCTAGAAATAAAGACCGGTTAGTATTTACGGGTTTCCGCTCAGACATGTCTGGAGGCCCGTTGGTAAATCTGAAAAGTAATATGGATTTAGCCAAGAAATATCCTTCATTGTTTAGTGTTTTTTATGTAGTTAAGCCCAGGCATGTTCCGACAACTCTTCCTAATGAAGCGGTTACTACCTTTGTTAAACTCCTCTATACTTATCCTATGTCAACTTATCTGGGGATTAAAGAATTAAAAATTACACCTTTAGATTTATTAGAAGAATTAAAGAAGTGGGCTAAGAAGAAAGGTTCTGGAAGCAGCAAAAAATCTAGCATTATTAAGAATCTGGAAAGCAAAAAATATTTTCCCCTGTTTTTAAAATATTTGTATGAACGCAATAAAGTATCGTTTGATTTTCTAAAGCCGATTACAGCCGCTGAAGAAGGAAAATGCGAGAAATATATCCGGCAGAGTAAGCTGTTGCATAGGTATATAAGAGAGAAGAGCGCTTTTAAATCAAACACAATATTGAGAAAGATGTATGAAACAATGCATTTTGATAATACTGCGAGAATCAGAGAAGCCGCTTGATAAATGTTTTAAGGAAAAAGCTTATGTTTGATATTATCCAGGAGAGGTTCAGGGATTTCAGGATGCCCATCCTTTGCGGGATAGCAATAACCCGCAGGTGCAATCAAAAATGCTTATATTGTCAAGTTTGGGATACAGAACACCATGAGCTAAAGACAAAAGAAGCCCTTTCGATCATAAAACAATTATCAGAATTAGGGATGCACCGATTCTGTCTTACGGGCGGGGAACCCCTGTTGAGAGAAGATATTGGCCGGATTATAAATTTTGCGTATAATAAAAATATGAAGGTTGAAGTAAGCTCTAACGGGTCTTTGGTAAAGAACAGAATATCGGATTTAAAAGGGGTGCAAGTGCTTTGTATCAGCCTGGATGGTCCGGAGCATATACATGATAGCGTGAGGGGCAGGGGGTCGTTTAAAAAAGTCATCGAAGCGGCTGATATCGCAAGGAAAAAAAATATCGCGGTGTCTTTTCGCTCGGTTATATCCAAGATGAACTTTAGGTATGTCGATGCTATTTTGAATATAGCTAAAGATCTCAAAATGAATTTTATTTTCCAACCGGTGACCCCGATAATCTTAGGGACGCATCGCATAAATCCCTTGGCTGCATCTTTAGATGAATACAGGCAGGCATTCGCCAAACTAATAGCCAAAAAAGAAAAAGGGAATAAATTTATTCTTAATTCTTTGGCAGGGTTGAAATATTTTTACGGGCATTTGCACGGTTGGCCAAAACCCAAGAAGATGTTCTGTATCTCGGGGAGGGTTTTATTCCATATTGAGCCGGATGGCATACTTTATCCCTGTATTAATGGGTCTGCTTGCGATACCCGGGGTTTAAGAGGTAGGGATTGTTTGAAGTTGGGGGTAAAAGAAGCTATTAGAAGTCTGCGTGTGCCGGATTGTGCCGGTTGCTGGAATGCTGCAAGTTTTGAATTAAATTATTCGGTTGCTCTTTTACTCAAGAAGCAGGGAAATTTCTTGTCAGGAGTAAGATATTTTTGTTGATAATAAAGATAAAGGGATTGGCTTAACCTTTTTAATTGGATATTAAAGGAGGGAAAAATGGAAAGAAAAAAAGTAATAATCTATTTATCCATACTTGTTTCAGCCATCATCCTGGCTGGTGTCTGGGCAGGTTCAACGATATTTCATAAACAGGAGGCTTCGGTCTATTTTCAGAAGGCTATCCAACTGAAGACTGAGGGGGGAAATAAATGGAAGGAAACTAATGTTCAGGGGGCTTTGGCGGATTACGAGAAGGCTTTAGCTATGTTCCAATTGATCGCTAAGCGTTATCCTGAATGGAAAACCGAGTCTGGTTCTTTATCTGATTTGATCAAGAGTTGCGAAGAGGCGATAAAGTCATGTGGTAGGGCCAAGAGGACAAATGAAGCAACAGCTATAATTAACCGCGGACATGCTTATCTGGAAAAACAAAAATATAACGAAGCCTTGTCTGAGTATAAGATTGTGTTGGATGAATATGGGGATATTCCTCGAAACTGCTGTATAGCTCAGTTGTATACGGGTATTGTTTGCCAACAGATAGGGCAGCAGGAGGAAGCAATAAGAAGATACAAAATAGTTCTGGATGAGCATGGTGACCAGGCGGAACTTTGTGCAATAGCACAGACTTATCTGGGGGTTGCTTATTATCAGCTCGGTGATTACGAGAATGCTCTTAGTGCATACCAGGCAGCTTTAAAAATTAACCGGGAGTATCGGCAGTTAAGTGCCCAGTCTTTAGCTGGAATCGGTGAGATATACCGGACAATGGGCAAATATGAAGAGGCGCGCAGCGCATTCCAGGATCTGATAGCCCAATATCCGGATTCCATCCAGGCTAAGGCTATTGCAAATGTAATCGATGTTCTCCCTTTGGAGTCGTGGAAGGAAAATATCGATCAGTCTGCGAATGTTAAACAGGGTGTTGCCATAACCCAGAAATTTTTGTCCGATCAGATATCACAAAAAGATTTCCAGAGAATGCTTGTTGCTTTGGATGAAAAAAACAAAAATGATGCCCTTTATGTGATCGGCTTGAAATATCAAACAAAAGGGGAACTGGGGGAAGCAAAGAAATATTATAAAGAATGTGTTGCAATGTCTACGGCAGATGGGGATCAGGATGTTGCGTATCAGGCAGCGGTAAAGGCGTTGGAAGATATTGCAAAACAAGAAGATGATTAAAATAAGCTGATGCCTTTTATCGTAGAAGCATATAATTTAAGCAAGGAATTCAAACAAGCCCAGCCGTTAAACAATCCTTTTTCTTTTCTTGGGAGAACAAAGACTGCTCTGGCTGTAGATAATATTAATCTCCAGATTGAGAAAGGGGAACTTTTTGGCATCCTCGGAGAGAATGGGGCTGGAAAGACTACTTTAATAAAGATGCTCTGTTGTCTTATACTGCCTAGCCGGGGTACAGCCAAGGTATCGGGATTGGATATTTATAGTGATGGAGAGAAAATTAAATCAATAATCGGTTTAGCCGGCAGCGATGAACGAAGTTTTTACTGGAGACTGACGGGTAGGCAAAACTTACAATTTTTTGCCAGTTTGTACAATCTTTCTTCTCTGCAAGCAAAATCAAGGATAGGGGAAGTAGCTGATTTTTTGGAAATCGAAGGGTTGGATAAAGTTTTTCAGGAATGTTCTGCGGGGGTTAAACAGAAGCTAGCTTTAGCCAGGGCCTTAATTAATGATCCGCAAATCTTATTTTTGGATGAGCCGACTAAAAGCCTTGATCCTGATGCTGCCTGGAATTTAAGGGAGTTTATCAAAAATAAACTTGTTGGCCAGCAGAATAAAACTGTTTTCTTTGCCACGCATAATTTAGAAGAAGCAGAATACTTATCTGACCGTTTGGCGATTATGAATAAGGGGCAAATTAAAGTTCTAGGTGACATTAACGAACTGAGGGCGATGATGGGAGGAGTTCCCGCTACCTTAAAAGAAATTTTCAGTTGTTTTGCCAGATAAAGAATGAAAATATCTCTTGATAAATCAATAGCCTTTATTAAAAAAGATATACTTGTTGAGTTTAGTTATAAGCTACAATTTGTTTTAAGCTGGGTAGGGATATTTCTTTCGGTGTTGATATTTTATTATATCTCAAGGCTTTTTGGAAAAATAGAAAGCCCATACCTGGCAGAATATGGGGGTGAATATTTCCCCTTTGTTTTTATCGGAATAATGCTTTCTGGGTATCTGGCATTAGCATTAGGAAGTTTTTCTGTCAATATAAGGAATGAACAATTGACAGGGACATTGGAGGCAATGTTTGTCACCCCTGCAAAACCCTCTACGATAATTTCTTCTATCTCCCTTTGGAATTTTATTTTTAATTCCATAAGTATCGTTATTTACCTGCTATGCGGCATTCTTATCTTTGGTATCAACTTAAGTCAGGCGAATTTTATAGGTGCTTTTATAATTTTATTCCTTACTATCCTATCTTTAAGTAGCATAGGTATAATTTCTGCCGCTTTTACGATGGTTTTTAAAAGGGGAGATCCCATTGCTTGGTTGCTAAATCTGTCTTCTGCCTTCTTTTCTGGGGTGTATTTTCCGGTAAATATACTTCCGGATAACCTCCGGATTGTTTCTAATCTTATACCTGTGACCTATTCTTTAAGGGGGTTAAGGAACGCGTTATTACTTGGCCAGGGTTTCAAAGTCTTGATGCCGGATATAGTTATTTTGTTTATCTTTTGCCTGGTATTGCTGCCTTTGAGCCTGTTGATATTCAACTATGCCACGAAAAAGTCAAAGATAACAGGCAGTCTGGCCCATTATTAAATCTATTCGTTTTGCAAGCGTAATTATTATTGACAAATGATGTAGTTGTGTTAACATACATCCTAATTTTTGAATTTACAGAGCGTCGCAGGCACTGTTTATTTTCTTGAAAGGAGCGTAGTAAAATGGGTTTTGATTTGTTGCTGCTAGCACCGGTAGGTTCGATTTTAGCTTTAAGTTTTGCGTTTTATCTGGCCTTAAGTATCTTAAAAATGGACGAAGGGACAGACAAGATGAAAGAAATTGCTCAGGCAGTTCGCGTGGGGGCACAGGCTTACTTAAAAAGGCAGTATCTTGGTGTTTCCATGTTTTTTATCGTGGTATTCTTTGTCCTGTTGGCTATGGCCTTGAAAAATTATCTGGTTATTTTTGTGCCTTTTGCCTTTCTGACCGGTGGATTTTTTTCAGGGTTGTCAGGTTTTATCGGCATGACCATTGCTACCCAGTCATCTAATCGTACTGCCCAGGCAGCTTCCAAGAGTCTGAATTCAGGTTTGCGTGTAGCTTTTTCCAGTGGAGCGGTAATGGGGCTTACTGTAGTGGGGCTGGGATTGCTGGATTTAAGCGTCTGGTATTATTTTCTGAATTGGTATTATTCTTGTCATGCGATTCCAATGGGGACGGATAAAATTGCGGCGATTACCTCTACCATGCTTTGTTTTGGTATGGGGGCTAGTTCTATGGCGCTTTTTGCCAGGGTCGGTGGCGGTATTTTTACTAAAGCTGCTGATGTCGGGGCGGATTTGGTGGGTAAGGTAGAAGCAGGTATTCCCGAGGATGATCCGCGCAACCCGGCAGTCATCGCGGATAATGTCGGTGATAATGTCGGTGATGTTGCAGGCATGGGTGCCGATCTTTATGAATCGTATGTAGGTTCAATTGTAGCTACCTCAGCTTTAGGGGTTGCTGCGGGGCTTGGAGTAGCCGGAGTAACTGTACCTATGGTTATGGCAGCGGTAGGAGTGGTTGCTTCAATTCTCGGTACATTTTTTGTAAAAAGTGGTGAGCAGGCAAGTCAAAAAGTACTTTTAGCTGCTTTACGTAAGGGGGTATTTACAAGTTCTTTCATAGTTGCGATAATTTCTTACTTTTTGGTGAAATCTACGTTAGGTATTGAGCATATTGGTGTTTATTGGGCGGTTTTGGCGGGTTTGATTGCCGGTGTATTGATTGGTTTGTGTACTGAGTATTATACATCCAGCGGATTTAAACCAACTCGTTCTATTGCCGATGCTTCTTTGACCGGACCAGCAACTGTAATTATCAGCGGTATTGCTGTAGGGATGATGTCTACTGCAATTCCGGTTATTATTGTTTGTATCGCTATTTTGATCAGTTTTTTTGTTTCAGGCGGGGCAGCGAATTTTAATGCCGGTTTATATGGTATTGCCATTTCTGCCGTAGGCATGCTTTCAACCTTAGGTATTACCTTAGCTACTGATGCATATGGTCCGGTTGCTGATAATGCAGGAGGTAATGCAGAGATGTCCAAGCTACCTCCTGAAGTAAGGAAGAGAACGGATGCTCTGGATTCTTTAGGAAATACTACTGCAGCCACCGGTAAGGGTTTTGCAATTGGTTCAGCAGCTCTGACTGCATTGGCATTAATTGCTGCATATAAGGATCAGGTTATGATTTTTGGTAAGAATATTAATGCTGATATGATGAATCCCGCGGTTTTGGTAGGTTTATTCGTAGGCGGGATGTTGCCATTTTTATTTTGTTCTCTGACTATGCGTGCAGTAGGCAGGGCAGCAGGTAAGATCGTAGTTGAAGTGCGCAGACAGTTTAAAGAGATAGTCGGCCTTATGGAAGGCAAAGCCAAACCTGATTATGCTCGTTGTGTAAGTATTGCAACTGCCGCAGCTCAAAAGGAGATGGTTCTTCCGTCTCTTTTAGCAATAGCTGCTCCTATAATAGTAGGATTATTGATAGGTGTGAATGCAGTTGCCGGTCTGCTTGTAGGAGCGACTGCCACAGGTTTTGTATTGGCGATTATGATGGCTAATTCTGGAGGTGCATGGGATAATGCCAAGAAATTCGTAGAAGAGGGGCATCATGGAGGAAAAGGGTCTGCTGCCCATAAAGCTACGGTAGTCGGAGATACCGTAGGTGATCCGTTTAAAGATACTTCTGGCCCGAGTTTAAATATATTGATTAAACTCATGTCTATGGTTTCTATCGTATTTGCTTCATTTATCATCAAGAATGCTTTCTTAAAATAAGATTTAATTTAAGGAGGTTTGGTCGATCTTAGGGGTGTCCCCAACTGGGGACACCCCTATTATTTTGTTTTCTATAGCCTGCTGCTATAGCGGATGGTTTTATCTCTGTTTGCTTGTACTCACAGTGGCTGTGCTAGAAAAAGCGGTAAGGTGTTTGATTTTGAGTAGGGTCGGTTCAATTCTTTGTTTGACAAAGATATTTTAGTGATATAATTATAAGCATGGACGACTTAAGGTTTGTCCAGGCTTGTATCAAAGGGGACAAACAATTCTGGAATGAATTTCTATCACGTTATTCCCGCCTGATTTACAACTATATCTACAGTGTTTTGGCAGTAAAAGGTCACAGTCTTGCATTTGGGCAGGTAGAAGATATCTTCCAAGAAATATTCTATTCTTTAATTAAAGATAATTACAGAAAGTTATCGACTTATCAAGGCAGGAATGGATGCTCTTTAGCCAGTTGGCTTAGGCAGATTACCATTAATTTTACTATAGATTATTTGCGAAAACTCAAACCTGCGCTTTCGATTGAAGCTGAGATTGAACCGGGGCTTAGCTTAAGGGATGTTTTGAAGGATCTTTCGGCTGATGTGCTTGAGTTTTTGAGTAATCAGGATAAGCGTAAGACTTTACAAGATTGCGTGGGCTTACTTGAGTCCGATGAGCAGTATTTTATGGAGCTCTTTTTGAACCAAGAGTTGAACTTGGAGCAAATCAGAGATTATTATAAGATTACCCGTGGAGCGGTAGATATGCGCAAAAGCAGGATATTCCAGAAGTTGCGGGATTGTTTTAAAAGAAAGGGTTTTAAGTTAGATTTCTTGAAATAATACGTCTATTTAACCGGGGGAAGTTATATGTTTAGCAATTTCGAAAGAATAGTCAAGGTTATCTATCGGGAATGGAAAACATCTGTTGTCGGTACCCTGGATAAAGAACATCCCAGCGAAGAGGTTTTGGCTTGTTTTCTCGAAGATAAGCTTTCTCAGGCAGATAAAGATTTAACCCAGAGTCATCTGTTGAGATGCAACAAATGTGCCGAGTATTTAAGCGTACAGCTTAGAATTGAGCCGCATTTGAGTAAAGATGTTCCTGTTTCTTTGTTGGAGAAGGTCAAAAGAATTCTTGGCAGCGGTATCAAGGATAATATATTTGAGATAGCGCTTAGGCTTAAAGATAAGGCCTGGGAGATTATTCAGACCAGTGGCGATGTGCTTGTAGACCAAGAGTTGATTCCGGCGCCTGTTTTGCGCAGTCGTCAGATAAATGAGTTTAAAGAAGAAGTGAATATTCTAAAAGATCTGCACGAGTTTAGGATATTAGCCAGGCTTGAAATTAAAAGCAACAAGGATTTTAGTCTTATGATTGAGGTTAAAGATAAACAAGGGAGAAGGATTAATAAGAGTTTGCGGGTAACTCTTATTAAAAATGAAGTTGAGCTGGAATCTTATATTTCAGATACGGGCAATAGTGTTTTTGAGAATATCTTGCCAGGAGATTATCGGGTTGAGATAACCCAAAAAGCGTATTTAGCCGCTGTAATTGATCTTAAAGTTAAGGCTTAAGCCTTATGCCTTCTCCGGAAGCGTTGGTTTTAGATGTATTTAAGCAAGGGGATTATTTAAGGATGGGCCTGTTTGGCCAGGGGCAAGTCATCCCTACTTTGCGGCGCTATAGTTTAGTTGCAATATCTTTTAGTGAATTAATAAGTTTAAGCGTTGATTTAATTTCTGTCTTAAACCGTCCTTCCAAAGATCGTCTATCCAGGTTTGATCAGTTGAAATCTCTGCAAAAAATCGGTCGTTTGTTTTGGGATCATCTGTTTAGTCGTTCAGTAAAGGAAAGGCTTAAAAATAGCCAGTCTTGTATATTGACACTTTCTTTAGATGAAGAATTGATTTATCTGCCTTGGGAGTTGGTATTTGATGGCAGTGACTTTTTTTGTCTTAAATTCAGCTTGGGCAGGTTAGTGCGGAGCAAGGGAGATCCTACTTTGCTGCAATACCGGGATTTGGCTGAAAGTTTGAAGATGCTCATTTTGGCCGATCCTCTCGGGGATTTAAAATCCGCTTATGCCGAAGGAGTGAATATAAAGAATCAATTTATTCATAAAACCAGGAAAGTCTATATTGATTTTAAGTCTACAAATATAGATAAGAACTATGTTAAGAAGAATATTTGTGATTATGATATTGTCCATTTTGCCGGACACTGCGAGTTTGATAAGAAAGATTTTCAGAAAAGTGGCTGGGTTTTAAGCGATGGTTTATTCACTACCGAAGATATCCTTAAAATGGGCCAGAGTTGCAGTTTACCGGCATTAGTATTTTCTAATGCCTGTCATTCAGCCCAGGCTAATCCTAGATCAATCGATTCGGGATACCAGCAGGCAAATTATAGCATGTCTAGTGCGTTTTTGAGTGCCGGAGTCAGGCATTATATCGGAACAATTCGTAAGGTTGAAGACAACTCCAGTCTTATATTTGCCCGGGAATTCTACGCCCAGCTTATCTCTGGAGTGAATGTGGGAGAGTCCTTGCGTTTAGCAAAGCTAAAATTGATCAAAGAATTTGAGTTAAGTAGCTTATATTGGGTGAATTATCTTCTTTTCGGGTATCCTGGTTTTGTCTTTTTCAAACACGGAAGGAACAAAGAGAGTAAGTATAGAAGCACTGTTTTTTATAGGAAAATTTTGTTTAAAAGCGGAATGACAATTTCTTTGGTTTGTGCGGTATTTATTTTAGCGTTCTTAATGCCTAGGCTTAACCCGAACAAAATTTTAATGTTTCATAACCTACAGGCTGAATATTATAGAGGCAATAACCGGTCCGCGGTTAGTTTAGCTGAGGAGCTGATTGACAAATACCAGGATTTCTTGGCGGCTTATCCTGTAATTGCTGATGCCTGTCAGCGTCTCGGTGATAAAAATAGGGCTTTAAAATATTATTTTGATTATGTGCTTAAAAGTGAAAAATTAAATAATTACCGGCATCTTATCCAGGCTTACGTAAAATTGGGATGGTTTTATCAGCTGGATGGGCAATACATAAAAGCTCTGCAGCTATATGATAAATCTATAAAATTAAGCCGGAATACGTATGATAAAACCAGTGAAGCAGTTGTTCTGAGAAGATTAGCCGTTTGGTATACAGATAGGGGTGTTTTTGATCGAGCCCTGGACCTTTTAACCAAAAGTCTGGCGATTAACCTGGAAAGGCAGCGTAGCTTTGAGAATGCTCGGAATTTAGCTTATGATTATCGTGCTGTGGGTGTGGTTTTTATGAAGAAAAATGACTATTCTGCGGCCAAAGAGTTTTATGAAAGAAGCCGTAAGATTTTCGAACGCCTGAAGCTTAAGAATGAGTTGAGCAGCTGTTATCTTGCTCTGGGGGAAGTTTATTTCCTTGAGAAAGAATACAACAAAGCTTTGGAGTATTATTATAAAGGAATAGAAATTGATAAGGGCCAAGTTAATAAAGTAAGTCTTGCCAGGGGTTATAATATGATGGGAGAACTTTATATGGGGATGGATGATCTGGCTAAGGCGGAAGAATGCTTTGGAATTTCGACTAAACTGGCTGAGGAAAGCAACAGCCGCATGGAAATAGCCAAGGTCAATTATAACTTGGGGTTTTTGTATAGAATGAAGGGGAGAAAAAATCTGGCTAGGGAACATTGGCGTAAAGCACAGGAGATTTACCGGTCGGCAGATCTTGATAAATATCAGGAGATCCGCAAGCAATTACTGGAACTGGACAATAATTAATATTCTTCTCAGCGAGATTTTGTTAGATTTTTATGAGTAATCAAAAAAATACTTGACAATATTTCTTTTTAAGTTATACTCTACTATGTTCATAGAGATAGTAGACAAGAACCTGGTTTTTAGAAGGCAAGGAGTTGAAATGAGGATTACATATAAAGGGGATTATGCGCTGAAAGCATTGTTAGATTTAGCTGTTCATTATGAATCAGGGGTATCTACGATTAACGATATAGCTAAACGTATTGACGCGCCAGTGAAATTTCTCGAACAGGTTCTTTTGGATTTAAAAAAAGGCGGTTTTGTTGAGAGCAGGCGTGGCAATGTGGGCGGCTATTATTTAGCCAGGAATCCGGCTAATATTACTTTAGGGGCAGTAGTGCGTTATATCGAGGGTCCGATAGAGCCTATTTCTTGCGTGGAAAGAAATTATAATAAATGTAGCGATTTGAGTTGTTGTTTGTTTAGGGGGATCTGGCAGAAAGTAGCCAATGCTACTTCGGATATAATCGACAATGTTACCTTTGGCGATTTAGCCGATCAGATCAACGTTAAGAAAGAAGTTTTTGCTTATTCAATTTAGGGGTAAAGGAGGCAGGATGAGTAAGATTGATAATAAATTAAAGATTGAAACGTTAGCTTTGCATGGTGGACAGGAACCCGACCCTGTGACAGGTTCAAGGGCAGTGCCTATTTACCAGACTACCTCGTATCAGTTTAAGAATACAGAGCATGCAGCCAGCCTTTTCGCTTTAAAAGAACCAGGCAACATCTATGTGCGTTTAATGAATCCGACCACTGATGTGTTTGAAAAGAGAATGGCGTTATTGGATGGAGGGCTAGGGGCTTTGGCTGTAGCCAGTGGTCAGTCGGCAATTACTCTTGCCTTGCTTAATATTGTTCAGGCGGGTGATGAAATTGTGTCTGCAGATAACCTATATGGTGGTACCTACAACCTTTTTCACTACACCTTTTCCCGCTTAGGTATTAAGGTTAATTTTGTGCCATCAAATGATCTGAATGCTTTAAGAAAAGCCATTACTCTTAAAACTAAAGCGGTTTATGCGGAGTCAATTGGTAATCCCAAACTGAATGTTGCCGACTTGGATGGTATATCTGAGATAGCGCATGAAAATAAAATTCCATTTGTATTAGATAACACTGTTTCGCCTTATTTATTACGGCCGATTGATTTTGGGGTAGATATTGTGGTTTATTCGGCAACTAAGTTTATCGGCGGACACGGGACAAGTTTGGGCGGTGTAATCGTTGATTCTGGTAAATTCGACTGGACTAACGGAAGATTTCCTTTAATTGCCGGGCCAGATCCGAGCTACCATGGGGTTGATTTTGTTGAAGCGCTTAAATCGCAGGGTAATATTGCGTATATTACTAAAGCCAGAGTAAGCCTATTGCGAGATTTAGGGCCGGCATTATCACCATTTAATTCATTTTTGTTTTTACAAGGGTTAGAAACTTTACACTTAAGGATGCCCAGGCATTCTGAAAATGCATTAGCTGTCGCTAAATTCCTAAAGAAACATCCAAAGGTGAGCTGGGTTAATTATCCGGGTTTGTCTGACAGCCCGGAAAAGAAAAGGGTGGATAAATATCTGGCTAGAGGGGCTGGAGCGATTATCGGTTTTGGAATCAAGGGGGGTCTTGAGGCGGGGAAAAGGTTCATTGATTCTCTTGAATTGATTTCTCATCTTGCTAATGTCGGTGATGCTAAAAGTCTGGCTATTCATCCAGCGACTACTACTCATCAGCAGTTATCTAGCGAAGAGCAGTTATCAGCTGGTGTAACTGCTGATTTTATCAGGTTATCAATCGGTATAGAGCACATTGACGATATTATTGATGATATTGAGCAGGCTTTAAAAAACGCATAGGGGAAACTATGGCTAGAATATTTTCTGATATTACCAAGACCGTTGGTAATACTCCATTGGTGAGATTAAATCAAATTGCTAAAGGGGTAAATGCAACGATATTAGCAAAAGTAGAATCATTCAATCCGCTTTCAAGCGTCAAAGACAGGCTGGGTGTCGCTTTAATTGAGGATGCGGAACGCAAGGGGTTGCTTAAGAAAGACACAACTATTATTGAGCCTACTAGCGGGAATACTGGGATTGCCCTAGCGTTTGTGGCAGCTGCAAAAGGCTATAGGTTGATTTTGACTATGCCTGAAACCATGAGTATTGAACGCAGACAATTGCTCAAGATCTTAGGGGCTGAACTTGTGTTGACCGAAGGTGCTAAAGGGATGAAAGGGGCGGTGGAGAAGGCAGAGGAATTAATATGTGCTACTCCGAATAGTTTTATGCCACAGCAATTCAATAATCTTATTAATCCGGAAATCCACCGTAAAACTACCGCCGAGGAAATTTGGAATGATACTGATGGAAAAGTTGATATCTTGGTTGCGGGAGTTGGTACGGGTGGCACAATTACAGGAGTTTCTGAGGTTATCCGAAAAAGGAAAAAAAGTTTTAAGGCGATAGCGGTTGAGCCGGATGCTTCTCCGGTTTTGTCAGGAGGAGTTGCCGGTCCGCATAAGATTCAGGGTATAGGTGCAGGGTTTATCCCTAAGGTTTTTAACCGTAAGGCAATCGATGAGGTTGTCCGGGTAACTAACGAGGATGCTGGATTCATGGCTAGAGAATTAGCGAAAACTGAAGGGGTCCTGGTTGGTATCTCAAGCGGGGCAGCCTTGTGGGCAGCCTTGGAAGTAGCTAAGCGCAAGGAGAATAAAGGTAAAACCATTGTAGTTATTTTTCCCGACTCAGGAGAAAGATATTTGACTACTTGGTTTTTTCAAGAAGGGAAAACATGAATAAAGAAAGAAAAGTGATCCAGAATAATAGCGTGGGCATAGTAAAAGGCCGAACTTTTACCTTTGATTCGCTTAAACTTGAAAATGGGGAGAGGTTTGGACCGGTTACTTTGGCTTATGAGACTTACGGTATCTTAAACAAGGATAAATCCAATGCTATCCTTATTACTCATGCGCTTTCTGGTGATGCCCATGCGGCTGGAGTGCATGAAGGAAAAGATGATCCCGGATGGTGGGATGAATTTATCGGACCGGCAAAGGCATTTGATACGGATAAATATTTTGTGATTTGTTCTAATATATTAGGTGGATGTAAAGGTTCAACCGGGCCGTCAAGCATTAATCCTAAGACAGCCAAGGCTTATGCCTTGGATTTTCCTTTGATCACTATCAATGATATAGTCAATGCCCAGAAACATTTAATTGATTATCTGGGTATAGATAAATTGCTTGCAGTAGTAGGTGGTTCAATGGGGGGGCAGCAGGTTTTATCCTGGTTGGTCAATTACCCGCAGAATATTCTCAGTGCGGTGCCGATTGCCACAACCATTAAGCATTCGCCGCAGCAGATTGCTTTTAACGAAGTTGGCAGGCAGGCGATTATGGCAGATAGTCATTGGAAATCAGGAAATTATTATGAAGGTCCGCTTCCTTCTAAGGGATTGGCTGTAGCCAGGATGATCGGTCATATTACATATATGAGTGATAAATCAATGGCGGAGAAATTCGGCCGGGCTAAGAAAGATACGGGAGAGCCATTTAAATTTACCGCTGATTTTGAAGTAGAGGGATATCTGCGTTACCGTGGGGATAATTTCGTAAAACGTTTTGACGCTAATTCCTATCTTTATATAACCAAGGCTATGGATAATTTTGATGCTTCAAGAGGGGAGCGTTTTGAGGAGGTTTTGCAGGGAACTAAGGTCAAGGTCCTGGTCATTTCTTTTAAATCTGATTGGCTTTATCCGGCATATCAGTCAAAGGAAATAGTTAAAGCTTGCAAGCTCGCCGGAGTGGAGACCACTTACTGTGAAATCGATTCAACTTACGGGCATGATGCGTTTCTATTAGAGGTAGAAGAAGAAACACATCTGCTTAAACATTTCCTTAAGAAAATATTTTATGCTTATGAGGTGACTGGTGATTATGGCGCGTAAAGATATTCAATTGGACCACGAGGTGATTCTGGATTTAGTGAAGCCGCAATCTACTGTTTTGGATTTAGGATGCGGTAACGGCGATCTTTTGTACCTTCTAATTAAACAGAGGAATGCGCATGCTCAAGGCATTGAAATTGATGAACAGGCAATTTATAAGTGTGTAGCTAAAGGGCTCAACGTTTTCCACGGAGATGTTGACAGCGGATTGGCAGAGTTTAAGGATAAATCTTTTGATTATGTAGTGCTTAATCAAAGCCTGCAACAGATACTTCATGTGGATAAGGTGCTTATTGATGCTCTGCGGGTTGGTAAAAAGGTAATTGTAGGATTTCCTAATTTTGCGCATTATAAATCAAGATTGCAGATGTTTTTTCAGGGGAAGACCCCGGTAACCGGGGCGCTTCCTTATCAATGGTTTGATACGCCAAACTTACATTTCTTGAGCATATCTGATTTTAAGAATTACTGCCATTTAAAAGGGATCGATATCGAACGAAGCGTTTGTATCGCTCAGGCAAGGAAGGCCCTGTTTTTGCCTAATTTGTTCGCGCAAACAGGGATATTCTTAATCTCAAAATAGGACCTAAATTTAATGGAGGTGGGATATGCCTTATATTAACCTGAAGGTAGTCGGTAGGCTTAGCAAGGAACAAAAAGAAAAAATAGCCAAAGAATTCTCTGAAACACTTCTAAAAGTAGCAGGAAAACCCAAAAATAGTCTTTATCTGGTAATCGATGAAGTAACTGGTGAAAATTGGGCTCAAGGGGATAAATTTTTCGCTTAGACTGTTATAAATATTTTTATTGACGATTATTTTAAATGGTGTTTTAATATAAACATATAGGGGAGGTCGGTTAACCGGTCTGAGAGTTCCGTGTAATAAGCGGATTACCCTTAAATCAACCTGATCTGGATAATGCCAGCGGAGGGAAGGAGGTAGATGGTATTTATGACCCTTGTGCATTTGGCATAAGGGTTTTTTATTTTCCAATTATCATTGATAATGTCTTAGGTGTAAAAAGGAGGAATCATGCATTTGGATGAGATTAAGATTTCCAGGGCGATCATTGAATCATATAATAAAAAGTTAGTGGATGCCCTTGATGTGGATGTGGCTATAGTTGGAGCGGGACCTGCTGGTATGGTATGCGGGTATTATCTGGCCAAGGCTGGTAAGAAAGTGGTGCTCTTCGAGAGAAAACTTTCTGTGGGCGGTGGTATGTGGGGAGGGGGGATTATGTTTAATGAAATAGTGGTCCAGGAAGAGGCCAAGGGGCTTCTTGATGAATTTGGCATTAAAAGCAGGCGTTATGAGGCAGGCTATTATTTAGCAGATTCTATTGAAGCAGTCTCAACTATTTGTTCCAAAGCCGTAAAGGCAGGGTTAAAGATTTTTAACCTGATTAGCGTTGAAGATGTAATGGTGCGTAATAAAAAGGTGAAGGGGTTGGTATTGAATTGGAGCGCGGTTGAGATAGCGAAACTGCATGTTGATCCGATTACTATGCGTGCTAAGGTCGTTGTTGATGCGACAGGTCATCCTGCGGAAGTAGCGCGTATAATAGAAAGAAAATCCGGCATAAGGCTGAACACTAAAACCGGAAAGACAATGGGGGAAGAGTCGATGTGGGCAGAAGCAGGAGAAGAAATCATTGTAAGAAACTCAAAGGAGGTTTGCCCGGGCTTATATGCCTGTGGCATGTGTGCAAATGCAGTTTTCGGTGGCCCGCGTATGGGTCCGATATTCGGAGGAATGCTTCTTGCGGGAGAAAAGGTCGCCAAAGATTTAATTAAGAAGCTATCTTGATAAATGCTGGTTTTTGTGTTGCCTTGACAATCCGCCAGGAATATGTTATATTCTTTATGTAAATTGACATTTGACAATTTGGTATTCTGCATAACCTGATGATAAGGGCTAACCAGTAGTGATGCTGGGGCGCAAAGCTTCCGATCCTCCTGATACGAGGAAAGCGGGGTTGCCAAGTAGGGAAAAACCCTAAAATAGCCTTTTAGGGTTTTTTGTTTATAAACCAGTTTTCAAAAGCCTGCCTGCCGGCAGGCAGGGAGGCCAGAGATGAAGAGAATTCTACATAAAGCCTTGGCAAAAGCTAAGAAGCAGCATAAAAAGCATATGAATTTCCTTAAGGCGTTAAGGATATTTGAGGGTATGCCTTTATTTGGAATCAGGCGTTAAGAATTGGTAAAATTTTACTTGATTTTTATTATTTCTTACTTATAATAAAGGAGGTGGTAAAATATGCAAAGCAATGGGAGACAGATTGTTACGCATAGAGTAATCACCATGTTGGGCCGGCAAGAAATGGATTATCTTGATAAATTAGGCAAGGATGCTTTATTTACTACTGGCCATAAGCTTTCCTATAATGATATCTTGCGTGGTTTGATTGATTTTGCCATGGAAGCGGGCGTATCAGGGGAGAAAATAGATTCAGCTAAATCTTTTAAAGAGAGGCTAACTCGCCAATTAAGCAGAGTAGAGATTAAAAAAGGAGGAAACTGATGAAAAGCTTGATTTTGATTCTAAGTGTACTCGGATTAATCTTTGGAAGCTTGACGGTTGGATATTCTTATGATGGTGATGACAGCTTTGACTATACATTTAGCTCTCCTCCCATGCAGATTGACCGGGATAATATTTCTTTTGTTAATTCGCCGGTCAATAAGCTTGAGCGTGGAATAATCAATATGGCCACATTTTGGATGGAGATTCCCGCGGAAATAGCTAAAGTTTCTAAAGAACAGGATCCTGCAGTTGGAGTGACAGTTGGAGCGGTTAACGGGGCAATTATCAGTGCTGTGCGTGGAGCGACCGGAGTTTACGATACAGTTACTTTTCCGGTTGCTTCCTATAGTAAACCGGCAATGAAACCGGAATATGCCTGGCAGGCTGCAGATGAGAAGATAAAAGCCTGGCTTTGGTAGTTAAAAAGTAACAGGTTTTTTAAGTTAAAAAGGGTGTCCTTAATCGAGGACACCCTTTTTATTGTTAGACTTTCGCATTTCTTGCGTCAATTATGCCAGGAGGTGCGCAATGCATAGAAAAATGATTAGTTTTATAGTGGCCATGGTTTGGTTAATTATTAGAGGGAATCTTCTCTTGGCTCAGGATTTTAATTGGGAAGACATAAGTAGGGGTAACTATGAAGCGCAGATATTATTGGTTCATCCAGAGGATGATAAGATTATCTTCTTGGGAGTTCCCGGAGGGTTATTAAAGAGCGTGGATGCTGGCGAAAGTTGGCGCAGGGTATTATCTGTAAGGGGTGGTTCAAGAAATATTAGTGCCATGAAATTTGCGCCTTTTAACCTAAACGTTATTTATGCGGCTACGGATGATGGTTTGTATCGTAGTAAAAATTCAGGAGAGCGCTGGGAAAGGATTTTTAGGGGGAGAAGCAGCCTGGAGAATAAATGCACCGCAGTATTGAATACATCTAGGGCTATTTTTGCGGGAACAGAGGCAGGACTTTTTATAAGCAAGGATGGCGGTCGTAGCTGGGTTAAACAAAGAGGTGAACTTAATAATGTTACCGTGTTTAACATCGATACTAATTTTAAACAGGATAAAATTGTTTATTTAGCTGCTTCTTGTGGAATATTCAGGACATTGAATTGCGGGGAAAGCTGGGAGAGGATATATATAGATTATTCTCATCAGGATGATGAGAATCTTTTGGATATTGAGGATGCAGATAAGGAAAGCAGAGTCCCAGAAGTGCATTTTGTGAAGGCAGATATTAATAATGTTGATTGTATATATTTTTCCGGTACCAGAGGAGTTTACAAGAGCCTGGATCAAGGTAAAACTTGGAATAAATTTGCTGAATACGGCTTATTAAACCGAAATGTAAGGATGCTTTGTTTGCTAAATGATCAGAGAATACTTGGGCTTACTCAGACAGGAATTTTTCTTTATCAAGATGAGCGTTGGCAAGAAATATCATTTAATTTATCTGCCGGAAGATTAAGCTATCTTGCTGTGGATAGAAAAGGTTGTATTTATGTGGCAGGGGAAAAGGGTGTATTTAGAACTATCCCTGTTGATTCTAGCGGAGGCTTGGGGCGCTCTCTACTTCGAGAGTATCTCAAATACGAGCCGGAGATAAGAGGATTGCAGGAGGCGGCAATAAAATACGCTGAGGTAAGTTCTGAGAAAATATCTCAATGGAGAAAATTGGCGGCAAGAAAAGCAATTTTACCTGAATTAAATATTGGATTAGATCGTAATTCGACTGACCTATGGCATTGGGAGACCGGTTCTTCCGCTATCGGCCAAATCGGAGACGACCTATTAAGAAGGGGTAAGGATAGCTTGGATTGGGATGTAACCTTGAGATGGGATTTAGGGGATTTGATTTGGAATGCCGATCAAACTAGCATTGATGTGCGTTCAAAGCTTATGGTGGAGTTAAGGAACGATATCCTGGATGAAGTAAATAAGCTATATTTTGAGCGCTTGAGAGTAAAATCCGAATTGGATAGTTTGCCTATTGAAGACAGGAAAAAAAGACTGGATAAGGAATTAAAACTTGAGGAATTAGCTGCTTCCTTGGATTCGTTGACAGCAGGGTATTATTCGGAACAATTACGGTTGACCATGTCCAAGAAATAACCAAATCCTACCTAAAAAATCTTGCAATTTCAGCGTGTTTGTGATAATTTATTACGACCTACCAATTTATTAACCCTTTTATTGTGAAGGAATTCAACTATGAGTACACTGCATTTTACGGATTCTAATTTTAGAAAAGAAGTGTTGGAATCTAAGCAGCCGGTAATGGTTGATTTTTGGGCTACTTGGTGCGGGCCCTGCAAAATGATCGCTCCTTTTATCGATGAATTAGCCAAGGAGTATGCGGGGAAGATGAGAATCGGAAAAATAGATGTAGATTCTAACCCGAAAGTTGCCACTGAATACGGGGTAATGTCGATTCCTACGATCATATTTTTTAAAGATGGCAAGGTTTTAAACCAGATTGTTGGTGCGGTAAGTAAACTTGATTTGAAACGCAATATAGAAGAAAACATTTAATGCGTAAAATTTTTATTGCCGCCACTAAGCAGAATGACGGTAAAACGACAGTTTCCTTGGGGATAATCAAAAATCTGCAGGAGAGATTCGGCAAAGTTGGTTTTATCAAGCCTATCGGTCAGCGTTATCTCGAAGAAGAAGGCCTGAAGATTGATGAGGATTCAATCCTTATCGAAGAGGTCTGTGGAATAAAGAGCGGGCTTAAGGATATGAGTCCGATTGCGGTAGAAAAAGGTTTTACTGAGAAATATATCGCCAAACCGGACAAGAAGAATATCTCTAATCGGATTAAAGACGCTTTCCACAGAATTTCTAAGAATCAGGAATTGGTGGTAATCGAGGGTACTGGTCATGCTGGGGTAGGGTCTGTTTTTGACCATTCAAACGCTTCGGTAGCCAAGCTTTTAGGCTCGAAAGTAATTATTATTTCCTCCGGCGGGGTAGGCAGGCCGATTGATGAAATTATCTTAAACAAGGCTCTTTTTGAAAAAGAAGGGGTTAAGGTCTTGGGGGTTATTGTAAACAAAGTTTTACCTGATAAATTTGATAAGATAAGCCGTTTGGTGAGAAAAGGGCTGGAGAGGAAAGGGATTGATGTTTTAGGTGTTTTGCCTTTTAACCCAATGCTTGCCCGGCCTACTTTTGAGCAGATTCTGGAGGAGACGGATTTTCAGGTTCTTTGCGGAAAAGAGTACCTGGAGCGTTCTGTCGCCAAGGTGATTGTCGCGGCAATGGAGGCGCGCGATGCCGCGCGTTATATCAGCGAAGATAGCCTTATGATTACGCCGGGTGACCGAGAAGATATGATTATCTGTGGCTTAAGTTGTTTCAGAGATTCAAACAATAGTAAATTAAAGATTTGTGGCATGATCTTAACCGGGGGAATCACTCCTGAACCGCCAATCATGAATCTTCTGAATAAGGCCCAGATCCCTGTTTTATTGGCCCAGTCTGATACTTATGATGTGGCTACTTGCGTGCACGATCTGACAGTAAAAATCCGCTCTTGTGATAAGGATAAAGTTGATACAGTAATTAAGTTAATCAAGGAAAATATTGATTTTAAGAAAATTTTGAAAGGAATTTAAAAATGGACGCACTTAACCGAATCCGTAATCTAGCCAAAAGAAAATTGATGACAATCGTTCTTCCTGAATATGATGATAAGCGTACAATAGAAGCTGTGCGTATTATTGAGCAGGAGAAAATAGCTAAACCCTTGGTTTTAACCCCGGATGTGATTGATAAGAATATTCTGGACAGCTATATCGGAGAGTATTATAAATTATATCAATCCAAGGATGTTGATCTGGACACGGTAAAGAAGCTTTTTTCCGATAATCTATACTATGCGGCGATGATGACTCGTCAGGGGAAAGCCGATGGTTTAGTCGCCGGGGCAAACCATACTACTGCTGACGTGGCTCGCGCCTGTATACGTTGTATCGGTCTGGATGAACGTTTTACCATAGCTTCAAGTTGTTTTATCATGGATTTGCCGGGCAACCAGTATGGAGCGAACGGAACTTTTGTCTACGCAGATTGCGGGGTTATTCCTGACCCAAATGCCCGTCAGTTGTATTGCATTGCTGTAACTGCTGCAGAGTTGGCGGCTAAAGTTTTGGATATTACTCCGCGCATAGCATTCTTAAGTTATTCCACGAAAGGATCAGCAAAAACAAAATCCGCTCAAAAAATAGCCGAGGCATTAGATTTGTTAAAACAGCAGGTTCCGGAATTGTTGGCTGACGGGGAATTGCAGGCGGATGCGGCAATAGTTCCTGAAGTAGCTAAGATAAAATGTCCAAATAGTCCGATTGAAGGAAAAGCTAATGTTTTGATTTTTCCTAATCTGGAAGCTGGAAATATCAGCTATAAGCTTTCTCAGCGTCTAAGCGGTTGCCGGGCAATTGGCCCTTTATTTCTTGGTTTAAATAAACCGGCAAGCGATTTATCTCGTGGATGTTTTGCGCAGGATATTGTGGATAGCGTGGCAGTTTCAGCAACCCGGGCTCAATAATGAAGATACTGGTAATTAATAGCGGTAGCTCATCGATTAAGTATAAACTTTTTGATATGCCTAAGGAGTCTTTGATTTCGAAAGGCGCTATCGAACATATAGGAGAGAAAGGGTCAAAATTCAGTGATCATTACTCTGGTTTAAAAACTATACTCGAGGAATTTGGTTCGGTTAAGGCCGTTGGACACCGCGTAGTACATGGCGCGGAGAAATTCAAGAAACCAGCAATAGTCGATTCCAAGGTTATAAAAGGCATCAGGGAATGCTGTGCTATTGCTCCTTTGCATAATCCGGCGAATTTATCCGGAATACTTGCCTGCCGGAAACTTTTACCGGGAGTAAAACAGGTAGTTGTTTTTGATACGGCATTTCATCAAACCATTCCTGCTCATGCCCATATATACGGCCTGCCATATGAGTATTATCAGAAACTGAAAGTGAGAAAGTATGGTTTTCATGGCACTAGCCATGAATTTGTTGCCGCAGAGGCCAGTCGTATACTTAAAAAGCCACTCAATAAGCTGAAGCTGATTAGCTGTCATTTAGGCAATGGTTGTAGTATTACGGCGGTTGACAGGGGAAAATCCGTAGATACAAGCATGGGTTTTACTCCTTTGGAAGGTTTGGTAATGGGCACCCGCTGTGGCGATGTTGATCCGGCGTTGGTCACTTATATTATGTATAAAAAGAATATTAGTGCTCAGGAAATGGAGCGCATTTTGAATAAAGAAAGTGGTTTGAAGGGGATATCTGGGGTTAGCAACGATATGCGTTTTCTCGAGCAAGAAGCCCGGAAGGGGAACAATCGCGCCAGGCTGGCGATAGATATATTTATCTATCGTATTAAGAAGTATATTGGTTCTTACTTGTCGATTTTAGGCGGTCTGGACGCTTTGATATTTACTGCAGGAATCGGGGAGAACCAAGCGGATGTCAGGGATGATATCTGTCGTGGGTTATTTCAATATCTTAGAAAAAAACCCAGAATATTAGTAATTCCCACAAATGAAGAACTGATGATTGCTCGTCAGGCTTATAAATTAATCGCACCCCGCGCCTATGGCACCCAATGTCAATAAAGAATTGCGTTGATATGTGTTAAGCTAGGGCGTATTACGTGGGCGCACCTGCTTAAGTAAGGAGAGAGATAAAATGTTACGGACTATGTTAAAATCAAAGATCCACCGGGCGACAGTGACCGAAGCTAATCTTTATTATGAGGGTAGTATTACCATTGATGCGGATTTAATTAAAGCTGCGGATATGTTGGAATATGAGAAGGTGGAAGTTCTTAATCTAAGCAGCGGCCAGCGTATTGAAACTTATGTGATTAAAGGCAAACCGGGAAGTGGAGTGATTTGTTTGAATGGTCCGGCGGCCCGGGGTGCTTGTCCAGGGGATCAGGTGATTATCGTTTCGTATGTTTTGATCGAGGATGAACTAACAAAGAAAATCAAGCCAAAGGTTATAAAAGTAAATGCCAGAAACCAAATTAAAGATTAATATATTCGGTGATTCTGTATTAAGGAAGAAGGCAAAACCGGTTAAAGAGGTTACTGCTGAGTACCGGAAAGTCTTAAGTTTGATGTCTCAATCCATGTATGAACATTCTGGGATTGGGCTTGCTGCTCCGCAAATTGGAATGAGCGTGCGTTTGATCGTGGTGGATATCGGCGAAGGGCTTTATAAGTTAGTCAATCCTAAAATTGTTAAGCGCCAGGGTTCTCAAGCTATACAGGAAGGTTGCCTTAGCGTTCCGGGGGCTTCTGTCAAGGTTAAGCGTTCAAGACAGGTTTGGGTTGAAGCATTGGATGAAAATAATCGTCCATTAAGGCTAGAGGCTAGAGATCTTTTTGCTTGTGTGCTGCAGCATGAGATTGACCATCTGGAAGGTAAACTTATAGTTGATTACGCGTCTTTTTTGCAAAAATTAAAGATTAGAAAGAAATTGAAGGAACTGAAAAGAGAGTTAAAAACCCGTAAATTGTAATTTTAGAGGTTGTTGGATGATCTATGATCTGATTATCGTTGGTGCTGGTCCGGCGGGTCTTACTGCTGCTCTTTATGCCGGTCGTAGCAGACTGAATACTTTGATGATTGAAAAAATGGCTCCTGGCGGTAGGATATTGATGAGCGAGAGCATTGAAAATTACCCCGGTTTTCCTGGCGGGGTAACTACCGTTGAATTGATTGATCGCATGGAGAAACAGGTCAGGGAATTAGGGGTGAGATTTGAAAGCGATGAAGTGTTGGATTTAGATTGCCTAAAGAAAACAGTCATAACTTCAAGTGCTACATTTGCGGCTAAGGCACTTATTATTGCCAGCGGTGCGCATCCGCGTAAATTAAATATACCGGGAGAGAAGGAATTTACCGGAAGAGGAGTTTCTTATTGCGCTACCTGTGATGCCCCCTTTTATAGAGACAAAAATGTAGTGCTTGTAGGCGGAGGGAATGCAGTTGCTGAAGAGGCTATATACCTTAGCCGTTTTGCCAGCTCAGTCAGTGTAATTCATCGTCGCCAGGATTTGCGCGCTTCGGCGATATTACAGGAAAAAATGCAGCAGAATAAGAAAATAAAGTTTATCTTAAGCAGTCTGGTTACTGAGGTTAAAGGAACTAAGAAAGTGGAGGCAATAAGAATTAAGGATTTATCAACCGGTAAAGAAGATGATCTTTGTTGTGATGGTGTTTTTATCTATATTGGTTATGAGCCGGAGACAACATTCTTAAAAGACAAAATCCAAATGGATGAAGCAGGCTTTATTATTGCGGATGATTCCATGTCTACTTCGGTTGAGGGTGTATTTGCCTGTGGAGATTGTCGTAAGAAAAGTTTATATCAGGTAATAAATGCTTGTGGCGATGGGGCAGTGGCAGCTGATTCTGCATACAAATTTATTGCGAATAGGAGTAACTAGATGGAAAATTTTCCCACGAATAACAAGGGGTTGATTGATTGGGTGAATAAAATGAGCAAGCTTTGCGGACCTAAAGCTATTGTTTGGATCGACGGGTCTGAAGAGCAGAGGTTGACCTTGGAAAAAGAATCTGTAACTTCTGGGGAATTGCTGCGTCTAAATAAAGAAAAGCTGCCGGGTTGTTTCTTGCATCGCACTGCCCATGACGATGTCTCGCGCACAGAACATTTAACCTTTATTTGTACTAAGAAGAAAAGGGATGCTGGGCCAAATAATAATTGGATGTCGCCGAATAGGGCCTATCAAAAAGCCAGGACCATATTTAAAGGCGCAATGAGCGGTCGGACTATGTATGTAATTCCGTTTTCCATGGGGCCAGTGGGTTCGCCTTTTAGTAAGATCGGAGTGGAAATAACCGATTCCCGTTATGTTGTGTTGAATATGTTGATCATGGCTCGCTGCGGTGATGCTGTTTTAAAACAACTAGAGAAAGGCGATGAATTTACTAAATGCCTGCATTCAAAAGCTCAGTTGGATATCAACAAAAGATTGATTTTGCATTTTCCCGAAGATAATACTATCTGGAGCGTGGGTAGCGGTTATGGCGGTAATGTACTTTTGGGTAAAAAATGCCTTTCTTTGCGTATCGCCAGCTATGTTGCCAGGAAGGAAAAATGGCTGGCTGAGCATATGTTGATTATGGGGATCGAAGAACCTAATGGACATGTTGAGTATATTGCTGCAGCTTTTCCTAGTGCTTGCGGGAAAACGAACCTAGCAATGATGGTTCCTCCTGAAGGGCTTAAACAAAAAGGGTATCGTATTTGGACGCTGGGTGATGATATTGCTTGGATGCGCGTTGATTCCGATGGTTCGCTTTGGGCTGTAAATCCCGAAACAGGATTCTTTGGGGTTGCCCCTGGCACAAACTCTAAAGCTAATCCGAATATGGTGGAAACAATCAAGAGTAATACCATTTATACCAATGTACTTTTAAAGCCGGATAATACAGTTTGGTGGGAGGGTGCTGACGGAGAGGTTCCTAGCCAGGGAATAGATTGGAAAGGTAATCCTTGGAAGCCGAATATGAAAGATGCTCAAGGGCAGATAATAAAAGGTGCGCAGGCCAATGCCCGGTTTACCGCTCCTATTATTAATTGTCCTTCAGCTTCGTTCAGGTTGGATCAACACCATGGGGTGCCGATTTCCGCGATTATTTTCGGTGGCAGGCGACAGCATGTAGCCCCGTTAGTTTATCAATCATTCAACTGGCAGCATGGAGTGTTTGCGGGGGCGACTATGGGGTCAGAGCTTACTGCTGCCCAGGTGGGTAAAATTGGGCAGGTACGCAGGGATCCTATGGCGATGCTTCCTTTTTGCGGTTACAATATGGCGGATTATTTTAAACATTGGTTAAATATGGGCAGGCTTATGGCTAAGCCACCAAAGATTTTTCATGTTAATTGGTTTAAAACTGATGAGCATGGTAAGTTTCTTTGGCCGGGTTTTTGCGAAAACTTAAGGATATTGGAATGGATACTTGACCGTTGTAATAATAAAGTTAATGCCATGGAGACTCCGATTGGTTATTTGCCGTATCCTTTTGATATCGATATGACCGGGTTAAATCTTGCTCCCGGGGCAATGGAAAAACTATTCAAGGTTGATAAATCCGAGTGGTTGGAAGAAATGAAAGGGATAAATAAATTTTTCGGAGATTTCAATAAAGATCTACCCAAAGAACTCTGGGATGAATATGAGGGATTAATAGAAAGATTGAAAAGATATGGAAAATGAAGTTTTGTTAAAAACTGAATTTAGGGACCTTAAGCTTTTCCGCAGGGGCAAGGTAAGGGATGTTTATGATTTAGGGGATAAGCTTTTAATCGTTTCTACTGACCGGATATCCTGTTTTGATGTGATCTTGCCTTCTGGAATACCATCTAAGGGCAAGGTCTTAACCAGCGTATCTACTTTCTGGTTTGATTTTATCAAAGATATAATACCGCATCATTTGATAACGGCGGATGTGGAGAAGTATCCTTCGGAAGTAAAGAAGTATAAAAAGGATCTAGTTGGCCGTTCGATGCTGGTGCTCAAAACTAAAGCTTTGCCGGTTGAGTGCGTGGTAAGGGGTTATCTTTCCGGTTCAGGTTGGAAAGAGTATAAACAAGGACAATCAGTTTGTTCAATAAAATTACCCGCGGGATTAAAGGAATCAGATAAACTTGACCAACCGATATTTACTCCATCAACTAAGGCGGATGTCGGCCACGATGAGAATGTAAGCCAGGAATATATCGAAGGGTTTCTTGGCCGGGACATGGCAGAGAAACTGAAAAAGACCAGTATTGAGGTTTACAGCCGGGCAAGGGATTATGCCCTGCAAAAAGGGATAATTATCGCAGATACAAAATTTGAATTTGGAATCCAGAATAATCAGCTTATCATAATTGATGAAGTGCTTACCCCTGATTCTTCCCGTTTCTGGCCGCTGGAAGATTATCGACCTGGACAAGCTCAGCCGAGTTTTGATAAACAATTTGTGCGGGATTATCTGGAAACTTTGGTTTGGGATAAAACTCCGCCAGGACCTGCTCTGCCCAAAGAAATAATCGCCAGGACTACAGAAAAATACCTGGAAGCCCATCGTAAGCTAACCGGCAAAGAACTTAAATAAAAGATGCAAAAGTTTAAGAATATATTAAATATCCTGTTAAGAATTATAATCAGTGTTGTTTTACTGATTCTTTTATTTAAGCTTAACAAGATTGATTTTAAGGTTTTGGTAAATGATATAAAAAGCGCCGATAGGTTATTCTTGGCTTTAGGGTTTTTTACCCTGCCCTTGACTTATATCCTTGGTTTTTGGCGTTGGCATGTGCTGCTTGGGGCGGCAGGGATTGATATTCCTTTGAAAAGACTTATAAGTTCTTTTTGCGGTGGTATTTTCTTTAGTATTTTTCTGCCTTCGACTATCGGAGGTGATTTGGTTAGGACGGCGGATCTCGCTGCGCATACTAATAAGGCCAGGCAGGTTGTGGCCACGGTTTTCCTAGACAGGTTGAGTGGATATATCGGTTTAGTGCTTGTGGTTTTACCCGCTATTTTATTGGGTGGTTGCCTTATAAACGATAAAATAGTTTATTTTTCGATAGCTATCATCGTCATATTGTTATTGGTTATCCTATTGCTGTTATTCAACAGCTTTATCTATGAAAGGATAGGTAAGTTTTTATCGGTGCCCGGTTCAGGCAGGATTAAGGAGATGATTAAAGATATGCATCGGGAGATTCATATTTTTCGCAATCACAAGAAAACAATTGTCGTCAATCTTATTCTTTCTTTTGTTATTCAGTTAATTTATCCGCTGGGTGTTTATTTTACCGGGATTTCTTTAGGGGTGGACATAAATCTTTTCTATTACTTTATTTTTATGCCTGTAATCAGCGCGATTACCTTGCTTCCAATCTCACTTGGAGGCTTAGGCTTAAGAGAGGGTTTGTACGTAGTTTATTTCGCTAAGGCCGGAGTAATAAAACAGCTGGCTTTGGCTATGTCTCTTTTATCATTTTCTTTTGTCGTTTTTTCTGGGGCAATAGGAGGGATTATCTATGTCCTTACAGTACATCATCGACGCCTACAACATAATCAATCATCCGCAGTTTAGGCCCCGGCCAAGAAAATCACCGAATATCCAAAGCTTACTCGCAGATTTTATTATATTAAACAGGTTAACCGGAAGCAGGAAGAATAAACTTGTTCTGGTTTTTGATGGGTATCCTCCCCAAGGAGAAAAAATGCCTGATGAACAGGGTTTAGTTTGTTTATTCTCCCGTTTGATTGAAGCCGATGAGGTAATCAAGAAGTTGGTGGAAGAGTCGGGTCAGCCTGCTAATATTATTGTAGTTTCGGATGATAAAGGAATACAAACGGTTGTCAGGTTCCTGGGGGCTAAAATAAGTTCCGTAGAGGAATTTATCTGCGGTAAGAAAAGCGCCAGGGTGTTTGATCCAGGGTTTGAGGAAAGAGAAGAAAACAAGGTTTCTTATTCTGATATGCAGACAATTAACGCAGAGCTTAAGAAAAAATGGCTGAAGTAGGTCCGGAAAAGTTAAATTACATCAAATTCTTGGGGACATCCGGGGCGCGTTTTGTGATGATTAAACAACTGCGGGCTTCCGGTGGGCTATGGATCTCATCCGGTTCAACTAATGTTTTGATTGATCCGGGTCCGGGGAGTATTGTCTGTTGTGCTAAAAGTCGGCCCAGGCTTGATCCAGGAAAGCTAGATGCGATTATTTTGACCCATCGCCATTTAGACCATGCTAATGATATCAATGTGATGATTGAGGCAATGACCGAGGGAGGGTTTAAAAAAAGAGGAACTGTCTTTTGTCCGGCCGATGCTCTTGGCGTTAATTCAATTATTCTCGAACATGCGGCCGGCTTTCCTGAGAAAATCCAGATAATCAGGGCAAGGCATAAATACCGGATTGGTGATTTTATTTTCAATACCTCAATGCGCCATATTCATCCTGGCCAGACCTTTGGTTTGAAGTTTTATATAAATAAGACAAGTGTCGGGTTTATCAGCGATACCAGATATTTTCCGGAATTGAATGATTTTTACAAAACAGACGTTCTGATTATTTCGGTTGTTTTTCTTGATCCTCGCGCCGGCATTGACCATCTTAGTTTAAAAGAGGCGGAGATGCTTATAAAGAAGCTGAAGCCCGAGAAAGCCGTGCTTACGCATTTTGGCATGAGCATGCTTAAGGCAAAGCCGATTGTCCAGGCAGAAAGATTGTCTCGGGCATTAGGGATTGAGGTGATTGCTGCTTATGATGGTATGACCTTGAATTTTTAGCCAGAACTCTATCGAAAGGAGGCAGCGGTGCCTAGGTCAATTCTGTTTTTATTAATACCGGTTTTTGTAGTTTTATCTTCTCAGGTGTATGCCGATACGAGAGATTTTCCAGTCAGGGTCGTCAGCGGCAGGGTCAGTAAACTTGATTGGGTTGGATCTAAAATGTTAATCCGTTGGTGCCAGTCTAATGGGAATTATGATGAAATTGCGGTTAAGATAAATAAAAACACCAAAATCATTAAGGCGGGAGAGCCTTTTAGCTTTGCTGGAATTGGCATTTCAGATAGCGTAAATGTCAGGTATTATGATGATCCTAATGATTTTGGGCCTTTAATGGCGGCAGGAATTACGGTTATTTCGAATTAAAAACGTATTCTTTGGGGAATATTCTTGACATAACTGCTTAGTTATGTTAAAGTTAGTAAATCATACAAAAAAGGAGGCAGATATGAGTAGTTGGCAAGTTGTGTTGCTTGAGCCAGCCAGAAGCGTGCTTACGCAGATCAGCCAGTTTATGGTTAACGTGCTTTTAGTGATCGTTATCCTGATAATTGGTTGGTTGCTTTCTAAGTTGCTTAGGGCTGTTGTAACTAAGGCTTTAGGGGTGATAAGACTTGATACGCTTTCCAGCCGTATTGAACTGGACAAGATACTGGATAAGGGTGGAATTACTTATTCGCTTTCCGAGTTAATCGGGGTAATCTGCTATTGGTTCGGGCTTTTGATTACTTTTATGGTTGCGATTAATGCTATTGGTTTGACTATAGCCGCAGAGTTATTGAACAAAGTTGTTCTTTATATCCCTAATGTTATTGCCGGGATATTTATTTTAATTATTGGTATGTTTGCTGCTACCGCTTTAAAGAATATTGTGAAGACCGCTGCTAACAATGCCGGCCTTAGCCAGGGTAAATTGCTTGGGCAGATTGTTGAAGTTGTGGTGATGATTTTTACGATATTCGTCGGTTTGGAGCAATTGAATATCGGTATACGTGTTACCGAGCTTACCGTGGGTATTGTGTTAGGCTCACTCGGTCTGGCTGTGGCTCTGGCTTTCGGTCTTGGTTGCAGGGAGATTGCCGGAAAGTTTGTGGCTGAATTGGTGGAAAAGCTTAAAAAGAAGTAATGCTGATCCATTCTTACTAACCATTAAGCCCCGCATCGTACTGGTGCGGGGCTTAATTTTTCCCGTAAAAATTCAGGATTATGCTCAAGCAGAAAATAGGAGTGTTTGTCTTAGGAACTGTTGCAGCAGTAGTTTGTCTTGAACTTTTATTGCGGGTTTTTGGTGTTGGTTACCTATTGTATCGAAGAGGGTTCCCCGATGACCTTAAAGATAACCCGGCTGTTTATAAGATTTTATGTTTAGGCGACTCCTTTACCCTGGGAGTTGGTGCGGGCAAGGGTGAGGATTATCCCGCTCAATTAAATGGTATGTTTAAAGAAAGCGGGCTAAGAAAATTTGCGGTAATCAACGAAGGGGTGGGTGGCCAGAATTCTTCCGAGTTGCTCTATTCTTTAGATAAGAAATTGGATAAATATAAGCCGGATATGGTTGTTTTGATGATGGGGATGATTGATGGGCATAATATGCATTTACATAATTGGGCGTTAGGGCAAAGAGGTTGGCCGGCAAAGTTATCTTCCTGGTTTACAGGTTTAAAGATTTATAAATTATTTAATTATACCGGATTATCACTTGAAAGATTGCGCAATATCCAGGATGTAAAACAAGAGGCTGATTTTACTAAAAAGGAAACCATTCAATTTAAGCCTTTGGTTAGCACTGCAAAACAAAAAGCGGATTCAATAGTAAATGAAGCAAGAAGGCTGTACAGAGATGGTCAAAATGAAAAAGCGGCCGAGGTGCTTATAAGGGCAAGCAATAAGGAAAACGTCTGGGAATATCTTGGCATAGCTAAAGAATACAAGGCCTACGAAACAGAAGAACGTATTATTAAAAAAGTATTAAATGCGGATGCGCAGGATGAATGGCTGCGTTTTACCTTAGCTAAGATTTACTTAATGCAAAATAAATTTTATGCCGCCGAGAAGGTTTTTAAGTCTATTCTTGAGAATAATCCGGATAATAATTATATAAGGTTTGATCTTGCCTGCTTGTATATGAGTTTAAACAGGTATGATAATGCGGAGGAGCTGTTAAAAGATTCAATCAGGGTCCATGGAAAATCACCGCGGGCGGAAAAATTGCTTGCTTATTGTTATGAGGCTCAAGGTAAGACAATAGAGGCAGGTGCCTTGCACGAGGATATCAATTCTTATAGAAGGGTAACCGACCTTAATTTTTCGGCAATCAAAAATAAAATTTTAGCCAGGAATATAAGGTTAGTCATTATGAGCTATCCGCAAGGAAATTATGTATCTGAGAACCTTATGCACGGGCTTGCTGTTGTTGATAATCTGAAAAGCTTTAACAATCTTCCAGTTTTTGAAAAAAATAGATTATTTTCGGCTGACGATAATCACTGTAATGGGCAAGGATATAAGCTTATTGCCGAGAACCTATTTAATTATATTTCCGGCAGCGGAGATTTTTAAATCATGAATAAGAAGATTCATATCAAGACTTACGGTTG
>JAQTQC010000031.1 GCA_028712505.1 Candidatus Omnitrophota bacterium
AGCCACCCCATTTTTCTTTGGTTGATATTCTTACTTAATTGTTTCTCACCCGGGGTAAAGCAATGAAACATCTCTTATCCCCGCGCCCTGCGACCGAAGGGAGTCCCGAGCGAAAGTCGAGGGATAAACAAATCTTTTCCTGGAAAGAACCTCTCCCGCTATGTTAATGCTCTCCCCAGGGCGCAATGAAAAGTTAGTTTGGAAAATACAGGTTAACCATAAAAAGGAGGTGCTTATGTGTGCTACCTGTGGCTGCAGAAGTAAACCCAAGAAAAAAGCAAAGAAGAAAAAGAAATAGGTTTGAAGGGGCAGATTACTTGATCTAAAATCTGCCCCTTATTTTTTGTATTGGAGAAATTATTTTCAAAAGAAGTAAAAAGAGGTGCCTATGAAGAAATTTCTTATAGTGATAGGGATAGTAGTCATTTTTTTAATGGTTATCGCATTTTCTAAAAATCTTATTATTAAATCCGTGGTAACAAAGGCCGCCTTTAGCATCACAGGAGCGCCGGTACATATGAACGGGTTTCAATTGAATATTTTTAGCTCAACGATAAACATATCCGGATTTAAAATGTATAATCCCAGGGGCTTTCCGGAAGGCACATTGGTATCTTGTCCCAAAATAAAAGTCATATATGATCGTGCCAGTCTTTTTAAGCAGAAACGTCACTTATTACTTGTGGAGATTGAATTAAAAGAGATTGGTTTGACTAAAAACAAAGAAGGGAAGCTTAACGTTGATGAATTAAGATTAGTGAAAGAATCAAAGTCTTCTGCGCCTATCCCCATGCAAATCGACCTGCTCACCTTAAGCATCGGTAAGATTGTTTACAAGGACTACACGGTCGGCACCGAACCCAGTGTGCGAGTCTATGATGTTAATAAGCGAAAAAGCTATAAGGGTATTCCCACCGTACAACAATTGGCTTTACTTGTGCTTGCAGAACCTATGAAGGAAGCAGCGATAAAAAATGCCCAGATTTACGGCGCTACTTTGTTAACGGGAGTGGCAGTGCTGCCGGCTGCCTTAGTAGCAACATATATAGGTAAAGATTATGTGCGGCAAATCATTGATGTCACTTTTGAGCATTTGTATAAAATAAGTCTTGATGTAGTAAAGCGTATGGGTTCGATTACTAAAGAGGATGAGCCAGGCGGAGTGATTAAAGCCAATATTCATGGAGCGTCGGTAGCGCTTATACTCAGGAAAGCCCAAGAGAATAAGACTGAAATAACGATTTCTGCGCGTAAATATATGTTTCCCAAGCTTGATATTGCGGGAGGTGTTTTGTACCAGATACTTGATAAACTGCGCTAAATTCAGAGAGGTTTATTCTTATCTTTGAGCAAAGCGCTTAAAATTAAGAAACGTTTAAATGGTATCAGGAAAGTGATAGAATTATAAACACTTAAAGCTGCCAGGGAGGATTTAATGCAACAGAGGATTATGCCCATCGGGCCTTTAATGAAAGAACACAGAGTCATTGAGCGCCTGATCCGGATGATGATAGCTGAATTACAAGAGTTGAGCAATACGGGAAAACCAGACTTAGATTTTATAGATAAAGCTGTGGATTTCCTAAGTGTCTATGCGGACAGGTGCCATCACGGAAAGGAAGAGGATATACTGTTTAAGGGCCTTGATAAAAAACCTATTTCTCAGGAGCATAGAGGGATAATGGAGCGTTTGATAAAGGATCATGTCTACGGCCGTAAAACCGTTAAGGCATTGGTTGATGCCAGGCAAAGGTATGGACAAGGTGATAACTCGGTTGTAAAAGAGATCATAGCCCATCAGAAAGAACTGATCGAATTTTACCCTCGGCACATAGAAATCGAAGACAAACATTTCTTTTTGCCGTGTATGAAATATTTTACTCAAGATGAGCAAGATCACATGCTTCAGGGGTTCCTGGCTTTTGATGCAGGCTTAATCCATGAAAAATATAAATCATTGGTAACGCCATAGAAAGCACGGATGCCTATGAATGAGATCTCCATACTTATCGGCGGCAAGGCGGGTTTCGGTATTGATAAGTCCGGTAACATAATCGGCCGCCTGCTAAACAAATTGGGGTATCGAGTTTTTATCTACCGTGATTATCCTTCCATTATTAGAGGAGGGCATACTTTCTCTATTATCCGCGCTTCAAGCAGCAGGATTGCAGCCCATCTGGATAAAGTGGATCTGGTCATAGCATTAAATCAGGAAACACTGGGTTTACATAAGGACCGGCTAAAGAAAGAGTGCTTTTATATCTTTGATTCAGAACAGGTTAAGCCGGAAGCTGCCGGAATCTGCGGCATAGGGATACCTTTGATTAAATACCTGAAAGAGGAGAATGCCCCGGAGATAATGCGCAACAGCTGTATTATCGGGGCAATGACAAAAGCCATAGGTTTGGATTTTGATGTCCTGGAAAGCATCCTGAAGAAAGAATTCCATAAAGATCCGGAGTTAAATGTAAAAGTTGCCCGACGGGGTTTTGATGCTGGAAAAGAGCTTATAAAAATGGACCCGTTAAGCCGCGAGGGCCTTCCTTTGATTACGGGCAATGAGGCGGTTGCGCTTGGTCTTATCAAGGGGGGCCTTGATGCGTATATCTCCTATCCAATGACTCCCAGTTCGCCTATTCTGCATTATCTTGCCGAAGTCGCTAAAGATTTTTCCTTGGAGGTAATTCATCCAGAAAGTGAAATCAGCGTAATATTAATGTCACTGGGATTCTCGTATATGGGTAAAAAAGTAGCTGTAGGCACTTCCGGTGGGGGGTTCTGTTTAATGACCGAAGGAATAAGTTTTTCCGGTATGGCTGAGTTGCCTGTGGTTATAGTTTTAGGACAGCGGCCAGGTCCCTCAACAGGACTGCCCACGTATTCATCACAAACCGAGCTGCATTTTGCTTTACATTCCGGCCAGGGTGAGTTTGTGCGTTTTATTGTAGCTCCAGGCGATGCCGAGGAGGCATATTATTGGTCGGCAATCTCTTTGAATATGAGCTATAAATATCAGATACCGGCTATTGTCATTACGGATAAGCTCTTAGGAGAAAGTACGTTTAATTTTGACATGAATGATATTCAGGACATTAAGAAAGAAGCGTCTGTAATGTGGGATAGAAAATCTCCTTACAAGCGCTATCTACTCAATGAAAATGGCGTTTCACCGCTGGCATTTGCCGGAGATAAAGATGCTATAGTTAAGGCAAGCAGCTATGAACATGATGAATTCGGTATAACTACGGAAGATCCCAAACAAACAATGTTGATGCAAGAAAAGCGTCTGCGTAAAGAGGAATTTTTAATGCAGGACCTAGAGAAGCTTAGCGCCGTGAAGGTCTACGGCAATAATAATTCAGAAATCGCGCTTCTTTGCTGGGGTTCTAATAAAGGGGTCTGTATCGAGGCTGCGCAGAAATTCGGTCTGAAAGTAGTTCAACCTGTCGTTATTAATCCGTTTCCCGTTAAACAATTCCAAGAAGCTTTATCCGGCGTAAAAAAGCTGATATGTGTAGAGAGTAATGCTACGGGCCAGCTTGCGAGGCTTATTAGAGAGTATGGTTTTAATACAAATGAAACAATCCTTAAATATGACGGCAGGCCGTTTTCGGTTGATGGATTAGGAAAGGCGCTGGAGGAGAAGATTAAATGAATCAAGCAAATTTAGCTACCTATTCCCAGAGTACCTGGTGCCCGGGATGCGGGAATTTTGCAATCCTAAACGCTATAAAAGGCGCGCTTGCAGAATTACATGCTGATGGCCTGGCTACTGAAGACGTTGTTTTGGTATCCGGTATAGGCTGTCATGCAAAGATTGTAGATTATATTAATGTCAACAGTTTCTATTCCCTTCACGGAAGAGTTGTGCCTGCGGCAGAAGGCATAAAGCTGGCAAATCCCAAATTAAAGGTGATCGGTTTTGCCGGTGACGGAGATGCATATGGGGAAGGTATTGAACACCTTATCTTTGCTGCCAAGCGTAACATTGATATTACTATGATCATTCATAATAACCGCGTGTATGGTCTTACCACTGGTCAATATACCCCTACTTCTCCTTTAGGTTTTCGCGGACGCTCTACTCCTCAGGGCACAAGCGAGCTTCCGATCAATCCCCTGGAGGTCATTCTGGCAAGCGGCGCTTCTTATTTAGCCAGAGGCACATCTCACGGTATTGAACTTTTAAAGAGTATTTTTAAAGAAGCCATTTTACATAAAGGTTTCTCCCTGGTTGATGTCTTGCAGGTCTGCGTCACCTACTTTAATATGTATGAATATTACGACAAACACGTTTATGAATTAAAAGATCATAATAGCCAGGATTACAACCAGGCTTTGAATAAGATCAGGGAGTGGGATTATAATAAAGAGGCGGCGATTGCCCTGGGGGTATTCTATAAAACAGATAATCCTACATTTGAAGAGAGATTCCTTGCGGATAAACCGGGGGAAGTAGCGGATAAAGATTCAATCATTAAAGAGCTATTAAAGAAATCTGTTTAGAGTCCAGGCAGGGCGGGGTGGGGCATATTTATGACCCTGCCCGGAATTTGGTTACAGGCTGGAAAAATTGTAAAAATATAAATTTAAGAAATAACAGTCCAAAACGCGTATAAGCCAAAGAGGGCCACATGAAATATTTAAGAAATGTAACCATGTGTATAGCTGCATTCGCGATGGTCATCTCATTTTCCGGGCCGGCATTTGCAGAATCGGTAAACGGATCATATGAGGAAAACAACCCAGATAAGGGGGGAATAATGAAAAGCAGTGACAAGATTGAAAGCGCAACTGTGTATGTTTTATTGCCTTTACCATATGCCCAGAACGCGTTGGAACCCGTAATCTCCGAAAATACGATCAGCTTCCACTATGGTAAACATTACAAAGGATATGTCGATAATTTAAATAAACTGGTAGCAGGTACAGAACTTGCCGGCATGTCGCTAGAGGAAATTATCATCGCGACATCCGGAAAAGCGGATAAAACCGCGATATTTAATAATGCGTCTCAAGCCTGGAACCACGCGTTTTACTGGAACAGCCTGGCTCCGGAAGGCGGCGGTGAAGTGCCCTCAACATTAAAGGTAAAGATTGAGGCTTCATTCGGTTCCGTGGATGCATGCAAGAAAGAATTAGCGGCTGCGGCAACCAGTCAGTTCGGCAGCGGTTGGGCGTGGCTTGTGCTGGACGGCGATAAGCTTAAGGTGGTTAAGACCGGTAACGCGGATTCACCTTTGACCAAGGGCATGAAGCCGCTATTGACTATTGACGTATGGGAACATGCTTACTATTTGGATTATCAGAATCGCCGCGCGGACTACGTTAACGCGGTTATTGACAAACTGATTAACTGGGATTTCGCAGCGGATAACCTCGGGTAGATGAATTTCTAAGGCCAGGGCAGGGTTTTCTCTTGGCGTATGCCTGAGGTTTCGCAAGCTCAGTAGGTGCTTAAGCCGATATAGTTCTCTGCAAGAATCCAACTAAGGCTAATATTGGGGTTGGATAAAATATCAACGCAAGCAAAGTCGAACCCGCATTGCAAAAGCTCGAAGTGAGTGGCCCAGCGAGCGCCACTGCACGCTCAATGTGGGAGCGCCCTTCCTAAAGGGGTTTCTTTGAGTATCTAGACCCAATTTTTCTTTCGGCCATTTTTGGGCGAAATAAATATAAGGGCACATTGATAAATAAGATATAGATTTGCCGAAGTCCGTAATTGGAAATGGAGGGATAGCAAATGAATGCTAAGGAAGATCTTAAATCTCTATCTATTACGGAACTACAGTCAAAGTTAGCGACCTCTCCGGGTGGCCTCAGCCAAGCCGAAGCGCAGAAACGGTTGATCCGATATGGGCCTAATGAGATTGGAGAAAAGAAAACCAACCAGTTCCTGAAATTCCTTACCTATTTTTGGGGTCCCATCCCCTGGATGATTGAAGTAGCGGTAATTCTGTCCGGCGTGGTTCGCCACTGGCCGGATTTTTTCATTATTCTTCTTTTGCTGGTTGCCAACGCAGTGGTTGGATTCTGGGAAGAATACGAGGCGGGCAATGCCATTGCCGCCCTCAAGTCTAAGCTAGCGATTAAGGCTCTGGTGAAACGTGATGGCAAATGGATAACCCTGGAGGCGCGAGAATTGGTGCCGGGCGACGTTATCCGTATGCGTCTGGGCGACATTGTGCCGGCGGATGCCCGCTTGTTGGAGGGCGACCCGGTGGAGGTGGATCAGTCCGCGTTGACAGGCGAGTCCTTGCCCGCCACGCGCAATCCTGGCGAGGCGGTTTTTTCAGGGTCGATTATCCGCCAAGGCGAAATCGGCGCCTTGGTCTATGCCACGGGTGTTAATACCTACTTTGGAAAGACAGCTCAGTTGGTACAAGAGGCACATACCGTTAGTCATTTTCAAAAGGCGGTTTTGAAGATCGGTAATTATTTGATTATCCTCGCGGTGGCTTTGGTAGCCGTGATTATTACCTTTGCGATCTTCCACGGCGACCCGATTCTTTCTACGTTGCAGTTTGCTTTAGTCTTGACCGTTGCAGCTATCCCTGTGGCTATGCCGACGGTTTTGTCAGTGACGATGGCGGTCGGCGCGCGCCTGCTTGCCAGGAAAGAGGCGGTTGTGAGCCGTTTGGTGGCAATCGAGGAATTAGCAGGTGTGGATGTACTGTGCGCAGATAAGACCGGCACCCTGACTCAGAATAAGCTGACGTTGGGCGATCCGTTTAGCGTAAACGATGTTTCCTCCGAACAAGTTATCTTTTATGCTGCGCTGGCGTCGCGGCCGGACAATAACGATACTATTGACTTGGCTGTATTGGCTGGTCTTAAAAACAACCGGGCGTTACAGGGGTATCAGGTGGTGCATTTTCAGCCATTTGACCCGGTGCATAAACGTACCGAAGCCGTCATCAAGTCTGCGGACGCAAGGATGTTTAAGGTGACTAAGGGGGCGCCGCAGGTGATTTTAGAATTATCGGCCAATGCCGGGCAGGTTAGGCCTTCTGTAGAGAAGGCGGTTAACGAGTTCGCAACGCGAGGATTTCGTTCATTGGGCGTGGCGCGGGCTGATGGAGAAGGCCGGTGGCAGTTCATTGGCGTGTTGCCTTTGTTTGATCCGCCTCGGGAAGATGCCAGGACAACTATTGAGACTGCGCGACAGATGGGTGTGAAAGTTGAAATGGTTACTGGTGATGCGCTGGCTATTGCCAGGGAAACCGCTAAAAAGTTAGACATGGGCACGAATATCCTCGATGCCAGCGGACTGGGTGATGCAAAGAAACAAGAGATCGCGGCGATGGCCGAGTCCATCGAGAAGGCTGATGGTTTTGCCCAGGTGTTCCCCGAACATAAATTTCACATTGTGGATGTTCTGCAAAAACTCGGACACATTGTCGGAATGACGGGTGACGGAGTGAATGACGCCCCGGCACTAAAGAAGGCTGACTGCGGTATTGCCGTTTCGGGTGCAACGGACGCGGCGCGCGCGGCTGCAGCTATCGTATTGATGATGCCCGGCCTGGCGGTGATTATTGATGCGATTAAGGAGAGCCGGAAGATTTTCCAGCGGATGAACAGCTATGCAATTTATCGTATCGCCGAGACGCTGCGCGTGCTGTTGTTTATGACGTTTTCGATTCTGGTTTTTAACTTTTATCCGTTGACGGCAGTAATGATCGTGATGTTGGCCTTGCTTAACGACGGGGCAATTTTGTCTATCGCCTACGATAACGTTCATTATAAGGATCAGCCCGAATCATGGAATATGCGTATGGTTCTGGGGATTTCTACGGTATTGGGCGTTATCGGGGTTGTTTCTGCTTTCGGTTTGTTCTATCTCGGTGAGCGCGTTTTCCATTTTGATCGTGCGCATATTCAGACGTTGATGTATTTGAAACTCTCCGTGGCTGGACACCTGACGATCTTTCTTACGCGCACGCGTCGCACATTCTGGTCTATACGCCCAGCGCGGATTTTATGGGTGGCAGTTCTCGGCACGCAAATCATAGCGACATTAATAGCAGTTTATGGGTTATTTATGGAACCGCTGGGGTGGGGATGGGCGCTGTTTGTTTGGGGCTATGCGTTGGTATGGTTTATCTTGAATGACCGCGTAAAGCTGCTGGCGTACCGATTTTTCGATCCGGTCAAAATCGAGACGTTGAAAAAATAGAAATCTTGCCTTCTTTGCTTGCGGCTGATTTTTTCTGACTCCCCCGGAGGGCAGATAAGAAAAATTTAATCTGCTGGATGCTCTAAGCTTCATCCGGATATTTAGAGGAAAGCAAATGAGGCAGCTTAATCGAAATGGAGGATAAGTTAAGCCACTCCTTGCGGAATATTGCCGGGGGATTATAATAATGATAGATAAAGATTTAAGGATAGAAGGATGATTAAAAAAGTCTATGATAAAAGCATTCTTTTTGTTTTCTTACTCCTTGTTTTAGTATTGGGAGGGTATATGGAAGCTTTTACAAAAGAACCGGAAAGAATTAAAATTTTTAATGCGGTAACAAGCCAGATAGAAGAAGTGGAGAGGACCTATAAAACAGAGGCTGAATGGAAAAAGATTCTTACTCCCGAACAATATAACGTTACAAGGCTTAAGGGCACCGAAAAGCCTTTTAGCGGCCATTGCGCTATTCCAAAAAAAGGAAAGGAAGGCTTATTCCAGTGTGTTTGTTGCGGAACGGATTTGTTTTTGATTGAGAAAGAATTTGAATCCGGCACTGGTTGGCCGAGTTTCTGGGAACCTGTTTCTGAATTAAATATCAAAACTCAAGCAGATAATAGCTTTGGGATGCATAGGGTTGAGGTGCTTTGTTCGCGCTGTGATGCTCACTTGGGCCATGTTTTTGACGACGGCCCGCTGCCGACAGGCAAACGCTATTGCATTAACTCCGCAGCACTTAAATTCGCAGAGATCAAAAAACCTAAAAAAGAGAAGTTAGAGAAGGCTACTTTTGCCGCAGGCTGTTTCTGGGGTGTTGAGGCAGCTTTTGCGCAAGTAAAAGGAGTAGTTAAAACTAGAGTTGGTTTTACGGGGGGAAAGCTCAATAGTCCCAGCTATAAAGATGTTTGTACTGATAAAACCGGGCATGCGGAGGCCGTGGAATTGGAGTATGATCCGAGCGTAATCTCTTATGAAAAACTGCTTGATATTTTCTGGAATATCCATGACCCTACTACCTTAAATAGACAAGGCCCTGATGTTGGCAGCCAGTATCGGTCTGTAATTTTTTATCACGCTCCCGGACAAGAGAAGGCAGCGCAGTTATCTAAGAGGCAACTTGAAAAATCAGGAAAATTTAAAAGACCTATTACGACAGAAATTGTTCCGGCAGGAGAATTTTACAAGGCAGAGGACTATCACCAACGTTATTACGAGAAACGCGGTTTAAAGCCAACTTGTCGTATACCTTAAGTTAAATAAAGGAAGGAAAGATGATAATGTGGTTGGGGTTAATTTTAGCAGTTGCAGTTATTCTGCTCTTGATTAAGAATGGCGGTTGCTGCTCGGGCAAGAAATGACAGTAGGTTCTTATGCTAAAACTGAAATCTATAAAAACCCAGTTAATCCTCTATTTAACTTGTTTTGCAATTTTCTTATCGTTTCAAAATAAAAACGCTGCATTCTTGGTTACGACAATCATCGCTGTTATTTCAGCTTTGGCAGCAGAATCAACCATCCTGTATTTTAAAACGAGGGTCTTTCAAATAAGCGAAAGCTCCATCATCACAGGGTTAATTGTAGGTTATGTGGTTTTTAGCGATGAGGCGTGGTGGAGATTCGTATCGGCGTCATTATTGGCTATTTTTTCCAAGTATCTAATCCGCTTCCATAAAAAGCATATTTTTAATCCCGCGGCCTTCGGTATATTCTTGGCTATTATCATTTTTGGTGCTTCTACTTAATGGCAGGGAACCTATATCTGGCATATACTTCTGCCTTTCGGGTTTTATTTTGTACAGAAAATCAGAAAGATAGAAATACTCGTTGGTTATGCTGTTGTTTCTTTGGCTCCGGCGTTACCGGTATTATTTTTATCTTCTTCAAACTCGGCGCTAAATTCGATGTTGAGCTTTTTAGCCTTTTAGCCATGAATGCCACAGCCCTGCTGTTAAATAAGCTATCAGTAAAGAAGGGGATTTAGGATGAAACGGATCATGGCACTTTTGGTTCTTTTATCTTTTTGAGCGCTTTTTCAATAGCCTATGCGCATCCACCATCGAATATAAAAATTAGCTTTGACTCAAAAACTAAAATGCTCAAATAGGAATTAGTCGGCCAATTATATATAAAATACGCCTTAAGTAAAATAGGAGATATAATTACACGTTAATTTTATATAACATAGTTGTAAATATGAATACGACGAATATTTTCGATTGTTCTTGACAAAAAGCATGATTGGAGTAAAGTAAGACATAATTAAATTTGTTACATAAAAATGGGTTCGG
>JAQTQC010000001.1:0-143570 GCA_028712505.1 Candidatus Omnitrophota bacterium
CAGCGGTAAGGCCGGTCATCGGCTGGAACCAGTGGGTATAGTAAGTGGCACCTTTAGAGATGGCCCAGTTCTTCATTGCATCGGCTATCTCATTGGCCTGGGATAAAGTGATAGTCTTGCCTTCGGAAATCCAAGCCTCAAAAGCAGAAAATGTTTTTTGAGATATATACTTACGCATTGTCTCTACACTGAATGTGTTTTCACCAAAATAACCAGATATTTTCTTAAAAATCCCTGTCTTTTCTAGCTTAATACTTTTAATTTTAGAAAGCACTTCCTGCCTTAAACTCATCTTGTCCCTCCTGATTCAATATTATGACTTAGTAAAAAATTGTCCAAAAAAAGAGACGTTCTCCCTAGTAAAGTGAGAACGCCTCTGTTCCCTGCTTATCACTGCTTAAAACTAAACCATAAACTGCCTATATTTTAACAGCTCTACCTAAATATACAAGTAAAAAACATCCAGATTTGGTAACCAATTTTAACCAATAGCTACCGAACCCCGTTCTTCAGTTCTAATACGCACACACTCGTTTAGATCCAAAACAAATATTTTTCCATCCCCGGTTTCACCGGTTTTAGCACCTTCAATAATCGCTTTGATCGTCGGCTCAACGAAATTCTCGTTTACCGCAATCTCCAGACGGATCTTCCGCAGAAGATTACCTGTTTCTTTAGCTCCGCGGTAAATCTCGGTTACTCCTTTTTGCCGTCCGTGGCCTAATACCTCGCTAACAGTAAGAAGGTTTATTCCTTTTTTGTATAATTCTTCTTTTACTTCTTCCAATTTGTATGGCTGAATTATTGCAATAACTAATTTCATAAATCCTCCTTTGATCTTTTATCCAGTAAAATCCCTATTCTAATACTGTATATGCCCTCTCGTGATGTTGAGTCAAATCAAGACCCATAGCTTCTGTTTTCTCATCAACTCTCATGCCGATAAACAAATCGACTAATTTATAGATGAAAAATGTTACTACCGCCGTATAAACAACTGTTATCCCCACTGTCGCCAACTGGATCAAAAACTGTTTAGGGTTGCCAAAAAACAGGCCATTAGCGCCAACCGGATTAACTAACTTTGAGGCAAATAAACCTGTAGCCAAAGCCCCCCAAATGCCGCCTACACAATGCACGCCAAAAGCATCTAAGGAATCATCATAACCAAAGAGCGGCTTAATTACAGTAACGGCAATGAAACAAAATGCGCTTACCAATAAACCGATTACGATCGCAGACGTAGCGTTAACAAAACCTGCGGCCGGAGTAATCGCGACTAAACCAGCAACAGCACCGGAGCATACACCGAATATCGTTGGTTTACCATTACGCAACCATTCGATCAAGGCCCAACTTAAGCCAGCGGCTGCCGCGGCTGTATTAGTTACTACAAAAGCATTTACCGCCAATCCATTTGCAGCAAGAGCGCTTCCTGCATTAAAACCAAACCAACCAAACCATAATAACGCTGTGCCCAAAACCACAAAAGGCATGTTGTGGGGGGTAGGAACATTTTTATCAAGATTGGAGCGCCTACCAAGAACAATAGCTGTAACCAAAGCTGCAATCCCGGCATTAATATGCACAACTGTGCCACCGGCAAAATCAAGCGCACCCATATTCTTTAGCCAACCGCCTGCACCCCATACCCAATGGCATAGCGGATCGTATACAAATGTCGCCCAAAGCAAAGTAAAAATTAAAAAGGCGGAAAATTTCATTCGTTCCGCAAAAGCACCGATGATCAAAGCAGGTGTGATAATCGCGAACATCGCTTGAAAAACCATAAATGCCTGATGCGGTATGGTGCCGGCATAATCCGCGTATGGTTCTAAACCAACGCCATTTAAACCAAACCATCCTAAACCTCCCCAAAATCCATCTCCCGGGTGGAAGGATAAACTGTAGCCGATCAAAACCCATTGAAGACTTAAAACGCACATAATAATTAAACATTGCATTAAAACACTTAATACATTCTTACGCCTAACCATGCCTCCGTAGAAAAAAGCCAAGCCTGGGGTCATCAACAACACCAATGCCGACGAAATTAACACCCATGCAGTATCTCCTGAATTAATCATTTTCCTTTTCCCTCCTTATTTGACTAATTGCACAAATGTTTACGCAATTGATGAAAATAACAAACAAAAAAATAGCCTCCTCTCTGCTTATTTAATTTTATTTTACATCCTGGCTGCCTTACACCACCTTTTCCGCCTAAACTATCAGCCTTTTAAAATAGCTGATATAGGCATATCTATCCTTGATCTCCAACCCCTTATCTTCCCGATAGACTCAATATAATCATTTATTATTTATATAGCCGATTCTCCTTTTTCTCCGGTACGTATTCTTATGGCATCCTCAAGTGGATAAATGAATATTTTCCCATCCCCCATCTCACCGGTCTTAGCATTGTCAATTATGGCCTTACATATGCGACCAACATCCTGGTCTTTAACAATAATTTCTATTTTAGCTTTCGGTAAAAGCTCGACCTTATACTTTTCCCCCCGCCATTGCTGAATAACCCCTTTTTGTTTACCGTGGCCTTCAATCTCGGAAATCATCAATCCGGTTACTCCTGCGATATTCAACGCATTACGCACTACCTCAAGGCTTTCCGGTCTGACAATAGCTTCAATTTTCTTCATTTTATCCTCCATAACATAAAATATTATTTATTTTTGACTTCAAGAAATGCATAAGCAGGTTTTTTACCATAAAATTCAGGATAAGCTGAATTTCCATGTTCGCCAATATCCAAGCCCTCAATCTCTTCTTTAAGCGAAACCCTGATCCCCATGGTATGTTTCAGGAGAAACCAAAAAGCAAGAGAGATTACAAAAGTAAACACTGCTACCCCCAAAACTCCGGATAGCTGAGCCATTAACAGAGTTGCCCCACCCCCATAGAATAACCCATTACCAGTAGCTGTGCCGGTTATCTTATCCTGCGCAAACAACCCCACACAAAGCGTGCCAAAAACACCATTTACCAAATGCACCGAGAGAGCACCCACAGGATCATCTATCTTGATCTTATCAAACATAATCACTGCTAAAACCACCAGTATCCCGGCTATTAAACCGATAATCAGTGAGCTGGGAACGCTCACAAAAGCACATGGAGCGGTAATCGCAACTAGGCCGGCAAGACAACCGTTCAAGGTCATGCCTAAATCCGGTTTACCTAACAACACCCAAGATAACAAAGTAGCGCTAAGAGTCGCCATTGCCGCAGCCATATTAGTAGTAATAGCTACATGACTGATAGCAATAGGGTCTGCCGACATTGTAGACCCCGGATTAAAACCAAACCATCCGAACCAAAGAACAAAAGTCCCTAATGTTGCTATTGGCAGATTATGCCCGGGGATAGGATTAATCCTTCCATTTGCATATTTACCGAAACGCGGGCCTAAGACTAAAACTCCTGCCAAAGCCGCCCACCCACCGACTGAATGCACGACTGTGGACCCGGCAAAATCAAACATACCCTTTAACTGAAGCCAACCGCCTCCCCAAATCCAGTGGCCTACTATAGGATAGATAAACATAGCCATAAGAAATGAAAAAACTATGAACGACTTATATTTAATACGTTCGGCCACAGCACCGGAAACAATCGTGGCTGCTGTACCACAGAAGACCAACTGGAAGAAAAATTTCGCCCACATCGGAACTCCTGTCCAGGAAAGCGCCGAATAAACACCTTTATATGCTTCGCCGGTTGCCGGAGAATTATCCAAGCCACTGGCAAAAAACAACCCCTTTAAACCGATCAACGGATTTCCATCTCCAAACATCAAACCCCAGCCTAACACTAAGAACCCTAAAGAAGATACCGCAAAAACTACGAAATTCTTGGAAAGGATGTTCACACAGTTTTTGGAACGTGCAAACCCTGACTCAACCATAGCAAAACCCAGGTTCATAAAGAATACCAGCTTGGCGGTAATCAAAACCCAGATTGTATCAATAATCACCTTCATGTCCATAAACCCCTCCTCTGACTTAAATCCGTCCTCTCTTGATTAACCCTTTGTGAAAAAAATAATAAAAAATTATCTTAACCCCAGCTTTTCTCTTACCATCAAGGCATAAACTTTATTAATCCGCCCTGTCTTTAACCATCTTTCAATTGTAGTAACCTGGATATCCAGCCTTTTAGAGAGGTCGTGTAAAGTATAACCCTTTTCTTTCTTAAGCCAGAGTACCTCTTGTATCAGTTGATTATCCAACATATCTATACAGCAATATCCCCACGTTCATCAGTCCGGATACGCACGGCTTCATCGATAGTTGAAATAAAAATCTTCCCGTCCCCGATCTCCCCCGTCCTGGCGACTTTAGCTATAGCATTGACAATCCTATCCGCCTCATTATCTTTAACAATTATCTCGATTTTAACTTTAGGTAAGAAATTGACCTTATACTCTCTCCCGCGGAATTGCTCGATAACCCCTTTTTGCCGGCCATGGCCTTCAATATGGGTAATCATCATCCCCGGACAACCAAGCATCTCTAAAAGCTCAGTAACCTCTTCCAGTTTCTCCACACGAATAACCGCTTCTATTTTTTTCATCCCTCTATCCTCCCTGCCGTTCCGCCTTTAAGGGCGGAACGGCAAAATTAATTCAATTAGCTCTGATTGGTAGTATAAAAATTCGGATAAGCCGGAGTACCATGCTCCTGGATATCCAACCCTTTTATTTCTTCTTCGGGAGAAACCCTGATCCCGAAGAATTTATCCATTAGCTTAAACGCAATAAACCCGAGACCAAAAGCCCAACTAACGCATACCAATGCTCCGATAGCCTGGGCAATTAATTGTTCAAGGCCTCCGCCATAGAATAACCCCCTAACCAAGGGCTCGCTGGTAGTACAAAGGCCATATGTCCCATCCGCAAAAAGTCCTACACTGATAAGACCCCACACCCCGTTTACGGCGTGAACACTGACTGCACCCACAGGATCATCTACTCCTATTCTTTCCCAAAAATACACACTGAGAACAACCAAAACACCAGCAATTGCGCCAATAACTACGGCTGCCCATGCTTCTACCCAGGCACAAGGTGCAGTAATCGCGACTAATCCTGCCAAGCAGCCATTTAACATCATACCCACATCCCATTTCTTGGTCTTCATAAATACTAACAGGATTGCCACTGCTGCGCCTGCTGCTGCTGCTAAGTTAGTGTTAACTGCAACCACAGCAATCCTTAACTGATGTGCCGAAAACGTAGAACCCGGGTTAAAACCAAACCACCCGAACCAGAGTATGAAAGTACCTAGGGCGGCAAGAATTATGCTATGCCCGGGAATAGCTCTGGGTTTTCCGTCTTTGCCGAATTTACCAAACCTCGGCCCAAGAACAATAGCTCCTGCCAAACCAACAAAACCACCTATTGTATGTACAACTCCGGAACCGGCAAAATCAACATGGCCTACGCCAAACGGAAGCTTAGCCAACCAACCACCACCCCATACCCAATGCCCATATATAGGGTAGATTATCGCCGAAACCGCCAAGCTATACAAAAAATACGCTTTGAACTTCAAACGTTCTGCAACAGCACCGGAAACAATCGTTGCTGCCGTTCCGGCAAAAACCAGCTGCCAAAAAAACATCAAGTATTTACTAACATCGTAATTTTCACCATGCAAAAACCAGCCAGTTGTCCCAAATAATCCATGAAAATCCTGGCCCATCATTAAAGCAAAACCAAACGCCATAAAGACTAAGGAAGCGACTACGAAATCAATCGTGTTTTTAGCCATAAGGTTGGTTGCGTTTTTTGCACGGCAAAACCCGGCTTCCACCATAGCAAACCCAGCTTGCATAAAGAAAACGAGGAAACCGCATATCAATACCCATACGAAATCAATCGGCGCAGATGGATTTTGCGCGAGAGTCTCGGCTCCTGAAGGATCAGCAGCAAAGGCGGAAAATGGAGCCGCCATAAGAACAAGCAGACCAGCGGCGATAACCATTACCGCTTTCCTTTTCCCTCTAAACCATTCCCTTAATTTTGTTTTCATAACTACCTCCGATAAAAACATATTATTCTCCTAACAGCAGTTAAAATACGTAGCTTAAATATACCCCGCCATACAATCTGTTCTTCTGATTTCCATTATTCTTATCACTGAGATTCCCCCAGGGAATAGAATAATTGATATTTGGTTTACAAGTTAAATTCTTTAACAAAGGCACGGTAACCCCTGCCCCTAAACCTGCATCACCTCCCTTACCACGGTAATACTGCTTATTGTTGTAACCAATATGTCCGGAAAAATCCAAGCTCATATTATACTTGCTCATAACAAACGGTATGCTGTGGGATAAATTAAGCACCGTATAGCTGCCTTCGCCACCTCCATCATCTTTCTTGCCAAAATCGTAATAATAATAGATGGCTGGAGAAAGCAGGAATTTGGTAAAAGTTATCCCTCCGTAAACTTCCCGGCTAAAACCTCTGGGGGCACCATCAGAAGGCGCAGCATCAGGGAAGTCGTAATAAGTAAACCCTGTGGAAAGAGCTACACTAGGAAATGTATAAGTATAATCAAACAGATAATCTGTTTCACTGGATTTTAAATTATCTTTGTTTTGCAGATCATGATTAAGCCATATACCTACCTTTATCCTGCCAAACTTTGATTCCGGGCTACGCACATAAAAACCCGGCTGCACTACAGCATCTCCATCCAGCATTATGCCTCTCCACATATATATGGAATTAAAAGCCAAATCTCCGGAAACTTCAATCCCGGAAGTTGATAGAATACCATCCAGCAGCCCTCCATCTGCTGCCTGTGCCGAACCACATGTCAATACACTTAAAAGCAAACCTAAGAGTAGGCCTAACTTAAACCTTTTCATCATTACCTCCTTTAAAAAGAACAGGCGCCTAGCCCGTTCCTTAGAAAACGGTTTAGACGCCTGCGTCTTTTGAAAACAAAAAAAGCGCTCTATTATTAATAGAACGCCTATGTTAACTTTACACTTCAACGTGTCTTACACTAATACAAGTAAAGAATACTCAAAATTGGTAACTAAATTTTATCCTGGTATTTTTACGACTTAATCCTGATCTTTTCAGCATCTTTGCCAGGCTAACATGTTCAACACCTATACGCTTACCTATATCTATTATTATCAAAACGCCTATATCTTCTTTATATCACCGCAAACCTTATATCGCTAAGCAGAATTCTGTGCGAATTGGACATTTTATCTCTTATATTTATTCGTTATCGGCATCCTCCAATCTCTGCCGAATGCCTTTGGCGTGATCTTTATGCCCGGAGGAGACTGCCTGCGCTTATATTCATTCTTATCCACCATGTCGGTAACTTTACAAACTGTTTCTTTATCAAAACCCGATGCGATAATTTTCGCTAAATCATTATCTTTTTCAACATAAGCTTTCAGAATATTATCCAAAATTCCATAGGGCGGCAAAATATCCTGGTCCAACTGATTCGGCTTAAGTTCAGCAGTAGGCGGCTTGGTAAATACGCGTTCAGGGATAACCTGGCTAATAGAATTTCGATATCTAGATAATTTATAAACTAATGTCTTGGGCACATCTTTTATTACGGCAAAACCTCCGGCCATATCACCATAAAGAGTAGCATAACCCGTACTCATCTCTGATTTATTTCCTGTAGTCAAAACCAACCATCCGAATTTATTGGAAAAAGCCATCAGGATATTGCCTCTTATGCGCGCCTGGAGGTTTTCTTCTGTCGTATCTCTTCCCAGGCCGGCGAAATGCGGCTCAAGCACCAACAAATAGAATCTGAATATTTGCTCAATGGAGATAGAGGTCAACTTGATTCCTAGATTCTTTGCAAGCGACATGGCGTCTTCTTGAGACTGACTGCAAGTATAACGCGAAGGCATAAATAACCCGGCAACATTTTCATTACCCAGGGCATCAACCGCCAGGGCCGCCACCAGAGAAGAATCAATACCCCCGCTTAAACCGAGGATAACTTTTTTAAAACCATTTTTAAACACATAATCTTTCAATCCTAAGACCAAGCCTTGATAGATCTCAGCTTCAGGTTCTAAGATCTCAGGTTCTTCCCGGATAACTAAGTTTTTCTTTGGGCCGGATAAAATATTGGCAATTTTAACTACCTTCCCAGAAGAATTCGCCCTGCTTGCAGGAATATCTAAATCCTGAATTAATAAATCTTCCGCAAAAGCCTTGGCCTTGGCCAACAACTTACCCTGATTATTAACAATCATGCTCTGGCCATCAAATAGCAGTTCATCCTGCCCACCGATAAGATTAGCGTAAACAACAAATACACTATTAGCCTTGGCCTGGGAAACAACCACCGACTGCCTTTCTTTGAGCTTATCCATATGATAAGGAGAAGCATTGATATTTAAGATTAATTTAGCACCGGCAGCCGCTTGGGATTTTGTCGGCCCATCCGGATACCAAATATCCTCGCAGATATTCACGCCAAAGATAAAATCGCCAAGCCCAAAAACCAACGATTCATCTCCCGGAGAAAAATAACGTTTTTCATCAAACACCCCATAATTGGGTAGAAAGATCTTACGGTACAACCCCTTGATTTGTCCGTTATAAATTATTGCCGCGGCATTATATGTTTCTTTAAATCTACCGTCAGCAAAACCCACGACTGCAGTAAGATTGCCATTGATGGATTTTGTTAAATTCTTTAAAGCCTGGATATTATCACTGATAAATTTTGGTTTTAACAAAAGGTCTTCGGGAGGGTATCCGCAAAGCGCCAATTCCGGAAAACAGATTATATCCACATCAGAGTTTTTTGCCTTCTCAATATACTGGATGATCTTAACGGCATTCCCCTGCAGATCTCCGACAGTAGAATTTATCTGGGCGATCGCTAAACGCAACAAATTTTTGTTTTTCATTTTGCTTGGGTTCTTTTATTTTTTGTCAAAAGAATCGTTTCGGCTAATTCACGCATTGATTGGGATAAATCCCGAAGGAAAGGATGCCGAGCCACTCTCTTAAAACAGTTTAAACGCTTATGCTGGGGATAGTAACTAGATTTTATCCAAGTACTTTTGTGACTTAACCCTGACCTTACGCATCATTTTTACCACACTCACATGAGATACACCCATGCGCTTACCTATATCTCTAGTGGTTAACCCCTGGCTAAAATACTCAAGCAGTCTTTTCTCTCTGGGATTAAAACCATTATTGAGAATACTCTGGGCTAAAAACTGGTTATGCAGATCCTCCCGGCAATCTTGACAAGCCCAGGATTCGCCAAGAACATCCCCTACGGTCGCATTCTCATCTACATTCAAGGCCGCATCCATGCTGAGAATATTAGAACGCTCATTAACTTTACGGATGTAGTTTTTTAAATGGAAATAGCAACCTTGCAAAATATAACTATCTGTTTTATCACTAAGTTTACCTTTTAAGAAATCACTCCAAAGGTGGATGATTGCCTCCTGATAAAGATCATCATGGTTAAATGAGCGATAGCAGCCATTTAACCGGTAGGCAATCCTTTTTATAACTGGGGACAATTTTTGACTTAGCTCTTCAAAACTCATATTCTGATCCTCATATCACCTTCATGCTAAGAGATTCACCCAACGGTAGCAAAATAAAAGGCATCCTTCCCCTGATCGGGGTAAAGGACGCCTTAGTCCGTAAAAACAAAAAGTCTTCCGGGCAGACTCTACCCGAAAGACTCATTCGTCTTACTTATACATCTATGTATCAATAAAAGATTAACACAAGATTACACAAATGTCAATAGTAAATAATACGGATGGTTGCCCCGCATGGATTCGAACCATGACAACAAGATCCAGAATCTTGTGTCCTACCATTAGACGACAGGGCAGTTAACTTATTTATACTATGTCCTACCTCCCCCTACGCCTTATGGCTTCGGGGGATTTCGCTATATCAAACTTGAAGGTGCTCAAATTAGACGACAGGGCAGTTAACTTGTTTCTATATTTTATTTAGAGAGTATATCGTGGATAAAAAACTAAATCAAGGGAATTTTGTCCTGCGCTACCTTAACCTAACAGCTAAATCCAAAAGAGTACTGACTAAGAAAGACCTGATGAACATAATCGCCAGGAAAGCGATTATCGGAGATATATCAATACCGAATTTAAGGTTGGCCGGCAGGACTCTTCTGATGGGCGCCAGTATTGGTTCGGTGTACTTCTCCAAAAACTGGACTATCGGATTATCGGGATCAGGACTGACCCAGCTTAACAATGCCCGGATAAGCACTAACCAATAAAATATGCCCAAGATTACGTTTAAAACATTGGCGCTAGCTACCAAGAAATTTGAAAGTATAAAGATTTTTACTCCTGCTTAGTCGACTATTTAGTTATTGAACCACGGACATCGTCATATTTTTCTAACAGCTTGATCATGTTTTTATTCACCCGGCGAACATTAAATGATATATCGACGATAAAAACAAATATAAAACCCAGCATTAATGCTGAAATTACAGACATGGAAAACATGTTTTCTCCTCCGGCTAAGAATAGGTTATCTCAAGGCAAAGAAAAATATCAACGCGCTGATCAGACAAATCAAGCCCGTCAGAGTATTCTTCTCCAACAGCCATTGCTGAAAAGCATAGTTATTGTTTTCTAGTTTAGGGAAAATTTTCTTGCGCAGCCCCATTTCTCTAGAAAGCATTGTCTCGAGTTTTTTATAATTACCGTACAATATTAAAAGTATGCCCACAAGGAATATTCCCGGGCTAAGCCAAAAAACAACCGCACGCAGTACGTCAAAAACAGTTACTTCATCTATCTCAATTATATCCTCCCCGGAAAACGACTCTACCGGGCTGCTAAGCACCTGGCTGCTGACCGCTGGCAAGTTTGGTTTTTCGGTTTGCGCAAAGGCTAGGCCTATTAAAAGGCACAAAATGACTAAACAGAGTCCTATGACATTTTTATGCATATACCCTCCTTAGCTATCTTAAAATACCCAATTTAACAGCCTTATTACATTATAATATATACTTATTTTGCCCGGAAAAATAAAAAAGGCAAGGGGAAATTTTATTGGTTGTTATTTCTGGGCATTGCCTGCCCGCTGGTAGTTTACCCCTTGCCTTACACTGACTAATAAAATATAACATAAATAACCTATGTATTTCAAGAGCAGGGGGAAAATTTTATCTCAAGTTACTTTTTATCTTTGGAAGGCGTCCCGGATTGAATAGTTTGCATATTAGCCATAGCCGATTGTATCATTTTCTGGTATTCCGGAGGAAGCTGCGAAAGATCTACCCCAGGTATCCCTTCCACCGGATTGCCAATCCCCCCTTTTTGCTGGTTAGCCTGGACACCCTGCATAGTCTGCATAACCGACTGAATCATCTTTTGATATTCGGGAGACAACTGCGATATGTTCGTCCCTATTACATTCACAGAAGCTGCAGGAGCAGTCTCTGGACTTTGTACAACAACCGGAGAAGGTGATTCTGCGATAGAAGCTTCTGCGATATTCTCCTCTTTTTGCTGATGGGGTATTTTCAGGGATGACGTATAAGCCTGGTATAAAGATTCCAGCTGAGGGCTTACGGCATCCTCGTTGCCCTGAACCCCTTGGGTAATAGAAGCTACTTCATCTTTATAATAAATCAGGTCAACTCCATGAAAATCTAATTTTACATATTTGTCTGTATTTTCAATAACCCTACCCTCAACTTTTTGTCCGGATTTAAGTAAAACGGTCTCGCCGAGAATCGGGTTCTGGCAAAAGGCAAGAAAAACGGCGCAAAATATACAAAGTTTTATTTTGTCCATTTTAACAACCTCCTCTTTGTCCGTTCTAGGCCTAAATAATATATCAACTCAAAAAGTCCCGGCCCGATAGTCTTACCCGTTAAAGCAACCCTGAGCGGGTGGATTAATACCTTGGCTTCAGTATTAAGCTTTGCCACCAGGTCACGGAAACTCTTTTCAATATTCTCGACGTTAAAATCTTTTAAGCTCTCCAGTTCGGTAATAAATAACTTGAATTCACTGGATAAATCTTTGGACAGGAATTTCTCTTGTGCAAGCGGATCCGTTTTAATCTCTTCGATAAAGAAAAAGTCTGCCCAATCAACAAAATCATTTAAGTGAGCCAGCCTCGGCTGGAACAACCTTATCAACCCCAATACATAATTCCGGTCGAATTGTTTCTCTGTAATATACCCTCTCTCAACAAGCAACGGGGCAAGCTCATCTAATAATTCTTGAGGATCAGCATTCTTTAAATACTGATTATTCATCCAATCTAGCTTCTTCAAATCAAAGGTAGCCGCTGTCTTATTCACATTCCTTATATCAAATAACCCTATTGCCTCTTGAAGATTAACTATTTCGCGGTTGCCGCCCGGGGCCCAGCTTAACAGTAAAAGATAGTTTACCAGCGCTTCCGGCAAATACCCCATCTTGCGGTAATCGCTAATCGCAGTTGCCCCTGTCCTTTTGGAAAGTCTGCCCCCATCCATACCCATAATCAAAGGAAGGTGCGCAAAATTAGGCAGGGGGAAACCTAAGGCCTCATAAAAAAGAACCTGCTTCGGGGTATTGGAGATATGGTCATCTCCGCGGATTATATGCGTAATATTCATCTCGGCATCATCCACTACGCAGGCAAAATTATAAGTAGGGGTGCCATCAGACTTAATTAATACCTGGTCCTTAATTAAACTGGAATCAAATTCAATCTGGCCGCGGATAAGATCGTTAACTTTTATCTTTTGGGGAGAAACTTTAAAAATTGTCGCTTCTTTGCCTTCAGGAGATTTCTCGATGTAAGCTAAACCGGCTTTAAGCAGCTTGTCGGCATATTGGCGGTATTTGTCAAAACGCTCGCTCTGATAATAGAGCTCATCCCAGTTGAAACCCAACCATTTAAGACTAAAGAGTATCTCATCCACAAATTCTTTTTTGGAACGCTCCTTATCCGTATCTTCAACCCTTAAAACAAATTTTCCTTTTTGCGATTGGGAAAAAAGCCAATTAAATAAAGCGGTACGGCCGCCGCCGATATGTAAATTTCCTGTGGGACTTGGGGCAAACCTTACTCTAACCATCTATCAACTTCACTCCTTCCTGCAAAGCCTTTTGGTTAATCTCTAATATATCCGTTTTTCCGGCAGGGACCATAGATTCAAATACCTCGAACACCTCTTTAATCTTCACCGTCTTCTTAATCCCCAAATAACAACCCAGGGCCACCATATTAGCTACCTTAATATTGCCCAACCTTATAGCAATATCTGTAAAAGGAAACTGCAATACTTTTATTTTTTCTGAGCCAGGGGCTTGAGCTAAAGAAGAGTTAAGGATCAATAAACCTTTGTCCTTAAGCCTGCTTTTAAATTTTTCTAACGAGGGGTTATTTAAGATTATAAGCGTATCGGCTTTAGTGATATAAGGAGAGCCGATCTCTTGGTCAGATATAGTGACCATGCAATGACTGGTTCCTCCGCGGACCTCAGGGCCATAAGCAGGAAACCAGATAACCTGCTGACCTTGACACATTACCGCTTCAGCCAAAACCTTACCCAAAAGCATAACTCCCTGGCCGCCGCTTCCGGCAACAATCACGCTCTCTGTCATTTAATCCTTCCTAAAGGAAATTCTTTCTGCATTACACTCCTGATCCAATCCAGCGCCTCTTTGGGACTTAAGCCCCAATAAGTCGGGCAAGGTGAAAGCACCTCGACTAAAGAAAAACCCGAATTATCTATTTGATTCTTAAATGCCTGTTTTATCGCCTGTTTAGCCTTGAATACCTCTTGCGGGTTATGCAAAGAAACCCTTTCAACAAAACAGACACCCGGAAGCGTTGCCAGGATTTCAGAAATCTTTAAAGGGAACCCATGCTGTTCAATCTGCCTTCCATCTATGGTTGTGGATGTCTTTTGACCCAATAGAGTAGTAGGGGCCATCTGACCTCCGGTCATCCCATAAACTGCATTATTGATAAAAACTACGGTTAGATTTTCTCCGCGGTTAGCCGCATGAATAGTCTCATTTGTACCTATGGCAGCCAAGTCTCCGTCCCCCTGATAAGTAAAGACGACATTTTGCGGCCGCACTCTCTTTATAGCGGTAGCAACAGCCAAGGCCCGGCCATGGGCTGCCTCCGAACAATCAAATTTCCAATAATCATACGCAACAACGGCACAGCCAACCGGAGCTATGCCGATAGTTCTTTCTCTTATATCCAGCTCATCAACTACTTCGGCAACTAAACGATGGACAATACCATGTCCGCAGCCCGGGCAATAATGTGTAGATACATCATAAAGCGCTTCTGGATGAGCAAATATTTTTTCCATTATATTAGTTTATTCACCCTGTTAATAATCTCTTCTTCGCTGGGTATCCCGCCGCCGGAGCGGCCGAGAAAATCTACTTGCGTAAAACCATTCACTGCAAGCCTTACATCTTCAACCATCTGGCCATAAGACATCTCGATAACCAGATATTTAACTTTTTTACTCCTAGACTGAAACGCTTTCTCCGGAAATGGCCATAGGCTAATCGGCCGGATTAACCCAACCTTCTTGCCTGCCAGCCTTAACTGATTAAGGGCACTTTTAGCAATACGTGCCATTGTCCCATAAGCAACCAGGATAATTTTAGCATCATCCAATAATAAGTCTTCGCAACGCGCCTCGTTTTCTTTGATGACCTGGTAATTCTTCTGAAGTTTAAGGTTAAATTTTTCAAGATCGCCTTCACGAAGAAAAAACGACTTAACAATATTTGGCTTTCTGCCTTTGCAACCGGTAAGCGCCCAAGGCCTTAAAGGGCTGGTGGTTATTTTCTTGGTAGACAACTTCACCGGTTCCATCATCTGGCCTAAAATCCCATCCCCTAAGATCATAACGGCAATGCGGTATTTATCCGCTAAACGAAAACCTGTTTGTGTCAAATCATATGCCTCTTGTACACCTGCGGGAGCCAAGACTATCAAACGATAATCTCCATGGCCTCCTCCGCGGGTAGCTTGAAAATAATCCGACTGCGCTGGGGCGATATTACCCAGGCCGGGACCACCGCGCATAATATTTACGATTACAGCCGGAAGCTGAGAACCGGAAATATAAGATATCCCTTCTTGTTTTAAACTGACGCCCGGGCTTGAAGAAGAGGTCATTGCCCGGGCCCCGGCAGCTGATGCCCCATAAACCATATTGATCGCCGCCAACTCTGATTCCGCCTGGATAAAAACCCCTCCGGATTCTCTGCCTGGACGGCAGACAGGCATATATTTAGCCATATAAGCGATAAGCTCATTTTGCGGAGTAATCGGATAGCCGGCATAGAAATTGCATCCTGCCTGAATTGCCCCTTCGGCGATTGCTTCATTACCAGAAATCAATATCCTTTTTCTTAGCATACCTATTTATACACCTCTATACAACAATCCGGGCAAATCAGCGCGCATTGCATACAACCGACACATTCGCCCGTCGGATCAAATTCAACGAAATTTAAACCACGTTTATTTAACTTTGGGCTTTTTCTAATCAGGCCTTTCGGACAAAAACTCATACATAAAAAACAACCTTTGCATTTATCTTGATTGATTATAATCTTAGCCATTATTTTTCTTTCAGCGCCTGACGGATATTGTCGGCAATCCCTAGGGCGGTTAATCCATATTTCTCTAAAAGCAATTCTCTTTGCCCGTGCGGGATAAATTCAAATGGCAACCCAATACGTAAGACCTGTTTATTTAATTCCTGGGCGATCGCGCTGCCAAAACCCGTATCCCGTATCCCTTCTTCTATAGTAAATACCAATTTTGTCTTTGCGCAAACACTTTTCATCAACCCAATATCCAAAGGAGCAGCAAACCGGGCATTGATCAAACTGCCGCTTAGTCCTTCTCTGTTTAACAATGCAATAGCCTCTTGCGCGGCTAAAACCATGCTCCCCAGGGCGATAATCGTAAAATCCCTGCCCTCGACAATCAATTCTGCCTTACCTAAACTCAAACTCTGCGGCAAATCCCCAACCATAGAAGTATTAGCGCGGGGGTATCTTATTGCCACCGGCTTATTCAAAGAGACGGCAAATTCCAGCATTGCTGTAAATTCCCGGCCATCTTTTGGCACCATAACCGTTAAATTCGGCACGCTTTTTAAATAAGCGATATCAAATATGCCCTGGTGTGTAACCCCATCTTCTCCTACAATTCCCGCCCGGTCAACAGCGAATATTACCGGCAGCCCCTGTAAGGAAACTTCCTGGATAATCTGGTCATATGCGCGCTGCAGGAATGTAGAATACACCGCTACTACCGGTTTAAATCCTTGTTTGGCAAGCCCAGCCGCAAAACAAACAGCATGGGCCTCGGCAATCCCTACATCAAAAAATCTTTCCGGAAAAGTATCCCGGAACTTATTCAGACCGGTTCCTTCCGGCATAGCCGCGGTTATCGCCAGGATCCGGCTATCCCTATGCGCCAACTCCACTATTTTATCACGAAAAATCTCAGTATAACTTTTTAATTCCGGGGAAGACTTCTTAGGTATAGCCTCTCCGGTATTGATATCAAAGCAATTGATGCCATGGAATTTTACCGGATCCTCTTCGGCAAAAGAGCAGCCCTTGCCTTTTTTAGTGACCACATGCAAAATGCGCGGGCCCTTGATGTTTATAACATTTTTTAATGTATGAATCAATGCTCCCAAATCATGCCCGTCAATCGGGCCAAAATAGCGGAATCCCAACTCCTCAAAAAGCATCCCGGGTACAAATAATCCTTTTAGCCCTTCTTCAAATTTAGTCATAAGTTTTATCAGACGGCTTCCGCGGGGTACGCGGGTAGTCAGGAAATTTACCAGATTGTCATGAAATCGGTTGTAAACCGGCAAGGAGATAATTTTGTTTAAGTAGTTGCTAATCGCCCCCACATTAGGCGCAATACTTAATTCATTGGTATTTAAAACTACCAAGATATCCTTCTTTAAATGACCAGCATTGTTTAAGCCTTCAAAACAAAGGCCGCCGCTTAATGACCCATCGCCAATTACACAGGCAACCTTGAATTGCTCCTCCTTGGGTAAAAGGTCCCTGGCACAGGCAAGACCTAACCCCAAAGACACAGCATTGGAACTATGCCCTGTAGTAAAAGGATCATAAACTGATTCGTCTTTAGACGGAAACCCGCTTAGCCCCTGATATTGCCTCAGGGTTGCAAACTCATTGTTCCGGCCGGTTAATATTTTATGTGCGTATGTTTGATGCCCAACATCAAAAACAATCTTATCTTTTGGCGTGTTTAAACAATAATGCAAGGCGATAATCAATTCTACCGCACCAAGACTAGAGGCAAGGTGGCCGCCAGTGCGCGAAACAACTTCAATTAACCGGGTGCGGATCTCCACAGCTAAAGAATTAAGTTCACCTAAGCTTAATTTCTTCAAATCTTCGGGAGAGTTTATTTGCTCTAATAACATTTTTATTTATCTTCCACTGTATCCGGATTGTCAAATCTTTCCAAAGAAAACTTTCCTTCTTTTTTCATCAACAACTCCACTTTACGCTCAGCGTCGGCTAAGGTCAAAGCGCAGGATTGCGCGATTTTTACACCTTCCTCGTACTTTTTAAGAGACTCACCTAAAGTAAGCTTACCACTGGAAAGATCTTCAACAATCCTCTGCAACTTCTTTAAATCGTCTTCAAATACCGTTTTTTCTTTCATCCCTAAACACCTCCTGCACTACGCTTGTAAATGCCCCTTGATGCAAAATTGTTTTTAGCTGATCTCCGGGTTTTAACTGGTCGGCATTTTTAAGTATCTCTTCCTGAGGCATTAACATGCTTAAACTGTAACCGCGCGACAAAATCGACAAAGGGCTTAAAGTCCCCAACCTCTGGATTAACGAACTGCTACGCTCTTTTGCCAGCTCCAAAGAATGCCGCAGATTATGATTCAATCCCGAAAAAAGCTCATCCAACAACTGCTGTTTTTCTAGCAGCCGGTCAGCTGGACTTTTAATCATATGCGTAAGGGCAATCAGCCTGCTTTTTAAATCACCCACAGTATCATTGATAGAAAAATCCAGCTTATGCCTGAAATCAGTCAGCTGAGAAACCAGAGAATTTTTTTTGTCCACGATAATCTTTGCTGCCGCAGAAGGAGTTTCTACAAAAACATCTGCTGCCAAATCCGAAAGAGTAATATTGATCTGGTGTCCTACAGCTGAAACAACCGGGAGTCTGGAATTATAGATCGCCCGGGCAACAATTTCTTCATTAAATGACCAAAGGTCTTCACTGCTGCCCCCTCCGCGGCTGACAATGATTAAATCAATTTTTCCAAAAGAGTTGAATTCTTCTATGCCAGCGGCAATCTCTCCTGCCGCATGCTCGCCTTGCACGCGCACTGAACGGATAACCACATCCACAAAAGGAGCACCTTTTCTTAAAATCTGCAGGATATCGCGTATTGCCGCGCCTTTATCCGAAGTAACAATGCCGAGAGAAAAAGGCATTAACGGGAGCGACTTCTTATGCGACGGATCAAACAAGCCTTCCTGCTCCAACTTTTTCTTCAACTGCTCAAATGCCAGTTGCTGGCTGCCTACGCCTTTGGGCTCTATCCTTTCCACAATAATCTTATATTGGCCGCTCGGCCCGTAAACATCAACCTTCCCGAAACAGACAACCTTCAGGCCATCCTCAAGTTTAAACTTTAAGCCTTTATTAGCATACGCGAACATCGCCGCCCAGATCAAGGCATTCTGATCCTTTAAGGAAAAATAAAAATGCCCGCTGGAAGCAGCCTTGAAATTAGAAATCTCGCCTTCAATCCAAACCTCTCCGACTTTTTCTTCAAGCAAACCCTTGATCGCCTGAGTTATCTCGGAAACACTGTAAATATGCCTATCTGACCCGCGGTCTTGCTTATCAGAAGACAAGCCATGGTTCTCTAATCTATTTGTCTTTTGCATCTTTTGCAGGTTCTTTCACTGACTCCTTATTAATTTTTTTCTCGGGTTCCTTGGGAGTATCTATTTTTATTTCTACCGGCGGCGGCAAAGGCTTTTTCTTAAAAACCAAAAGCTGCAGCGAATAAGGACTCATCTCTAACGTCTCTACATATTCCTGGGAGAAATCCACTTCTTTGACATCTTTAGCTTCAAAGGGGCAATCACCACTACAGTTACTATCAACCAAATATCGACTCAACAAATACACATCCTTTGCGCCTTTAAAATAAATTTTTATTTTACGGCTGGTTGTTGAGAACTTCTTAGCTAAGCTATTCAAATCTATAGCCCGGGTAAACATATCTTTGGCATTTGGCGAAAGCCGCAAAATAGACAAATCAGTTGCACCGGAAATAATCTTATCAATACGATCGCTTTTTACAATACTCAAAACAGCCTTTCTTTCCGTGCTGTTTAAATACACGATGTTATCTGATAAATAATTCATCGCTGCCGCCGGGTCAATATAATTATAGATAAGCACAGAAAAATAATCCGAGGATTTTGTAGGCAGCACACCGACGAATTCATCCTTAAATTTATACGGCAATAATTCGTTCCCCAGAAGGTTAAGCATACGCAAGGTATTATAACTGGCTTTGGCATACCCCTTGGATCCTGAACGCTCGGCGTCAAAATAAAAAACCCCGAGATTCCTGGCGACCTTCTCTTTATTGCCTGCGAAATCTTCCAGGCAGAAATAGGTTTGATAATCTACCCCTGCCTCCTGCATATTTTTTATGCGCGCCGGGATATAACTGGCAGTAACATAAGAATACTTGCCTCTTTTGGGAGATAAGTTGGAGAAGGCGTCAAAATTCCACTCGTCGATGATTAAAGGAAGGGTGTCTGGAAAATTAAAATAACTCAACCATTCACGGATAAGTTTAGTAAAGGGTTTTTTATAGATGGTTTCCTGTTTTTCCAGCGCCGGATCAGAAGAATAGGCATGCCATGATATAAAATCTAGAGGTAATTTATAGTTAGAACAAAATTTTATCAATTCATAAATCAGACTGCGCTCGGGGAAAAGAATATTATTATTTGTCCCGATATTGGCAAACCAGGAGCTTGCGGATGGCCCACCCAGGGGAATATGTATCTTGGTTTCCTGGCGCAACTCTTTTACCGCTTCAGCAACAGCCCGATAAAGGGAAAAATACTCTGATTTCTCGCCCAAAAAGAAATCTTCTAAGTCTGGGGCGTTCCAAACCTCATACCAGATATTATATTTCTTTTCACAACTTAATTTGCGTATAATATCTTTGACTAATTCCTTGTACGCTATTAAATTATGCACAGAGCTGTTTTTATCAAGCACCCTGCCTAATCCGGAAGGGGTACCGAATAAATCAAGGATTACCGTACCTCCGCTATCGCTGATTTTTTTAATAATTTCTTCGTAGTTTTCCAGGAGCTTGGCTTGAGCGGATTCATCTTTGGCAAGCTGGGCGATCTCCCAAAGGTTGTATTGTATGCGATAAAAACAGTTAAACCCTAAATCCTTCTGCCAGATATCCAAGACATCTTTAGCCGCCAGTGTTTGCGGCCAGCTCATATCGTTATGCGCACCCCTGCCGCTTAAATCAATATTGGTTTTATATATTTTAGGAAGCGGGATGGAAGGAGAATTGAAGTCTAAGGTTATTTCCAGTTCATCTGGAGTTTGAGCAAAACAAAGATTAACCCAGAAAAATGGCAATAAAATTAATAAAACTTGATACAGTAAAATTAACTGCCTTTTGTTCATTTAAAGTTTTTTCTGTACTCTTAGAATCGAAACCGCCTTGCCGGTTGCTTCATTTATTTCGATAATCGCCCCATGCAATTGGATATTGCCTTCGGCGACCTCAAACTTCACCGGGATAGAGCTTAAGAAACGAGTGAGCACATCTTCCACCCTCCGGCCAATCACTGAATCATAAGGACCGGTCATACCTACATCGGTTATATAAGCAGCTCCCTTGGGCAGGATTTTTTCATCAGCAGTCTGAATATGTGTATGCGTACCCAACACGGCGGAAACCTTGCCATCTAAATACCAGCCTAAGGCGACCTTCTCAGAAGTCGCTTCCGCATGGATATCTACTATAATAATCTTGGTTTCTTTTGCCAATTCTTCAGCTGCCCTTAATGCAGCCTTGAAAGGACATTCCAAGGCTTCCATAAAAACCCGGCCGTTAACATTGATCACCCCGATCTTAATTCCATCCCTAGATTTAAAAACTGCCGCCCCTTTGCCTGGAGCCCCACTAGGAAAATTCAAAGGTCGCAAGATCCTTTCTTCCTGGTTAATCAATTCAAAGATCTCGCTCTTTTTCCAGATATGGTCTCCAGAGGTAAGCACATCCACCCCAGAGGCAAAAAGCTCCGCGCTAACCTTGGAAGTAATCCCTGAACCTCCGGAGGCATTCTCCGCATTAGCGATTACGAAATCTAATGCGTACTCCTGTTTAAGAGAAACAACTAATTTCTTAATTGCCTCTCTTCCCGGGCTGCCGACGATATCTCCGATAAAAAGTATTTTCATGGCTGAATAATGTCCTCATCAATCCCCCGCTGTACTTTTTCACAAACCAAAAAAGTACAAGCTGCGGGGGTAAATTCGTGCATTGAGTTATGTCGTTTATTGTAATAGCCCTTCATAACTCAAGCATTCATTTACTTGGCGTACTCAATAGCGCGCATCTCGCGAATTACCGTAACTTTAATTTGCCCCGGATACTCCATACCTTCTTCAATTTTTTTACGGATATCCCTGGCCATAGCAGTTGCATCATTATCATTTATCTTTTCCGGTTGGACAATTACGCGAATCTCCCGTCCGGCCTGAATGGCAAAAGATTTTTCAACCCCTTTAAAAAGGTTGGCGATCGATTCCAGCTTGTCCAAACGCTTGACATATGTTTCAAGGGTCTCACGCCTTGCTCCGGGACGAGCAGCACTAACTGCATCAGCAGCTACAGCTAAAACCGCATATAAACTCTGCGGCACAGCTTCTTCATGGTGCGATTCAATTGCGCCTACCACCTCGGCGGTTTCATTATATTTCTTCGCTAAGTCCGCCCCCAGCTTAGCATGTGTCCCTTCTACCTGATGGTCTACTGCTTTTCCGATATCATGCAAGAGCCCGATCCGACGGCCTAATTTAAAATCAAGCCCCAGCTCCGAAGCCATTATCCCCAATAAAAAGGAAACTTCTTTAGAATGTTGCAGGGCATTCTGTCCATAGCTAGTGCGGTACTTAAGCCGACCTAAAAGTTTGATTATCTCAGGATGTAATCCATTTATTCCTGCCTCAAAAGCCGCCCGTTCTCCTTCTTCGCGGATCTTCTCATCCATTTCTTTTTTAGTCTTTTCTACGATCTCTTCGATCCGACCGGGGTGGATCCTCCCGTCAGAGATAAGTTTTTCCAGGCTTAAGCGGGCAATCTCCCGGCGCACAGCATCAAAGCCAGACAGAGTAACCGCTTCAGGGGTATCATCAATAATTACATCTACCCCGGTTGCCATTTCTAAAGCCCGAATATTTCTGCCTTCCCTGCCGATAACCCGACCTTTCATTTCATCGTTAGGCAAAGTTACTACGCTTACAGTTGACTCCACAGTATGCTCTGCGGCACAACGCTGGATAGCCAAACTTAAGATTTCACGGGCTTTCTTATCTGCAGTACTACGTACCTCTTCTTCCTGGCGCCGGATAAATACCGCCTTCTCATTATTCAATTCTTCGTTGAGGCGACCGAGCAGGATTTGTTTTGCCTCTTCAGCCGAGAGAGAAGAAATCTTCTGCAGCCTCTCCTTTTCTTCTGCAACTAAGGCATATAGCTGGCTGTCTTTTGACTTTAAGGCTTCTTCCTGTTTTTTAAGGTTGTCATTACGGGCATCGATCTCTTTTTCTTTTTTCTCCAAGAGATCCAGCCTGCGGTCAATATTTTCTTCTTTCTGGGTTAGCCTCTTCTCGAGATTTACAATCTCCTGCTTGCGTTCCCTGGTTTCCTGATCAAAATCCTGGCGCATACGATGCAAAAGATCTTTAGCCTCCAACTCCGCTTCCCGGCGTTTATCCAAGACCTCTTTATTGGCTACCTCCAGGATATGTTCAGCTTCTGCTTCAGCGCTTTTCAGCTTTTTTTCAGCTATATGCTTCCTTAAAGAATAACCGGAATAGGCGCCAGCTAAAACAACAAATGCTGTGATTACTATATTGAGAATCATTTCTATCCTCCCTGTTGATCTTAATTATTCAAATACTTTCAGGAGATTTAGGAGAAGATAACTTGCTTGACGCTTATGTCGTAAGCGGTGGTAGGTATTAGAGGTAAGATTTGAAAGTCAAAAGCCAAACCTATAGAAGGCGTATTGTTAGAAAGCGTGCTTAAGAAACGGTCGTAGCAGCCCTTGCCGCGGCCTAGGCGATTACCCTTTTTATCAAAAGCCAAGCCGGGGACAACAATAAGATCCAAATCCTTTGGCTTAACTAATGCTTCTGATACGGGTTCTAAAACACCGTAAGGACCTTTTTTTAATTTAGAATGGTCTTCTAATATAGCTGGCTGCATAGTTTCTCTATCTTTCCTGCAAACTGGTACACATATAAGCTTGCCTATTTTTTTGGCTTCCCTAATCATCTCTTCCGTATTTACTTCCCCACCAAAGGCGACGTAAAACATCACTATCTTTGCCTTTTTAAAAACCTTATTCCTTAAAAGTTTACCTTGAATAACCCTACTTTTTCGGTTTCGGTCTTCCTCCTTCTGAGTTTTCAACGCTAAAAGAATTTTACTACGTATTTGAGTTTTTGTCAACATAGCTTGCCTTACAAACAAGTTTCTCCATCGTGGACATGATCCGTGTCACCAAAAGGAACAGTTTTACCCTGTTTTTTATAATAGTCCTTTAAAGCTGAACGCAGCGCTTCTTCCGCTAAAACCGAACAGTGCATCTTTATGGCCGGCAGACCACCTAAAGCCTCAGCAACTGCCTTATTGGTAATAGTCAGGGCCTCGGTAATAGTCTTGCCTTTAACCATCTCTGTAACCATAGAACTGGTGGCTACTGCCGCGCCGCAGCCAAAAGTCTTAAACTTTACATCCGAAATTATGTCATTTTCTATTTTTAAGTACATTTTCATCACGTCACCGCAGACGGGATTGCCGACGGTACCAATCCCGCTGGCATCCGGAATCTCTCCGACATTACGGGGATTGGTAAAATGATCCATCACTTTTTCACTATAGGGAAGCTGCTCAGCCATATTTATTTTATGATTAACTTATGCGGCCTTAAGGCCTTTTGGTAATCCCTTTCCTTGTGGATTTGCCTGATCTTATCCAGATTATTACTTTTTTCTAATTCCTTATAAATCAGAACCCAGGCACAATCCTTTTGATTATCCACTTCGCATTTTCCTTTGTTCATCCCTCCGCAGGGGCCGTTTAAAAGACTCTTGGGACAAAGCGTAACCGGACAGATTCCCGCAGTCAGAGCCAAAACACACTCTGAGCACATAGTACATTTCTCATGGAAATTACCCTGAGCATCCATGACTGCGCCAAAAATAGTATTATTGGCCGGGATGACCGGTTGTTTAAAACGATTGTTCTCTTTGATTGACTGCACACCTAAACCACAAGCCAAGACTAAAATAGCCTCGCAGTCGCGCAAAACCTTTATATTCTTGGCCAGCTCTGTCTTGATCTGGGGAGCAAGACAAGGAGCCCCTGGTAAACACATGCCCAAAATTGCCTTTCCAGCAGCCTCGAGAGCGGCTTTGAGCTTTTCCAATTCCGGCTGGCCGCCGCTTTTACAGGTTGTAGCACATTCACCGCAACCTACCAAGAATATTTTTTTGTAATCTTTCAGACTATCCAATAACTCATCTAACGGTTTTTGCTGGCTGACGATCATAGTAAAAATTTTAACACAGTTTTCTATCTATCTCAAGCTAAAGTTGAGCACCCATAGGTATTTAGCGAAATCCTTGATTGAGCGACAGTGAAAGCAAGGAAAAGAGCACCCATAGGTATTTAGCACACTTACTACCTATTCCCTAAAATACTCCTCCATAGTTTCAAAGAATTCTTTATTTCTTTGTCTTTTTTCGCCAATAATATCTTCTATCTCCACATCATCCCAGACATCCGCATTTCCAGCACCCTGGACATCTACAAACTTGTTAAGCAGACCGCCTTGCTCGAGAAAGCGGGAAACCTGGGTGAATACCGAACCTCCGCCATCCATAAAACTCCGGGGAGACCTGTCGATATGCGGCTTTAACAAAAACAAATTTACCTTGGCCCGCGTAGCGGCGACATAAAACAAACGGCGCTCCTCTTCAATCTCATCATCTGTTTCCAAAGACAAGTATGAAGGAAGGTGCCCCTCGGCAACATAAATTAAAAATACTGTATGCCATTCCAGGCCTTTTGCTGAATGTATAGTGGAAAGGGTAAGCGTTGTATCATCCTTGTCTCTCTTGCCCGCTTCAACCAGGCTTCTTTCCGGAGGCTCCAAAGCCATATCTACTAAAAATTGCTCCGTTGTTTTATAACGTTCAGCGATTCTCAATAACGAATCAAGATCGCTCAGGCGTTTATTAAAATCGTCATATTTATTTTTCAATAATGGCTGATAATAACCCAGGAACTTTTCGATTATCTTGGCCGGCTGATCATGTTTACAATCAACGCTTTTTAAAAGCTCGAATAATTTAATTAATTCTCCATTTTTACACAACCAATCTTGATCCACGGTATTATTTACAATCGCTTCAATAATCTTACTTGCGGTTTTAGGCCCTATCTTGGGAATCAACAAAAGCGCGCGCAGCCAGCTTACCTGGTCAAGACCATTATAGGCGATACGCAGGTAGCTTAAGATATCTTTTATGTGCGCGGCTTCCACAAACTTCTGCCCGCCATATTTGGCAAAAGGGATATTGCGGCTGGACAGCTCAACTTCTAAATCATTAGAATGCCAGCCCGAGCGAAAAAGTACGGCGATATCCTTTAAAGCCACCCCCTCCTCCCTCAATTCAAGAATCTTATCCGCAACATAACGCGATTGCGAATTCTCATCCGGGCAATCTAAAAAGACCGGGATATTCCCTTCTTTCTTTTCAGTGTAAAGGTGTTTTTCAAACCTTTCCTTGGCTTGAGCAATAACAGCATTAGTCAAATTCAATATCGGCTGCGTAGAACGATAGTTCTCCTCCAAAGTAATAATTTTGGTATTTTTAAAGATCTTCGGAAAATCGATAATATTCTTAAAATTTGCACCCCGGAAAGAGTAAATACTCTGGGCATCATCGCCAACTACCATAATATTGGCATGATCGGCAGCCAAAAGACAAGCAATATGCGCCTGGAGCTTGTTGGTATCCTGATATTCATCAACCATGATATATCTATATTTGGCTGAGATGCTCGCGCGCACATCTTCATGCCTGGTAAGCAATTCTTTCAGAAAAATCAACAGGTCGTCATAATCTAAAAGAGACTTTTGGCGCTTATACTTATTATATTCCTGGCGGATTTTCTTAATCTCCTCGCTGAATTCCATAAATTGGGGGTATTCGTCATAGATAACATCGGCGATATCTTCGGATTTATTAACGCTCTTAGAAATAATTTCTAAAATAGCATGTTTACGCGGGAAACGTTTTTCGGATTTATGATACCCCAATTGCACACGCAATAAATTCACAGCATCTTCCGCATCCGCCTGATCAAGGATGGTAAAGTTATTGTTGAGCTCCAGGAGTTTGGCGTATTTACGCAAGATCATATTGGCAAAAGAATGAAAGGTACCTCCGGAGATATTCCTGCAACGTTCATCCAAAAGCAGACTCGCCCGACGAAGCATCTCTTCAGCTGCCCTGCGAGTAAATGTAAGCAATAGGATTTGATCCGGACTAATCCCTTGTTCAACTAAATAAGCTGCCCGGTGGACCAAAACCCGCGTTTTACCGCTGCCGGCTCCGGCGATAACCAGATACGGACCGTTGATCGACTCAACAGCCTCAAGCTGCGCCCTGTTCAGTTCCTTTTTATAATCTATTTTTTTAGACATGGGGATATTTTGTGCATATCATTCTAATCCTTGGCGGTTTTATTGCAAGATAAATATTGGAAGGATTACAACCTTGCTAAAATGAATCTCATCTCTGCATCTGGTTTACCTGAATCCAGCAGGGCCAACATTTCTTTAAGTGAAAGGTCTGTGTTAAGCGCCAAATCTTCCTGCATCCTCAGCATATCTGCAATACAATCTAAAACCTTTCCCATCTCCAGGCTGATATTCTTGTGTTCACTACAAGCCCAAAGGTATTCTTTAACCCGTTCACTGGAAGGGATGATTCCCGCCTTAAGCATATTATCAATTTGGGCCCAGGATGCATCAAGATTAATACCGACCAACTGAGCTGGAACTGCTAAGCTGCCTAGCTGCCTATTTAACCCCAACCGGGCAACAAGGGGCAGAGAACGCAGATCAATCCCTCCAACAGGGGTACCACCAGGATCATCCTGACCTGAAGGATTGACAGCTTCTTCTGCGTTCAATTTTATAAGTTCATTTCTTAAAATAAAAACTTGCAGCAGAAATTTGTTTTTTTGTTCTGATTTTTCAATAACAATCGGTTGGTTATTGCTATCCAAGCCAGCCTTTCTGTCAAACTCGATCGGGTAAAATGTATTTTCAACAGCCCGCCCCTGCTGCTCCAGGCCGGAAAAACGCAAGGCCTCCGAAAGTCTGCTATAAAACATAAAGCTATCTGTTTTTTTCAAGGCATCCGCTTCGGATAATCCCTGTTTACGCAGTTGATCGTATATTACACCCTCCAGGAAAAGTACTATTGAACCGGTCAAGGTAGTGTCTATAAACCTGACACCTTTACGCTTAATGCTCTCCATATCCAGGCCCACCGAGGACAAATACAACAGCGCCTTTTCTGCAGCCTGGCGCAGATTATTGCCATAACCATCAAATTGTCCGTAGGCTTTTTCATTGCCGGGGTTTTCTTGATTCATAAGACCGGAAAGAAGATTAAAAAAACGCAATTTGAATTCCGGAAAATCCTCCGCGGCCACCGCTTCATCCCTATCGTACCCCATTTCTTTCTTTATAGACTGAAACATAAAATGGATGACTCCATCTCCTGCTATTGAGCCGAAGAAGAATCTAAAAGTCGCCTTTGATAAAAATAGCCCCTGTGCAGGTTTGTTTTTTAATTTTTCTGCAGCGTAAAGCGCAAAGGAATCCCGGAATAAGAATATATTCTCCTTGCCGTCATCTTTGAGGGCGCCCGCGAATTTATGTGCTAACTGTGCCTGGAGCATAGCGTTATTGTATAAATCTACGAATATCGACGGACTGATCCCGAGTTGACTGGCTATATCTTCCATTTCCTCGCGCCCAAGAATATTGCCGGATTCTTGCAATATTCCGTCAAACCAACGCATGAAGTTAATAAACGGTCCACTGATTTCCTGTCTTGCGAATTCTTCAGCGGGAGAACTAACGGGTTTATCCTGAGCAAGAGGAGTTGTTCTTAATTGGATGAGCACCTTAAACGGCGACATCTTCATCCATTGTCCATCGCTTAAGTGGATAACCACCCGGGAAGTTTTCTTCGCAGAACCTCCCTCGACAAATCCACCTTTTTCTATAAAATCAGCCTGATCGAATATCCCGGAATAATTATACCGCGATACATACTGTCCGGACAAATAACCAAAATCAACCAAAGAGGTGATATTAACCGGTTCTGAATCCCGGACCTTCTGATAAATCTCCTCTACGCCCATGCCGCTGTATTTGCCTGACCAAACAGCATCGCCTTCCTTGGCAAAATCACGCTCGGCCTCCAGCCGATGATGCTGTTGACTTAAATCCCCAAAGGCATAGTCGATAGTGATAATCTCGCCGCGCTCAAGGCTACGCTCCATCTCGTCCTGCCAATCAAGAGACTCGAGATTTACCGCTATCTCCTTGCCTGCTTTCAGCTCAATGCCGTTTTTCTTAAGATAATCAAGGTAAGTATTGATGCGCGGATCGGATAGAGGGCCCGGGACATCATGTAGCATACCGTTATTATCCACTGCCACATATAGCTCTTGCGGCTGGCCAACTGCATCAAACCTTACCCGATGGATTCCAAAGTCATCGGGTAGCTCATTAGAAAGAAACGCCCCGGTGATCAAACCGTATTCCTGCCGCAAAGAAGCTAGATTACGGGCATCAGAACCAACCCAAGAAACTTTTCCCTGAAATTCTCCAAGCTTCTTTTCCTGAGTAATCTTTAAGTTAGCCTGGCTAATCTCTACGATAACATACCTCAAGGCTTTATAAAGAGTAGGTTCGGTTGCAGGAAATTTTTTATCCTGTTCTTTTAATTGATTCAGAATATTGAAGGCTAATGTCCCGTTACCAGCACCCATTTCTACAATCGTAAATACAGAAGGCTGCCCAAGCATCAGCCATTTTTGCATTAAATGGTTTGAAATCGCCTGGGCCAGCAACTCTCCTTCTTTGCCTTCGGCAAATGTCAGGAATCCATCATCAACATCTTTCTCGATTTTCGCCCGAGAAGCATAATATCCGTATTTTGGATGCCCCTGGGCTATATTCATAAAATCAGCAAATGTTATTTTTTTATCCGGAGCCATACCGATATATTCCATAACCACTTCGTATATATTGCTTGCTGAGGAGGAGCCGAGAAAAGATATAGCAGGTTCTTTTGTAATATTCACTTCTCCTGCGGACGAGCTAGACATGCCGACAAGATAATCTTTTTTAGAAGCAATGTCTCCCTGAAGAGATCTTTTTGCATTTATTACGCTGTAGGGATCGCTAATCGCTGGATCTGGACCTGTGGGCCGCTGAGGAAAGGATTGCTCGGGAACAAGCTGTATTCCTCCACTAAAATATCTTCTCACGGACCGCCCATAAAGAGTTTGAACTGATTCTTTAAATTTATACTCACCATCTTTAAAAGAACTTTGGTATTGCTGAAAGTATTGCTGTTTGGACCAGCTGCCAGTTGAGATTAAACCGGTTAAGTCTCTCTTGTCTATACGCAAACTGCAAATGCCCCCCTTGCCGGAGAATCTGGCCTTAAACCACTGGGCAAGGATTAATGAATAATAAACTTGCCGCAATGAAGCATATCTCTTGGAGGTGTTTACCTCCTTAGTAAGTTTGGGGATAATCTCATCTTTGATCAACCGGCTTGAATATTCGTTTAAAGTTTTCAGCCTGGGGTCCTGGAAATTATAGTTAGCTGAATTCTTAAGATAATCATCCTCGAGCAAAACCTTGAGAGTAGCCTTGTAAATATAAGCGTTGTTTTCCGCTTCTCCGATAATAATCTCATCCGGAACTATCCAGGGCCTGACCAAAGTAGGAATAGTAATGTTATCGGCACCTAAAAGTTCTTCAGCTTTCCTATAAAGTTTATCCCAGTATTGTTTGCCTTCCGGAGTCTGGGGAGAAGTGTAGGCTGCGGTGTCCTTTTTAAGCTGGACATCGGCTTCTAGCAGAATCCTGCCTGCTTCAGTCTGCACCAAGTAGTCATCAATAATATTATCCGCTGAATCAGGTCTAAGGTTAACCCAAAAACTATCATTGGGCAGGGTAATGCCGGTAAAAAAATAGCTCAAGAGCTCCCTGGCCGAATCCTTGAGAACTGTCTCTGGTAATTGCCGGGAATCTCCTTTGTCTAACAAGAGCTTAAAACTATTGTCCAGCTTATCATAGGAAAGATAGCGTAAATGTACAGGCCTGAATTTATCCGTAGACAGAGAATTACCTAAAGCGGAGAAATAACCGGAGACATCCAATTGACCGGTTGACTGGGCAAATCCAGATTGCTCAAAGACAAGCAGGAAACAAATTAAAAAATAAATTATCCTGGGAAATTTGTTTTTCATCATCTGATTTTTTGACGCTTCTCTTGCTTAATCAACCGTAATATAATAAGTATGCTATATAGGTAAACAAATACAAGGCTAAATATGAAATCTCGGGAAAGCGCTTTCTAAAAAACCTTAAAATGCCCTTGATTTTTATTGTGCATATGGCATGCTTGGGTTACTCTTTTTTGTTAACTGAAATGGAGGAGTCGATAGCGAAAGCTGCAGAGGATTATCCCCTCCAAAAAGGACCCCAAGAATCGGGGCCCTTTTTGTTTACGGAGATATTTATATCCTGGATGGTTTTATTTTACATAAGCCCGGATTATTTTTTGCTCACTAACCGGACGGTCTTCGGCATTAACCGGAGTGTTTTCAATCTTCTGAACCACTTCCAAGCCGGAAACCACTTCACCAAATATAGTATGACGCATATTCAACCAAGGTGTTTTCGCGCAGGTAATAAAAAACTGGCTACCGTTGGTATTTGGTCCGGCATTAGCCATCGCTAAGATCCCGGGGCCGTCAAATTTGGCTTGCGGGGTAACTTCATCTTCAAATGGTTTTCCCCAAATTGACTCTCCGCCCATCCCGGTTCCTGTAGGATCACCGCCTTGAATCATGAAACCCTTGATTACACGATGAAATATTAAACCGTTGTAATAACCTTTTTCAATTAACTTTACAAAATTCTCGCAAGTCTTGGGAGCAACATCGGTTTTTAACTTTATCTCAATATCCCCTTGATTGGTTTCTAAAATTACTAATTTCTCATCCATAGCAAAGCTTCCTCCATAGCAGTTAATCAAACACAGGGTTAATAAAACAACTAGTAGTTTTTTCATGCCTTTTCTCCTTCTTCTTTCTGTTTTTGCTTTTCCAAAATAATCTTTTGAGCGATTTCATTTGGAACTTGCGTATATTTATCAAACTCCATGCTGGCATTAGCCCTGCCGCTGGAGAGAGAGCGAAAATTGGTAGCATAACCGAACATCTCCGATAGAGGGGCTTCTGCGGAAATAATTTTCTGGTTTGCCTTGGCATCAATATTTAAAATCTTGCCGCGGTGCGAACAAATAAATCCCACGCAACCGTTAACATATTCTTCGGGGGTCGAAACCTCCAGCTTCATGCTTGGTTCAAGAAACACCGGGTTACCCTTCATAAACGCCTCTTTAAACCCGAATATGGCTGCCATTTTAAAAGCAATTTCCGACGAATCAACTTCGTGGTATGAACCATCAACTAATGACACTTTCACATCTACGACTGGATATCCACCATATGCCCCTTTTTGCATCGCCTCAATTACCCCTTTTTCCACCGCCGGGATAAATGAACGAGGAATTGCTCCTCCCTTAATCTTGTCGATAAACTCAAACCCTTCCCCTGCTTTATTAGGGACCAGCTCTAAGACTACGTGACCATATTGACCACGACCGCCGGATTGTTTAATGTATTTATTTTCTGCACTGGCTGGCTTGAGAATAGTCTCCCGATAAGCAACCTTAGGCTGCCCTACGATTGCCACAACCCCAAATTCCTCCTTTAGCCTATCAACGATAATCTCTAGATGCAACTCACCCATACCGGTAAGGATGACTTCTTTGGTTTCCTCATCAGTCTCCACTTTGAATGTAGGATCCTCTTCCGTGAGTTTCGCCAATCCCTTCCCTAGCTTATCCTGGTCATCCCTGCTCTTCGGGACAATACTTAAAGAAATCACCGGCGTAGGAAATTTTATCGCCTCTAAAATTAGAGGATGATCAACATCACAAAGCGTATCCCCGGTTATCGTACTAGACAAGCCGGGAATCGCTATAATATCTCCGGCAAAGGCATAATCAATATTTTCGCGCTGATTAGCGTGCATCTGCACAATACGGCCGATTCTTTCTTTCTTGTTTTTCAATGTATTCAGGACATACGTACCAGTGGATAAAATTCCGGAATACACCCGCACATAAACAAGCTTGCCCATATGCTGGTCAGCCTGCACCTTAAAAGCCAGTCCACAAAACGGTTCTTTAATATCCGCCTTGCGCAATAATTTCTTCTCCGAGTCGTTTATATCGCTTCCTTCAATCGCAGGTAAATCCAGTGGTGAAGGTAAAAAAGCAACAATGGTATCTAATAATTTCTGCACCCCTTTATTTTTAAAAGATGCCCCACAGGTAACCGGAACCATTTTATTAGCAATAGTCCCCTGGCGGATAGCCTGATACAACTCCTCTATGGTAATCGACTCTTCTGATTCCAAGAACTTTTTCATAAGCGCGTCGTCCAAACCAACTGCACGCTCGACCATAATGTGCCGGTATTTTACCGCTTGTTCTTTATAATCTTGCGGTATTTCATTAACCGTAAACTCTTTACCTAAAGATGCGTCATCGTATATATAAGCTTTCATCTCGATCAAATCAATCACTCCGCGGAATTTATCTTCAGATCCTATAGGAATTTCCAAGGGAACGGCATTAGCTCCTAGATCTTTCTCAATTCCGTTTAACACGCTAAAAAAGTCTGCTCCGGTACGATCCATTTTATTTATAAAAGCAATCTTCGGCACATGGTATTTATCCGACTGTCTCCACACTGTCTCTGACTGTGGTTCTACTCCGCCCACCGCGCAAAATACCGCGACAGCCCCATCCAAGACCCTCAAGGAACGCTCTACCTCAACCGTAAAATCAACATGCCCCGGGGTATCAATAATATTAATCCGGTGATCTTTCCAAAAACAAGTAGTAGCCGCGGATGTAATAGTGATACCCCGCTCCTGCTCCTGCTTCATCCAATCCATAGTTGCCGCTCCATCGTGGACTTCACCGATTTTATACGAACGTCCGGTATAAAAGAGTATTCTTTCAGTAGTGGTAGTTTTACCGGCATCAATATGCGCCATAATCCCGATATTTCTTACTTTATCCAGGCTTATCCTCGGGACTACCTGCGATTCCGGACTAGGCTCTTCTGCTCTTAGAGCCTGCTCACCTGTAGAATCTGCTGTTGCCGGAATTTCTTCTTTTACTTGTTCCGCCTCTGCCGAAATCTGCTCTTTCATCGGCTCTTGTGGCTTATAATCGTCTTCAAAAGAAGCTTCTTTTATCTTCTCATCCATGCCAGTTGGTATTCCTTCCGGCAATACCTCATCTTTTACCTGCTCTTCCGCTGCCACTTTTTCTTCCAGCCTAACCTCAGGGTCTTTCTTTTTGGCCTCCGGCAAGGATGATTCTTTTGCTTTTTCTCCCTGACGCAAATGAGCAATCTCTTCGGCAAAATTCTTTAACCTTTCCTGAGCAGACTCTAAATCTTTTTCCAGCTGAGTATATTCTTCATTTAATTTATTGAATTCTGATTTGGGAACCCACTCGTTTATCTTTTCTTTGCGCTTAAATTCGGCAATAACGGCTAAATATTCATCGATGTTCTTAAGTTGTTTTTCAATCTGGTGTTTTTGTATCTGCACCTGCTCCTCTTTAAGCTTAGCCTCTGTTTCTTTTGTTTCCAGGGAAGTCTTAATTTCCCGGATCTCCCGTGATAAATTTACATTCTTAGCAAACTCTTCCTGTAATTCGTTTTCTTTAGCGATAAATTTATTCTTTAAATCCAGATTTTCCGGTTTTATCTTGGACAGCTCTGCCTCGGCCCTGGCCACCCACTCATCCCGGCGTTTTAATTCTTCAGAGAACTTAGCCTCTTTTTCTGCTACTGCTGTAAATTCGTTTTTTTCATTTTCATATGCGGCTTTGGTCTGGCTTAACTCATTTTCCAATTCAGAGACTTGTTTTTGCAACCGCTGTATTTTTTGTTCCTTAGCAGGTTCATCCGAAGGCGTAGGTCCTTTTTCGTTTTTCCTGGCATGTTCCTTATCGGGAGCGCTAAACATCCCGACAGTAGCATAAATAACCATTCCCACACCTAAAACCGCTAATATTAACATTGCCGCTATCATAATAATTTACCCTTTGCCGCGTATTTTCTCCAGACGCTCTTTAATTTTAGCCTCATGACCTATATCCGTAGGCTCATAGTAACGCACCTTTTTACGTGTATATTTTTGTTTCACAAAATGATCCGGATAGTCATGTGCGTATTTATACCCTAGACCATGTCCTAATTTTTCTGCGCCGCTGTAACTAGCATCCTTTAAATGGTCCGGAACCTCTTGAACTTTATTTTCTTTAATATCCTGGCTGGCCTTTTCAATCGCTAGATAGCTTGCGTTGGATTTAGGGGCACAGGAAACATATATTACTGCCTGAGCCAAAGGGATTCTGGCTTCTGGCATACCCACAAACTCAGAAATCTGTAAAGCTGCATTGGCCAAAACTAACGATAGAGGATCAGCATTTCCCACATCTTCGGCGGCCAGGATACAAACCCTGCGGGCGATAAAACGCGGATCTTCTCCGGCGTAAAGCATTTTAGCCATCCAATAAATCGCCGCATCCGGGTCAGTTCCGCGCATAGACTTAATAAACGCCGAAGCAGTATCATAATGCCCATCTTCATCGCGGTCGTAAACAACTGCCTTCTTCTGTATAGACTCCTGGGCAATCTCCAGACTGAAATTAATCTGGCCATCTTTACCTGCTGCGGTAGTCAAGACCCCTAATTCTAAAGCTGCCAGAGCCCTGCGGGCGTCACCTTCGCAACTCTTAGCTAAAAAATTAAGCGCCTTTTTATCAGCCTTGATTTTAAAACTTCCCAAACCCCTGTCTTTATCCTTTAAAGCATTATTTATTATACTTAATAAATCCGTTATTTGAAGCGCTTTCAGTTCACAAACAATCGAACGGGAAAGCAGCGCCGAGGTGAGCGAAAAATAAGGATTATGCACTGTCGCCCCGATTAAAACTATAGCTCCTTCTTCAACATCCGGCAGAAGTACATCCTGCTGAGCTTTATTGAAACGGTGGATTTCGTCGATAAACAGGATAGTTTTTTGTTTTTGGCCTGTTGATCGTAATTTAGAGGCAGCGATTATTTTCCGTAATTCTTCAACATTTGAAGTGGTAGCGTTTATCGCCACATAATTTGCCTGGGTAATATTTGCAATACACCAGGCAAGAGAGGTTTTCCCGCATCCAGGAGGGCCAAAAAGAATAAGCGAACTTAACCGGTCAGCTTCAATAGCGCGGCGTAATAATTTCCCTTTGCCCAATATATGCTCCTGGCCAGTCAATTCATTGAGGTTGGCTGGCCGCATACGTACGGCTAAAGGCAGATTTTTATCCTGGGTGTTTAATTTTTGGGGGGAGAATAGATCCATAGGTTATTTACCCCGCTGCTTCGCAATATTCCGCAAGAAGCGGGATTATTTCGCGGACGCTTAACGCTATAACTTATATTATCGCTCCATAAGTTATCCACTCAATAAAAAATCCCCGCAGAAGTGCCGTTGGATAGATAGTTTGAACCGTTTGCTTTCAGGTGGGAGCCTCTCTTTAAGCACGTATGCTTAAAAGAAGTATTGGCTCCCTTGAAAAAAGTGTTGGTTCAATAATTATCAAATTTCCAACGCGCACCGCAGGGATATCTAAAAGAACTGTTGATTCTAAAAGAAGTATAGCACATATCTATGGTTAAAATCAATCCCGGATGCGCTTTTGCTGATTTCCCTAACGTAATTTTATACCAAAACGTTCTTCCAACAAAGCGCAGATGGCATTATGCAGAGGGGCTATCTCTTCTTCGGTCAATGTGCGCTCCGGAGCCCTATAGGTACAAGATACAGTTAGGCCCCTAAACCCTGAAGGAATCTGTTTACCCTGATAATAATCCACAACTTTTGCCGAGAATAATAACGGGGCGCCTTTGGCCTCTATCGCCATAAGCAATTCTCTTATAGAAACATCTTCCCTGACCACAAAACTTATATCCCTGGTAATTGCCGGATATTTAGGAATAGCCGTAAATTTTTTTGTCAGGTTTATCTGGGAAAGTAATTTCACCAGGTTTATTTCACCCAGAACAACTTGCTTATTCTTAATATCAAAGGAGTTTAATATTTGCTCACTTGGACTCACTATAAAACCTATTTCCTGCTGGTCAATAATGATACTTGCCTGATTTCCCCCTCGAGGAGAAAAATCATAATTCTTAACCCCAAGTTTATTAAGTAAGCTTTCCAGAATACCCTTTAGGTGTAAAATAGTAACCTCATCTCTAACTAAACCCTGTTTAATAAAAAATGGCCGGGCCCCGCATAAAGCTATCCCCAAAGATAATTCTTCTTGTACAGAGGGGCGCACCGACTCATTAGTCATAGTCGAATGTTGTGCAGAACCAGGTTTAGCAGAAAATACATTCGCTACTTCAAAAATATTTACATATTCCTGCTGCTGATTCAAATTATATGCCAGAGTACGGATAAGGCTGGGCAAAAGTGAGAAACGCAAAACCTCCTGTTCTTTGCTCAAAGGGTTTAGAATTTCAACCGGCGGGATATCTTTCTTGATCCCGGATTTTGCCAAGAGGAGACGGTCAACCAAACTATAGGTAATCGCCTCCTGCAAACCTAGCCCCTGCAGGATAATCTTTATGTCTGAGACAACTTCCCGGCTAGTGGGAATAATCTTGTGCGGTTTTACTGCAGGCAGAGAAAGTGGAATTTTCTCATATCCATAAATACGGGCGACCTCTTCCACTAAATCTATCTGAGTTTTTACATCCTGGCGAAAACTGGGAATCTTAACCGTTAAAACATTCTTACCCCGGACCTTTACGGTAAAACCTAATCCGGATAAAATTTGTTTAACTTTCAAAACCGATAGACTTACCCCCAACACCCTGGATAGATAATCCATCTCCAGGTTGATTACTGATTTGATTGGCCTGATTGACCCAAGGTGTTTATAGGCATCGGGTTTTCCAAAAGCTAAAGCGCTAATTAATTTCAACGCGGAGAAAGTGGCGTTCTGGGCATTTTCCAAATCCACTCCTCTTTCAAATCTATATGCTGATTCAGACTGCAGACCTAATTTCTGCCTGCCCCGGCGCACAACGATAGGATTAAATACCGCAGATTCAAGCAGGATATTACAGGTGGCCTCAGTTACCTCTGTATTTTTCCCTCCCATAACCCCGGCTATAGCCACAGCCCTATTTTTATCCGCAATAACTAAAATCTCATTATCCAATATTTTTTGCTGTCCATCAATAATAGTTATACTTTCATTTGGCCTGCCCCGGCGCACATAAATAGCCTGCTGGCTTAATTTATCCAAATCAAAGGCATGCAATGGCTGGCCAGACTCAAATAAAACATAGTTAGTAATATCCACAATATTATTTACACTGCGGCAGCCCAGCGCTTCCAGCCTTTTCTTGAGCCACTCAGGCGAAGGAGCAACCTTAACACCACGAATTATCATTGCGCTATAGAAAGGGCAATCCGTGCTCTCAGCCACCAAAATCTCTATAGGCTTAAGGCCTTTAAATTTCACCTTCGGAGTCTTGGCTGATTTGAGCTTGGAACCGGTAATTGCACTTATCTCTCTGGCCACTCCCAAGATACTTAACCAATCAGGCCGGTTGGAAGTAATTTCGATCTCAAAGACAAAGTCCCTGCCTGACGGACTAACAGACTTTTCCAACTCCTCCAGAGAAACTACCTCTAACCCCGCTATGGTTAATTTATCTGCTAATTCCCTAGGGGATATTTTTATATCTATAAAATCTTTTAACCAGCTGTAAGTTACCTTCACCTTACTATAAACCTCCGTCTAAAATTTAAAACTGTTTCAAAAATCTCAGGTCATTCTCAAAAAACAAGCGAATGTCATTAATCCCGTATTTTAACATGGCAATCCTCTCCACCCCCATACCAAAGGCAAAACCCGTGTATTTCCCGGGCTTATAACCAACTTGTTTAAAAACATTGGGATGGACCATGCCAGAACCTAAAATCTCAAGCCAGCCTTTCCTGCCGCAGACAGAACAGCCTTTGCCCTTACAAATGATACAAGAGATATCTACTTCTGCCGAAGGTTCAGTAAATGGGAAGAAGTGGGGCCGGAAACGCATTTTGATATCCTCCCCAAAAACACTTTTTATGAAAAGCCCTAAGATACCTTTTAAATCCGCGAAACTGATGTTTTCGTCCACTAAAACACCTTCGATCTGATGAAACATAAAAAGGTGGCTGGCATCCACGGCATCCGGCCGATATACCCGGCCCGGAACAACTATCGCCAATGGCGGCTTATATGCCTTCATCGCGCGTACCTGCACCGGAGAGGTATGGCTGCGCAATAAAAGTTTGGGGTAATTCTTTAAATAAAATGTGTCGAATGCATCACGCGAAGGATGATCCAGGGGAATATTTAAACCTGTAAAATTATTATACTCTGTCTCGATTTCAGGCCCTTCGACAATTGAAAAACCCATACGGTTAAATATTCCGCATATCTCGTCAATCACCTGGATGATCGGATGGCTGCTCCCTAATTCCTGGGCGATCCCGGGCAAACCGATATCCTGTCTATTTTTATCTACAGTACCACCTTGGGTTTTCAGGGTCTTTTCTTTTTCTTGAAAAAACTCAAGTAGTTTATTCTTTAAAGAATTTACTTGTTTCCCAAATAGACCTCTTTCTTCTGCCGGTAAAGTCCCGATCAAACCAGTCAATTCCGCAAGCACCCCTTTTCTGCCCAAATATTTAACCCGCACTGATTCCAATTCGGAAGCAGAAGAAACCGTATTTAAATCGTTTTCTACTTGTGTCTGAATAAGGTTAATATCCATATTAAAAACAGAGCTCCAAATAAAATAAGGCTTAAATTCTTTTTACCGGGGTGTAAAATTCGGTTAATTCTCATGCCCGGACTGATCTTGCGCAACTTCTGAACGTGAATATCCAGATCTCCACCATGTTCAAGGCAGGCGCGATTAAACCTCCCTGTTACTTCCAATCTGTCCCCCTGAGTTTCATAGCTACCGGTAAATTTTATTTCTCTTGCCAGAGAAGCGCTCATCCATACCCCTAAGGAATTTTCCCCGTCATTAATATTGACCCAGGCAAATTCACCCCGTATCATTACATCCCCAATCGCCTCACCGGTGAAAGTTACTGTCTTAGTGTCATATTCCTTGGCGCCTTTAATCAATTCAGAGCTGCTTATGCCTTGGGAAAAAACCGGGGATCCTAGATAGCCAATTAGGATAAGGAATAAGATTATCGGACATATTTTATAATTAATCTTCATTTTCCTTTAATTACAGCGATCAAAAAACCAAGAATCGTAAATACTGACATAAATTCCAAGCGTCCGGCCCACATCTGTATCATATAAGTAACTTTAAGCCCCGCAGGCATAGCGATATTAGTAATCCCGCAGGATAAGCCGACGTTAGCTGCCGCGGAAGTGGACTCAAAAAGCGCATTTAAAAAAGGGTGGCCGTAAAACATTCCCACCAATGCGCCCAATAAATATAAGATTATATAGGCCAAGGTAATAATTAAGGCGCTTCTTGCCAACTTGTCCTCTACAAATACATCTTTGATATGATGGAATTTTTCAACGACCAAAGCCCTCTCAGGCATAATGATTTTTTTCAGATCTTCTTTAAAAGCTTTAAAAATAATCCCGATACGCAACATTTTAATCGCCCCGGTAGTAGAACATACTGCCCCACCTAAAGCCATGGCTATCATTAAGCCCACTAATGCCAAATTATTCCAATCCGCAAGAAATTGCTGGGGATAAACAGTCTGAAAACCTGTACCGGTGTGCCCGGAAATAAGCTGATAAAATCCTTTTCTAAAAAGCAATACTGCCGAAGGATAACTTTGGATCTGGACCAAACCAACAGCAACGATACAAAAGGTTGCGATAATTGTACCAAAAAGCGTATTGGTTTCAATATTCCTGAATATCTCCTTGCGGTTGCCCATCCATAAATGATAATGCAATTTAAAATTAAGGGCCCCCAGAACCATAATAATAATAGTGATAACTTCATATATTAGACTATGATAATAAAGGATGCTTTGCGATTGCGGGCTGAACCCCCCGGTATCAAATGCCGCCATGAATATGCAGGCACCGTGAAAAAAAGAATTAAGCGGCTTCATGCCGTTAAAAATCCCGGTTATACCCAAAGCAAGAGTGCCTAAAGCCATATACACAAAACTTACTGACCAGATAAATCTGGAGGTATGCACTACATTCGGAAGAATTTTTTCATCCCGCGCTTCCCCGACATACATTTTGAATGCCCCAGAAAACCCACGCACGAAAAATGAAAGCACAATAACTATAATTCCCTGGCCTCCGAGGAACATAATCAGATGCCGCCAAAGATTATGTGTATAGGATAAATGATCCAGGTCTTGCACTAAAGTCAAGCCGGTGGTAGCAAATCCGGACATAGCATCAAAACATGCGTCGAGAAAAGACTTCCAATGCCCGCTTAAATACAGGGGAATAGCCCCCAACAACATTGCCACAACCCAGGATAGGCTGACCACAATCATCCCCTGCATCCAGTTTAAATCTTTTTCAGTATGGCAGACTTTAAGCAGGATTAGACCTAATAAAACGGATATTTCAATACCAAGCAGGAAATCCAACGCGGGGTTAAATTCTCGGAATAGCAATCCCGTTAAAATCGGGATGGCCATAGTAAAGGCCAACCCCAGGATCACCTTCCCGAGATAAAAACCAATAATCTTTAGATCTTCCAGGCGAGGCTTAAGGATCATAATTTAAAATATATAACCAGGCAGATTAATAAAACTGCCAGCATGATAGAAAAAACGTATAGAAGTTCGGTAGCAATACCGAAGACAATATTTAGAGAGGACTTAAATCTCATCTAATACTTTCCGGCTAAAAGATTTAATAGTTGAGGTTCATTACCGATTAAAGTAAGCGCGATTACATCATCCCCGGGCTTAAGCATTGTGTTGCCCTTGGGCAAGATTACCTCTTCTCCGCGGACAATAGAAACCAATACCGCATCCTGCGGCAAGGTGATGTCTTTGACTTCTTTATTAATTACCGGTGAATCGCTGGGCAGGTCTACGCGCACTATAGCAAGCTTGCCGCGCTTAAAACTCATTAAGTTCACAAAGTCTGAAAAGGATACCTCCTCTTCAATAACTTTAGCAATAATCTTTGTGGAATCTACCGGGACATCGATTCCCAATTCATTAAAGGTATGCTCGTTATCCGGGTTATTCACGCGGCCGACCGTACGCTGAAGATTGAATTTTTCTTTTGCTAGCTGACAAACAATCAGGTTATCTTCATCGTCCCCAGTAACCGCCGCCAATACATCCGCGCGCTCGATCCCGGCCTCTTCCAGTATCTTGGGATCACAACCATCCCCATTAACCACCAGAGCTTCTAGCTCCTTGGCAATCTCATCACAAATCAGGCGGTCTTTGTCGACTATACTTACGGTATGTTTGCCCTGACAAAGCCTTTTGGCTAAAAAATACCCGACCTTACCGGCGCCGATAATTAAGATATACATACTTATTTTTCTCCTAAATGGAACTTTTCCCGAACCTCTTTAAGGCTGGAAACCTTCACTACGCCCATTAAGGTATCTTTGTTCTTTAAAACAGTTTTTAGATCAGGAATAATAACCCCCTGCATCCTTCTAATAGCCGTAACTATAAATTCCCCGGAGATATTTATATCCTGAATGGTTTTACCAACCAGGTTATCTTTTACCTCGATCTCAATAATCCCCAGATCCTTCGATTCAATCAGATAGCTAGAAAACCTGCTTTCGATTATCTTATCCCTTAACATCGAGGAAAAAAGCATTGTCCCGCTGATAATATCAAGGCCAAGGGCTGCGTAAATATGCGCCCGCTGCGGATCATATACGCGGGCAAATACTTTGGGCACGCGGAATATTTTCTTGGCAACCTGGGCACTGATTAAGTTGGTATTATCCCCGTTGGTTACCGAGCAGAAAGCATCCGCTTTCTCAATACCCACCTGTTTAAGAAGCGCCAGGTCAAAACCATTGCCTACCATGGTCAAACCATTGAAAGTATCTCCAAGACGAGAAAAAGATTCCCGCGATTTATCAATAATCACTACATCGTGGCCTTCTCCCGATAAAAGCTTGGCCAGCTCCGCCCCTACTCTTCCGCAGCCTGCGATAATTACATACATAAAGAGCCCCTTACTTTAAAACCCTACTTCTTGATTATCTCAACTATCTTTTTAAAAGCGGGATTATCCCTAACCGCCAGATCCGCCAGAATCTTACGGTCCAGGTTGATCTTGGATTTCTTCAAACCGCTGATAAAAACACTATAAGTAATCCCTTCCTGCCGGCAAGCCGCATTAATCCGGGTAATCCAAAGTTTACGGAATTCACGCTTCTTGTTTCTGCGGTCACGATAGGCATATTCAAGCGCATGCATCAATACCCTTTTTGCCTGCTGGTATTGTTTGCTGCGGTCTCCCCAAAACCCTTTAGCCTGCTTTAAAACCTTCTTCTTCCTCTTACGAGTTGCTACGCTGTGACTAGCCTTTGCCATTTTTTTCTCCTTTAGAACATTACCTTAACCATAAGGTAACATCGATTTGATAAATCTTACTTCTTTTTTACCAGCCAGGGTTTTGCGTTTTCTTAAATTCCTGATTTTGCTGGTTTTTTTAGATGACGCTAAGTGGCTTTTTCCACCTGCCGAATATTTTACTTTGCCTTTTTTAGTAAGCTTAAAACGCTTAGCTACCCCTCTTTTCGTCTTTAACTTTCCCATTTTTTCTCCTCTTGTGCAAACCACACCAGCACAATACTTATATTATTATAGCTTATTTTGGCGCAATCACAAAAGACATAATTCTGCCTTCTAGTGACGGCGCTTTTTCTACCTGACCTTCGCTCTGTGCATCAATGATAAATTTATCTAAAACTTTCCTTCCTAAATCTAAATGCTCCATCTGCCTGCCGCGGAAGAAAAGATTCACCTTAACTTTATCTTTTTTCTTTAAAAAACTTACAGCCTGTTTAACTTTGGTTTCAAAATCATGCTCATCTATGTTCGGTTTAAGGCGGATTTCTTTAAGCCGACCCTGCTTCTGGTGTTTTTTGGCTTCGCGCTCTTTTTTTTCAATATCGTATTTAAATTTGCTGAATTCGATAATCCGGCAAACCGGCGGGGTAGCCGCCGAGGCAACCTCTACTAAATCCAGCTCATGTTGATTGGCAATCTCCAAAGCCCTTTGTACAGACATGACCCCTAATTGGCTGCCATCATGGCCAATAACCCTAACCTGTGGCGAGCTGATCCTCTCGTTTATGCGAATAAACTTTTTTATAGCAACCACCTCTCTTTCTATTTATACTGCTGTATCTGATTAATGAGCCCCTGAATAAATTCATCTAGTGCGATTGCACCCTGATCCCCGCTGCCCTTTTTACGCGCACTCACCTGCCCCTGTTTTGCTTCCCGATCCCCTAAAATCAGACAATAAGGAATCTTATTTAATTCCGCGTTGCGAACTCTCTTATCCAAAGTTTCATTACGCATGTCTATATCCACGCGTATCTGGTTTTTTTCCAACTCCTCTTTTACCTTTTGAGCATAAGGAGCAACGGAATCTTTAATCGGTATTAACAAAACCTGGAGGGGACTTAACCATAAGGGCAATTCTCCCTTATAATGCTCAATTAAAGCGCCGATAAATCTCTCCAAGCTTCCCAATAAAACTCTATGCAGCATAATCGGCTGCTGCTCTTTGCCTTCGGCATCGACATAAGTCAGATCAAATCTTTTAGGCAGGGCAAAATCGCATTGGATAGTTGCACATTGCCAGGTCCTCTTAAGCGCATCTTTTAATTTTATATCGATCTTGGGACCGTAAAAAGCGCCGTCACCCTGGTTAATTTCATAGGGAAGACCTTTTTCTTTCAGGGCATCCTCAAGAGCACTAGTTGCCTTTTGCCAATCTTCATCCGAACCAATAGATTTCTCCGGACGAGTGCTCAGCTCAATCCCCCAATGCTCGAAACCAAAAACCTTCATAGTCTCAAAAACAAAGTCAATTATCTTTTTAATTTCCTCTCTTAATTGCTCCGGCAAACAAAATACATGCGCATCATCCTGGGTAAATCCGCGCACACGCAGCAAACCGTGCAAAACCCCGGCTTTTTCCCGGCGATAAACCGTACCTAATTCAAAGAGTCTTATGGGAAGTTCACGATAAGAGCGACTCTTTGATTTATAAATCAAAATGTGCCCCGGACAATTCATCGGTTTTAAAACAACTTCCCGGCCTTCTTCATCGGAAGAAAAATACATATTTTCTTTGTAATAATCATAGTGGCCGCTGGTCTTCCAGAGCGCGACATCCATAATATGAGGAGTAATCACCATTTGATAGCCGCGCTTTAAATGCTCCTTCTTTTCATAATCCTCGATAATGGTGCGTAAAACAGCTCCCTTGGGATGATAAAATACCAGACCTGCCCCTGCCTGCTCGTGGTAAATATCAAATAAACCCAGTTGCGGACCTAATTTCCTATGATCACGCAGTTTTGCTTCTTCTAAGGAATTTAAATATTCTCCCAGCTCTTCTTTAGTATTAAAACAGGTTCCATAAATTCTCTGCAGCATAGGGTTAGTTTCAATCCCATGCCAATAAGCACCGGCGACTGATAATAATTTGAAAAATTTTATTTCGCCGGTGGAATTAATATGCGGGCCGCGGCAAAGGTCTAGAAAATCATTTCCGGTCTTATAAATAGACACTGTCTCGTTCGCTAAATCTTTAATCAACTCAACCTTATAATCTTCATTTAATTTTTCAAATAAACCTATTGCTTCATCTCTGCCTAATTCTTGACGCACGAAGGGTTCATCTTTATTGATAATTTTCTGCATCTCTTGTTCAATCTTAAGCAGATCTTCGTTGCTAAACGGATCTTTTTTATCAAAATCATAGTAAAATCCGTCTTCGATAGCCGGGCCTATTGCTAATTTTGTCTCCGGCCAGAGTTTTTTTACCGCCTCGGCCATAACGTGAGAACAAGAATGTCTTAAAGTGTTTAGATCCATAGTAAATATTTTAATATGCAGATCCTGTTTCGCCTCGGCTTCGCAGGATTTCGCTAGTTTTTATGAGTGCTCAAATTTAAATGGGCCCAAGTGGACTTGAACCACTGACCTTTGCGATGTCAACGCAACGCTCTAACCAACTGAGCTATGAGCCCTAAAATTCAGATTCTTTTCAATCTCATAGCGAAATCCTCGTAAGGGGATAAGTTATGAGATTAAGTATCTGTTAGAAATTGGGCAAGAAGGGAGTCGGACCCTTACGACCTTGCGGCCAACAGATTTTAAGTCTGTCGTGTATGCCATTCCACCACTTGCCCGTTAAAATTCAAATGGAGGCGACGAGCGGAATTGAACCGCTGAATAGTTGTTTTGCAGACAACTGCCTTACCACTTGGCTACGTCGCCAAAAATTATAAATATTTTTTTACTTCCTTAACAATATTATCTGTATCTGCTAAACAACCTATCCCCACCTTGCCACAGGCAAGCACGCCTTTACGCGGTGCGATAATCTTATAAGCACAGGTTTTTAATTTCGCAATATTGTCCTGGGTGATTTTATTTTTATACATAAGCTCGTTCATCGCCGGGGCGATTAAAACAGGGGCCTTGCTTGCGCAGACTGTGCAGGTTAACAGGTCATCGCAAATACCGCAAGCAAGTTTAGCAATTATATTAGCTGTCGCCGGGGCGATTAAAATCAAGTCTGCTTCGTTAGCCAAAGAAACGTGCTCAATCTCCCAGATATCCGGCTGATCAAAAATATCTGCCCGGTAAACCTTGTTGCCGCTTAAGCTGGCAAAAACAACCGGCCGGATCAGTTCCTCAGCTTCTTTGGTCATAACCACCTTGACCGTAAAACCACATTCTTTAAGCCTGCGAATCAATTCACACGCTTTATAAATTGCGATACTGGCAGTTACACCTAAAATAATATTCTTCCCTGTTTTTGCCGTCATTCTTTTGCTTTTATTGCCCGGGCCTCTATTTTGCCCTGTTCAATTTCATGTAAAGCCACTGTAGAGGGTTTGGCAGAAGCATCATCCGAAACCAATCTCGGCTGGCCTTCAGCAATCTCCAAAGCCCTTTTAGAGGCCAAAATTACCAACTTATAAATAGACCCCAAACTTTTATCTAAAAGTTTCTCCCGACCACGATATCCCATCTTTTACCCCCGATTGATATGTTAAGCGCTGTTTTCTTTTAAAAATATCTTCTTTAAATCCTTAAGGGCAACCTGCAGATCCCCATTCAAAACATTGTAATCAAATTGCCGGGCTGCCGACATTTCTTTCTTCGCCAGACGTAAACGCTGACTTATTTCTTGTTTATTGGTCTCTCGGCAACGCCCCTCGATCCTAGCCTTAAGCACATCAAGCGAAGGAGGCAGAACAAAAATTGTTACAGTATCCTGGGGGTAGATTTTTTTAAGAATCCTTGCTCCCTTAAGGTCTAAACATAAGCCGAGATGTCTTCCTGCCTTAAGCAGCTTTTCTACCGGCCCCTTAGGTGTTCCGTAATAATAGCCCAAATACCTTGTCCATTCAAGAATTTTTTTTGCTTTTAACAGGCGGCGGAACTCCTCTTTAGAAACAAAAAAATAATCCTTTCCCTGCCTCTCCCCAAAGCGTTTAGGCCGGGTAGTAACAGAGCACGATTTTACCAGCAATTTAGCTATTTTTTTATCTTGAATTAATCTGGTCAGAAGGGTGGTCTTACCTGAGCCTGAAGGCCCGGAGATAATAAAAATCTTTCCTGGTTTATTCTTTCTTTTTTTGGCTTTCACTACTCGATATTCTGCACTTGTTCGCGGATCTTCTCAATCTGGCTTTTCATCTGCACAGCCCTGCCCGAAATAACCAGATCAAATGACTTAGCCGCCAAGGTATTGGCTTCCCGCTGCATCTCCTGAGTAATAAAATCCAGCTCCTTGCCAACAGAACCGCCCTTAGCAATCTTCTGTTGAAAATTCTTTATATGAAAACTTAAACGATCCATCTCTTCGGCGATATCCGCTCCTTTTAAAAAAGCTGAACGCTCCTCCTCAGACTTTATCTTGCGCAGCCTATATTTTACTGCCGCAGCGAACCTGCTTTTAATTAAAACTAAATCTTTCTTGAGCAACTCGCTTCTTTTTCTTAACAGGCCGGCCAAAGCCCTGCCTTCCTTGTGTCTTGTCTTGAGCAACTCTGCAAGTGCTTGTAAAAGCAGAGGTTTAAGATGCTCCCAAATATGTATACCTGCCGGCTTATTTTCTTTAAGCGACAATATGCCGGGCAAGCGGATTAAAGAATCTAAAGACATTCCGTCTTTGATCTTAAACTCTTTCTTCAGGCTGTTGAGTTCCTGCAAATAATTTTTCAAAAGTTTACGGTTTACAAATATTCCCTGCGCCTCTTTGCCTTTTATGTTGACGGAGCAGAAAACCCTGCCCCTGCTAATTCTGGTCTCAATTTCTTTTTTCAACTTGTCTTCCAAAGAAAGCATCCCCTCGGGTAGATGGAAAACAGTCTCCATAAACTTATGGTTAGTACATCTCAATTCCACGCAGATCCGTCCGACAGAATCAACCTCTGCTTCTTGGCTGCCGAAACCAGTCATACTGCTAATCATTTTTATCTCCAGGCCTTGTTTGTTATTTCCTTAAGCACTAAATCTTTTGTTGCATAAAGATCAACGATAATTTCATCGGGATTAAACCACAGCTTGATTTCCCTTTCCGCCTCCGGCTCATTAGATGAAACATGAATTACATTTTCATAGACTCCGGTTGTAGTTATCCTGCCGTAAGAGCCGCGGATAGAAGTAGATTCGGCCTCTTCGGGGTTAGTGGCTCCGGCTAATTCACGGCATTTTTTTATTGCATCTTTTCCCCAATAAACCAAAGCCATAACTTTCTTGCGGTCATGCAATTCTCCTTGAAGATATTTGATAATCTCCCCGAAGAACGGCTTATCTTTCAAGTGTTTATAATGCTCCTCTGCCAACTCCTTGGATACGCGCACCATTTTCGCGGCGACGATTTCCAGTTTAGTTTCAGATAAACGCGTAAGGATGTTCCCGGTGAGCGATTTCTTTAACCCGTCGGGTTTAATAAGGATTAAAACTGCCTGGCTCATTATTTATTTCCTCCCTTAATTACATTGACTATCCGCTCAAGATCTTCTTGAGAATAAAATTCGATATTAATATGCCCGCGCTTTTTTCTTTTGCTGATTCTTACCTTGGTTGCCAAGGCATGTTGTAGTTGTTCCTCCAGAATAGCAACCAGGGGTTCCCGCTGGCCTTGCCCGATTTTTCTTTTTAATAATTTAGGCCGGCTGCTTTTAATCAAGCTTTCCAATTCACGAACAGAAAGCCCTTTTGAGATAATATCCTGGACAAGCTTGCGTTGATGATTTGTATCTTCTATTTCCAGAAGGGCTCGTCCATGAGCAAAACTGATCCTGCCCTTTTTCATCTCTTCCTGAATTTCATGGGGAAGTTTAAGTAAACGTAATGTATTGGTAATAGTAACTCTGGCCTTACCCAAGACTTCGCTTATCTTCTCCTGCGTAACTTTAAATTTATCCATCAGATGCTGATAAGCATGTGCTTCTTCTATAGGATTCAAGCCCTCTCTCTGGATATTTTCAATTAAAGCCAATTCTAGAGAATCCTGATCGCTTACTTCTCGGACAATAACAGGTATCTCCTTGAGTCCCAATATGTTAGTAGCGCGGAACCTTCGTTCACCGGCAATTAATTCATAATTATCCCCTCTGCGCCTGACTAAAAGCGGCTGAATAACCCCTTTTTCTTTAATAGATTGGGCTAATTCTTCTATGCTTGCTTGATCAAAATCTTCACGAGGTTGAAATGGATTTGGTTTAATTTGTCCAGACTGGACATAAACAATCTCTTCTCTATGTACTCCTCCTTCAACAACTTGTTCCGGGATTAGCGCGCCTAAACCTTTTCCTAAAGCCCTTCTCTCCATTAAGCCTCTCCTTGTCCCTGTGGGATTGTTGAATTCAACGCTAAACCTAATATTTCCCTACTAAGTTCTTCATATTTTTGAGCACCAAGAGAATCTTTATCATATAAAGCAATTGGCTTACCAAAACTTGGCGCCTCGGTTAAACGAACATTTCTGGGAATAACAGTATTATAAACTTTTTCTTTAAAGTGGCTGCGCGCTTCCTGAATAACTTCTTTAGTGAGATTAGTGCGAAAATCGGCCATAGTCAAAAGTACACCTTCAATCCCCAATGACGGGTTGAGATTTTCTTTCACAAGCCTAATAGTATTATGCAGTTGCGTCAGCCCCTCCAGGGCATAATATTCACATTGTACCGGCACTATTACCGAATCAGCTGCACATAACCCATTTATCGTAAGTAACCCTAGGGAAGGCGGTGAATCAATAATCAAAAAATCAAATTTATCTTTTTCCTTTTGCAGGGCTCGTTTTAGCCTATACTCTCTGCCTAATGCCCCTACCAACTCCACCTCTGCTCCGGTTAAATCCAAATTAGAAGGAGCAAGGATTAAATTATCAATACTGGTTTTTTGTAAAATCTCAGAAATTTCGGATTCTTCCAAAAGAATGTGATATGTGCTTTTTTTAATATCATGTTTATTGATGCCTATCCCGCTAGTCGCATTCGCCTGAGGATCTAAATCAATCAGCATAACTTTCTTACCCGCCATAGCTAGATATGCGGATAGATTAATGGAAGTAGTAGTTTTACCTACCCCGCCCTTTTGATTACAGATTGCGATTATCTTACCCATTGATATTGTTGTAGTTACAGATTGTTCCCCGGGAAACCTACCTTCCTAACTAAATTAATTATCCCAAAACTAAAACAAATGTCAAGTATTTTCTTTGCCTAAAATTACACTTACGCGGACTTTAGCTGGCTTAGCTCCGGGCATTCCAAAAAGCCCCTTCTTCTCTTCAGATAGCACCTGAATCTTGACATTTTTACGCGAAATCTTTAGTTCTTCTAAAGCTTTAGCAATCGCTTCTTCAACAGTGTTGCCCTCAGTCTCTAAATATTTCAGTTTTTTCATTTTTGTTTATTCAAACGCACTTGATAACTCAGCATCAGAATACTATTAACAAACCAATAGAGAACTAAACCCGATGGCATCTGATAAAAAATAACCCCAAACATGATCGGCATAATGATTGACATTATTTTCTGCTGCTGAGCTGCTTCACCAGTAGCCTTTACCATGGAAATCTTTTGTTGGACAAACATTCCTATGGCCATTAAGATCGGCAGTATATTCACCTGATTGCCTAAAAGCGGTATTGAATTTTTAAAGGTAAAAAGCTGATCCGGGGAAGAAAGATCTTTAATCCAAAGAAAATGCGCACCTCTTAAGGCTACAGAACGAATTAAGGCCTGGTATAAAGCAAAGAAAATCGGCATCTGCAATAATAAGGGTAGACATCCGCCCAGTGGATTAACCTTATGCTCTTTATATAATTCCATGATTTCCTTATTCAATCTTTGAGGATTATCCTTAAGCTCTTTACGTAAGGCATCGATTTTAGGCTGAAGCAGCTGCATCTCCTTCATCGAACGCATTTGTTTTAAAGAAAGAGGGAAAAGCAGTAAATAAACCGCCAGACTTAATATAATTATAGCCCAACCCCAATTGTGCACTAAGCTATAAAAAAACCCAAGTAGCTGTAAAAGAAGTTGAGCAATAAAATCAAAAACTCCAAAATATATAATTGCCGACCATTCCGGCTTAATACTGTCTAATGTTTTTAAATCCTGAGGACCCAAATAGATACGATATAAATGTCCAATCTGCTCACCAGGTTTTAAGGTAACCTTATTACCTGATATTCCTACCTCTGACTCCTGATGGTTAATTTTCTTGACATAGGCGCTACCAGTCGAATCAACTGGTTCAAGAATAGCGCAAAAATACTGATCCCGCAATCCAACAAATTTAAGGTCATTTACTAAAAGCTCTTTGCCAGCTGCTGAATGTATTGTTTTTTCCTTGGTGCTCAAGAGGATATCCTGATAGCGAGACTGAATATTCTTGGCCGATAAATCCAACCTGCCTAAGACTAGCTGTGGATTTAGCAAAAGGGGAGATGAGGATAAGTTTTGAATCCTTACCTCTAAGTCTATGAGATAACTATCTTTAGGAATAATGAACTTTTTGGTGATCCGCTTGTTCTGATCTTGATAAACAAACGAAATTTGCTCATTACTTACATTTTCCTGCTTAAACAGGATATTATTATCACTAAGCAAACCGTATTTAAGCGATAACCGGTGTTCAAGCTTATTTTTAAAAACTACATCTACAATAGAAGCCCTGGATGGATCAAAAAAAATATCCCTGTTCTCCTGGGTAAACTTCACAATCTCTTTTGCAGGCTCCAATACAGGTTTAAGCGAGACTGATTCAGGACTACTAGTAAGAAGCTGTTGTTCCTTTGCTCCTATCTGCCCTTTAACATTTATAACCTCTTTATTATCAACAAGTTGCGGTTTAGGACTTATAGCTGACCAACTTAACAAAACCAGCAAAGACAAAGCAATGGCTAATACTAAACGTTTTTCCATAAATTTTATGTTAAGGGATCAAAACCTGACTGGCCAGAAAAAGGATGGCAACGCAGAATTCTTCCTAACCCCTTACATACTCCTTTAATTAACCCATATTTTATAATCGCCTGTTTGGCATACTCAGAACAGCTTGGCTCAAAACGGCAGCTTACCGGCATAACTGGCCTTACATATTTCTGATACACAGTTATTAATTTAAGAATGGGCCCTGCTAACGTTAAATACAAAGTTTTTTTCTTCCCTTGCTCCGTCGACGAGCTAATGTCTTGCGTCCGGATTTAGAGGACATTTTCTTGCGAAAACCCTGGCTTCTCTTGCCAACAATATTCGAGGGCGTTGTAAGATTCTTCTTCATTTTAGTTTCTCCTTGTTGCTTCTGTTAATAAAACTAAGCGGGTTATGAATTATTAAAACGACCTTCTTGATTTTGTGAATTGTAACATACATTCATCACGCGGTCAAGTTTTTTATTGACGTTCTGACATATTATTGTATAATAACTGACATTTAAGTTTTCTACTTGCAAGGTCTTTAGTCTCTGTTATAATAGCTATGTTGGCCTCGGTCTGGATAGCAATCTTTATCCACAGATTTATGCAAGTTGTGTATAATCTGTTAATTTCATCGACCTGCAATGCGGTCAGTTTACCAACGAGTTTAGTTTTATCAACGGGTTAAATATGCTTGAGCTTGCCAAAAACTGGGATGAGGTATTAGGTGATTTAAAATCCAAGCTTGGAGAAACTATATTTTCCACCTGGCTGGCCCCCTTAAAATTTTCTACCGCGGATAGCCAAAACATCAAATTAGAGGCTCCTGATCAGTTTTTTAAGGATTGGGTTGAGAAACACTATCTTGGACTAATCCAAGAAGCTTTGAAAAATAAGGGATTGAATAATCTGTTAGTAAAGTTAAGTGTGGCCGATACCCAGGATGCCCCGCTTACACCAAATAAGCCCGCTGAAACGAATATCAAAACCCCTCAACCGGCAGGACACCTTAATTTAAATTCACGCTATACTTTTGAAAATTTTGTAATCGGACAATCAAACCGCCATGCCCATGCGTACTCACTGGCTGTCGCAAATTCACCAGCTAAAACATACAACCCGTTGTTCATTTATGGAGGAGTGGGATTGGGAAAAACACACCTTATCCAAGCCATCTGCCATCAAATAAAGAATAATAGCGCGGCGGGGACAAAAATATGTTATGTCTCAAGTGAAAAATTTACTAATGAGTTGATCGATGCCATACTCCATCGCACCACTACCTCTTTCAGACAGAAATACCGCAACCTTGATGTTTTGGTTATTGATGATATTCATTTTATCGCCGGGAAAGAATCAACTCAGGAAGAATTTTTTCACACTTTTAACGCACTATACGACTCACATAAACAAATCGTTTTTTCCTCTGACCGTCCGCCGAAAGAAATAACCAACCTGCAGGACCGCCTGGTTTCACGATTCGGCTGGGGTTTAGCTACAGATATCCAGCCGCCGGATTTAGAAACCCGGGTTGCCATTCTAAAGAAAAAGATTGAACGCGAACCTGTCAGCGTGCCCGATGATGTCATATTCTTTATCGCGCAATTAATCAAAACAAATATTCGCGAATTAGAGGGAGCGCTGATCAGAACAATCGCTTATTCTTTATTAGAAGAGGAGCCGGTAACCCTGGAACTCACTAAAGAGGTGCTCAAAGACTTACTAAAAGAGCCGAAGAAATTAATTACCGTGGATTTTATTCAACGCTGCGTAGCTGAAGAGTTTGGAGTATCTTTACAGGAATTAAAAACCAAACGCCGGAACAAACAAGTTGTTTTTCCCCGGCAAATTGCCATGTATTTAAGTAGAGAGTTAACCGATTTATCTCTCCCTGAAGTAGGGGAGCTTTTTGGAGGCAAGGATCATACTACGGTTTTACACTCCTACAAGAAAATTAAAGAGGATATCTATAATAACCCGGAATTAAAAGAACGGGTAGAAAAAGTTATTCAGGTTATTAAACAGTAATTCAAGGGTTATTGGATACAAAATTTTCACTCAACCCACTTTTAATTAAAGGGGTTGCGCATTTTTCAACAGAAACCTAACCCCTTTAATACTACGATGATATTAAGATTTTAAATATATATAAATAGAAGGAGATTGGATAATGAAATTTAAAGTGGATAAAGATAGCTTAGTTAGTGCAATTCAAACTGTGCAAAATATAATTACCGCAAAATCCGCCTTACCGATACTCTCTAATATATTGATTGAAACTCAGCAGGGTGTTATAAGGTTGACCGCAACCGATTTAGATATAGGAATAACCTGTGTAATTCCTGTGGATATCCAGGAGCAGGGAGCAATCACTATTCCTGCTAAAAGATTTAGCGATATAATTAAAGAGTTTCCTGTTGATATTGTTAGTGTTACAACAAAAAAGAATAATTTAGTTGTAATTGAATCTGAGTTGTGCCAATTTAAAATCATGGGTTTGGCAAAAGAGGAGTTCCCGAAACTTCCAGAGTTTAAAGACAAAAAAGTTATTAAGATTGAGCAGTCAACTTTAAAAGAAATGCTCGCTTTGACTTCTTTTGCGGTATCTTTTGATGAAACAAGATATATTTTAAACGGGATTCTTTTTAGGATCTGTAAGGGGGTTTTGACCCTTGTTTCTACGGACGGTAAGAGGTTGGCGATTGCGGAGAGAAAGTTAAGTGTGGATATTGATGCCGATATAAGTATTATTGTTCCTATTAAAACAATACATGAATTGAATCGCAATTTAAAGGATGATGGGGAGCTGTCTTTGGTTGTTGGTAGCAACCAGGCTCTTTTTGATCTGGGAAATGTGGTAATAATTTCTCGTTTAATCGAGGGGGAATTTCCGGATTACAAACAAGTTGTTCCTGCGGTATCTGAAAATAAAATGAAAATTGTACGTAGCCAATTTTTGTTGGCGGTAAAAAGGGCAGCACTTTTGGCCACCCCTGATTATCAGGCTGTAAAATTAGAAGTATTTAAAAACAAGCTTGTGATTTCTAAGTCTACGCCAGATGTAGGAGAGTTTCATGAAGAATTAGCAGCGGAATATCAGGGTAGGGAATTAATTATTGGTTTCAACCCGGTTTACTTGATGGATATTTTGAAGAACCTCAGCGATGAATTTATTAATTTAGAATTAACTGACGGAGAAAAACCCGGGGTTATCCGTATTAGCGGGTATATTTATATAGTATTACCTATGCGGATTAATTAAAAATGGGGCTTCTAAAAAATACAGTAGAAGAGATTATGCGGGGGTTGGCGGCTAAGAAAACGGATTATTCCGGCGGAGACCCCCAGGCGTGGTTAAAAAAAGCCTTGACAAAGAAAGAGTTGGGGCATATAAAAGTTAAATATTTTAGTAAAGGGATTCTTGGCTTAAGTGTTGACTCTTCCGCTTGGTTGTATATTTTAAGTCTCAAGAAGGAAGAATTGTTGAATAGTCTAAAAAAAGAAAATCCTGGGTTGAAAGATGTGAATTTGCGTATTGGGGAAATTTCGTGAAAAAATCAAAAGAAAATATGGATAATAATCCGCAATCGGCAGAAAAAACCAAGACTTATGATGCTACCAGTATCCAGGTTTTAGAGGGTATTGAAGCGGTCAGGCGCAGACCAGCAATGTATATCGGGGATACTTCGGTGCGCGGTTTGCATCATCTTGTCTATGAAGTAGTTGATAACAGCGTTGATGAAAGCCTGGGCGGGTTCTGTGACTCCATCGCTGTTTGTATAAATTCAGATAACAGTGTTATGGTAGTTGATAATGGTCGTGGTATCCCGGTTGATATGCATAAGACCGAAAAAAAACCTGCGGTTGAAGTTGCGCTGACTACTTTGCATGCCGGGGGTAAGTTTGACCATCGTTCTTACAAGGTTTCCGGTGGCTTGCATGGAGTAGGGGTAAGTTGCGTTAATGCGCTTTCGGATTGGCTGGAGGTAGAAGTTAAAAGGGATGGTAAGATTTACCACCAGCGTTATGAGCGAGGTAAAACCGTATCTAAACTTACTGTGATTGGCAAAAGCAATTCTACCGGCACCAAAATTACTTTCAAGCCAGATAAGACAATTTTTACTAAAACAGAATATTCTTACGATATTCTTTCCCAGCGCCTAAGGGAGCTGGCTTTTCTGAACAAGGGATTAAAGATAAAGCTTACCGATGAGCGTTCGGATAAAGAAGCGATTTTTGAATTTTCCGGCGGAGTTGTTTCATTTGTGGAGTATCTCAATAAAAACAAAAATCCTTTACATAACAAGGTAGTTTATTTTGAGAAGCTTCAAGATGATATCAATGTCGAAGTTGCCCTGCAATATAATGACGGTTATGCCGAAACCCTATTTTCCTTCGCCAATAATATCAATACCGTGGAAGGAGGAACCCATCTTTCCGGATTTAAATCGGCGCTCACCCGTGGTATTAATCAATACGCAAAATCCAAAAATTTACTCAAAGACAATATTGCTATCAGCGGGGATGATGTACGGGAAGGTTTAACCGCGGTTATCAGTGTTAAGGTTCCTAATCCTCAGTTTGAGGGGCAGACCAAAACCAAGCTTGGTAATTCCGAAGTAGAAGGTTTGGTTGCTTCAGCTAGTCTTGATGCGCTTTCCAGCTATTTTGAAGAAAATCCGTCGGTTGCCAACAAGATCGTTGAAAAAGTAATTGTCGCTTCGCGTGCCAGGGAAGCCGCGCGTAAAGCAAGAGAATTAACCCGTAGAAAGGGTGCTTTGGAAGGAGCGGGACTTCCGGGTAAATTAGCAGATTGTTCGGAAAGGGATGCGGCTTTATGTGAACTTTATATTGTAGAAGGGGATTCTGCAGGTGGTTCGGCAAAACAGGGCCGCGATAGAAGATTCCAGGCCATTCTTCCTATAAAAGGAAAAATTTTAAATGTAGAGAAATCACGGTTAGATAAAATTCTATCCAACGAAGAAGTGCGCACGATCATCACTGCCCTGGGGACAGGTATCGGAGAAGAATTTGACCTTTCTAAATTAAGATACCACAAGCTTATGCTTATGGCTGATGCGGATATTGATGGCTCACATATACGTACTCTGCTTTTAACATTGTTGTATCGTCAAATGCCGAAATTAATTGAAGAAGGCCATGTTTATATTACCCAGCCGCCCCTTTATAAAATTAAGAGGGGGCAACGTGAAGAATATATCCAGACAGAGCAGCAGATGAATGATTTGTTGCTAGATTTAGGTCGAGAAGGGCATAAGTTATTGCGGATGAAAGATAAGCAAAATTTTACAGATAATCAGTTCAAAGAGCTTTTAAGATATTTAGTCGAATTAGATAAGCTTGGAAGGTATTTGGATAAAAAGGGAGTGAATTTCGCAGATTACCTCGGTTCTAGGAATCAAAAAACCAAAAAATTACCTATTTATAGGGTAAAAGTGGATGGCAATACCCTTTTTGTCTTCTCCGATAAAGAACTGGCCGAAATTACAGAAAAAGAAGGCAAAGAGGCAGATAGGGATGTTTTAGAGCTTTTTGAGTCCCAAGAGATTGAACAGGTAATTGCCAAGATCGAGAAACTTGGTTTTGATATTGAAAATTATTTTAGTGGTACTATAGTGTCTAAGCAAGATGCAGCCAAAGAAGCAGAAAAGAAGTTAAAGGCAATTTATCGCATTACTAACGACGGAGATGCAAAAGAAGTCTTTAGTTTAAGAGAGGTGCTCGCCTATATCAAGGAAATTGCAGTTAAGGGCATGCATATCCAGAGGTATAAAGGTTTGGGTGAGATGAACCCTCAGCAGTTATGGGATACTACTATGGATCCGGAAAAAAGGACGATCCTGCAGGTAGTTTTAGAGGACGCGGTTGAAGCGGATAAGATGTTCACGGTTTTAATGGGGGATCAGGTAGAGCCGCGTCGCCAATTTATCGAAGATTACGCGCACCAAGTAAAGAACCTGGACGTTTAATTATGGAAATAATTATACCGAAAAAAAACAAAGTGGCTGTTCATCCAGTTGTTGTTTTTAAGCAAGCCTGGGGTATCTGCAAAGGCAACCTGAATAAGCTAAGCGCCATTTACCTGATTTTTAATGTGCCGATTTCCATTGCTTTTTTAATGCCTATAGCAGGTAAACCTCAGGATCAGTCAAACTCACCATGGCTGCTTTTGTTTTACATCTTGATTTTGATAGCAAGTATCTGGAGTCATATTGCCTTGCTGCTAGCTGCTAAAAAGGCGGTTAACCTAGAGCCTTATTCAATCAGCCAGAGCATAAATCAGGTCAGAGAGTTCTTTTTTAAATACCTGGGGACAGTCCTGCTTTCTATTTTAATTTTTATGGCCATAGTAATATTTGGTTGGGTATCTGTAACGATGATTTTAGGGGTATTGTCAAAAGTTAATAGAATGCTGGCAGTATCTGCTGGTCTTATCATAACAATAGCAGTTCTTGTGTTTTTAGTCTATCTTATGTTGCGCTGGTCACTGGCCACAGCAGCTTGCGTTCTTGAGAATGTACGTCCGGTTACTGCTTTAAAGCGCAGTTTTTCTCTGATCACGGAATATGTGTATCCTGTTGCAGGTACTTATTGTTTAATCATGCTTATATATATTGTTTGTCTGATGTTTTTTATTATTGTAGGGGGATTCTTGAACATCGGTAGCGATATCGAACAAGCCAACCGGATAAGTACAGTATTCAGTTTGATTATTAACATTGTGCTGATGCCGTTTTGGAGCACGATCACAGTAACGTTGTATAGAAAATTGAAAGAGGCGAAAGAGGCTTATGTACACGCGTAACGATAAAATAGTACCGGTTAACATTGAAGAAGAGGTTAAGGATTCTTATCTAAATTACGCAATGAGCGTGATTGTTGGTCGCGCCCTGCCCGATGTGCGTGATGGTTTAAAACCGGTACACCGCAGAATTCTTTATGCCATGCAAGAACTTAATCTTGAGCATTCCAAGCCTTATAAAAAATGCGCGCGTATAGTTGGTGAAACTATGGGTAAATATCATCCCCATGGAGATATGGCAATTTATGATACTCTGGTGAGGATGGCTCAGGATTTTACCTTGCGTTATCCACTGGTTGATGGACAGGGTAACTTTGGATCGGTTGACGGTGATACTGCCGCAGCTATGCGTTATACCGAGGCCCGTCTTGCCGCAATTTCCGAGGAGTTGCTCGGGGATATTGATAAAGATACAGTTGTCTTCGGCCCAAATTTCGACTCTTCTTTGAAAGAACCGTTGCTTTTACCAGCCAGCTTGCCTAATCTTTTAGTTAATGGCTCTAGCGGTATTGCCGTGGGCATGGCTACTAACATACCTCCACATAATTTGAGTGAAGTTTGTGATGCAATTATCTATCTGCTTGATCATCCCGAAGCTGAAATCAAGGACCTTATGCGCTATATCAAGGGTCCGGATTTTCCTACCGGAGGTTTAATTTGCGGCAAAACAGGGATTAAAGATGCCTATATGACTGGCAGAGGTAAGCTTTTGGTACGCGCCAGGGCAACTGTTGAGCATCAGAAAAACGGCAAAGATCTGATTATTTTTACCGAGATCCCTTATCAAGTTCAGAAATCAGGTATTATCGAGTCTATCGCCGCTTTAGTTGAAGATAAGAAAATTGAAGGAATATCTGATATCCGCGATGAGTCGGATAAAGAAGGTATGCGTATTGTGGTTGAGCTTAAGAGAGATATTGAATCACAGATCGTTTTAAACCAACTTTTCAAACATACCCAATTAGAAAATACGTTTGGTATTATTATGTTGGCCCTGGTGGATAACCGGCCTAAAGTTTTAAACTTACGCCAGGTGCTGGATTGTTATATCGAACATCGCAAGGTAGTTATTCGCAGGCGTACCCAATTTGAACTAGATAAGGCATTGAAACGCGCGCACATTTTAGAAGGTTTGAAAATTGCGCTTAAGTTTATAGATCGGATTATTAAGGTCATCAAGACTTCCAAGAGTGTGGAAATTGCCAAATTAAACTTGATGAAGGAGTTTGGGCTTTCCGAGATTCAGTCGCAGGCGATACTTGAAATGCAACTGCAGCGTTTAACTGCTCTTGAACGTGATAAAATTGATGCGGAGTATGAAGAGCTTCTGAAGAAAATTGAATTATGCCGGGCGATCTTGGCTTCTCAGAAGAAGATAGAGGCGATTATCAAGGAAGAGCTTGAAAATTTAAAGAAAAAGTATGGGGATGAGCGGCGAACGGATATTGTAGGTGAGGCAGAAGAGTTGGAAGTTGAAGATTTGATTGCCGAAGAGGACGTAGTAGTGACAATCAGCCACGGTGGTTACATTAAACGCCTGCCGGTAAGCTCGTACCGCAAACAAAAACGCGGAGGCACGGGAGCAACAGGTGCAGAACTTAAAGAAGAAGATTTTAGCGAACATCTTTTTGTCGCCTCGACCAAAGATTACCTGCTTATTTTTACGGACAAGGGCCAGGTACATTGGTTAAAGGTTTATGAAATACCCCAGGCCAGCCGTATTTCTAAAGGTAAGGCAATTGTTAATCTCGTGCAGATGGAGGCGGCAGCCAAGGTTAGTTCAACTATACCGGTAAAGGAGTTCTCTCCCGACAAGTATTTAGTTATGGTTACCAAACTTGGGCAGATCAAGAAAACTAAGCTTGAAGCATACGGTAATCCGCGCAAGGGCGGGATTATCGGGATTACTTTAGATAAAGACGATGTGTTGATCGGGGTGGAGATGACTGATGGGAAGCAGGAATTGCTTATCGGGACTAAGCAGGGTAAGGCGATAAGATTTTCCGAGGAAAAGGTGCGCGATATGGGTAGAGGAGCTCAGGGCGTACGCGCAATCTCCTTGGCGAAAAAAGATGAAGTTATCGATATGGTGGTTCCCCAAAAATCCTCTACCATACTTACGGTTACGGCTTTAGGTTTTGCAAAACGCACTACCATTGATGAGTATCGGCTAACCAGCCGTGGAGGTAAAGGGGTGATTAATATAAAAGTCACGGATAAAAACGGCGAAGCTGTAAATTTAAAGACCGTTAATGATAAAGACGAGCTTATGGTGATTACTCAAAACGGAATATTTTTACGTTGTGCAATAAAAGATATCCGTGAAACCGGTCGTTCGTCCCAAGGTGTGCGGTTAATCAAGTTGCAGGATAAAGACCGGGTTTCTTGTGTTGCTCCGGTAATTGCTGAGGAAGAATAAACTCTGACCCTGTCGTCTAGCCTGGTCTAGGACAAGAGCTTTTCAAGCTCTCGACACGGGTTCAAATCCCGTCAGGGTCACTAAATTTATAAAGGGTGCTCTCCCAGTCGTAGAGCGCTACGAAAATCTTAATAAATTTTCTTGCTGCGACCGGGATTTCGCTAAATGGGCTTGCCAAATGGAAAGCCCGGGAGTGTGCTCAAAATGTGTGGGATAGTCGGATATATCGGTGAAAGGCCAGCTCAGAAAATTCTTTTGACTGGCCTTAAGCGTTTAGAATACCGCGGATATGATTCCAGCGGCATGGCGGTCATTTTGCCTACTAAAGGCACTCTTGCAATAAGAAAGTCCCCCGGAAAAATCAGCTGTCTCGATAAACTGCTTAGGTCTAAGCCGCTCGATGGTTCGGTAGGGATTGCGCATACCCGCTGGGCTACCCATGGCGCACCTACTCAAGCCAATGCCCATCCCCATGCTGATTGCGATAATGAAATTGTCCTGGTGCATAATGGGATTATTGAAAATTATGAAACCTTGAAGAATCAGTTGATTAAAGAGGGGCATGTATTCCGCAGTCAGACAGATACAGAGGTGATCGTTCATCTTATAGAGAAGTTTTATAAAGATATCCCCTTAGAGGATGCAGTGCGCAAGGCCTTAAGATTGGTCAGTGGATCTTTCGCTATTGCGGTTATTTCCCGGCGTGAGCCGGAAAAATTGATTGGCGCCCGTTCCGGAAGCCCTTTAATAGCGGGGATAGGTAAAAACGAAAATTTTCTTGCCTCAGATGCCCCAGCAATTTTAGAATACACCAAAGATATAATATTCTTGGAGGAGAATGAAATTGCGATTTTGAATAAAGATCGTTTTAAGATAGTCGACCTTAATGGTAAAGAAGTAACCAGGAATCCGGTGCGGCTCAACTGGGATATTGAACAAGCGCAGAAGCAGGGATATAAACATTTCATGCTTAAAGAAATCAACGAGCAGCCAAAAATCATTGAAAATCTTATTGGGCTTAGGATCCCAAGGGACGGCAGGGTTATCTTTAAAGAACAATATATCGGGGTTAATAAGTTAAAGAGCATTAAGAATATCTTTGTTGTTGCCTGCGGTACAGCCTATCACGCCGGCCTAGTAGGGAAATATGTTTTTGAAACGCTTTCCAAGGTTCCTACATATATAGATGTATCGAGCGAATTCCGTTATCGCGACCTGCTGATTAATAAAGATACCCTGGTCTTGGCAATCAGTCAATCTGGCGAAACCGCCGATACTTTGGCAGGTGTCAGGCAGGCGCATAAGCTGGGGGCCTCGGTAATTTCTATATGCAATGTTTTAGGTTCAACCTTAACCCGCGAATCAGACGGAGTAATGTATACTCATGCGGGGCCGGAGATTGGCGTAGCTTCTACCAAGGCCTATACTGCACAGCTGGCCGCAATTTATTTATTTGCTTTTTATCTGGCTAGGATCCGCAATACAATCTCTTTGTCCAAGCTGGATAAGCTGATTACAGAATTGAAACAAGTCCCTGATAAGCAGGCGGAGATTTTGAAGGGGCAAGATGTTATTGCCCGTATCTCCCGCAGGCATTCTCACCTGGGGTCTTTTTTGTATCTGGGCAGGAATATGAATTATCCTTCAGCTTTAGAAGGGGCATTAAAGTTAAAAGAAATTTCGTATATTCCGGCGGAGGGTTATGCTGCCGGAGAGATGAAGCATGGACCAATAGCCTTAATTGACGAGTATCGCGCAGTAGTTTGTCTGGCGCCAGAATCGAAGGTTTACGAAAAGATGATTTCAAATATCCAGGAGATTCGTTCTCGCCGTGGTAAGATTATCGCCATTGCCACGGAGGGAGATGAAAATATTAAAGAATTAACTGAAGAATTAATCTATATCCCCAAGTGCGATGAATTGTTTTCTCCTCTTTTGGTTGCCTTGCCGTTACAGCTTTTAGCATATCATATATCAGTTAAGCGTGGTTGTGACGTTGACCAGCCGCGTAACTTAGCCAAGTCAGTAACTGTGGAATAATGCTTTATATCGTTGGTACGCCAATTGGCAACTTAAAAGATATTTCTCTTAGGGCGATAGAGGTTTTAAAAGATGTAGATTTGATTGCCTGCGAAGATACCCGCCATACAAAAATCCTGCTTGATAATTATCTTATCAAAACACCCACTACAAGTTTTTTCCAACACAATAGGGTTACAAAAGCGGATTATATCCTTGGTTTATTAAAAGAGGGTAAGGATGTTGCTGTGGTTTCTGATGCCGGAACTCCGGGAATCCTTGATCCGGGATACAATTTAATCAATTTGGCAATCAAGAATAATCTTGAAATGACCTTTATTCCCGGTGCAGCAGCTTTTGTCAGTGCGTTGGTGCTTTCCGGTAAGCCAGCCCATGAGTTTTACTTTGGGGGGTTTTTGATTAACCGGACCCAGGCGCGTAAGAATCAACTTGAGAAACTAAAGAAATTTAATTGCACTTTAATCTTTTACGAATCTTGTCATAGGATATTATCCAGCCTGGAAGACATAAGGGCGGTTTTTGGGGATAAAGAGATTGTGGTGGCCAGGGAATTAACCAAGAAATTTGAAGAAATCCTGCGGGGAACGTCAGAGGCTGTCAAAAATAAGCTTGTTAAAATAAAACCCCGCGGTGAATTTGTGATTATTATTTAAAAATACAGTAAAGTTTTAAATTTGGGGCCTAAAATAAATAATGCTTGCAGTAGGACTGTGCAAGTAATATAATTTATTTAGGAGGAGCCATGAAAATCAAAAAAATAGCTAAGAAGACGAAGGCAAGAAAAGTAAACAAGACGATTAAAAAGAAGAAAAAACTTTCCCGCTACTGCCGATCAGGCAGGGTCCTGTGGTAAACTTCTTTAGTCTGATTTAAATACCCATCCTCTTTGTGTTTCACCATCGTTCTGTCCAGCTTTCACTTAAACGGCGAGAGCATTCTCGTATTGTATTCGGAGGTGTGATATTAAAACCGCTGTTCCCGTTGTCCTCTTTCATAAATTAGGTCGCTATGTCGCTATTTCTACGGTTACCGGAGATTTTTACGATATTTCTCCTGAGGTTTACGATTTATTAAAAAAGTGGAACGAAGATGCATCTTTTTCTCCTCTCCCGCTTTCCCGGAGAAAAGTTGAGGATTTGGCCAAAGAATTAGAGATTCCCTCGGAGATTAAGAAGCTTTTTCCCTTTCCTTCCGGGGATGAGCCATTTGACGCTGATAAGAACACTTCCCCCTGTCTAACCGATTTGACCCTTAATTTAACTTCTAGCTGTAATCTTCGTTGTGTTTATTGTTGGAACGATCATGGTAAATATTCCAACCGTAAATTTTCAGGTAAGCGAAAAGGCCAATTCAGCGATAATGCTAAAAATGAGCAGATGTTACCCGAAACTGCTTTAAAAGCGGTGGATGTTTTAGTGGCAGCCCGCGGCAGGGATAAAGATTTGGTGGTTGATTTTTACGGCGGCGAGCCTTTGATGAATCTTAGGACGCTTAGGGAGACGGTTGATTATTGTCGGAAGAATCAGTCGAAATGGGGAGTAGTTTTTCATTTTCTCCTGGCAACGAATGGGACTTTTTTAACTCCGGATGTAGCTAAAGAATTAATTGATAAGGGAGTGCAGATTGCGATTAGTATTGATGGCCCCAAGGCGGTACATGATAATAACCGGCCGTTTATTGATCAAAAGGGGAGTTTTGACGCGATTTTATCCAATCTTAAAAGAATGCCTAAGGAGGTAATGAAAAGATTAGTCGGTCGGACTACGGTGACTCCCTTTTTCCCCGATATGGTAAAATTGTACGAAAACTTAAGAAAGTTGGGGTTTGAGCGGATTGAGCTTTTTGAGAGTGAAGATGCCTGTCACAGATTTCTTCCCGGGCAGGAAACAAGTTTTTTTAGCACCGAAGATAGCTATAGGCTTCTGTGTAAAACATATGAAAAACTGGCATTAAGATATATAGAGGATGTTGTCTCAGGTAATTTAAATTATAGCAAAACATTCTTTAACCGGTTTTTTAAATTAATGCAGAGGTTATATTATAATCATGAAGTTTCGGGTGGATGCCCTGCTGCGAAAGGGCAAATTGCCGTGGGTATCGATGGTAAAATCTATCCCTGCACTTCATTTTTAGGAGTGCAAGAATTTGAGTTAGGGGATGTAGATACAGGTATCAATAGCGTTAAATTCCAGGAGTTTATTAATAAGATAAACAAGCGTTTTGACCACTGCCGGAAAGACTGTGGATTATTCAGTCTTTGCCGTTCAACCGGGTCGTGTTTAAACGTAAATTATTTTTTTAACGGTGATCCTGCAGTCCCCCATAAAAGAAGTTGCGAGCTTTTTGCGGAGAAATTATCTTTGGCTGCGGCAAGCCTGGCGATACTTTCCGATAAAATCCCTCAGCGGCTTGAGGAGTTGTTTGGGTTTGACCCGATAGGCAGAAGGGGAAATAAATTATATTAAAAAGATTATTTCCCCGGGCGCGCCAACCTTTTTATCCAAAACAGTGTCAAGGATCTTTAGATAAAATAAATGAAAAAGATTTTATTAATAAGGCCTCCGCGTTTTTTATGGCCGTTCATCAACGAATCTGATAATTTTCTTCTCCCCCTGGGATTGCCTTGTCTTGCCGGAGAAATCCGGTCGAAATTGCCTGGTCTGGAAGTTAAAATTATTGATTGCCCGCCGCTTAGAATCGGATGGAAGAGCCTTAGTCGGATAATAAAAGAAGAAAATCCGGATATAATCGGGGCCGGAGAAGAGGCCTTATACTGCCACGAGGCAATCAAGCTGTTTGAGCTAGCTAAAGAAATAAACCCTTCGATAATTACGATTGCCGGAGGGCATTTTTTTTCTTGGATGGTGGATTATGCCCTGAATAATGCAGCGATAGATTTTATTGTCAGATTTGAGGGTGAGGAGACGGTCGTGGAGTTGATTCGTGCGCTCCAGGAAAAAGGTGATTTATCCCAGGTCAAGGGGATTGCTTATAAGTATAAGTCTGAAGTAATCCGTACTCAGTCCAGGCCGTTGATAAAAGATTTGGATGTATTGGCTTTTCCTGCCTTTGACCTTATGCCGATGGGAAGGTATTCTCCTTTCGGCTACCTTTGGCCTCAAAGTGTAACCTTGGAGCACTCCCGGGGATGTGTGGATAGATGCAATTTTTGTTCGCTTTGGACGTTCTGGGGGCAAAAATTGAAAACAGAAATCGAAAAAGGGCAGTTAGATGTGAATCCTTACTATCGGACAAAAAGCGTAGCTAGAACATTAGAAGAGGTGGATATCGCTTACCAGAAGTATGGCCGAAAATATATTCTATGGGCGGATCCGACATTCAATGTCGATCTTAAATGGACTAATGATTTTTGCGAAGGATTATTGAAAAAGAATTATAAAAACCTGCATTGGTGGGCTTTTTTAAGGGCAGATTATCTGTTGCGTGACGAGAAGGCCGGGGTTTTGGGAAAAATGGTGCGGGCGGGCTTGGTCCATCCTTTGATCGGCGTGGAGCGGGGTTGTACTGAAGATCTCAGGAAGGTGCGCAAATCTGTTTATACCCGAGATTTAATCAAAGAGGTATTTTTTATTTTTAAAAAGAAATATCCTCAGGTATTCCGGCAGGGAACATTTGTTACCTGCCTGCCATTTGATACCCGGGAGTCAATGTTGGATCTGGTTAAATACGCCATCGAAATAGATATTGATTATCCTGCTTTTCATCCGGTGGCTCCGGTTCCGGGAACTTTTCTTTATCAAGAAGCTTTAAAAAACGATGCTTTGGAGGTAAAGGATTTTAAAAGATATGATTGGTCTACTCCGATTATGCGTTCGGATAACAACCTGTCACTGGAAGAATTTGCCAGCTTGAATATGGAGCTTAATAAGCGGTATGTGTTATACCGTCCACACTGGTTGATCCGGGGTTTATTTTCTCCGCATAAGCATAAAAGGGGGCTTTATTGGTGGTTTTTGCGCAATACCATTAAGATGCTTCTTCTGGGGATTATGGATACCATTTTAGGAAAGAAAAGATTTGAGGGGATTACTGGGTTTATGCGGCTTAGGAAACCACGCTGGTATGATTCCTGATCTATTTTTGTTTTAAAATGTTCACCTGGGATATTGTTTTAAAGTAAAATCTTGGAATTATCGGTTTCGGAAGGTATAATATGTATCGGTGGTATGACGAAGCAGTTTTATAGAGAAAGATAAATAAGGGAGGGAGTGATGGTTAAAAAAAATCTTAAAATGTTCTTTATCGCTGTCCTTTTTCTGATAACTCCTTTTTATTTAATCTTGGCTGCCGAGCAGGCAGGGGTTTCTGATGAAACTGGAGTTTCCGATTCCGCTAAGATAGAGGTAGCTGAGGAGGTGAAAGTTCCCGAGAAAATCGTTCTTTCTGGCAAGGTTGTTTTTGACGGGTATTACGGAGGAGAGATTACGGTTTCGGCAAACGAAAAAAGTACTTCGTATGAGGGTAAGAATTATGGTGTGTTAGATTCCACTGTTCTTGATTCCCCGGGGTTCTTTTTTGTTTCCGTTCCGCAAAACAGCGGGAAAGTTTTTCTGGAGGCCTATATTGCTAAAAATACCCCCAGTGGATTGGAATATCTAGCCTGGGGGAAATATCCTTTGAACCCTTTAACAGTGGGGAACGTTAATCTCGAAGGTTTGAATATCAAAATGTCCGATAATTCAGTATATCATAAAATGAACGATTATCAGGGGGAGAAGGTAGCGATTAAGGGGAGGGTAACCTTCGATAATTATAAAAGTGGTTTGATATCCGTTAACGCCAGTAGCGCCAAGGGAAAGGAGCCGGATATTAATTCGGTTTCTATCGATTCTCCGGGGGAGTATGTTATGGAGGTTCCGGCTAATACCGGGATAATATATATAACCGCGGTTAACGGTAATCAAGAAACTAGGCAAAGTCAAAAGGCAATCGGCGGGTACGAGAAACCGGTAGAAGTAGGTACAGCGGATATCGAAGGAGTAGATATAAAAATGTACGAGGATGTTTCGGCAACGATAGATAGTCTATCTACTGTAACCATTAAGGGTAAGATAAGCGTGGATAATTTTTCCGGAGAAGTCATACATGTGGGGGTAGGCCGCCTGGATTATGAAAGGCCAAATATTAATTTTACCGACTTATCTTCTCCTGGAGAGTATGTTTTGAAGGCCCCTAAGAATATCGGCCCAGTCTATGTTACCTCCGAAGTGGGGGCTCAGAGGAGGTCTTACAAGAATAATCCCATTGTAGTCGGAGATTCGGATCTTCAGGGGATTGATATTGTTTTTTAGGCCCACCGCTAGAGGTAAAGAGATTTCTGGATGAAAAAAAAGTTATATCTTTTGTTAGCCCTTCTGCTGGTTTTTCTATTTTTTGATTGGTTTGTTTCGGATCAGTCCAGGGCTTTAAAAATAGACAACAATATTCTTTATTCAATTGATGATATCTTCCGTTTCTGTTATTTAAAAGCCTCTTTTTACCATCCGGTAATCTATCTGAATCCCAATCTTAAGATTTTGTCGATGGCAATCTCCAGTTTATTTTTTATGCTTTTTTCGGCAAAGATGATTTCTTTGCGGATAATGAGCAGTATTTTTTCGGCAGCGACGATTGCTTTTTTGTATAAAGTCGCTAAGATGGTCAATCCGGAAAATAAATTGCCCATCCTTCCGGTTTTGTTCACCTTGTCTTCAAGCGTATACCTTTTAGTGTCGGTTTCTACCCTTGCGGAAAGCATGTTTATTTTTTTTCTTGTTGTGGCGGCCTACCTATTTTATTCACAACGGTATTTATTGTCGGTAATTACCGTATCATTGCTTCCGGCTATCAGGCAGGAGGGGGTGTTATTTATCGCCGCATGGCTAATTATTCTGGTGCGAGAGCAAAAATGGCGGTATCTGCCTATTTTGTTTGTTCCTTCTCTGCTTTGGAGCTTGGCCAATGTTTTGTTATTACAACATAGCATGGTTTATACAATGTTTTATTTTAAACATCTATCTCCAAACACTCCTACAAACGTTTTAATCCTGCCCTCTCAGTTAAACAAGAATATTGTAATTCTTTCTTTACCGGTAATAGTGTTGTTTGTCGCAGGTTTATTCCGAGAAAAATACAATAAGGGGCATCTCTTAATATTTTTATGCGTTTTATTCCATCTGGGGTTTTTAACCATTTCCAATTCGATAAAATTGTTCAAGACTGGATATTTATCTTACGTAATAAGGTTAATTGCTCCAAGCATTCCTTTTGTTTCGATATATATGGGGAGCGGTTTTGAATTTCTGGCACAAAGATTTATCAAGGATAGGAGAAGGATGGTGGCGAGCGTGGTTTTGGTCTTTTTTGCTTCGACCGTACTGATGCTCTTCAGGTTACAGGCGTTTCAGGATAATCCGGTAATTAAGGAGGATTCTGTGAACGAAAAACAGATTATTGCTCTAAAAGAGACCGGGATTTGGCTCGACGGTTATATGCAACAGGAAAAAGTAAATAATTTATATGTTTTGGGATCTGCGGCCACGAATAAGTTTGTGCGTCGGATATGGATGGAAGTGTCGGGAAGGGTAAGGTTTTATACAGTTGTCGAATGGAAGGTTCTATTGGATATGTTTAGTTTTAAGCGCGTCCCCATTATTGAAGAACCGGCGGTTTTTATCTGCTTAAACGGCGAAGATTTTCAATACCCGGACAATTTCTATAAGAAACGCATAGGGGCCTTTCCGGAGATACATCTGGATTTTTATCTTTTGGAGCCCCGGGAAAGGGTTAATTGAAATGACTTTGTTTTTTATTGTAGTCACAGGAGTTTTGCTGAGATTGTACCGGTTGGAAGTATTTAGTCTTTGGTTTGATGAAGCAGATTCCGTGCTTTCGGCAATCCAGCCGCTACAAACATTGGAGATGTTAAAAGCAGGGCGGGTCTTAGTAATGCATAATTTATTTCTTAATTTTTGGAAGATAATAGGAGTTGATGAATTCAGATTAAGGCTTTCCTCGGTAATTTTCGGGGTTTTGGCAATCATCATTCTTTATCTTTTGGCCAAGCGCGTCTTTGATAAGAAAACCGCCTTATGGAGCGCTTTCTTATTGGCCATCTCTCCTTTTAACATTTATTATTCGCAAGAGTTGCGTCCTTACGCGATGATGGTTCTGTTGACAATCTGCACCGTTTATTGTTTTATTAAAGGATGGGAAGAAAAGAGAATACTCTATTGGTCGGGCTATGTTATTTTTGCTGTTTTAAATTTTTATACTCATTGGATAGCGGCTTTTTATTTTTTTACCCTTATCGTTTACTCTGTTTTTTGGTGCAGGAGAGATGCCGGCGCGCGAAAAATGTTTTTTATCAGTAATATAATTATTGTAGTATTGTCTGTACCTTGGGTGTGGTCTTTAGTGCGGATATCCAGGCTTGTCATTGATAGGGATTCTTTATTTTCACAAATAAGTATCGGCTGGATTCCTCCCGTAGATTACACCTCTATTTTATGGACTTTAAAAAATTTTACCGCTGGATATAGCGTAAATCATTTTGCCGCCGTCACGACATTATTGTTATATGGACTATTTTTCTTCCGAGGGATTTTTTGTTCCCGGGATAAGCAAAAGATATTGTTGCCTCTCCTGTTATTTATTGTGCCGGTTATTTTACTGTTCGGGATATCCAAATACCGTTCTTGCTACATTGATAGATATTTGATTGCCAGCTGTCCATTTTTTTGTTTGATTGTTGCCTGTGGGTTGAAAGAAACAAAAAGGATCTTTAGTTTTTTCGCCTTAGTAGCATTTACCGTTTTTTCAGCATGGGCATTGACAATACAGTATAATAATTTTTTAGCCGGAAGCTTTATTGAGCATCGAGGCGTGCAGTGCAAAAAACAAGAACGCCAGGCGGCGGAGTACATCTTGAATAACCTTGAAGTGGAAGATGGAGTGTTTCATGTTTGCCGAAGTACGGTTCTCCCATTTGAATTCTATTTTAAGTATACCGACCGGCTGAAGATGCCCCCGGGTAAAAGAGAGCATCCTCAGCTGCTTGTATTTTTAAAAGAGGAAAATGACTCCGGTGTGGGTTTAGAATTATGCAGATACTCTTTGGTTACCGGCGACTTGGATGATCGATATGTCTATCGTCCGGTTGATGTCACGGTGGAGGATTTTGATCGGATTTGGTTGGTTTTTTCTGAATGGGATTTTGTCCTGGCTTCAAAGCCGGGTTCGCTGGAAAATAAAATGCTCGAGGTTCTAAAGAAAAATTACCGAATAGAGGATTTAAAACAATTCTCCGGAGTCATCGTCTATCTTTTTATAAAAAAATAAATATCTCAGTTGGCTAAAAATTAAAATAATCATGGCGAAAATTCTCTTTTTGGATCCTTTAGGGTATGACGAAAAGTTTTTGCGGCATCGTCACTTGTTGAGGGAATGGAGTGGCACATATATTACCGGAGATATTCCTTTTCCCCCGTTAGATCTTATGTATGCTGCTTCCTACCTGCGTAAATACGGCCATTCAGTTGGGATTATTGAAGCTAGTGTTAATCATTGGTCGCATAATAAGGTGGCAGGTATGGTTGCTGCGGAGGCTCCTGATTTTGTCGTTATTCCTACTACTTATTACAGTCTGGACTCTGATAGGCTTCTGGCCGGCTATATTAAGAAAGAATTGCCTTCAGTAAAGATAGTTTTTTCCGGGGCTCCGGTGATTTACGAACCGCGCCTGGCGCTTGATAGCGGAGTGGTGGATTTTGTCGTATTGGGAGAAATGGAACTTCCGGTTTTGAATATCGTAGAAGCCAATTATGCGGAGAACATAGCTTATCGAGACGGGGAGAAAATTATCAAGGGTTGTCGAAGTCTCTTGAATCTTGACGAGCTGGAGTTGCCGGCAAGGGACTTAATTGATAGCCAGGCCTACAGGTATGTTTTTTTTAACCGGGCAAATCCGGTAACTACGATGTCTTTAAGCCGGGGATGCCCGCACGGAAAATGCAATTTTTGCGTTTCTTCGTTTTACTCCTTAAGTCAGATAAGGTTTAGAAGGCTTGATTCGGTCATAAAGGAAATTGAGGAGATTGTGTATAGATATAAGATTGGAGAGATTTTTTTCCGGGATCAAGCTTTAACCGCTAACCGGGAACTGGTCTGGACTCTTTGTGAAGAACTGATTTCGAAAAATATTCGTATTCCCTGGAGAGGATCTACGAGAGTTGATTTAGTGGACAAGGAATTGCTTAGCTTGATGCGTCGGGCTGGATGCTATCAATTGTCTTTTGGTTTTGAAAGCCCTTCTCAGAAGGTGCTTGATCTGGCTAATAAAGGGATTAAGGTGGAGCAGTCCAGGAAGGCAAGTCATTGGGCGAAAGAAGCCGGCCTGGAGGTGGTCGGGCTTTTTATTTGCGGACTGCCTGGGGGGGGCGCTGGGGATTCGGTAAACGATTTGTTAAAATTTGCTCTGGAATTGGAGGTAGATTACGCACAATTTTGCGGTGTTTATTTGTTTCCCGGAACGCCTTATTATGAGCAATTTAGCCAGAATGTTTTAAGCCCTCCTTCTTTAGATTCGGTAAAAAAAGATACCAGGCGTGCATTCTTAAAATTTTATTTAAGATCCGGTTTTATAAACGGGCAACTAAAAAAGATACATTCGCTGGAGGACTTCAAGTTTTTAATAACCAGCGGGGTCAATGCCTTTTTATCTTATATGTAAGACCTCATTGTTATGACCAGCATCTCCGGGGGCCTAAATTCTAGTTTCTGGGTGTGGCTAAGAAGGGCATAATGTGATATATTATTCTCTATCGGGAAACAATCATCTGGAGCGCGATCAAGCTAAAAGATATCTAACATTATAAGTGTAAATATGAATTTTGCGATTCCCACAAACTGGCAGGATGATTTTTTGCCAAGCATCGGTAAGCCTGGAGTTGCTTTGGAGATATACGGTAAGCTCAACTCTGATTTTTTTGGAGGAGGCAAGCATTCTTTCCAGTTGCCTTACGTATCGAAAAGAAAAATTGAGCGTGATATCATTGCTATTCATAAGGCGGGATTTAAATTTAATTACCTGCTCAACGGTACCTGTCTTAATAATTTTGAATGGACAGCCGGGGGTCAAAGAAAGATGCGTTCTCTTCTTGACTGGCTGGTTAAGATCAGGGTTGATGCGGTGACCGTCGCAATTCCCTATCTTCTGGTGATGATCAAGAATAAATATCCCGGCCTGCGGGTTGCTGTTTCCACCTTGGTTGGAATTAATTCTGTTCCGGCGGCCAGGCATTGGGAGGATTTGGGGGCTGACAGGATTACCTTGCTTAACACGGATGTCAATCGGGATTTTCCTTTATTAAGAAGATTAAGAAAAGAGGTCAACTGTCAGCTTCAACTGATTGCTAATGTTAATTGCCTTTACCGCTGCCCATTTTATCTACAGCATGGTAATTTGGCTTCGCATAGTTCTCAGAAAGGCCACCGGCTAAAGGGATTTGTTATCGATTACTGTCGGATCAGCTGTCGTTATCGGCAGATTGTAAACCCGGCCGAATTTATCCGTAGTCCGTGGATACGCCCGGAGGATGTCGGATATTATGAAGATATCGGAATCGATTCCCTTAAACTTATCGACCGGGGAATGAATACTTTTTGGATTTCGTTAATACTACAAGCTTATTTAAAAAGAAAATACGTCGGTAATTTGATTGATTTATTTCCTAGTCCGCTCAAGACGCTTCGGTTTAACAGATTCGACCCCTGGCATTTAAGCCGGTATTTTTTCTTCCCCGGATTTGTCAATATCTTCAAGCTTCTGAAACTAAGGGGGTTATTGAAAGATCCGGCGGTATGCATTGATAATCAAAAGCTGGATAATTTCCTCGAGTTTTTTACCAAGAATGATTGCAATTTTCGAAGTTGCCGTGATTGCGGCTATTGTGAGAAGATTGCCCGGGCAACAGTCAAGATAGAACCGGTATCCCTTAAACAGTCAGCGGGCAGGTATAAAGAATGCCTGGATGCTATTATTTCCGGATCTCTGTTTACTGATCAGCCGAGAGGGAATTTATAACATATGCTCAAGATATCTGTATCAACAAATTGGCAGAATGATTTGATCCCCTTGGTAAGTCGGGAGCCGGTGGATGAATTTTACGGAAAGTTGGCGCAGGATTTTGTGGGTGGAGGCAGGCCAGCATATAGCATCCCGCAGGTTTCCCGGAAAGCCGCTGTATTTCATATTAATGAAGCCAAAAGATTCGGACGTGCATTCAATTACCTGTTAAATGCCACCTGTCTTAATAATATGGAGTTAACCAGGCAGGGCCAAAAAGAGATTTGTTTTTTAATGGATTGGCTCGAAGGCTTAGGCGTGGAAAGATGTACAGTAGCGATACCTTATTTATTGGAGATGGTTAAGAAGCGATACCCCAGATTTAAGGTGTATATTTCTACCAGCTCAAGGGTGGATAGCCTGGAGCGTGCCAGGCATTGGGAGGATTTGGGGGCTGATGGGATAATCTTGGATTCAGTCAGCGTGAATCGGGATTTTCAACTGCTTCGGCAATTAAGGAGCGAAGTCAAATGTGAGCTGGTATTGATTGCCAATGTTAACTGTTTGTATGACTGTCCGTTTAAGAATTATCACTGTACGGCTATTTCACACGCTTCGCAGTCCGGAGCTGCCTCCAAAGGTTTTTTCATGGACTATTCTTCTTTAATGTGTGGTTATTTAAGAGTTAAACATCCGGTGAATTTTATCCGCGCCGATTGGATCCGTCCGGAAGACCTTTCTTTGTATGAAAAAATAGGGATTGACCGGATTAAACTGGTAGATCGGACCATGCCCACCGAATTTATCGCCGCGGTTACCACTGCTTATATCAACCGGCGATATGAAGGAAACCTGCTGGATCTTTTTGCCAACTGTCAAAAAAAGCTCATGTATAATAAAATAGATTTCTTTAGGAAAATGAAATATTTATTCCATCCGTTACGGATCAACCTTTATCAGGTCTCTAAACTTAAGGATCTGGCTTTCGACATCTTTTATCTTGATAACCGTGCCTTAGATGGTTTTTTGGAACATTTCCCGAATAATGGCTGCCGGTTAAAATCCTGCCAAGACTGCCGGTATTGTCAAGATTTTGCCGAGCGGGCAATAAAGGTCGACCGCGCCTTGCAGAGAAAACTTATTGACCGGTATGAACAGTATTTATCCCGGGTTATCTCCGGCGACATTTTTAAATATTTTTAAGAAGCTTATTCAAAATGCGCATCCTATTAATCAACCCCAGTTCAGAATTAAATATTGAAGCCAGAAAATACAGCAGGTTTGTTTCCCCTTTGCCTCCTTCGGGGATCGCCTATATCGCCGCGGTTTTGGAGGCCGACGGTTTTGAGGTCTTTATCGAGGATCAGTTTGCCAGCCGGATCGGCAATAAACAGCTTTTGGAAAGAGTTAAATCTATAAATCCTCAAGTCGTTGGCTTTTCCTGCCTTACTACCGCGATGAACAACGTCGGCTTCTTGATTAATGAGATTAAAAAGCAGGATAAGAATGTCAAAATTGTCCTGGGGAATATTCACCCTACCTTATTTGCTCAGGAAGTTCTTGAGCAGGGATTAGTCGATGTTGCTGTTCGCGGTGAAGGAGAGTTTAGCATGCTGGAGACGGCTTGCGCCCTGCAAAATGAGGGTGACCTGGGGAAAGTTAAAGGGATAAGCTTTAAGCGTAACGGCCAGGTATTCCATAATCCGGATCGAGAACTCGTCCCGGAGTTAAAAGCCCTACCCTATCCTGCCTGGCATCTTTTTGACCTAAGTCTGTATACTAATTTTCCGGTAATCGGCGTCTATAACGAAATTATTTTGCCGATACAAGCTTCGCGTGGCTGTCCTTACAGGTGTTATTTTTGTTCCCAGGACAAAGTTTATCCCGTATCGCGTTACCGCAAGATAAAAGATGTAGTGGATGAGATTGAAGTGCTGGCGGATAAATTCCAGGTCAAGCATTTTGGTTTTAACGACGCATATTTCCCTTTTTCGGTGGAACACGGGCTGGAATTTTGTGATGAGCTAATACACCGGGGTCTGCATAAAAGAATTAAATGGATTACGGAGACTAGAGTGGACAAGGTTAGCTTGGAGCTTTTAAGAAAAATGAAAGAGGCGGGATTAAGGTTAATCTTGTATGGTTTCGAGTCGGGGAATCAAGAGATCCTGAATAGCATAAATAAGTCCGCAACCCTTGAACAGGCAAGGATAGCCGTAGAGTTGACCAAGAAGGCGGGGATTTTTATCTCCGGACTTTTTATCTTGGGCCTGCCGGGAGAGACCGCGCAGACTTGTTTTGATACAATTCGTTTCGCCAAAGAAATTGATCCTGAGATTGCTAAGTTTAATATTGCTGTTCCTTTTCCCGGTTCAAAATTCTTTGAAGATCAAAGAAGCAAGATCGGAGGATCGTCCGAATACAGAAAGTTCTCCAGCTGGTATGATTTTTATTCCGCCAAAGGGAACCTTATCTATAGCCCAGATTCTATCTCTAGCGAAGAATTGCGCAATTTGCAGCGGAAGGCGATGTTTGAGTTTTATTTAAGGCCGACTAAAATCTGGAGGCATCTAACCGGGGGGATATTTCCTCTCCGGGATTTATTATACGGGTTTTATGTTTTGATGGATAATTATTCAAGGTTTATCTTTGACCGGTTAACCTGCGGTTTCCGGGGTAGAGCTAAAAAAATGCAAAAATAAAAATGTAGGATGTTTTATTTGTGTCCCGGTTTTCCTGGAGGAGATGATGAAAACCAAAAAGATTGTTTTGCTGGACCCCTTGACTTATCTAAACGGTGTTCCCGGGCATTACCATTTTGTCAGGGATTGGTCAGGGGCCAGACTTCCGGCAGATGTCTGCCTTGCTCCGCTGGACCTTATTTGCGCTGCGGCTTATCTGCGGCAGCATGGCCATGAAGTAAAAATAATTGAAGCCAGTATTAAGCATATCCATCATCCCGGATTGGTTAAGCTCATAAAACAAGAGTCCCCGGATTTCGTCCTGATCCCGTCAGTCAATTTTGGCATTGAAAGCGACAAATATCTTTCTTCCTTAATAAGGCAATCTTTACCAAAAATTAAACTAATCTTTTCCGGGGCGTTGGTTACTTATAATCCCGGCAGCGTTTTATTTGATCGCAGTGCAGATTTTGCGGCGGTAGGAGAGCTAGAGATTCCCCTTTTAAACATCCTGCAGGAAGGCCGCGGGGATAATGTTGCTTTCTTAAACGATAAGCAAGAAATAGTTATCGGAAAAAGAAGGCTTATTGATTTGGGTGAATTGCCCCTGCCAGCCCGGGATTTGATCGATAATCAGGCCTATAATTATGCTATTTTTAACCGAAGGAATCCGATTACCACGATGACCTTGAGCCGGGGCTGCCCGCATAGTAAATGCGAGTTTTGTCATACTAATCTTTACACCCTAGGAGAAATAAGATTCAGGGATTTTGATTCAATCGCCGAAGAGCTCCGCGAAGTGGAATTTAAATATAAGATCGGTGAAATTTTTTTCCGGGATCAGGCTTTTACCGCTAACCGGGAGCTTGTTTTTAAGTTATGTGAGTTTTTAATTTCTCAAAAAACCGCTCTTTCCTGGAGGGCGGAAACCCGGGTGGACTTGGTGGATAAGGAAATGCTTGGCTTGATGCGCCGTGCAGGGTGTTATCAACTTTCTTTTGGATTTGAAAGTTGTGCGCAAAAATCTCTTGATGTAAACAATAAAAACATTACTCTTGCGCAGTCGAAAGAGGCATGCCGGCTGGCCGGGAAAGCGGGCATTGAGGTAGTAGGCTTGTTTTTATACGGAATGCCCGGCGATACGAAAGAGACCATGGACAGGCTTGTCAGGTTTGCTTTGGACCTGAAGGTGGATTACGCTAATTTTGAGGCAATTTATTTTATGCCTGGCTCTCCAGTTTATGAAAAAATGATTAAAAGCGGGAAGGCGGAATTTTTTCCAAAGGCGCTATTGAAGAAATATGTCCGTTGCGCTTACACAACATTCTACTTGCGTCCTGAGTTTATCTCTAAAAATTTACTAAAAATGGTAAGAAACGGATCTTTTTTTCGGCTAGGGACAACCTTGAGGGTTCTCCGGGGAGCGTTTTTGTTCTTTTTGAGCCTGGGTTTTTCTCCCTTTGGGATGTTTAGCAAAAGGGAAAATCCGGACAAGGAGCATCAAGATGGCTGTTAAGAAAACGGTATATTTTATTTTGAAGCTGGTTTTGGGAATAGTTATATTTTTCGGAATTCTGGAGATTTCCGCGCGTTTTATCTGGAAGTATAACGTTTCACTGCGGGAGGTGATGCGTTCTGCGCAAGATCCAAAGATCATCTTTGAACTGAATCCCGGCACGAAGACTATTTTTACCGGTCAACACGTGAAAATTCCTCCAACTACCATCAAGGTTTCTTCAGCGGGGATAAGAGACCGTGAATATTCTTTTGCTAAGCCGGAGGGGGTATACCGGATTGTTATTTTAGGAGATTCGATTTCTTTCGGTTGGGGAGTAGAGATGGAACAAGCTTTTCCTGAGCTCCTGGAGGGCTTTCTGAATGAACGGGATCCCGGAAGGTACGAGGTTATCAATTTTTCAGTCCCCGGGTATAATTTTTCTCAGGAAGTGGCGACTTTGGAAAGAAAATGCCTTGGCTATCATCCGGATTTAGTTATTTTTTCGGTCTGCGGCAACGACTATCAGATAGCCTTCAATTATTTACATCCTATCCCAATCCTGGAAAAAATCCCGGGCATCTTTTATCAAAGCCGTCTCTTTAGCGGGGTTATCGGGGAGATCGTGTTTCGTAAGGACGTATCTTCTTCCCGGAAGATTTCCGAAGGCAGGGAGGAAATGAAGCGGGCGATTCTGGAATTAAAAAAGATTATTTCCGCAAACGACATCAAAGTTTTGTTTTATCATGGCGATAACAGGTATATCGAAGATTTGCTTGTTGATGCTGGTTTCGGAAGCCGCATTTTTACTTCCGCCCACGAAGTTTTTTCTGAGCCATGTTACTTGATAGAGAATGATAGGCATTTTAATTACCGCGGGCACAAGAGGGTAGCTGAAGATATCTACGGTTTTTTAAAGGATAGCGGTTATCTGAAGGCGGGGGAAAAGGCATTTAAAAAGTTTTGATTTATACCTTGGACGGAATCCGATGTTTGAGTTAAAAAGAATAGGGGAATTTTTTAGGAAGGCGGTAGTTTTGGCTAAGATTTATTCCCAAGTTATCCATTCCGTCAAAAGCGGCCTGCCTTATAAGCTTACCCTTGTAATTACTAACCAATGTAATTCCCGCTGTAAAACCTGTCTGGCCTGGAGAAACGAAACTATCATTCAGATGCAATTGGCAGACATCGAGGCTGCAGTTTTATCCTTTCCGGGAAAGCTGACCTGGCTGCACCTTACGGGAGGGGAACCGTTTGTTCACCCGGAGATAAAAAAGATCCTTTCTTTTATCGGCTCCCTGAAATCTTCGATACTAGTTTCGATAAGCTCCAATGGGCTGGAGGAAGAAAAGATTCGGGAGGTTTTATCTCCGTTAGCCGAAAATAACCGGAATAAGATATTTTATCTGAATCTTTCTCTGGACGGCGATGAAAAAGACCATGACTTTATAAGGGGAGTTAAGGGCAGCTTTACCAGGACTAAACATCTGATCAATTATTTTGATGGCCTATCAAGGCAGTATCCGCTTTTTTCGGTCGGCATAAACTCCACAATTTCCAAATTTAATATTGATAATTTTTATAATTTTTATAATAGGGCTTCCAGGGGTATTCGGCATATTAATGTAAATATCGCCGATTTTTCCTCCTCTTGTTACCGGAACTCGGAGGATCTTTCCTTTGCTTCCGCTGACAAGGTCAAATTGAGGATTTTATTAGAGAAAATACTAAGAACTTTGCCTTGGTATTCAGTAGAATTCTTTATAAAGAGATTATATTTAAAGTCTATGATCCGGGCAAGTTGCGGTATCGCTTGTCCGCTCCCCTGTTCTTCTTATTTGGACAGTGTTCTGCTTTTTTACAACGGTTCGTTAATTCCTTGTTTTAAATTAAGCCAGTGGAAAATAACCAGTAGATTTAATGATCTGGGAAAAAGATTTGATGAATGCAAATCTTTGGTGCAAGGGGTAGCAAAATCAGCTGAATGTCGCGATTCTTGCGTATTGTCCTGTGAAAAGTATTTGCATATTATCAACAGTATTGTTAAACTTAAAATAAACAAGATCCTCCCTTTATTTCTTTCTTAAAATGAATCAGCGTATACTTTTTAAATTAAAAGAAGTGCTCCAGAAGATTCGGTCTTCTTTTATAGGGAGGCCTGCCCTCTGGGGTTTCTTGATCCTGGCGGTATTTTCCCTGCTGCTTTTTGTTCCATCTTCGTTCGATAACTTTTTTCATACCGGTCCGGATTGGGAGATTATTTATACCGGTGAGACTATTTTTCCCGCTGGACACTTTAATCCGCACGCCCTACTTACCTGTCTTAGTGCTATTTTCAGCAAAGGGCTTACTCGCGCTTTAAACTGGGTTACTTGGATTATTGATTATCGCGTCTGGGGGCTTAATGCCCAGGGGTATTTTATAGAAAATACTTTCCTGCACATATTTAATTCTATCCTGGTTTTTTTATTCTTAAATCTTTTGTTCAAAGAGAAAGTTTTAAGCTTTGTATCCGCCCTGATTTTCTGTGTTCATCCGATTAACGCCATTGTCCCGGTAGATGTCAGTGGACGGCCAGCCGGTCTCTGCGCTTTTTTCTATCTAGTGACGTTGATTTGTTTTTGTCGGTTCTTAAGGGATAAGAAACCGGTGTTTTATCTCCTTTCAATTGTTTCTGCTTTATGTGCTTTTTTAAGCAAAGAGACCGCTTTTTTGCTACCTTTTATAATTATTTTGACCGGAATATTTTTCTTTCGGATCCAGGGATCGTCCGGGAGTCCCTGTCCTAAAAGGCTTGGTGGTTTATGGATTTATCTGCCGTATTTCATTCTTGCTGTGCTGGTTCTTGTCTCGATAAACGATCAAATTATCGGAGGTTACGGACCCCCGGGACCGCACTCCTGGTGGTACAGGAATGCTTATAGTCATGCGGAGCATCGCTGGTTGCATATAGATTTCAGCCGGTTTATAGCTAAAGAATATTTCCTGCTTATTCCGCATATGCTGCAGGTTCTTTCGGTATATGTTTTTGAAAAATTTCTGCTTGTCCCTTGGGATACTTGTCGTTATCTGGCGCTCAAGACACAAGGGCAGGTTTTTTATACAGCGATATTTCTGGTTTTGATGGTTTTTGCCGCGGTAAAGGCGTTTTTAAGAAAAAATCTCAACACAGGAATATTTGTTTTCGGCGCAGCCTGGGTTTTTATCAATGCCCTGCCTATTTTGGGGACGTGTACGGACTTGAAAGATATCTTGGAGGGGATGAGACACCTGTATCTTATTTCGATAGGGTATAGTGTTATTTTAAGCTGGTTGTTGCTGGGGAATCGTTCCGATAACGGAAGATCCGGGAGGATCGGCATTGCTGGCTTGGTAATCTTGTGCCTGCTCATTGCGAATTTTGTCTGGCGGACGGTTGAATTTACCTCTTCCATGAAATCGACCACGGTTGAGGTGAAGAAATTCGTCTCCCAGTTTAACAATTTTATTTCGAAGTTTCCCGAAAGAAGCAACATATTTTTTCTTACTAACCAGTATGATCCGGCGGTATGCGGTTTTATGCTTTCGGAGTATCCCCGGAAGATAAAAGACTCCAATTTTTATTACGCCCTGAGTGGAACGGATATATATTTGGGGAAGGCACAGACAATGGTCGGGCCGGGGATGTTTGTGGTTAACCGGGGTTTTAATCTTGCCGGTTTAAATTTGAATGAGACCGATTTTGTCTTTGGTTGGGATGATGAAGGCAATCTTTTGATAGAACTGAGTGGGCGGATCAAAGAGTTGGTTGGAACAGAGGAAGCAGCAGAGGGTAGAGATGGGCTTAGAACTGCCGGAGAGATTAAAAACTGGAAGACGGCGGAAGATATCGGGATAAAAGAAGGATCTGGGGGAAGCCGGATATTTATTTCTCCCAGCAGTATTAGAGATGCTCTTTCTGAATCCCGGAGGCGTCCCAAGATCGTCAGTCCCGAAACAGATATTTCTGCGGGTTCCGTGGAGAGAATCGTTATTGAAATGAAGATTCTTCCGCATATGCCGCTGGAAAAAAGGTTTACTCCGGGAAGGATAGCAAAAAGCATGGAGGCCAAGAGGTTTTTCCCTATTGAAATATTTAAAAGTATTTTTATTTCCCCGTTTGATGATGAAATGATGTGGTTTAGCTGGATTTCCGAAGGGGAAAATGATTTTAGCAAACAGAAATCAATTCCAATTATCGTTCGGACCGACAACGAATTTCATATCTATGAATTATTTCCCAGTAATAGTCTGGAGTGGTTGAAAAGCGGGAGGATAATCCGTTTTGGGATATCGCTGCAGATGTTTTTTAATTCGGAGATACAGATTCGGTCGATTAAATTTATCCATTCCGCAAACGGATCTTCGCCATGGCGAAAGAATAAAAAGTAATTTTGGTAATCCGATCGACCAAACATTTTTCATCCTGTTTTATTCAATATCCCGAAAAAACAGGTCGTCAAGCTGAAGTTTTTAGCAACTAGTTTATTTCCTTAAGAGGCGACAAAAATGGTTAAATGGCAGAGGGGTAGATAATATTAAATGCTGAAGATAGTTTCGCCTGTAACCAGCTGTTCAGAAGTTAAGGCCGTTATAAAGGCCGGTGCCGATGAGATCTATTGCGGAGTTATGCCTTTTGACTTATTGAGGAAATACGGATTTGCTTCTTGTTTGAACAGAAGACCGAACCTGTTTTCAAACCTCCACGGATATAATGAACTAGAGGAATTGGTTAATTTAGCGCATGCGGAAAATGTGCCGGTAGGGCTGACGATCAATGAGTTTTATCCGCAGACACAGATCGAATTAGCCTGGGAACAGTTTGAGAGAGGGCTTGGGTGCGGGGTAGATGCCTTTATCGTTTCTGATATAGGATTATTATGTAGGATAATTAAGGAAAAACAAAAAAACGATCATTTTAAAGTACATATCAGTAATTGCGGAACGACCTTTAATTCGGGGACTGCTGAATTTTACAGGGGGCTCGGCGCCTCCAGGATAATTTTGCCCAGAGATCTAAGTATTGGCGAGGTTGTTGATTTAGCCGGTTTGCTGCCGGCGGAGATGGAAACAGAAGCCTTTATTCTTAACCAAAGATGCCATAATATAGACGGGTTTTGTACCTTTCAGCATGGAATCCTCCCGGGTAGAAAGATTGTTCCGGTTGGCGCCCTCGGGAGTTTTGTCGCAGGCATGATGCCCGCTTGGCTCTTAAGATCCGCCCAAAGGTCTGCGGTTGAAAATGGATTAGCTTGTTGTTTGGATTATGAGATAAAGTCGGTAGATGGGTCGGTTGATATTAAAACGGTGAATTCGTATTACGAAAACAGGGCGCGTAGTTTTCTGGACAGCTGCGGGGCATGTGCTATATATGATTTAAACACCGCGGGAATCAAGTTTTTAAAGATTGTGGGCAGGTGTTTGGCTTCAGATAAAATTCGGGATATCCGCTTTATCAGGGCTTGCGTGGGTTTATTGGATTCTGTAGTTGTCAGGAGTGAATTTGGACAGGCGGTTCAAATGTTGAGGAAAAAGTTTTTTGGTTCCGAAAAAGGATGTGGTCGGGAGTATTGTTATTATTGAGGCGTGGATAATTTAGGTATTGTGCATTTATGGAAAAAGCATTACATATTTCCAGATTGTCGGATTTTAAGTTTTGGCGAGCTGAACATTCGCGGATATATTTTGGTAATGAGTTTTGCGATCGGCTGATTCCCTCTGAAGAGGAGCTTGACAGGGTTTTATCTTTTGCGGCTGGGAGAAATTTGGGCTTCACCCTGTTGACGACTTTTTGTACCGACAAGAACCTGCATAGTTATAAAAAATTGTTTGATTTGCTCTCGCAAAGCAGGGCGGATGCGGAGATAGTGATAAATGACTGGGGCCTTCTGAAAATCGCAAAAAATTATCCTTTTGATTTGGTTTTGGGAAGGTTGTTGAATAAACAAAAAAGAGGCCCTAGAATTATAGGGGTTATTGAAAGGCTTCCTGAGTTGATGCGGGAGAGATTCAGAAAAAGCGGGATTAACGGATATTTTAGCGCGTTTTTGTTGGATTGCGGGATAAAGCGCGTCGAATTGGATAATTTGTTGCAGGGGGTATCTTTGGATGAATTCAGGGGTAAGGGGATCTGCTGTTCTTTATACATACCTTTTGGTTACATTACCGTATCGCGTTCATGTCCGCATAGATGCAGGAGGGATTTATCGTCAGATACGGTAGCAGACAGCATATGCCGTAGGGAGTGTTTGGAAAACCGTTACTGGTTAAGACACCCTCAGATGCCGGTTCCGTTAATTTCAAAAGGTAACGCGGTATTTTTTGAGAATAAGATTATCCCTGAATTCATCCTTTATAAGGGAGGCGTAGTTAATAGGATTGTTTATGAAGCGGAGGCTTGATTCCAGGCAGTCATAATTATTTTTATCCCGTTGGATAAGAAGATTTTAAAGGCTTGACAAGGCTGTGGTTTGTGGTATATTTAAAGAAATAAGTAGGGACCTTTAAGTCCAGCTCTGTGAAGCTGGCAAGGCAAATAAGATGAATAAGGATGTATTAAAAAATATAGACCCTTGGCAAAAGAAGCCAGGGGTATTTTTTTTGCACAGCAAGTGACATGCGACGTAGGGGCGGCGTACTTGCTTTTCAGGTAAAGCAAGGTACCGGCTATTTTCTAAGACTGAGTGTAAGGGGTAAGTAGATAAACCATGAAAGAAAAAGTCAAAATATTAGACAGGGAAGCGATTAATCGTTCGGTTATGCGTATCGCCCATGAAATCATCGAGAAAAATAAGGGTACTGCTGATTTGTGTGTCGTAGGCATAAGAAATCGCGGGGTTTATATCGCCAGGCGTTTGGCAGAATGTATAAAAAAGATTGAAAATGTGGATATTCCTTCCGGGGCGTTGGATATAACGCTCTATCGGGATGATTTGGCCTTGGCTTCTGGCCAGCCCTTGGTTCGTAAAACCGAGATAGATTTCGATATAAATGACAAAAAATTAATATTAGTTGATGACGTGCTTTATACGGGCCGTACAATCCGAGCAGCTTTAGATGCGTTAATCGATTTTGGAAGGCCAAAATCGATACAGCTGGCAGTTTTAGTGGACCGCGGCCACCGTGAATTGCCGATCCGGGCCGATTTTGTGGGTAAAAACATACCTACCTCCAAGCAGGAAGTAGTAGAGGTGCGCTTGGAGGAGTCCGATGGAAATGATGAAGTGCTAATCGCGGAGAACGACTAATGTCTTGGACAAAAAAAGATCTTTTGGGGCTTGAATATTTGACTCCGGAGGAAATAGGGCTGATTCTTGAAACCGCGGAATCTTTTAAAGAGGTTTCTACCCGGGAGATCAAGAAGGTTCCCGCCTTACGCGGCAAGACAGCGGTAAATCTTTTTTATGAACCGTCTACACGTACCCGGGTATCTTTTGAGGTAGCCGCTAAAAGACTCTCTGCCGACGTAATCAATATTTCCACGGAAACCTCAAGCGTCCGAAAGGGCGAAACCTTAATCGATACCGGCAAGAATATCCAGGCGCTCAAGGCAGATATAATTATTATACGGCATAATTGTTCCGGGGCGGCAAATATGCTGGCGAGCGCATTAGATATCAGTGTAGTCAACGCCGGGGACGGATGGCATGAGCATCCTACCCAAGCGTTACTGGATATTTTCACGTTAAAAGAAAAGTTGGGAAAAATCAAAGGTTTAAATGTGGCTATTGTGGGAGATATATCGCATTCCCGGGTTGCCCGCTCAAATATCTGGGGATTGACCAGGCTTGGAGCTAATGTTACTGTATGCGCTCCGGAAATGCTGCTTCCGGTTGGGATAGAGAAGACCGGGGTAAAAACATCAAGCAATATAGATGAAGTCTTGAAAGATGCTGACGCAGTAAATGTCTTAAGGATGCAATTTGAGAGGGATGAAGGGGCGGCATTCCCCGAGCAGCTGGATTACTATAAGAAATTTGGCATTACCGAAGAAAGATTGGCTAGGGCTAAAAAAGGCATTATCGTTATGCATCCTGGGCCGATTAACCGGGGAATTGAAATATCCAGCGAGGTGGCGGATGGGAAGAATTCGGTGATCTTAGAGCAGGTAACTAATGGCATTGCCGTGCGCATGGCAGTTTTATTCTTAGTGGCCCAGGCGAGGGAAGCAAAAGCATGAGCATATTAATCAAAGGCGGAAGGGTAATTGACCCGGCGAATAAAATTGACGCTGTTTTAGATATTTTAATTGAGGATGATAAGATTGTCAGGGTCGCCAATGGTATTAAAACGCAGACGGATAGCATAATCGATGCCACTGGCAAAATTGTTGGCCCGGGGATTGTTGATATGCATGTGCATTTACGCCAGCCCGGCAGAGAGGATAAGGAAACAGTTGCTACTGCTACAGCCGCTGCTGCTAAGGGTGGGGTAACTACTGCTTTGGCCATGCCTAATACCAACCCAGCCATGGATTGTGCGGAAAACATTAAACTCTTAAAGGAGATAATTAGTAAGGATGCTAAGATAAACGTATTTATCTGTGGCGCTATCACCAAGGGGCGTTTGGGTCAAGAATTAAACCCTGTAGATATTTTAAAAGAAAACGGAGCCTGTGCTTTAAGCGATGATGGTTGTTCTGTTGATAATAGCGAGCTTATGCTTGAGGCATTTAAAAAAGCAAGGCAGTCTGGTATTTTGACTATCTGTCACTCTGAGGATAAGAAAATATCCGGTAAAGGGGTAATCAACTTGGGTTTTAATTCTACGCGGCTGGGCTTGCGGGGTATCTCTAATGAGTCAGAATACAAAAGAGTGGCGCGTGATATCGAATTGGCTCAAAAGGCCGGTTCGCCTGTGCATATTGCGCATGTCAGCTGCCGGCAATCAGTAGAAATAATTTCCCAGGCCAAGAAGAAAGGTCTGCAGGTAACTTGTGAAACCGCCCCGCATTATTTTTCATTAACAGAAGATGCGCTTTTGGGATATGATACAAATATGAAGATGAACCCTCCTTTGAGGAGCCCTGAAGACCTGATGGCAATCAAGCAAGGATTAAAGAGCGGTACAATTGATGTTATCGCTTCAGACCATGCTCCGCATACGGATAATGAAAAAGATATTGAATTTGAACGCGCAGAATTTGGGGTAGTTGGCTTGGAGACCGAATTAGCCGTGAGTATAACCGAATTGATTGATACGGAATTTATGGATTGGAGCAGCCTGTTTGAAAAACTTAGCTTCAACCCAGCCCGAATTCTAGGGTTAGATAAGGGGTCTTTAGGCCAAGGCAGGCCGGCTGATATAGTAATTATTTCTGCCGAAAAAGCATGGCTGGTCAGGAAAAATGAATTGATCTCTAAATCTAAAAATTCTGCTTTTCTCGGTCGTACCTTAAAAGGGACGGTAGATTATACAATTTGCAACGGAAAGATAGTATATAAAAATGGAATTTATCGCTGATTTTCATATCCATTCCAAATATTCTCGGGCAACCAGCCGCGATATGGATGTTAAGCATTTGGCAGAATGGGCAAAATTAAAAGGCGTTACCCTTATGGGTACCGGTGATTTTACGCATCATCTCTGGCTGGAAGAATTAAAGCATACATTAGAAGATTGCGGGAATGGTTTGTATAAACACGCAGGTATATATTTTATGCTTACTGCCGAGGTAAGCAGTATTTATTCCAAGAATGGACGGACTTACCGTATCCATAATTTAATTTTCAGCCCTTCATTTAAAAGCGTCGATAAGATCAATGAGAGGCTGGGAAGAATAGGTAATCTGGCTAGCGACGGTCGTCCGATATTAGGTTTGGATGCCGCAGAACTGGCGCGCATTGTTTTTGATATTGATGAAAACTGTATGATTGTCCCCGGGCATATTTGGACTCCCTGGTTTTCGGTATTTGGCTCTATGTCGGGTTTTGATAAGATCGAGGATTGTTTTGAAGCTCAAACGGAAAAGATATTTGCGCTGGAGACCGGGCTTTCCAGCGATCCGACAATGAATTGGCGTCTGAGCGCTTTAGACAGGTTTACTCTAATTTCCAATAGTGATTCACATTCTCCCTCCAGGATAGGACGTGAGGCAAATGTTTTTAATTGTGAGTTGGATTATAAAACCATAAGAGAAGTTTTAAAAACAAAAGATAGGAAAAGATTTCTTTATACCATAGAATTTTTCCCTGAAGAAGGGAAGTATCATTTTGACGGTCACAGGCTTTGCGGCATTCGCTGGTCTCCCCAAGAAACCAAGGCGCATAACGGCAAATGCCCCAAATGCGGTAAGAATGTAACTGTGGGAGTAGTTAACCGGGTTGAGAAGTTAGCCGATCGCGCTGAAGGTTTTGTTCCGGATAATGCCATACCTTTTAAAAATCTTGTTTCGTTGGATCAGATAATTGCGGAAACAAAAGGTGTTGCCAAGACCAGTGTAGGAGTAGAAAAAGATTACCGAAGCTACTTAGCAAACTTTGGTACAGAATTTGATATATTAATGCGAGCTTCCAGAGAAGACCTATCTAAGAAACTACCGGTTAGAGTTGTTGAAGGCATTATGAGGATGCGTACCGGAAGAATAAATATAAAACCGGGTTACGATGGAGAATACGGGGTAATTTCAATATTTGACAAAGACGAGCCTGAAGCAAAACATGAACAGCAGCTTGATCTGTTTTAAGAAATGATGCGCCTGTGGCTCAACGGATAGAGCACTAGCCTCCGAAGCTGGTGGTGCAGGTTCAATTCCTGCCAGGCGCAATAAAACAACGGCAGGAAGTGTATTTATAGTTCACTCCGCTCGAAACTCGGCAGGTTTCGCTAAATAAAAACTGTAGAGGCATTGATTATTGCCAAGTTTAATAAGCGGTGGGTAAAGAGATCAATTGGTGTAAGTGGTGTAAAAAACCCATATAATACCTAAAAAAGTGATTAAAGTGGTTTATATTCTGGTTCAAGCTGGTTCACGTGGAGCGATTAAGGCATAGAAGAGAGGTTAAGCCGTGAAGGCGATATTAGTTTTAGAAGATGGAAAAAGTTTTAATGCGAATAGTGATTTAAACTCAGAATGTTTCGGAGAAGTAATTTTAAACACCGCTGTAGTGGGTTATCAGGAGATGATTACAGATCCGGCTAATGCCGGAAAAATCCTTGTCCTTACTTACCCTTTAATTGGTAATTACGGAACAGCGCCAAAATTTAATGAATCGCTCAAGGTTTGGGTAAGCGGACTGGTGGTTAAGGAGACAAGCCGGATTTATTCTAATTTTCAGGCAAAGTCAGGTCTGAGTGATTTTCTGAAAGAAAAGAACGCTTTTGCAATTCGTGGCTTGGATACCCGTACCTTGGCTGTACATCTAAGGGAAAAAGGCCCGCTGTGGGGAATAATTTCTACCAAGACACTTGACGTTAAGAAATTAGTTGAAAAGATAAACCAGATTAAGAAGCAGCCTGAGCAATCTCTTTTGCCGGAAATATCGGTTCCCAAACAGAAGATTTTAGGCAAGGGAGAGAAGCTGGCGGTTTTAGACATAGGTGTAACTAATGGGCTATTAAAACAATTAGAAACATTGGGCTATTCTTTAAATATTTTTCCTTATAATGCCAGCGCAAGGCAAATTTTATCAGTTAATCCTAAAGGGATAGTTATTTCAAGCGGCCCGGAAAATGATCCGGGGTTGAAACAGGTAGCGTTGAACATAAAACCGCTTATCGGTAAATTACCAATGATCGGGATTGCTACAGGCTGTCAGGTTTTAGCATCGGCTTTAGGAGTAGGATTAATCCGGTTAAAATTAGGGCATCGAGGGGTAAATTACCCGTTAGCCAGAACAGGTTCATTTAAAGGGGAGATTACTGTTCAGAATCATGGGTGTGTTATGGATTATGATGCATTATGTAAAGTTAAAGGGTTAAAGGTTACTGCTTATAATTTAAATGACCATACTCCCGAGGAGATAGAGAGTAAAAGTTTAAAGTTAATCGGTGTGCAGTATAATCCGGTATCTGCTGGTTTTGACCAAGTAAATCCTATATTGGTTAAATTTAAAAAACTATTAGGGGATAAATGTGCCAAGGCGTAAAGACATAAAAAAGGTTTTAATAATCGGTTCCGGTCCGATAGTTATCGGCCAGGCCTGTGAATTTGATTATTCAGGATCTCAGGCTTGTAAGGCCCTGAGAGAAGAAGGTTATCGCACCGTTTTAGTAAATTCTAACCCGGCAACGATTATGACCGATCCTGGAATGGCTGATGTTACATATATTGAGCCTCTTAACATAGAGGTGCTTACAAAAATAATTGCTAAAGAGAAACCGGATGCCATATTGCCTACGCTGGGAGGTCAAACGGGATTGAACCTGGCATTCTTTTTAATGAAAGAGGGCGTGCTTAAGAAATACGGAGTGGAGTCGATAGGTTCTTCTGTGGGTGCTATTGCTTGCGCCGAAGATAGGGATCTTTTTAAGAAGGCGATGCAGGAAATCGGAATAGATATTCCCAAGAGCGGGATTGCTACAACTGTTAAGGAAGGAATGAAAATTGGTTTAGATATCGGGTTTCCTTTAATCTTGCGTCCGGCCTATTGCCTGGGTGGTAGCGGAGGGGCTATAGCATATAATAAAGAAGAACTGGAAGTCTTCCTGGCCAAGGGTATTGAGGCCAGTCCAGTGCATCAGATTTTAGTAGAACAGTCTGTTTTGGGCTGGAAGGAGATTGAATTTGAAGTAATGCGGGATTGTGCGGACAACGTGATTATGGTTACTTCTATGGAAAATGTAGATCCTATGGGTGTACATACCGGAGATAGTATTGTTGTTGCTCCTGCCCAAACCTTGACTCCCGAGGAGTATGCTAATTTTGTTAACCTTTGCAGAAAAATTATCCGTAAGATTGGGATATCCGGCGGAGGCGCCAATATTCAGTTTGGTCAGAATCCGGATAACGGCAAGATCGTGATTATCGAGGTAAACCCCAGGCTTTCCCGCTCTTCGGCTTTAGCATCAAAGGCTACCGGGATACCTATTGCCAGGATTGCTACAAAATTAGCTATAGGCTTGACATTGCCTGAAGTGATGAATCAGGTTACCGGAAAAACCACTTCATTTTTTGAGCCGACAGTGGATTATTGCGTATTCAAAATCTGCAGGTTCACTTTTGAAAAATTCCCCTATGCTGAAAGAGTGCTGAATACTTCGATGAAGGCCGTAGGAGAAGCAATGTCTATCGGAAGAAATTTTAAAGAAGCTATGCAAAAAGGTATACGTTCAATTGAAATAAAGCGGTATGGTTTTGGAGCTGACGGAAAGGATAAGATCAGCGACGAAATGCTTAAAAACGCCGATAGCGCCTTGATAAAACAAATTAAAGACAGGGTTTCTGTTCCTAACGATGAGAGGCTTTTTTATATCCGCTATGCCTTAAAAGCCGGCTTAAGTCTTGATGAAATTTATGCATTAAGCCATATTGACCGCTGGTTTCTTGACAATATGAAACAGCTGGTGGAACAAGAAGAGGAAATCAAACATTATAAAAACAAAAAAATAGAAGATGAGCCAAATATACCACAGGAGTTGTTGGCGCAAGCAAAAGCAGATGGGTTTTCCGATGTCCAGCTTGCTTTTTTGCTCAACGCCAAGGAGGAAAAAGTGAGGAAATTGCATAAAAAAAGTAATTCCAAGCCAGTCTACAAGTTAGTTGATACTTGCGCCGGAGAGTTCAATGCCAGGCAGCCGTATTTTTATTCAACCCAGGAAACTAAGGATGAGGCCAGGCCAAGCAAGAATAAGAAGGTGATAATCCTGGGTGGCGGTCCAAATAGGATTGGCCAGGGTATCGAGTTTGATTATTGTTGTTGTCATGCGGCCTATGCACTTAAGGAAGAGGGTGTAGATAGCATAATGGTTAATTGCAACCCCGAGACAGTCTCTACTGATTATGATACCTCTGACCGCCTGTATTTTGAGCCCCTTACATTTGAAGATATTATGAATATTATCGAGACTGAAAAGCCGATAGGGGTGATTGTGCAATTTGGCGGCCAGACTCCGATTAACCTGGCAGTATCATTACGGGAAGCGGGAGTAAATATCCTGGGAACCAGTTCTGAAAGCATCGATATCGCCGAGGACCGTAAACGTTTCAAACAGATGATTGATAAACTAGGGCTATTGCAGCCAAAAAGCGGCACAGTCTTCACTTTTGAGGAGGCGCAGAAAGTAGCCAATGATATCGGTTATCCCGTTTTAGTCCGGCCGTCATATGTTCTGGGTGGCAGGGCTATGGAGATTGTATATGATGCGGAATTATTGGAAAGATTTATTAAAGAGGCATCTGAGGTTTCCGGTGAACATCCAATTCTGATAGATAAATTCCTTGAAGATGCTATTGAGATTGATGTGGATTTAATCGGAGACGGCGAGACCTTTGTCATCGGTGGCATTATGGAACATATTGAGCAGGCAGGAGTCCATTCCGGGGATGCGGCCATGTCTCTTCCTACTTATACTCTGTCTCCGGATATCTTAGAAAAAATAAGGAAGGCTACTTATAGTTTAGCCAGAGAACTTAATATCATTGGTTTGATGAATGTGCAGTATGCGGTTAAAGATGCCAAGGTCTATATACTAGAAGTTAACCCGCGGGCATCGCGTACCGTTCCTTTGGTTTCTAAGGTTATTGGCGTGCCTCTGGCAAAATTGGCAACTAAGGTTATGCTGGGGAAAAAACTAAAAGATTTAGGTTTTACCGAAGAATTGATTCCTCAACATGTAGCGGTGAAGGAATCGGTTTTTCCTTTTAACCGCTTTCCCGGGGTAGATGTAATGTTAGGTCCGGAGATGAAATCTACCGGCGAGGTTATGGGTATTGATGCAGATTTTTCCAGCGCTTATATCAAAAGTCAGATTGCCGCCGGCCAGAAGATCCCCAAGAAGGGCAATGTTTTTATCTCCGTGCATGATCGGGATAAAAGAGATGTGATTTCTATTGCAAAGAAGCTAAAAGATCTGGGGTTTAATCTTTTTGCTTCAAGCGGCACAGCTTCAGTGTTGGAGAAAAATAATATTCCGGCCAAGGTTTTGCCCAAGATCACCGAAGGCAGGCCGAATATACTGGATCTGATGAAAGATGGAAAGATCCAGATGGTCATTAACACACCATCCGGAAGGATCCCCCGTCAGGATGAGGTAAAAATACGCTCTCAGGTAATTCTTTACAATATACCTTATACCACCACGATTTTTGGAGCCCAGGCAACTGTAAACGGGATCGAGATGTTTATGAAGAAAGACTTGAGCGTGAAATCATTACAGGAGTACCACAAGGTTAAAGGAAAAAAGATTAAGTAGGACGGGAATATGCCGGAACTGCCGGAAGTAGAGACAATCAAAAGAGACATGCAAAAGGTAATCCTGGGCAGAAAAATCACCGGGGTCTATGTTCATAAGCCTGTTGTGATCCGGGAACCATCGCCTGCTGCCTTTAAAAAGTCTCTCCAGGGCCTGACTATAAAGAATATCTTACGCCGGGGCAAGCTTTTGATTTTAGAATTATCAAACGGTTCTTTCCTAACTATCCATTTAAAAATGACCGGGCAGTTGGTGCTCAGTCAAAATCTGAGAAACTCGGGCGGTTCCGGGAACAGCCGGGTGACTTTTCAGCTTTCCGGAGGGAAAACTCTGAATTTTAATGACCAGCGTCTATTTGGGGAGTTGCGTTTAGTTGATAGCTGGAAGAAAATTAAATTTATCCAGGGGCTTGGCCCGGAGCCATTTGATTTGACTTATGGAGGGTTTCAGGATATGCTCTCTGAAAAGAAAACCAGGATCAAGCCTTTGCTTATGGATCAATCGTTTATCTCCGGAATCGGTAATATCTATGCAGCGGAGATTTTATTCCGGGCCAGGATTGATCCGGACAGGCCCGCGCAAAGTTTAAGTGAAAAAGAAAAGCAAGCGCTATATAAAGCAATCAAGGAAGTGTTAAAGAGCGCAATTAAACATGGTGGATCTTCTATCGATGACTATGTGCAGCTTTCAGGTAAGCGGGGAGATTATGTTAAGTTTCACCGGGTTTATGGCAGACAGGGCCAACCTTGTTTTGTCTGTAATAGTATAATCAAAAAAAATACTCAAGGAGGCAGAGGCACATATTTTTGTCCCAAGTGCCAAAAGTAGACTATGAAAAGACGACTTAAGATCAACGGGGTCATTATGGCCTGCGCGGCAATTATAGTTGTATTTTTCCCCAGGTTTTTCTTTCGCTACAATATTTCCGGTGGCGGCATAGAAGAGTATGTGGAGATCCTGGGATTTTCTTGTATTCTCCTGGGTCAGATAATCCGGGTCTCCGCCCGTGGCTATAAAGCAGAGCATTCTTGCGAAAGCCAGGCATTAATCCAGGGTGGTCCTTATCAGATTGTACGCAATCCTATGTACCTGGGTATATTCTTAATCGGCTTGGGCGTGGTATTGGCGGTGTTTAAATGGTGGGCAGCGGTAATTTTCATTATAGTTTTTATTATCCGCTATATAATGCTTATATATAAAGAAGAAAAGAAGCTCTTATCCGTGTTTCTTGAACCATATAAAGATTATTGTAAAAGGGTGCCGCGTATATTGCCGTCGCTATTTACGATAACCAAACTTGACATAAGCGAATATTTACCAATCAAATTATCCTGGTTTAAAAAAGAAATCGGTTCAATTTTATCGCTTCTTTTGTTGACCCTGTTAGTAGAATCTTGGGAGGATATCACCAAGGAGGGACTTGGTTTTTACATCCGGCAATCTCTGTGGTTATTTCTCACCTTTGTTTTATTTATAATTTTTATAATCTTACTGAGTCATTGGACAACTAAAAGAGATGAAAAAGCTGCAGATAAAAAGTAAAATAATTTCCAATAAAAAACTTAAAAACAATTATTGGTATTTAGAGTTTGAATCCGGGGTAATCGCTGGAAACGCCGTACCAGGGCAGTTTATCGAGGTTAAGATTAATGATGGAACGGATCCGTTATTAAGAAGGCCGATCAGTATTCATAACGTAAGTAAGTCAGGGGTAAGGCTTCTTTATGAAGTTGTCGGCCGAGGTACTCAGATTTTGTCTGAGAAAAGACCTGGCGATCTTTTAGATATCATCGGTCCCCTGGGTAATGGTTTTGAATATCTCCGCAGAACCGCAAAACCGGATCCTGCCCAAGCTGTTTTAGTTGCCGGAGGCATGGGGGTGGCGCCGTTAGTTTTTCTGGCTGAGAAAATTAAATTTCTCAGTCCGTTGGTTTTGGTGGGAGCCAGAAAGAAAGAACAGATTCTCTGTTCGAAGGAGTTCAAGGCTTTGGGTTGTAAATTAATCATCGCTACCGATGACGGTTCTTTCGGGTTTAAGGGAAAAGTTACGGATCTTTTAAAAGAAATCCTATTAAAAAAATCCCCGGTGGAGAGGCCTATGAATATATATGCCTGCGGCCCCCAGCCGATGTTAAAAGCTGTTGCCCAACTTTCCTGTGAGAATAATATTACCAGTCAGCTTTCCCTGGAGAGGCACATGGCTTGTGGATTTGGTGCATGTTTAGGTTGTGTTGTATCGACTAAGGCAGGATATAAAAGAGTTTGTAAAGATGGCCCGGTTTTCTTGGGTAAGGAGTTAATTTGGTAAAGAATATCAAACCTGATATCAGCGTAAATATCGGGAATCTTGATTTGAATAATCCGGTAATGGTTGCCTCTGGAACTTTTGGTTATGCTGAGGAGTTTAAGGGATTGATCGACTTGAATAAGCTGGGGGCCATAGTTACTAAAACTATTACTGTAAAGCCGCGACTCGGTAATCTGCCTCCTCGGACTTGTGAGACTCCTTCGGGTATGCTTAATTCTATCGGATTGGAGAATCCGGGTATAGATGTATTTATAGAGGAAAAGCTGCCATTCTTAAAGAAGCTGGGTATCCCGGTTATCGTCAGCATAGCCGCAGAAGATAGCCCGGAAGAGTTTTCTGCTCTAGTTAGCAAGCTGGATAAAATTGGCACGGTTTCAGCGATTGAATTGAATATTTCCTGTCCTAATTTACAAAAAGATAGATTAATTTCTCAAGATGCCAAAGCTACTTTTGCATTGGTTAGCGTAGTTCGTAAGTTAACGTCAAAGATTCTGATTACCAAACTGTCGCCCAATGTTACTTGTATATCTGATATCGCCATGGCTGCCGAAGGAGCCGGTAGCGACGCTTTAGCTTTAATTAATACGCTTAGCGGGATGAGTATAGATGTGCATAAGTGTATTCCCAGGCTGGGTGCTTGGGAGGGTGGTTTAAGCGGTCCAGCTGTCCGACCGATAGCGGTTAAGATGGTTTGGGAGGTTTATAATAAGATTAAGATTCCCATAATCGGCATGGGTGGTATAATGGATACGGAAAGTGCCCTCGAGTTTATTCTTGCCGGGGCCACTGCTATCAGCGTGGGAACCGCCAACTTTATTAATCCGAAAGCGAGTTTAGAAATTATCTCCGGATTAAGGCAGTATATGGCGGATAATGGTATTGCGAATTTGAATAATCTCATCGGAAGATTAAAGGAATGCAAAGATTAAGTTCACCCGAGATAATCTTAGCCTTGGATGTAAACACGTTAGAAGAGGCTGAGAAATTTGTGGATAAGCTTTATCCGAAGATAAAGTTTTTTAAGGTCGGCAGCCATCTTTTTACGGCTTATGGGCCTAAGATTATTGAGTTATTGCATAAAAAGGGGGCTGAGGTTTTTTTAGATCTTAAGTATTTTGATATACCTAATACCGTTGCTCAAGCTGTAGCTGCTGCGGTAAGGCTTAGAGTAAAAATGCTCACCCTGCATATTTCTGGCGGGCAGGAAATGCTAAAAGCCGCGGTGGAATCAGCTAAAGAGCAGTCTAGGGTATTAAAAAATCCCCCGTCTTTGTTGATCGGAGTTACTGTCCTTACCAGCCAAAAAACTAATCCCCGAGAGGTCTTGAAATTAGCAAAGCAGGCAATAGCCTGCGGGTTAGATGGGGTGGTTTGTTCTGCGCAGGAAGGTATAATTTTGCGGCGTAAAATTAAGAATAATTTTATCATGGTTACTCCGGGAATCCGTCCGGATGAATTTGAACGGGATGATCAAAAAAGAATAACCACAGTAAGTCAGGCAGTAAAGGCGGGAAGCGATTTCTTAGTGATTGGCAGGCCGATTCTAAAGGCCGATTATCCGTTATTAACAACGGAAGCACTTTTAGGAGATTTATCCCGTTCGGCGGTAGGCCATTAAATAAAAATCCCAGGGGGTGTTCTAGATGGCGCAGGAAATTAAAGATTTGATCGCAAAAATTCAAACAGAAGGCATTCAGGCAGCCCAGGCCCAGGCAGCCCAGATAAAGGCCGATGCTGAAAAAGAGGCCGCGAAGATAATTTCAGAGGCAAAAACACAGGCCGAGAACATTGTTGAACAGGCAAAAACTGAGGCTAAAAAGACGGATGATTCTACCCGGGCAGCTTTAGAGCAGGCAGGCCGGGATTTACTGATTAGTTTACGGCAGGAAATTATTGCTATGTTGGATCGCTTAATTAAGTCAGATTTGCGTCAAGCCTTGAGCCCTGAAGAGCTGGCTAAAATTATCGGGTTTTTGATTAAAAATGCTCCGCTTTCTTTAGGCAGCCAGATTATCGTTTCTTTAAACCAGCAGGATAAAGAGAAAATAGAATCAGGGGTGCTCAAACAGTTGGTGGAAGCGACTAAGAAATCGGTGGTGTTAAAATCAGCAGAGGGAATCGATAGCGGTTTTATTATTAGTTTTGATGCCGGAAAGTCTATTTTTGATTTTAGCGGCCAGGCCCTGAGTGACTATATCTCTGGTTCCTTAAGGCCGGAGCTAAATAAAATTTTAAACGTCAGATAAATGCCCGCTTATTATACGTATTTGATCTCCAGTTTACCGATGCTTAATTTTTCCGCTAAATTACCATTTAGCCTGGAAGCATTCTTTAACAAATGCAAGGATTTGCTGCCGGATAAGGAGGTTGAAATTTTACGGCTCGCCTGCGAGCAAAACAACTATTCTTCTGAAGTCCTTCAGGGAAATAGCTTTAAGCAATGGGTTGATTTTGAGATTAGCCTTAGGAATGAACTGGTACGCGCCAGGGCCGCCCGAAAAAAAACTGATCCTTTAAAATTTCTGCGTTTTCCGGATTCCCCGCAGGTCTGGATCAGTCATATAGCGATGGCAGCTTACCGGAGCACCTCGATATTGGAGGCAGAGAGAATTCTTGATCAGGCCAGGTGGAATGTTCTGGAAGATTTAAGTTTGGGGCACTATTTTGATTTTGATTATTTGCTGATTTACGGGTTAAAGCTTAAAATCCTGGAGCGTTGGGAAAAAATCCAAACAGCGGATAAAGAACTGTTGTTAAACAGTGTAATTTTAAACTAAATTTACTATGGAAAAAATAAGAACCGGAAAAGTCATTAAAGTAAACGCCAACATGGTTACTGCTGAGCTTAGTGGCCAGATTATCCAGAACGAAGTAGCTTATATCATTTGCGGCCAGGAGCGCTTAAAGGCTGAGGTGATCCGCGTGCATCAGAATCAGGCGGAGATGCAGGTTTATGAAAGCACCCAGGGCCTAAGGGCAGGGGACGTGGTGGAATTTAGCAATGAACTTCTTTCCGTTGAGCTTGGCCCGGGGTTATTAGGCCAGATCTTTGATGGTCTGCAGAATCCTCTTCCGGCATTAGCCAAAAAATGCGGGTTTTTCTTAAAAAGAGGAGTGTATCTTGAAGCCCTGCCTGATGAAACGCAATGGGAATTTACGCCGTTGGTCAAAGCGCAGGATAAGGTATTAGCGGGTAGCTGGTTAGGTTTTGTACCGGAGAAGATTTTCAAACATTATGTCATGGCTCCTTTTGGTTTAAATGGAACTTTAGAGGTTGTCAGTATCGCTCCGCCGGGAAAATATAATTTAAAACAGGCAGTTGCCCAGCTTAAAGACAGTTCCGGAAAATTACATGAAGTTTTTTTGCAGCAGATTTGGCCGGTAAAAATACCTATCCGCGCCTACGCGGAGAAATTAAGACCAAGCGAGCCGCTGGTCACCAAAATGCGTCTGATTGACTCGCTTTTTCCGGTTAACCGGGGAGGAACGTATTGCACCCCTGGACCATTCGGTGCGGGAAAAACCGTTTTACAGCAATTAGTCAGCCGCCACGCCGAAGTTGATATCGTGATTATCGCAGCCTGCGGTGAACGCGCAGGAGAGGTAGTAGAAACCTTAAGAACTTTTCCGGAATTAATCGACCCTCGCACTCAGAAGCCTTTAATGGATCGTACGGTGATTATTTGCAACACCAGTTCTATGCCGGTTGCGGCCCGAGAGTCCAGTGTTTATACAGCCGTAACCATCGCCGAATATTACCGTCAGATGGGGCTGAATGTTTTATTATTGGCGGATTCGACCTCCCGTTGGGCGCAGGCAATGCGTGAGATGAGCGGCAGGCTCGAGGAGATCCCGGGAGAAGAAGCCTTCCCGGCGTATCTGGAAAGCCGCATCGCTTCTTTTTACGAACGTGCCGGAGTAGTCAAACTGCGGTCAGGGGAAACCGGATCAGTAACCATCGGCGGAGCGGTTAGCCCTGCCGGAGGAAATTTCGAGGAGCCGGTGACACAGGCTACGCTTAAAGTTGTCGGTGCCTTTCACGGACTTTCCCGCGAACGCTCGGATGCCAGAAGATATCCGGCAATCGATCCACTGATTAGCTGGAGTAAATACTCCGGGTTCGTTAAACCGGAATACAAAGAAAGATATCATTCAATCTTAAATCGCGGCAATGAAATCGCCCAGATGATGAAAGTTATCGGTGAAGAAGGGACCTCGCTTGCCGATTATACCGAATATCTTAAAAGTGATTTTTTTGATTTTGTCTACTTACAACAGAATGCTTTTGATGCTGTAGATGAGGCTACCTCTAAAGAAAGACAGATCTATTTGTTGGAATTTATCTTTGCGATACTGGAAGCGGAGTATAATTTAGAAGATAAGACTGCTGCTTTACATTTTTTCCAAACCTTGCGCCAGCTTATGCGTACTTGGAATTCCGCCGAATATAACAGCCCGGAATTTAAGAAAATCGGGTCTCAAATTACAGCTTTGCTGGAAAGCAAGAAAAACAAGAAGGATAAATAAGTATGCAAAAGGCCTATACCAATATTATTCAAATCGCAGGCGATGTCATTACAGTTGAGGCAGAAGGGGTAGGCTATTCTGAGATTGCCCAGATCACCACCAGAAGTGGCGTATCTTTAGCCCAGGTGATCCGTATTGATGCTCAAAAAGTATCCTTGCAGGTTTTTGCCGGCACCCGCGGTATCGCTACAGGCGATAAGGTGAGATTTTTAGGGTTTCCGATGCGAGTGGCTACGGGTGAAAATTTACTCGGTCGCATATTTAACGGCAGCGGCCTTCCCTTAGATCACGGTCCGGCTTTAAGTGATAATCTAGTTGATATCGGAGCCCCTTCGGTAAATCCAGCTAAAAGGATTATCCCGAACAAGATGATTCGCACGGGGATCCCGATGATTGATGTTTTTAATTCGTTGGTCGAATCCCAGAAACTGCCGGTTTTTTCAATTGCCGGGGAGCCTTACAATGAACTTTTAGCGCGTATCGCTATTCAGGCAGAAGTTGATATCATCATTGTTGGCGGTATGGGGTTAAAATATGATGACTATCTATTTTTTAAGGAGACGCTAAATTCTCATGGGGCGCTTTCCCGTTGTGTATTTTTTATGCATACTGCGGCGGATCCGACCGTAGAGTGTTTGCTGGTGCCGGATATCAGTTTAGCGGTAGCCGAGGACTTTGCTTTAAAAGGCAAGCGGGTTCTGGTTTTGTTAACCGATATGACGAATTTTGCGGATTCTCTGAAAGAAATCTCGATTACCATGGAGCAGGTCCCTTCTAATCGCGGTTATCCTGGGGATCTTTACAGCCAGTTAGCCGCCCGGTATGAAAAAGCGGTTGATTTTGAAGGAGCTGGTTCGATTACTATTCTTTCTGCAACAACCATGCCTGGCGATGACGTTACTCATCCTGTACCGGATAATACTGGTTATATTACCGAAGGGCAGTTTTATTTAAAATCCGGGGTGATCGAACCTTTCGGGTCTTTGAGCCGCCTGAAACAGCAGGTTAATGGAAAGACTCGTTCTGACCATCGAGCGATTATGGATACGATGATCCAGCTTTTTGCCAGTTACCGGGAAACTCTGGAGAAACAGTCTATGGGTTTTCAGATGAGCGCCTGGGATGAAAAGCTGCTTAAATATGGGGCACTTTTCGAAAAAAATATGATGTCGCTTAAAGTGAATATTTCACTGGAAAAGGCCCTGGATTTAGGGTGGCAGATTCTTGCTGATTGTTTTTCCCCCGAAGAAACGGGGATCAAGCTTTCAATCATCGAGAAATTCTGGCCGAAAAACAATGGCAAAGATTAAGTTTACTAAAGGTGAATTAAAAAGGCAGCGTGACGCGTTAAAACAGTTCCGGCGCTACCTTCCGACTCTGCAATTGAAGAAACAGCAGCTACAGCTGGAAATCCTGCAGCAAAATACAATCCTTCAGGACGCAAAACAAACACTGATTAAAAAGAGGCAGGCGATTCTTTTGTGGGCAGGCTTATTGGCTGAACCCGAATCAGAGATCAAGCTGTTTTTAAAAGTGGAAAAAGTAATTACCCATAAAAAGAATATTGCCGGCGTAGATATTCCTGTGTTTGAGAGTTTGAATTTTAGCGAGCAGGATTATGATCTATTCCTTGCTCCTTTGTGGCTGGATGCCGGGATATTGGCCTTAAGAGAGGTAATTGTCTTAGACAAGAAGATTCAATTACTTCAGGAGGGGGTCGATATCTTACGCCAGGAACTGCGGGTAACCACGCAGAGGGTGAATCTTTTTGAAAAGGTTAAAATTCCGGCTGCCGAGGAAAATATCCGCTTAATCAAGATATATATCGGGGATCAGATGGCTAATGCCGTGGGACGTAGTAAAATTGCCAAGAGGAAAATCGAGGAGATGGCAGAGATTGAGGCGCTGGTATGATTGTTAAAATGAAAAAGGTTTTTCTGCTAATTCAAAAAAGCCAAGCGCGCAATGCTTTGGACAACTTAGGTGTCTTGGGAGCTATGCACGTTGAGAATCAGCGTATTCCCTCAGGGTGTGAGCTTAATGAAATCAGCGAGAAATTGGGCCTGATTGAACAGGCAAGGTCTATTTTATCCGCGGCAGGAGAAAAGCATCCGGCAAAATACATAATCCATAAATCTGGGGATTTACAAAATGTCTGCCGTCATATAATCGATTTACAGAAAAGATATGACCAGCTAAGAGAATATTCGGTGACGTTAAACGGTTGGATAGACTTCTGGGAATCCTGGGGCGATTTTGATCCGGCTCAGATAAAGACCATGCGAGAAAAAGGGGTTTTTATTAAATTTTACCAGATTCCCAAAGATAAGCTTAAAAGCTTGCCACAGTCAATAGTATTAAGGGAAATTTCTACTCAAGGTTCGTTAATAAATTGTTTAGTTATAGCGGAAGAAAATACGGATATTGATTTTAAGGAGCTGGAATTGCCAAAAATATCTTTATCCGGGATGAAAAACAGGCTTAGTGAAGATGCCAAGATTATGGTTAACATAAGGGAAGAGCTATCCGAGCAGTTGATTTATAATGCTGATTTGATCAGCGCCGAAGAGGCACTTTTAAATCAAAGAGAATTCTATTCCGTATTAAACGGCATGGGCCAGGCTGAAGAGATCTGGTATGTGAAGGGCTATATTCCGGTTGAGTCCGAAGATCTGCTGCTTAAGCTGGCAAGGCAAAGCGGTTGGGGTATCTTGACTCTTGAGCCTGATGAAAATGACCTCGTGCCAACTTTAGTGCGCAATCCCGGATGGATTAGGCTTATAAAACCGGTATTGAAATTGCTGGAGCTTGTGCCGGGATACCGCGAACTTGATATTAGCCCACTTTTTATTATATTCTTCAGTATTTTCTTCGGCATGCTCATCGGTGATGCCGGGTATGGCGCGGTTTATTTCCTGCTTAATCTCTGGGTTCAGAAAAAAATCGGGGACAAGGTTAAGGACAAAAGCGTTTTTTTTCTCTTTTACATTCTAAGTTTTTGCGCTATTATATGGGGGCTCTTAACCGGGACATTTTTCGGTCAGGCATGGTTGTCCAATATAGGGATAAAGCCCATTGTTCCCTTGTTGACTAATGCGACTTTTGTCCAGGCGCTTTGCTTTTTTATTGGAGCCCTGCATTTGTCTTTGGCCCATGGATGGAGGGCTATGTTAAAGGCCCCGGCATTATCAGCCTTGGCAGATATAGGATGGATTTCCGTTATTTGGGCAGTGTTCTTTTTGGCTAAAACCCTGCTTTTAGGAGACCCTTTTCCATTATCCGGGAAATGGTTGATTCTAACCGGGTTAGTATTGGTGTTGTTTTTTACCAACCCGCAAAGAAATATTCTGAAAACGATCGGCGCAGGTTTAGGCACCCTGGCTTTAAGCCTGGTGAATAATTTTACCGACGTGGTTTCTTATATCCGTCTTTTTGCTGTGGGTTTGGCAGGTGTGGCTATTGCCGATGCCTTTAATTCCATGGCTGCCGGAATAGTCAAAAAAGGGGATATCTTAACTATAGTAGTAGCCGCGCTGGTTGTAATTTGCGGCCACGTCCTTAACATTATCTTAGGGCCGATGTCGGTTTTGGTCCATGGGGTAAGGCTCAATGTGTTGGAGTTTTGTAGCCATGCCAATGTTAGTTGGGGTGGTTTTGCTTATAAACCGTTTATGAAAAAGAAGGAGAATTAATATGGAAGCAGGGGCTTTAGTACAACTAAAGGATTTGGGGCTGGGATTAGTTCTTGGGCTTTCCGCTTTAGGCTCTGCCGCCGGAGCAGGGGTAGCAGGCATGGCGGCCATAGGCGCATGGAAGAAGAATTTTAACCAGAACAAGAGTGCTTCATTCCTGTTGGTTGCTTTAGTTGGTGCTCCCTTAACTCAAACAATCTATGGAAATATTGTAATGACTAAAATGATCGAGTTGGCTAATAAAGGCCAGTATCTTTGGGGGGTAGGGTGCCTGGCGGGTTTGGCAATGGGGTTTTCCGCTTATTTCCAGGGCAAATGTGCTGCTTGCGCTTGTGATGCAATGGGGGAAACCGGCAAAGGATTTGGAAATTACCTGGCAGTTTTGGGTATTGTTGAGACGGTTGCGCTTTTTGTGATGGTTTTTACCTTGATTGTCCTGGGGAAGCTCATCGGGGCATAATTTCTTGGACGATTAGCCCATCCTCTGCGAGGATCCCGCTAATCGAAATTATAAAACTGAAATCTTGGGGCGATTAGCTCAGTTGGTTAGAGCGTCTGATTTACATTCAGAAGGTCAGGGGTTCAACTCCTCTATCGCCCACCATTAAACATGAAATTAATAGTGGATTTTAGTTTAAAAGACAGTATAATAAGTTTCTAAAATTTAGATATTTGCGGGGGTCGTGGCCTAGTCTGGTTTAAGGCGCCTCCCTGTCACGGAGGAAATCGCGAGTCCAAATCTCGTCGGCCCCGCCAATATTTAACTTTCCCGCAAGCTTCTAAAGATATCTTTCCCTTGAGTTGTTCCTCTGAAAGTGTTACCATAAACCTAGTTTTGAATACAAAAGCCTTAAAAATTATAAGATAACGAGGAGAAAAATGGCTACTATTGATGATTTCAGGAAATTAGATTTAAGGGTTGCGGAGATAAAAGAGGCCAATGACCATCCGAATGCGGATAAATTATTGATTTTGACCCTAGATTTAGGTGACCGGCGAAAACAGGTAGTTGCCGGGATCAGAAATTTTTACTCCAAAGAGGAACTTATCGGTAAACAGGTGGTTGTGATAGACAATCTTGATCCGGTAGTCTTGCGTGGGGTAGAGAGCCAGGGAATGATTCTGGCAGGCTCTGATGAACTCGGTCTGGCGGTTCTCAGCCCTGAGAAAAAGCTTAAATTGGGAAGCATTGTTAAATAATAACTTAATTCCGGCAGACAATTTACGTTTTCCCTGTTCCCTAAGTTGCGCCGTCATTAGAAAATGATCAAACAATTTGTTCCTCAGGAATATTGTCTTAAATGCCAGGGGTGTTGTCGTTTTAAAGAAGCCAATTCTGCGTGGAGCCCTTGTCTTCTGGATGAGGAGATCCAGGGATTGCTGGATAGAACAGATCTTCCCGCCGCTTCAATTTCTATTGACCGCCGTATACAGCCAGTAGCCAATCCTCATGGCGCAGAGTTTATCTGCCCGTTTTTGAATAGTCTGGATAATAAATGCGCAATTTATACTGGCCGGCCATTTGAATGTCAATTGTACCCCTTTTTGATTAATTTACGCAAAGGCAGAGTGTTACTTACTGTAGATTTAAATTGCCCGTATGTCTACGAAAACATAAATAGTCAGGGGGCCAAGGATTATATTGTCTATCTTTGTGATTTCCTTAATTCTCCGAAACAGCTGAAGATGTTAAAAAATAACCCACAGATTATCCAGGCTTATGAAGAGGTAAGAGAGGTTGCTGAATTAAGATTGCCCCATGAGATTAAATAAAATAGCCTTGAAAGACCAAAAGCTGTTCAACAAATACCTTGCTTTCGCCAGGCATGAACTGGCGGCATTTTCCTTTGCCAATATATACATCTGGCGGGCAATTTTTGATATCCAATGGGCTTTGATTGACAATAGTTTGTGCATATTTTTTCGTGATAAGATCGGTTGTTTCATGTATCTTCCGCCACTGGCGGAAGAAAGGCAACCCCAGGTAATAAAACGGGTATTTATGATAATGGATACTGTTAATGAGAATAAAGATATTTCGCGTATTGAAAATATTGAGCAGGAAGATTTAGAATATTACCGCGCATTGGGCTATCTCTGCCATCAGAAATTCCCGGACTATCTTTGTTTAAGAAGTGACCTGGAGTGCTTTAAGGGCAACAAATTCAAATCTCACCGTGCTTCATATAATTATTTTGTTAAACATTATAATTTTGAAGCATTAAAATTTAAATTGGCGGATAGAAATGATTGTTTAGGCTTATTTAATAATTGGGTAAAAGAACGTACAACTCATTGCGCTGAAGATGTGTATTGCGGGATGCTGGAGGATAACCGAAAGGTAATAAAAGAAGCCTTGGCTAATTATAAACAGTTAGGTCTGGAAGGCATAACGGTTAAAGTCGATAAGCAGGTCAAAGGGTTTACTTTCGGCTATGCATTGAATAATGACACTTTTTGTATACTCTATGAGATTACCGACCTTTCTTTTAAGGGATTAGCCCAATTTATTTTCCGCAGGTTCAGCGCGAAGTTAAGACATTATAGCTATATCAATATTATGGATGATTCGGGGTTGGATAATCTACGCAAGGTCAAGCTTTCTTATAAGCCGAAGCGACTTGTTCCTGCCTATATAGTTACAAGAGATGCCTAAAAGTATTGACGAAATAGAATTTACTATATTTGATACTGAAACTACTGGACTTAATCCTGCTTCCGGTGACCGGATAGTTGAGCTGGCGGGTTTGAGGGTTAAGGGCAGAGAAAGGATTGCCGAATTTGACACATTGGTCAATCCCCGCCGGGATATTTCCCCGGGAGCCTTTGCGGTAAATAAAATCACACCTGAAATGTTGGAAGGTGCTCCGGGTATGGAAACAGTAATGCCCAAGTTCCTGGATTTTATCGAAGGCAGCTACCTTTGCTCTTACAATATAGAATTTGACTTGAATTTCCTGAACAGCGAATTGAAGATTATTGGTTTGCCGGTTTTAGGGGCCCGGGATTCCTTCGATATTTTGACTATTGCCCGGCGGCTTATGCCGAATCAACAACGCTATGCGCTTTGGTTCATTGCCGATAAGTTAGGTATCCGCTCTCAGCAAAAGCACCGTGCTTTTGCAGACGTGGAAATGACCTGGGAGGTTTTTAATAAGTTTAAAGATATTTGCAGGGAAAAAGGAATTACGGATTTTACCGATTTTTCCGGGCTTTTTGCCTTTAACCCTGCTTCTTTGGAAAGTACCGCTTTCTTGAAGATATCGCAGATTGAAAAAGCGATAAATTCAAGGGCTCGCCTAAAGATAAAATATTTATCCGCAAAGGGCTCGGGTATTTCTTTCAGGGAAGTGATTCCCCGGGAAATCCGTCAGGATGCCGCAAATAAATATTTAGTTGGTTATTGTTGCCTGAAGCAAGAGGAGCGTACCTTTAAGATCGATAATATCCTGGAGCTGGAGATAGTTCGGGAATAATAAAGTTGAATTCGTAAAAGAATCCGGTTAGAATAATATTGTTAATGATCGGATTTAAAATAGAAGACAAAATTATGTTTATTAAAGTGAAAAATAATTTAGGCGCGGAGCGCAGAAAATATATCCGTTTAGATACTGTGTTGCCGGTACAGTTCCGTCTGGAAAGCCTGGATAACAAACAGCCTCTTTCTCCGTGGATCCAGGGGTTTACCAATAACATCGGCCACGGAGGTATTTGCTTGGTGGTAAATGACCTTTCGCCGGAATTCATCAAGTTAGTCCAGGCAAAAAGAGTCAAACTCGCCATAGAAATTAATCTGCCGCTTAGCGGCCATTCAGTATGCGCATCAGTTTCCTTGGCTTGGACCAGGGAGATGGGTGGTTTAACCAAGCGTTTGTTATTAGGGTTAGATTATGAAAAGATCAACCCGAAGCAGAATACCATGCTTATCCGCTACGCCTGGGCGAAAAAACTATTCCTGCCATTTGTAATTTTGTGTATTGCGATTTTAAGCTTATTCTTAGGGTTTGGCGCTTATTCAAATATGCAGTTGACCCATAAGAATAAGATGCTTATCGAAGAATTGGTGGGCGTGTTACAGGAATCAAAGGTTGCCAAGCAGCGCTTAGAGCAGATAGCCCGGGAAAAGATTTCTTTACAGGATAAAATAGGATCGCTGGTTTCTCAAATCAAGTCTGTTTCGGAAAAGAAAAACGAACCGTTGCCTCCTGCCGTAATTGACAACGCCAAACCAGTCCCCGCCATAATCGACAATACGAAAGAGTTAAATGGTGTAATTTTGAAACTTGCCCAGGAAAGGGATCTTTTGCAGGCAAAGTTGGCTGCGCTACAGTTAAATGAAAAGGCGGTTCAGGCGGAATCCCTGCGTCTTGAAACCAAAAAAGTAATCCTGGAAAAGGCGAATTTAGATAAGATGTACCAATGGTTTAAAGTCCGCCAAAATCCGCATACGGGATTAGTGATGAGTTTTGAAGGCGATAAGGATATCGACAGCTGGGCCTTTCTTTACGATCAAGCCTTGCTTATACAGGTTTATGATAAATTCTCGGATTTTGCCAGAGCAAGGAAGATCCTTGATTTTCTGGCTAATGATGCCAAGAGAGAAGATGGTTGGTTTCTCAATGCTTATTATGTTAATGATGGGGCTCCTGCGGAGTTTGTATTGCATAGCGGGCCGAATATCTGGCTGGGGCTTTCTATCGTTCAATATACCCAGGCTACCGGAGATAAGAAATATTTAAGAGTGGCAGAAGAGATTGCCCAGAATATAATTAAACTACAGAATTCCGATTCTGATGATGGAATTCGAGGCGGACCGCAAATGAGTTGGTATGCCACTGAACATCATCTGGACGCCTACGCTTTGTATAAAATGCTCGCCAAGGTTACGGGAATGAATAAATATGAACAGGCAGCGGAAAAAACCCTGGGTTGGCTACTACGGCATACTTATGACAGGCAGGATCTGCCGATCAAGCGTGGTAAAGGGGATTCCACTATTGCTACAGATACTTATGCCTGGTCAATCGCCGCTATCGGCCCGGATAAACTTAAGGCCATCGGAATGGATCCTGATAAAATCCTGGAGTTTGCCGAGGAAAATTGTTTGGTCGAGGTTGATTTTAACCGTCCAGGAGGGCAAGTGATTAAGGTTCAAGGTTTTGATTTTGCGCCGCAGCGCCATGTTTCTCGTGGAGGTGTGGTTTCCAGCGAATGGACAGCCCAGATGGTTGTCTCGTATAAGATAATGGCTGATTATTATCTTAATCTAGGACAGAAAGATAAAGCCGCGGTTTACCGGGATAAAGCCGATAATTACCTGGGGCAGTTAGGGAAGATGATTATTTCCAGTCCCTCTCCTTCGGGCCAGGGCGAAGGGTGTCTGCCTTATGCCACCCAGGATTATGTGGATACCGGGCATGGCTGGATGACCCCAAAGGGAAAACATACTGGTTCAGTTTCAGGAACCGCCTATACCATTCTTGCATATTATGGCATTAACCCTTTGGAACTTAAATAATGGGTTCTCCCGATATAAAACGCAGGTTAAATCGTATTTTCTTGCGGCTTTACTCTGTTTTCGGGCCGCAACACTGGTGGCCTGCAGATAGTGGTTTTGAAGTAATTGTCGGCGCGATTCTTACGCAAAATACCAACTGGTCTAATGTAGAAAAAGCGATCCGCTCTCTTAAAAATAAAAAATGTTTGAATCCCCGGGGACTATCGAGACTTTCGCCGGACAAGCTTGGGAATTTAATCAAAAGTGCGGGGTATTACAATATTAAGGCAGAAAGACTCAAAAACTTCCTTAAATTTTTCTTTGATTCCTATTCGGCTGATATAAAACGTATGGGTTCTCAGGATTTAGTAACTCTGCGTAAGCAATTACTTATGGTCAAGGGGATAGGCCCTGAGACTGCCGACTCAATCTTGCTTTATGCCTTGCATAAACCTGTATTTGTGATTGATGCTTATACAAAAAGAATATTCTCCCGTCATCATCTTTTAGCGGAAGATGTCACTTATGAACAGGCCCAGGATATTTTTATGGGCAACCTCAAAAATGATAAAAATATGTTTAATGAGTACCACGCCCTTTTAGTGAAATTAGGTAAGGATTATTGTCGTAAACAGAATCCTAAATGCGAAAGCTGCCCGCTCCATGGTCAATAGAAAGCGCCTGATAAAAACGATCGAAAAGTTAATTGCCTTGGATTCGCAAAATCCTCCGGGTGACGAGCGAAAGATTGCTGATTTTGTCGGTGCTTATTTAAAAACCTTAGGACTTAAGGTCAAAACTTATGCCTTCAGCGATAAAAGGGTCAATGTTTTAGCTACCCTTAAAGGTAACGGGCGGGAAAATTCACTTTTGCTTACTCCGCACCTGGATACTGTACCCGCCGGTAAAAACTGGAAAACAAACCCGTTTGCTGCTAAAATTTCCGGAGACAGGGTTTACGGTTTAGGTGCCACGGATTGTAAGGGCAACTTAGCCAGTCTGCTGGAGGCGGTTAATTCAATAGTCGAAGATGGTGTTAAGCTTGATTATGATCTGATTTTCGCGGCTACTGCCGACGAGGAAAGCGGTTCGTCTTTAGGGTTAATACCACTACTTGAACGTAAAATTCTGAAGCCATCTGCTGCGGTTGTCTTGGACGCGGACGATTTTGAAATAGTGGTTACCCAAAAAGGGCTGATGCACCTTAAGGTTTATATCCGGGGCAGAAAAGCGCATGGCGCCTATCCCTGGTTGGGGGTTAATGCCATAGACATAGCAGCTCAAATAATCGTGGATCTAAAAAAACGGAGGATCAACTATAAAAAGAACAAGTATCTGCGGCAACCCACAATTAACGTTGGTACTATAAGCGGTGGAGATAAGGTAAATGTAGTCAGCGATTGGTGTGAGTTTGAATTAGATTTCAGGTTTTTACCGGGAGAGTCGGAGAGGAAGCTTCTTGATTCTTTAAAAAGAACCATTTCTAAATACACCAAAGACTTCAGAGTTGAAATTCAAGGTATACAGGCTCCTTATAGTATTGATCCCGGGCATCCTTTGGTTAAAGGGTTAGTTTCTGCAATGAAAGATCTGAAGATTACTCCGCGAATCAGCGGTTCAGAGGGGGCAACAGTAATAACTTTTTTCAAACTCAGGAATATTCCGGCTGTGGCTACGGGTTTCGGCACTGAGAGTTGCGCCCATGTTGCAGATGAATATGCATGCTTGAGTAATCTGTATAAAGGCGCTCAGGTCTTGGTATCATTCTTAAAGAATTATAAATTTAACTGACCACAGGAATATAGGAGAGAATATGGAGATGCTAAAAATAACTAAAAAACCAAGACTCAAGAAGCCATATTTCATTGTTGCCTGGCCGGGTATGGGTGAGGTGGCTTTTAAGGCCGCATCTTACTTGGTTGAAGAATTAAAGGCAGAGGAGTTTGCTGAGATCCAGCCGGAAGGTTTCTTTTACCTGACTGGCAGTGTTGTCCAATCCGGGATATTGGAAACCCCGCTTCTCCCGCAGGGAAAGTTCTATTATTGGAAAAATCCAGCTGCGAAACGTGCAGGATCAGGGAAAAACGACCTGGTTATTTTTTTGAGCAATGCCCAGCCAGATTTGTCCAAAGCGGATAGTTATGCAAAGACGATCATTGATTTAGCCAAAGGGATTGGCGTCGAGATGGTTGTCAGTTTTGCTTCTATGCCTCAGGCAACCGACCACACCAGGGATTCGCGCCTTTGGTTTGCAGCAACGGACCAGAAAATAAAAGAATCTTTAAGTAGGTTTAATTTTAGCGTATTGGAAGACGGCCAGATCAGTGGGATGAATGGTTTATTCTTGGGGATGGCCAAAAAGGCTGGCCTAAGAGGATTTTGCTTGCTTGGGGACATCCCCCTCTATACTATTCAAATTGAAAATCCCAAGGCCTCCGCAGCAGTACTTGTTGGCTTAGGGAAGATATTGAATATGCAGATAAATGTACAGCCGCTAAAAGAACAGGCTCAGGCGATGGAAACCGAAATCAACAAACTGCTTGATTATCTGAAACTCGGCAGTTCTGGACAATCTGCGCCTATCGGTGATGAGGAGGTAGAGTTGATCAAGAGAACCTTGAGCCAACTTACTAAGCTGCCGGTTTCCGTGAAAGAGAAAATAGAAAAACTTTTTGAGAAAAGCCGTATCGATATATCTAATGCCAGTGAGTTAAAAGTGGAACTGGATAAATGGAATGTTTACAAAGAGTACGAAGACCGGTTTCTGGATTTGTTCAGGAAAAACAAAGATAAGGGTAATTAGCAGGAGTCTATGTCAGAGGTAAAGGCGGTAATTTTTGATCTGGGAAATGTTCTGGTAGATTTTGATTTTAAACCGGCCGTAGAGAGGATTTCCTGCTTTTGTGGTAAGGATAAAGATGAGATACTCAGGTTTTTCTTTGATTCCGGGATAACCAATGCTTTTGAGAAAGGCAAGCTTTCTTCAGAAGAATTCTATCGGCAGGTAAAAGATGGGCTGCATCTGAAGCTGGGTTATGAATCTTTTGTTCCGGTTTGGAACGAGGTATTCTTTTTCAGCGCAAAAAACCGCACCGTCTACCATATCGCCAATTGTCTTAAAAGACAATACCGCATTGGCCTGCTTTCCAATACCAATATTTTACATTATGGTTATATCAAAAACAACTTTCCGGTTTTTAATGTTTTTGAGAAAATATTCTTATCCTTTGAAATCGGTTCACTCAAGCCTGAGGCGGATATTTATCAAAAGGTGATTAAGGATTTAGGTGTTTCGCCAGGAGATATATTCTATACCGATGACCGACAGGATCTTATAAACACTGCCACAGACCTGGGGATAAGGGGGTTTGTTTTTAGAACCCCGGAACAGCTAATTAAGGATTTGGCCAGTCAGAATGTCGTTTTGGAAGATAAACAGGAATTTTATTCCCCGGAAGACTTTTTGCCCTAAATTAATCAATTGACAAACGTAGAAATATTGCTATTATTATGATGTTGGTCTTTTATTTTGAGCGAAGATAATCAATTAAAATAGAAGGAGGCGAATTAAAATGAAGAAAGTACTTTTTGTACTTATGGCACTTTGTTTTATGAGTTCCTTGGCTTTTGCCCAGGAGACAACTGAGCCTGCTGCTGTCGCTGCTCCTATACCAGATCCGATAGGATTGGACGGTTATATTATTGATAATCTGAGTATGCGTGCAAACAGGGATAATCTGAATAAATTTTTAACAACCTATACTAAGGAAGTTGCTTTAGCAACAGAAAATGTAAACAGCGGTTATAGTATTTTTGCGAATAACCAGGGTTATCCGCTTGATAAAGAATCATGTGCTAAAGTAGTGGAATTTCTTAAGAATCCTGATAGCAAATTGCAGGTAAGAGTTAGTGCTAAACAGGCCGGAGATGCATTAAGCGTATCTTCATTTATGAATCAGGAATGATTTCATTCCTTAACTTTAATAAAAAGTCTTCTCTCTGAACCGAGAGAAGACTTTTTATTTATACTGTCTCAAGTCATTTGTCTTTGGCTGTATCTACCTAGACTGCCGGGACATCCGCCGTTAAAAAGGAATAGTCTATGATCTGTAAAAGGTGTGTATTGCCGGAACATAAACCGGATATTTTGCTTAATGAAGAAGGCATATGCAATGTATGCCTGGAATATGATAAATTAAGGCAGCCCCTGAACAAGCCACTGGAAACCGATTTTATCAAATTATTAAATACTTATAAAAGTAAAGGTGAATATGACTGCCTGGTTATGTGTAGTGGCGGCAAGGATAGCACTTCAGCTTTATATTATATGAAGAAAAGGTACAAGTTGAATCCGCTGGCTTTTACGTTTGACCACGGATTTGAAACAGAAGAAGCAATGGCAAATATAAGAAACGCAGTAGAAATACTGGGGGTTGATTTCTTATTATTTAAAAGTGATTTTATGCTGGAGATGTTCTCGGAAATGGTTAGAAATGATTCAAGAGCGGTGTTGTGCCATCCCTGCAGTATTTGGTATATGGATCTTGCTTTTAAAATGGCATTCAGGTTTAATATCCCGATAATCATCGCGGGCTGGACTAAAGGGCAATCCACGAAACAGCCGTTAATGTCCAGGTGCGGTTGCAGTGTACATCAGCCCGAATTCTACTCTATGGCTAAGGCCACGAATGATTTCCTGGATAGATATATAAAGGACAATCCTAAATACAAAAATTTCCCCAGAAGTATGGAAGATGTATTAGCTAGGGCTAAACTGCGCCAGAAATGTGTTGTTTTGTCTCCTCATTGGTTCTTACCTTTTGATTCAGAGGCCTATGTTGAGACGATTAAGAAGGAGCTGAAATGGAAGCTTCCGAAATTGAGCTATCCGGCGAATTCAACCAATTGTTACCTGAATTTTATTTCTGTTTATAATTCAATGAAGAATTATGGGTATACGCACTACCATGTCGAGATGAGCAAGCTTATCCGGGAAGGGTTGTTAAGCCGGGAAGAGGCTTTGAAGAATCTGGAAGTCAATTTCTCCCCGGAATTATTAAATTCAATTGCTGGTAAATTAAATCACCGGTTTAACGGACAATAAATTACTGTAAGAATTGTTAGGAAGGGAGTGGTCAGTGCTTAGGCGCTTAGGAAAAATCATTCAGATTGTTGTCAAGTTGATCCAGAAGATCTTGCTTAGCTTATCTCTGGTTATTCTATACATCTTTGGGCTAGGATTAACCCGCCTTTGCCTTCTTATCTTTCATAGAAGCATCTTAATTAAGAGCTGTAAAAACAATGATACCCTTTGGGAAGAAGCCACAGGTTATCAGCCGGATGCGGATGATGTCTTAATGCAGGCGTGAGCCGGGAGGTTGCTATATGAAGAAAATATTGTATATCTTAAAAGAGATATTTTATCTCGTAAGAAAGCATAAATTAGCATATCTTTTACCGATATTTATCGTGCTTACTTTGTTAGCCGCTTTAGTCTATTATATCGGGCCGGCGGTCATAACATCTTTTATTTATGCCGGTATTTAAGGATTTCATCAGTTAATCTCAGTTTGAGCTATTGCGTATATGAATATACTCGGTGTATCCTGCCATTATCATGATTCAGCAGCCTCCCTGATCAAAGACGGGGAGGTTGTGGTTGCGATTCAGGAAGAAAGATTCAACCGTATAAAAAACTCGTCGGATTTTCCCATAAACGCAATCAATTATTGCATCCAGGAAAGTGGCATAACTTTCAACGATATTGATTATGTGGGTTTTTATGAAAAACCCTATCTTAAATTCTCCCGGGTTATTCTAAATCATCTGCAGGCTTGGCCTTTTTCTTTAAAGAATTTTTTGGCTACAATGCCGAATTGGCTCCAAGACAGGCTGATAATTCCGATCACCTTAAACAAAGAAACTGGTTTTAAGGGAAAAGTTTTCTTCATCAAACATCACTTGTCCCATGCGGCTAGTGCCTTTTTTGTCTCCCCATTTGAAGAATCGGCTATATTGACTGCGGATGCGGTTGGGGAATGGGCTACTATGACTTATGGCGTCGGTAAAGGAAATAAAATAAAGATCTTGAGGGAGATGCAATATCCAAACTCCCTGGGTCTTTTATATACCGCAATTACGACTTATCTCGGGTTTGCTGCTCATGAAGGTGAAGGCACGGTAATGGCATTGGCCTCTTGCGGAGAGCCCAGGTATTTGGATAAACTTAAAGAAATTGTTACAGTTAAATCCGATGGTAGCTGTATAGTGGATGAGAGGTTCTTCGGATTTAATAAAGGTTCTAGGATGTATAGTAATAAGTTTATAAAGGCTTTTGGCCCGGATAGAAAATCCGGAGCCAGCCTTGAAGATAGGCATAGAGATATTGCCTCAAGTCTGCAAAAATTCACCGAAGAAACATTAATAACCATTGCCCGCCATGTTCATGATAAAACGAATCTGGATAAGCTTTGTCTTGCGGGCGGGTTATTTCTAAATTGTGTTGCCAATAGTAAAATTCTTGAGCAGACTCAATTCAAGGAGATTTTTATCCAGCCTGCTGCCGGTGACAGCGGGGGGGCTTTAGGGGTAGCGCTTTATATACAGCATTCCATTTTGAACAACCCCAGGCGTTATGTCATGGAGCATGCCTATCTTGGCACTGAATACTCCCAAATCCGGATAAAAAACATCCTATTAAGCAAGAATATCCCCTTTACGGAGTTCGGGGGCGAGGAATTGGTAAAATTTATCGCCGGGGAAATATCGCAAAATAAGATTGTCGGCTGGTTTCAGGGGAAAATGGAATTTGGTCCGCGAGCCTTAGGCAACAGGTCCATTTTAGCTGATCCTCGGAACCCGGGTATAAAGGAAATAATAAATTCCAAAGTAAAACATCGGGAATTTTTCCGGCCTTATGCCCCGGCTGTATTGGAAGAAAGGGCAGAAGAATTCTTTGATCTGAATTGCAAATCTCCTTTTATGCTTTTGGCCCCGGTTGTTAAAACCGGGAAAAAAGATCTTATTCCCGGAATAGTCCATGTAGACGGAACAGCCCGGGTCCAGACCGTGAGTAAAAATACTAACCGTAAGCTTTGGCAGTTGATAAGTGCATTTGAAAATATCACCGGAATACCGGTGATTATCAATACATCTTTTAATTTAAGGGGAGAGCCTATTGTTTGTACCCCTGATGATGCTATCGATTGTTTTCAAAGAAGCAATATGGATTATCTGGTATTGGATAATTTTGTAATCAGTAGACCTAAGGCCTGATGCATAATGCAAAGATAAAAATTGCAGTATCTTTTATAGGGTTGCTCACAGTCGTATTTTTGCTTGAAGTTGCCTTAAGAATCGTAGGTGCCACTTATCGGATAATCAGATCTTCTGATACCAAGGCCCCGGTTTCTTGCCAGGAAAGCAGCCGTATAATATTATGTCTTGGAAATTCGTGGACTGAGGGCGGGGGCGCTCCTAGTGGTAAAAGCTATCCCGATGATTTACAGCGTCTGGTTAACTTTAAATTCGGTAATGGTAAAATCATGGTCATAAATGGAGGATTTGGCAATGAGAATACGGCAGAGTTATTAGATAAGTTAGAAACCAAAATAGGTACAATAAAACCTAGTTTAGTTATCCTTCAAACCGGTCAGGCTAATTTATGGAACTATCACAAATACAATAATTATTTAAAAAGAGAGCATTTGAATTCGGCAAATCCTGTTTTTTCAGTAAATGACCTTTTTCATAATAGCCGTGTTTACAGGCTGCTTTGTTTATTAGCCAGCAACTTTAAAAACAAAAATACCATCCAAGTGCGTAGTCATGAAGTACGCGAACAGGTGTGTAGTGAATTTGCCAGGGAACTGCAAAGGCTTAACAAAGATATTGTCATCGATAAAGAAAAGGTCGATCAGGCCATAAGCTGTTTTAAGGAGGGTATAGTTTTGTACCCGGATGATTCAAGAAATTATGATTGTATTGGCTTAATCTATTTCTTGAAGGGTAACTATGAAGAGGCCTTAGAATGGTTCATAAAAGCGGTTGAAAGCAATCCGGACCTTGAAATTAAGGGAGGGAATAAAGGTTATGAGCATATAAGGTTGCTCCGCGGTGAATTCAAGGGTGCTAAAAATGGCGAAATTAATAAGAAAATAGAAAATTTTATTCAGAAGGTTAGAAGAAGTAGTCCGGAGTATTCAGAAAACCTGCTGTTTTTGACTGCAAAAGAAGTGTCCTGTTGGCTGGAGTCTGATATTAAAGAAATTATCGGAATTCTCCAGAAGAATAATATAAAAATAATATTACAGAATTATCCCTTTGACCCTTGCGTTGGTGCGAGATTTATAGACTCGATTTTACGAAAGGTGGCAAACGATTTGAATATCCCGTTTGTGGATAATGAGTTAATTTTTTTAGAAATGATGAAAAAGGGAGCAAGAAGAGAGGATTATTTCAGTCCGGATTATCATTGCAACGCCAGGGGGTATGAAATTATGGCCAACAATGTTTATAATAAGATTATCGAAGAAAAGATCCTAGGATCTAAAGGTATTTTAAATGAATAATAGAAAACAACAAATCCTGGCTTTTTTTATCGGTGTGTTTACTATTGTATTAATTTTTGAAATATTTCTCCGGATTATTGGCACTATTTCTCAGAAGAGCAGGGAAACTGCCGATAATGTAATTGCGGGCAGGCAAAAAGATGATTTTGTTATATTATGCCTCGGGAATTCGTATACTCTTGGTATTGGAGCTCCTGCCGGTTCGAGTTATCCAGATCAATTGCAGCGGATGTTTGATAAGGCAGATACTGGTAGGAAAGTTATTGTTATCAACCGGGGCGTAGGGTGCGAGAATACAATAGAATTATTAAGTAAATTAGGAAACAACATCAACAATATCAAGCCGGATATTATAGTTCTTCAGACGGGCCAGGTTAATGGTGTGAATTTCTGTAGGTATACTGAATATTTAAACAGGATTTCTTCGGGTGAGCTATCCTTAAGGCGGGTGGGTTATTTTCTAAATGACCTTTTTTCTAAAATCCGCACATATAAGTTATTATCTCTATTGGTAATCAATGTCCAGACTAAAAACAAGTCTAAAAAGCCGTTAGCTTCATACTTTAGACGGGAAATAGGGCAAAGTGACGCAGAATTAGCCATACGTTCTTATGATAAGAATTTTTTCGCTGATGAAAAGAAGGTCAAGGCAGCGATTAAGCTGTTTAAAAAAGGTATAGAAGAAAGTCCGGCTTATCCAAATAGCTATGCTTTTATAGGCAGGATTTATCTTTATCAAAATAGATATGATAAAGCCCTGGAGTGGTTTATAAAGGCGGTTATGTCTAATCCTGATTTCAGAAAAGGTAAGGATGTTGGCGAGGATAATCATGGTTATCAGCTCATCAGGGAGATGCGGATGATGGCAGTAGCTTACCATGAAGAAAGAATTGTAAGCAAGATCGATAAATTTATAGCGGAATTCAACAGAAGGTACCCCGAAAATGCGGAGAATTTCTTCTCTCTTTCAAGAGACAATATCAGTAGTTGGGTGGAATCGGATATATCAGAGATGGTGAGAATTATCCGAGACAGGGGCATTAAGATTATCTTGCAAAATTATCCGCTCTGCCCCATATCGCAGGACTGTCAATATTACAATGATGCCATAGGCGAGGTTGCTGTTCGTCTTGGGGTTCCGCTTGTGGATAATGGAAAAATATTCAAGGAGGTAATTGATAGGGGGGGTAAATTTGAGGATTATTTTATTTCCGACGGTCATTGTAACAGCGGTGGTTATCGGCTGATGGCTGCCAATGTGTATAATAAAATCATTGAAGAAAAGATATTGAACGTAAATAAGCAGAGATAATCTTCCTTAGTGTATCTAACTCCTTAATAATCTTGCGGTTTCATTCCAAAAGTAATATAATATTATCAAACTTTTAATGCCTGCCATGGCGCCTTGTCGGTGGATGCAACAAGGCCAAACGATAAAATACTTCTTATGGTCAAGAAAAAAATAGTTATTTTGGGAGCGGGTTTAGCGGGATTAAGCGCTGCCTGGCATCTGCAGAATGACGCAATAGAATGCTTAGTATTTGAAAAGGAGTCTGATGTAGGAGGGCTCTGCCGTTCCAGAAAAATCAAAGATTTTATTTTTGACTGTGACGGGCATCTTCTACATTTTAGGAATAAATACACCTTGCAGTTAGTTAAGAAATTGCTGAAAGGAAATCTAGGCTCTCATAAAAGAAGCGCCTGGATTAACAATTTCGGTGTTTTTAGCCGCTATCCTTTTCAGGCCAACCTGTCTGCTTTACCCGAGAAAATAGCCAAAGAATGCCTGTTTGAATTCTTAAAGGTAAGCCAATCACCGCAGGTCCGCGCTCCTGAGAATTTTCTTAAATGGATAAATTCATCTTTTGGTAAGGGTATATCTAAGAATTTTATGGTTCCTTACAATAGGAAATTCTGGACAGTCCCTTTGGATAAGATGACTTTTGGCTGGACAGATAATTTCATACCTCGACCAAAACCATCTGAAGTGATCGAAGGGTTTTTTACGGAAAACAGGCATGCTTTTGGGTATAACTCTACCTTTTGGTACCCGCGGAAATCAGGCATAGGCCAACTTCCCCGGGCATTTGAACAACGGCTAGGCAATGTTTTTAAAAACTGCCCGGTTACTAAAATCGACCTTGATAAAAAAGAAATTACTGTCTGCGGCAGAAGAAAAATTAAATTTGACTCTCTGATCTCAACTATACCTTTGCCCGAAATGGTGAAGATTATCTGGCCTTTGCCCGCGGATATCCGGAAGATGTTCGGGAGATTACGCTGGAATTCAATATTTAACCTTAATCTCGGGATGAAGGGCGATTGTCAAACAGAAAAGCATTGGATATATTTCCCGCATAAGGGATCTATTTTCTTTAGAGTTGGTTTCTTCCATAATTTTTCCAATGATATCGTCCCTTACGGGAACAGTGCCTTATATACCGAGGTAGCCTATTCTAAGAACAGGCCGATTGATAAAAGTAAGGTTGTTTCCAGGATCATCAGAGACCTCAATTCATGCGGGATATTAACTAAAGATAATAAACTATCCGTCATGGATATCAATGATATAAAATATGGCTATCCGATTTATGATCAAGATTATTCCCGGGCTACTGCGGCAATAAGAGGGTTCCTTTTGCGTAATAAAATAATTGCCTGCGGACGATATGGTAATTGGCAGTATATGTCTATGGAGGATGCGATACTTGACGGCAGGCGCGCGGCAGACAAGGTCAGAAGATGAAGAGAATAATTGAGTATTTATTACTTTTTGCAGTATTGGCTATATTTTTATACCTGGCTCGGGGTAAGCTGGAAGCCTTCTTTTATAACCGCGGCAATAATTATATAGAACGTTCTTTGTACAAAGAGGCTATAGATTCCTATGGGAATGCCTTTAAAATAAATCCACAATCTTGGCAGGCCTGCCTGGGACTGGCGGAAGCTTATAGATACAGCAAAGATTATAATAAAGCGGCAGATGAATATAATAGAGTTCTGAAAATAAACCCCCTTTGCTTAAAGGCTTATCTATCTTTAGCAGAAGTATATTCCCAGGAAGGCAAGTATCTAGAAGCCTTAAATGTGATTAGCCAGGCGCGTAATAAGATCCCGGCTGACTCGCAAATCAACCAATCCTCACAGGAGTGCTGTTATTCTTTTGTGGTCTCCACTTTAAACAAAAGCACAGAACTTTTTCTGGCGGATAAAAGCTTAGATGCGATAGCTCTTTTGCAGGATGTCCTTAAGTCTTGTCCGGATTTTGCCATAGCCCATTACACCCTGGGGTATTATTATTTCCATATTAAAGATTATGATAACGCTGAGAACAGCCTGAAAAAATCCCTTTTGATAGATCCTCAGTTTAATTACGCGCACAAATTGCTCAGTCAGGTGTATTTTGAAAAAGGAAGCTTTGAAAAAGAGCTCTCCAGTGCCAAGGATGCGCTTGCGGTAAGCAATAATGACGCCTCTGTTTACAATGACCTTGGCTTGGCATTGATGCATCTGGAGCGTTATACGGAGGCGATTCCCTATTTGCAAAAGGCAGTTAGCCTTGATCCGAATAATACCGATTATATTTATAGCCTAGGAAGTGTTTACCGGGATAATAAAATGTTTGAACAGGCGATCTCGGAGTACAGTAAATTGATTGTATTGAGAAAAGATTACCCCAATTTGCATAATGATTTGGCTGAGATATATGATAATCTAGGCAAGCATGCACAAGCGGTTTCAGAATACCAGAAAGAAGTAGCGTATTGCAATCAAGCCATGGCAAATAATCCTGATAATCCTGTTTTACTCAACAATTACGCCTATGCTTTAACTGGCCTGGGTCAAGTTAGTGAAGCCAAGGTAATTATCGACGGCGTAATAAAGTCTTTCCCCCGTTACCGCCAGGCGCAGTTGACTTTATCCAGAATCTACGACAAGATGCATAAACCGGATTTGGCTTTGAAGTCAATGGAAAAAGCTAAGCAACTTTCAGCAGGAGAGGGTTTTATCGACAATGAAATAACCAGGTTAAACAAGCAACCTGCGTTTAAACCAGAGGTTTCCTCAGAGCAAAAGGATACGATTTATTTGAAAAACGGACGCAAATTGCAGGGAAAGATAACAAAAGAGTATCCGGATAGGATAGTACTGGAAGTGTTGCTGGGTTCTTCTCGGGGAGAAGTCATTTTTTATCGGGATTCAATTGAGCGCATAGAAAAGATACGGAATTAAACAAAGTTTTTTCGAGACAGCGTTTTAATAAAACAATGATTCTCAGACAAATTGCAGTAAAAATTAATAAGATATATTCCTTCCGGTACAGCTTATGGAACATGGCGGTAAAGCAATTTAGGGCCAAATATGCCGGTTCTGTCTTGGGTATTTTTTGGGTAGCTATCAACCCTTTTATATTGATGTTGGCAATAACCTTCGTTTTTACAACTGTCTTTAAAGCCGAAGGGGAAGATTTTCCTTTATTTGTCCTTTCAGGGATTATTCCCTGGATGTTTTTCTCCGGGGCTTTGTCTGAAGCTGTTCCTTCCTTATCAGCGCAAAAGAGTGTTTTGCATCAGTTTAGTTTACCAAAAGAAATAATTCCTTTGAGTACCGTGTTGTCCTATGCGTTGAATTTTCTTATTAGCTGGTTAATTATCTCTCCTTTGTTTTTATTTCGCAAACCTGGGGCTATCACCATGATTGTTTTTCTTCCGTTCATATTCTTGCTGACCTGTATTTTTATCGGTGGGATAAGCTTGTTATTTAGTGTAGTCAATGTTATTTACCGTGACCTGGAACATTTAATCGGGACTTTACTTATGTTCTGGTTCTGGGTTACACCAATTTTTTATTCCGTAGGGATGGTCCCTGTGAATCTCCGCTGGGTTTTTAATTTAAACCCCGTCTCGGCATTTATTTTATTTTACCGGGAGATAATTTTTTACTGTCGGGTACCGGATTTGGTCACTTTTCTGGCGGTAACTGCCTGGGCATTTATTAGTTTATCCGTGGGAATATTGGTTTCTGTCTGGCTTGAGCCTAGAGTATTGAAGCGTATCTAATATGTCTATAATCAGCTTTAATGATGTTTGGGAGATGTACCGTATCAAATTCGTTATCGAAGGCAAATCCTCATGGGAGGATTTTCAGGCCTTGCAGGGAATCAGCTTTTCCATGGAAAAGGGGGAAATCCTGGGGATTATCGGTGAGAATGGTTCGGGTAAGTCGACCATCTTGAGGTTGATTGCCGGGATGCTTCAGCCTGATCGTGGCACAATAGAGGTTTTAGGCAGTGTTGCAGGTCTTCTGGAGTTAGGCGCAGGTTTCCAGACCGAGCTTACTGGCAGGGAGAACATTGCCCTGCAGTGTGAACTCTTTGGCTTGCCAGCTACTCAGGCAAAGGAAAAATTCCGCCAAATTATCGATTTCGCTGAAATCGGCAAATTTATCGATGCCCCGGTAAAATGCTATTCCCAGGGCATGTTTGTGCGCCTGGCATTTGCCATAGCAGTGCATATGGATTCAGATATCTTCCTTGTAGATGATACACTGTCTGTAGGGGATGAGTATTTCCAGAGAAAGTGTATCAAAGAGATATTCAGGATAAAACAACAGGGCAAGACTGTGGTTATTGTTACCCATGATATGACGATGTTGCAGAAACTTTGCGCAAGGACAATATTCTTAAAACAGGGAATCTTGGTTAAGGATGAAGAGACGGCCAAGGTAGTTTCTTTTTATTCCCAGACAGTCGGCAGCCCAAAGGGAATAGCTGTTATTGAGAAGAAAAAATTTGGTCTGACATTTAATAATGGGAAGTTGCTCTTGAACTGGGATGGTAAATTGATTACCTCTGCTTCCGGAGCCTACACGATTTTTAACGTAGCCAATAAATGGTATAGTTCTACCCAGGCGGAATGGGAGATTATAGAAGATTCTCAGGGGGTTTTTACGGCGATTGGCCAAATCTATCAATTAGGGCTGACTCAGGTCTGGAGATTTGAGGTCCTGGGGGATTGCGAAGTCAAATGGGATATAGAGCTTGAAATGGACGGAGATATTGGGTTATCTGAAATGTATGTTAATATTGCGCTCAAAGATGACTATGCCCGGTGGTTTAGCAATTCAGAAAAAGGGGATTTCCCCCCGATTAAAAACGAAGATAAAAACTGGAATACTGTGTTTACAAAGAATGGTTTAAGCGCACACATCGGAGTGTACCAGCAGATTTTGGATTCAGTTGAGTTGCCTTCTCTTTTATTTGAGCAGTTGTCATTAGGAACTTTAGCTCAAGGCTTGATTCTGAATTCCGATTATTTATCACATTGCCGCATATTGCAATATAAGCTTAATCCATTTTCTGCTAAATCAGGAAATCAAACTGACCGGTTTATTTGTTTTGCGGGAAAAATCATATTAAATACTCCGGATATTGATGTTTATATTTCTAAGGCACAGAATGAATCCGTCCTATCTGCCTCGGAATCAAAGTTGACTTTTGATAATGGTATTTGCAGGCTTGAATATAAGTCGGTAGAATTGACCAAAAATAATCATATTTTCACCTCTCTTTATGCAAACGGGAAATGGCATTTTTCTCATTTAGCGCATTGGGATTTTAAGAAACAAAATGACCATAAGATTATTGCTCTGGGTAGATGGCCGGATTTGGCTTTGACTCAGGTCTGGGAAATTGAAGTTGTCGATGGCCGTTCTTTCAAATGGGATGTCAACGTAGAAGTCGAGGAAGAACTGGTTATTGAACAGCAGTATTTTTTTATTTGCTGCTCAAGCGATTATTCGCAATGGTCCAGTAATTATGGTTCGGGAGTTTTCCCTGCGGATTTCCGGGAGACCGAAATGGATATGTTGCAAAGATGTCTTCCCGATGGCGAACTCGGATTTTTAAGCCCGGATGCTAATTTACCCGCATTATGGGTGAAATTTTCCAATGAATTCCATAATTACGCCAAGATCATAAATTCTAGCTTTTACGAAAAAGCGAGACTAATGCGTATAGATAAAGTAGAGCCTGAAAGGATTAAGAAATTCCTCCCCGGAAAATATCCCTGTTTTAAACTGGCTATTTCTCCGAACGGGAATAGACAAGTATTTGATCCAGGCTCAAATGAGCTTAATGGAGAGAGGTTAAAGTTTATTTTTAACCAGGGCAGCGGCCGCGTACTTTGGGAAGGGAAGGAGTTGACCAAGAGGATCGGTTTTTACACTTCTTTATGCTCGGGAGGACGCTGGCATGATTCCTCTTCTTCGGCAAGGTGGAAGGTTGTTGAGAAAAGTAAGGATGTAATTAAAATTACCGGAGAATGGCTGTATTTGCCGATAAGCCAGTATTGGGAAATAAGTTTAAAAGAAGACAAGTTTATTAATTTCATTATCAGAATGAGTTTAGATAAGGCTTTGGAGGTCGAGGCCCTGCAAGCAAATCTTATGTTGTCGGAAATATATTCGCAATGGGCAAGGCAAGGACAGGCACATAGTTTTCCCGGATTCAATAGCAATATTGATGATAAATGGGATGTTATTTTCTCTTGTCCGTCCGGGCCTGGGGGAGTGGGGGTAGTTAAGGCGGCAGAAAACGGTTTGTTTTTACCTGCGGTTACTTTGTCTACCCAGGAGGAAAACCCGGGGCAGCTCCTTAATGTTGTAAATTCCGATATTTACCACAGGGGGAGGGTTTTGCAGTGTTCCAGCACAGGTGCAAGAACCCTGGCCGCGGGCGATTACCAGTATTTTAACGGGAAGATATTCTGTAGTGGCGATTAAATAAAAGGATGATCTAATGTCCTGGTTGAGTTCAATTAAGGTTTTAGGGAGACATTTTAAATTTTACCTATCCCGGGGGTTAGATTATCCTTTGGTTTCTCCGGATATGCTGCAGCTTTGTTTTTTATCCCGTTGTAATTTAAAATGCAAGATGTGCAATGTGCAGGAAAAATATGAAAAACTTAAGATCTCGGGTAAGACTTACGAATTAGATTTTAAGACAATGCAGGATTTGATATGTCAGGCAGCGGATATGGGGATCAAGCAGTTATTCCTGATCGGAGGAGAGCCTTTTTTAAGCAGGGATCTGTTCGATGTCATTAAATTTGCCAGTCACTATAAAATGGATACGGTTGTTTTTACGAATGGAACCCTTTTGGGGAACCTGGAGATTATTGAGAAAACCTTTGACTCTGGGCTACGCAGTCTGGGAATATCTATTGATGGAGCGAATGAAAATACATATAAAAATATAAGAGGCGAAGGGATTTTCGAAAAGATTATAGAGAATGTCCGATTGTTCAATAAAATAAAAAAAGACAGGGGGTTGGTTTCTCCCAGTATAAGCATAGCCTGTACGGTTATGGATCAGAATATTGAAGAGTTGCTGGATATCGTAAACTTAGCGAAAAGTTTGGAAGTTGATGGAATAGGCTTCCAGCCGGTGGTTATGAATAATACCGATCAAAGGTTGAGAGACAATCCAAATCAGAATTGGATACCCCCGTCAAGGTATGCTATACTCGATAAGTCTATAGATCAATTGCTGAAATATAAGTGTTCGAATAAGGAGAACTTTAAATTTATTTATACCGGGTTAGTTCAGCTAAGATCGATCAAGGATTATTTCAAGGGGGGATCGGTTTTAAACAGGCAAAAATGCTACGCAGGGTTTAACCGGATAATCATTTCGCAGGATGGAAAGGTATATCTTTGCGCTGCCGAGCCGGATAGTGGAGAAGTAAGCTTTGGGGATATCTATAGAGATAGATTAAAAGATTTATGGTATTCCGATAAGGCAAGAATTTTCAGGAAAAGCATAAAGAAATGCAGCAATCACTGTCTGCTAAGTTGTGCTCGCAGGGGTGAGTTCGATAGATTTATGGATGATTTTTATCGCGGCAATTAATAAATTATGCATCTTTCAATAGTTATCCCTACATATAAAAGATATGATTTACTAAAACAGTGCCTGGATTCTGTGTTGCAACAGGATTATCCTTTAACCGAATACGAGGTCATCGTAGTTGATGATGCCCGGGATAATCAGGTTAAGGCGCTCTTGGATCAATTAAAAGAAAAGCATCCAAATCTACAATATATCGCGCAAGATCATCGGGGTCCTGCAGCAGCCAGGAATTTAGGCATCCGTTTTTCTTCCGGGGAGATCGTCGGCTTTATTGACGATGATTGTCTCGTAGATAGGGGTTGGGTAAAGCTGATGACCTTGGCGCATCTAAAGAATCCTACGATAGCCGCTGTAGGCGGTCTGACTATTTCTGCTACTTCAAAAAGCACGGTTTTGGCCAGCCAGTTCCTGAGCAATTGCAGTATTGCAACCTATTATCAAGGATCTACCCAAGTGATATTCTTCCCTACTTGCAATGTTTCGTTAAAAAGGACGATATTCCAAGCCTACCAGTTTGATGAAAACTTTCCCGCTCCAGGAGGTGAAGATTTGGAATTTTTCTGGAAGTTATTTAAGGACGGACATCGTTTTATCTGGGAAAGAAATATAAAAACTATTCATTACCGTGATGAAACGACTTTAAGTTTTTTAAAGCAGGCCTATTTTTACGGGATGGGTAACTTTCTAGCCCAGTATTTGCATGGGGATCACCCCCTGCTTAAGGAACTTAAAACAGGGTGGATTTCTTTTTGGCCAGCTTCATTAATCAATGTTATGAAAATTCCTCGCTTTAGCTGTCTTTTAGGGAGGCGATTAATATCGGAAAGCGATATTAAAGGCAGGTGGAAAAAATTATCTATATACGGTTATTTTATTTTGCATAAAGTTTTTTATGTGTTGGGTAATGTTTCAGAGTATGTCCGGACCAGGAAAATTGGCTTGAGGAAAGTGCCAAGAGCGATCTATATCCCGCGTTTATTCATATTGGACATAACCCATTCCTGTAATTTACATTGCCGTATTTGCGATATATGGAAAACGGGCAAAGAGGAAAAGGATATAGACATCACCCATATTAAGAAAATGCTCTCCGAGGCCAAAAAGCTTAAAATCAAGGAAGTCTCTCTTTCCGGGGGAGAGGTATTGATGAGAAAGGACATATTCGAGATTTTTGATTATGCCCGGGGCCTGGGGATAAAAAGATTAGGCGTTTTAACTAATGGAATATTAGTTAAGGAAAATTTAGACAGGTTAAAGCCTTATCTCATTGACAATACTATATCTCTGGTTATTTCCCTAGATTCTTTAAAACAGGATCTGCATAATCATATCAGGAGCTCGATTTCGGCCTGGCAGGAAACCATTGAAGTATTAAAGATGCTTTCTTTGATAAAGAAGGAAAACCCCCAGGTCAATTTTAACGTGATCAGCATAATCCTTAATCAAAACCTGGAAGAACTCCCGGAATTAGCCCTCTATATTAAATCAATAGGGGCAAATTCTTTGCAATTCCAGGTGTTATTGTCGAATAACCTGAGGATGTCCGAAAGGAGACAATCTGATTTCTGGGTTCCTGGGGAAAGGCTCGCACTTCTTGATTTAACAATCGATAAATTAGTAAGCTTTAAAGAAAAAAATCCAGGCTTTGTCAGAAACTCGATCAAAAACTTGGAATTAGCGAAAAAATATTACCGGGGGATATTGACTTCTGTCGATGTGCAATGTGTTTCTGCCCGGGATACGGTATTGGTATCAAACCAGGGAGATTGCACTACTTGTTTTTCAGCCTATGGCGACATGAAAAACAATAAATTAGAAGATATCCTTGGACAGGAAAAAATAGCCAGAAGCCGGAAGATGGTTGAGAATTGCCGCTGGCCGTGTTTATTGCCGTGTTTTTGTGATATGGATAATAATTTGCAAAAATAAATAAAGGGAGTCAAATTGAAGTTAGCTTTAATCCAGTGTCCTAATTGGACAGTATTTACACCGCCATATAACTTGGCTTTGCTGAAAGCAGTCTGTCAAAAGCGTGGGCATGAAGTTACCTGTCTGGATTTTAACATAAGATTCTTTAAGTATTTAAATGATAAAGAAAGAAGTGATTTATATAATAAACCTACGGATTGGTTTAGTGACAGTTTTGTCCAGACAGTGATTGCTTCTCATTCTGCGTTTGTCGATAACTGTGTTACGGAAATACTCGGTCTTCATTCTAAGGCTATAGGGTTTAATGTCACCGGGCTTAACAGATTTTTTGCCGAAGAGGTCATTAAAAGAATTAAGACAAGAGATAAAGATAAAATTATATTCATAGGCGGCTCTCATTGTTTCAAGACGGAGATAGGCAAGGTGTTGTTATATGTCAATCCCGGCATAGACGCTCTCTGTTATTTGGAAGGCGAAAATGTCCTGCCGAATTTATTAGATGTGATTGAACGGGATGGAGAGATAGGTCCCTGTTCAGGTATCGCCTTTAGAAATAAGGATAATGAAATTATCGATTGTCCGGATCAGCCATTGGTTGAAGATCTTGATTCTCTACCCTTTGCTGATTTCTCGGATTTTGATGTCGGTGAATACGTTATGAAAGAATTGCCTATTTCTACAAGCAGAGGTTGTATCAACAGGTGTATTTTTTGCAGCGAGTCGAATATTTGGAAGAAATACAGATCCCGCAGCGCCAAGAACATCTTTGATGAGATAATTTACCAACTTGGCAAGTATCCGTATATTAGTTCATTTTTCTTTAATGATTCTTTGCTTAATGGGGATTTAAAGGCTTTGGATGAGCTCTGCGATCTTTTGATAAACAATAATATTAAGATTACCTGGGGTGGTCAGGCTGCTATTCGCCAGTTGATGAATAAGGATTTGATAGAAAAAATGAAAAAGGCCGGATGCTTTCATTTGACCTATGGTTTGGAAAGTGTAAGCCCTAGGATAATGAAGATGATTGGAAAGAACTTTTCTCCGGAATTAGCTGAGAGGGTGATAAAAGATAGCCAGCAAGCTGGCATAAAAACAGATGTGACCATTATTATAGGTTTTCCCACTGAAACGGATGAAGATATAATTTCTACCGGAGAGTTTCTTAAGAAAAACAGGCAATTTATCAATGAGATATTCTTTCATTTGCTGGTAATCGCCCGGGGGACCTATCTTTACGAAAACCGGGATTCTCTGGGCATAGAATTAGAGGATAATTTTAATTCAGTCCGCTGGCATTCTAATAAGGAAGTTAATACTTTAAGTAAAAGGTTGGAAGTTTTGGATGTTTACAATAGATTTGTCGGTCAGGGGGGGACTGATTTCTACTCTGCCCCAGATTATTACATATACTCTGCTGATAAATGTCTCAGGGCTAATGACTATAAGAGCGCCCTTGGTCTTTATCTTAAGGCTAAGAAGATAAACACAAATGCCTTAAAAGCTAAATATATAGAAGAAAGAATCATTGAGGTTCAACAAAACTTAAACGTATAATTAAAGGACCGCTATTATGTGGCAATACTCTTTACATAATATAAACGCCCAGCTTGATTATTTTAATTCCGTCAAAGAGGATTATCTTTATAACTTTTCCTTGACTTTAAACAGTCCGCTTATCGGGCCTTTTATGCTACAGCTTATTCTTACCACCAGGTGCAATTTACGATGTAAAATGTGCGGAGTATGGAAGACTTACGAAGAAGAAATAGACACGGTTTATGTTAAGAAAGCCATTGATGACGCTTATAAAATGGGCAACCTCCAGCAGGTTTACTTTACCGGAGGTGAAGTCTTGTTACGTCCGGATATTTTCCGTCTTATAAAATATGTTAAAGACCACTATCCCTCGGTTATCACTCATCTTAATACCAATGGCCTGCTTCTTACCAGGGAAACAATCAACAGGCTCATTGATGTTGCTCCCACTACTCTGGGGGTTTCTATTGATTCGCCTGATCCTAAAATCCATAACTCTTTGCGGGGGGAGGGAGTGTTGGAGAAGGTTGTTCTGGCCCTTGATTGCATAAATGAGCAGAAAGAGAAAAGAAATTCCAGATTCCCGATGGTTAACACTTTGTCCATTTTGATGGATCAGACATTAGAGACGATGCCGGGGATGATTGATTTTGCCGTGAAATATAAATTTGCCGGTCTTTGTATCCAGCCTTATGTTTGTAACAGCGATTTGCGTGGAGAAACTGAAGATAACTTTTTGATCAAAAAGGAGCGTCTTCCTGTTTTGCGGGAAGTCCTGGATAAAATAGAAGAAAAAAGAAAAAATGCCCCTCTGCATGTGGATATCGCCAGCGATAAGATTTATAATTATTTTGCTAATCCGGTCTATGTTGATAAATGTTATTCTGGTTTTACCCGGGCTCTTGTTGTCGGCAGAAAGATTTGTTTTGTCTGTAACGGCCCGAATAATGAAAAGCGGCAGCACTTCGGAGAAGCAGATAAAGACTCTATTGATTCTGTCTGGTTTTCCGAAGGAGCGGCTTTTTTTAGGAATACTATAAAAACCTGTAAGAAAAATTGTGTCCAATTTTGTTCCATAAGGCCTTCATCGGATTCAGCTGTTGATATAAACAATCGCCTCAAAGAGCGCAAAGATTTATTCTTGTTATTCAGGGAGATAAGCTTTCTGGAAGATTATGCTGCTAAATATCCCAGCTTGCCCCTGGGGGAAATAATCGAATCCGATTATCGCCTGGTCTTTGAATGCCTGGATATTTTACTAGTTGCTATTGATTTGGTTATTGCCGGGAATGAGATTGATGTAGATACGCATTACCTTGCCAGCGACCTGCAGAAGTTGAGCGAGTATTTGGGGGAAAAAGATTCCTTATACCGGGTTCTTGTTGATGAAAAATTAAATGGAATAGATATAGAAAATCAAAAACCCCAGGATAAATTAAGCTTATATAAAACAATGCTTCAAGAATATTATTGCAAGAAGGGTGTTTAATGATTTCTGACGAATTATTTTATCGGGTCAAGGAGAATTTGAAACAACTGAGCGGTCCTTATTGCATAGATTTTATTCTTACTAATTCGTGTAATCTTAGATGTAAGTATTGCCGGGGAGGCCGGAGGCCGGGCCGGGAGGACTATTTGTCAGAAGATGTCCTAAAGCGGTTTCTGAGTTCTGCTAAAGACTTGCGGGTAAAGGAAATTTCCCTGACTTCGGCAATTGGCGAGCCGACCTCGTTTAAAAAACTCAATTTCTTAATGAAGGAAATTAAATTAAACGGATTCCTGGGAAGTTTATTAACTAATGGCAGCCTGTTGGACTTAAATTTTGCTAATTTTCTGCAGCAGATTAAATGGGATCTTTTGATCCTTTCTTTGGATTCTTTTAATCCGGATATCCAGTATTCACTCCGGCCAAGTCGTGATGGCCGGGATTATTTAAATGGTATCCTTGAATTTTTACGGTTCTGCCGACAGGATTTCCGGAGTCTCTGCCTGAATTTTAATATGGTTGTGAGCGCTCTGAATTACCAGGATGTAGAGGAGTATTTTGGAAAAGCCGAGTCTTACGGCGTGAAGAATATAACTTTGTTAAAATTAGTAAAAATGAACAAGAGCTATGGAAAGCTTGCATTAACTGAAAGCCAGCTGGCAGATTTTAAAAGAATAATAAAGAATATGCATACTTCTATTTCATTTAACTATCTTGAATGGCTTAGTGAAGATAATCTAGGTGGCCAAGAAAGCGTTTTAAATAAACAACAGGCGACCTCAAGGAACTGTTATTATCATTTATATAAAGTTTTGATTGACCGCGATGGACGGGTATTGGTATGTAACGGTAATGCTTCTGATAAGACGGATTTTAACATCATTGATGAACCCTTAAAAGAAATATACTTCAAATTGGTGAAATTATATATGTCACGCAGGAATAATCCTGCTTGTTACGATATTTGCTGCAGCCCGATCAAAACCATAAACCAGGAAATTGATTTTCGTTTGTCTAACGGTGAATGATGGATAGGGATTTTAAGATCAGAGAATTCTATATCGCGATTACAAATCGTTGTAATCTTGCCTGCATAATGTGTACTACCGGTCAGGGTAGGCATAATGTTAAAGATGAATTGACGGCAGAAGAATGGAAAAAAGTAGTTGCTAATCTGAATAAGGATTGCTTGATTCAGAGGATAACTTTTGGGGGAGGAGAGCCGTTATTAAGGAAGGACCTGGTCGAAGTAATCAAATTCGTCTGCTCGATTGGCATCGAGGAAGTAAATATTATATCAAATGGGACTTTATTGAACCGTGGGTTTATGCAGCAGTTTGATGAAAACGAGCTAAAAAAACTTGGAATCAATATTTCAATAGATGGCTTAGAGTATGATCATGATTATATCCGCGGTCATGGGGTGTTTAAGAGGATGATAAATAATTTCGATTCATTATACAATGATTTTCTTAAGCCCGGCCGGATAAAAGATCTTGTCGTAAGTTCGATACTTATGCAGGAAAATTTTGCCCATTACATCGATTTCCTCGAATTCATTAAGAAGTACGCCGGGGTGAGAGTAGATATACAGCCGGTGATTCCCAATAATGAGATTTGTTATCAAAAAGGAGACTTTAAATTAACTGAGGTGGAGAAAAATGAGCTGGCGGGAATAATTGATTATTTGCTTGAGAATATAAAAATAAGCGCCCGGCCAGCCGAGGTGATAAAGTCTTATTTCAGGTATTTTGAGAACAATTTAGCAAAATCCAACAGGTGTTCTACGGGTTATGAATCTTTGAACATAACTTTTGACGGTTATCCTTATTTATGCGGGAAGCAGATCATGATGCCTTTGCACAAATTTGATTTCAAGGACGTTTTTTATTCTAAAGAATACCAGGATGAGCTGCAGCGGATTAAATCGTGCAGGCAACCTTGTCTTCAGGGGTTGCATTTGAATCCAGAGGAAGAATACAGATAAGCTGGAAATTTATTGGACAGCATAATGTTGAAATCGATAAAAAATATAGCCTCCTCCATTTTTAAAAAAGATACTCCGGTTTTTACCGATTCTTTTGCCAGGCTTAATTTTTCCATCTTTAGAAAGCTGCAGGGTCCTCAGGCGATTGAGTGGTTTCCTTCTTATACATGCAATTCTAGATGTCAATATTGCGGGGGTTATGATAAAGAGGCAAAGGCAGGTTTTGGCAAGATCGTATCTAAGAAAAATATCAAGGAATGGATAAAATTATCCGGTAGTTCAGGCTCTACTTTATGGAATATCGGAGGAAGAGGGGGTGAGCCTTTACTATATCCCAAGCTTATTGAAGCGCTTGAATTAATCAAATTCTATAAAATGCAGGGAGTTTTGATTACAAATGGCATCCTGCTGGATGAGGTGTTTTTATCCAGGCTGGCTAAGGCAAAATGGGATATTTTACGCATCAGCCTGGATTCGCATATCCCTGAGATTCATGATCAAATCAGGGGAATTGACGGCAATTTCAGGAATATAGATGCGGCGTTGACTCTGATTAAAAAAATCAAAGAAGACTCCAGTTCGATCTATCCCTATCTAATTTGCTGCCCGGTTATTACAGGGAAGAATTATAAATATATATCCGGATACATCGAATATTGCATAAAGAAAGGGGTTGAAGAAATTCAATTTATGCCTTTAATTAATGTCCACGAACGGGCCGCGAAACTCAATTTATCTGATGAGCAGAAGAATGAATTAATGGTTTTTCTGCAAACGGCTGCAGGCGAGAAAAGGATAAGGCACAACATCGGATTTATTATCTCACTTTTTAAAGACAATAAGAATACTAATCCCGGGTCTGCTTTAATAGATGATTCTCCCAAGAAATTATATTGCATACATTTATGGAAGACCCTGGTTATCTCGGAAGACGGGTTTCTTTCTCCCTGTTCTTTAATAAAGGATAAATTGTTAAAAATCAGGGGTTCGTATGCCAGGGCCTGGGATAGCCGTGTAATGAACAACCTGCGCCAGAAGATATTAAGAGGTGAATTGATCAGCCCTCTTTGTAATGATTGCTGTGGTCCATTAAAAAATGAGACTGATAACTTTAACCGCTACCTGCAAGAGGTCTCACATTAAAATACTATGAACCTATTGAAGAGATGTCTATATAGTTTATCAAGATCAATGTCCCGGCCTTTGGCTTCCCCGGAATTATTGATATTATCTTTAACTGACTGCTGTAATTTAAAGTGCCTGACTTGTAATATCAAGAAGGAAGCTGAGAGGGAACTTTTAGAGGTAGATACCGAAAAAATATTTGATATCATCAGACAAGCCAAAGAGATGAAGATTGCGACTATAGTCTTAAGCGGTGGCGAGCCGTTCTTGGTTAAAGAGATATTCGGAATAGCTGATTATATCAAGGAGCTTGGAATGAACAGCTCTGTTACTACAAATGGAGTTTATGGCGAGGAAATGGCTAAAAAAATAGCTTTTTCTAGGATTAACCATATACATTTCTCTTGGGATGGTTTATCTGCACACAATGATGAGATACGGGGCCAGGCTAGCTATGACCGATTGATGCGTACAGTTAAGTTAATCCGACAGCTGAATCCTGATAAGTCTATAGGATTTGGCTCTGTTGTTTGCAGCAGGAATTGCAATGATTTATTCGAGATGACCAGGATAGCTGATGACTTAGGGGTCAACAGCATGAATTTTATCCCCTTTTTGGTAAACAATATTGATCCTCAAAACGCAAAGAAAGGACATCAATCCCATTATCTTTGGCCGGATGAACATGATTTGGTTTGTCTGGAGGAAAATCTTAAAATGATTTCCGGGCATAAATATGAGAGACTCAAGATCAGCTTAACCCCAGATTTTCGGCTTTTACTTGATTACTACCGTTTAAAGCCAATAAGAAGAAAATGTTTCGCTGGATATAAAAGCATAATTATAACTGCGGCAAGAAAACATGATGGGAAGATGGTTTCTGATGTATTTTTCTGTCAGGATAGCTGCGGCAATATTTATGATACGTCATTAAAAAAGGCCTGGAACTCTTTAAAGGCCAAAGATATGCGGTTAAAAGCCCGGATGTGCAATAATCCCTGTTTACAATTTTGTCATTATATATAGTATTCTGATGAACTCTGAGAAATTCAATAAAATACTGCGTAATTTTAGATTTTGGTTATCCCGAGGTATAGGCTTACCTTTGGTTAGTCCTGATGTGATTCAGATACCCATGACTAACCTTTGCAACCTGCGCTGCCGGATGTGTTCCATAAGCGAAAACGGGAACAGGGAATTGTCAAAGGAAACAATAATCGATATTCTGGATCAGGCTTCGGCAATGGGGATAAAAGAGGCAGTCTTGACTGGCGGAGAACCATTTTTAAGAAAAGACATCTTTGATATTTTAAAGCATTGTCGCTTAAGGTCAATGCGTTGGGTGATTACTACTAACGGGACTTTGATTGACCGGGATTTAGCGCAACGCCTATCTGACTCCGGAGGAGGGCACCTGCATTTTTCTTTAGAAGGGCTGGAAAAAACAAATGATTTTTTCAGAGGGGATGGTAATTTTAAAAAGACCACCGAGGCAATAAAAATAATCAACAGCCTGCGCAATAAAGGTGCCTTTAGCTTGTCCGTAGGTATAGCCTGTACTGTAATGAAACAGAATCTGGATAATCTGCTTGGGCTCCTGGAATACTCCGATTCTATAAATGTCGATGTAGTTAATTTTCAACCGATGTTAAAAAATAATTTTAATACTCCAGAGCGGGGGGATAGCGATTTTTGGATTGATGCGGGCAAGCTGGGGGATTTGAATGAGGTCATCAAAAGAATCAAGAATTACCGCGGGCATCATGTAAGTGTTTTTCAGGAGCCTGATTTGGGTCTTTTCAGTAAATATTACCTGAAGAATCTGAATAACGGCGATTGGAAGTGTTTTGGTGGATATAAGACCATATTTATTTGCATAGGAGATGATGGTTCCCCGTTGGTCTATACCTGTCATGGTATATGCGGAAATTTAAATGAGGTGTCGTTGAAGAAGGCTTGGGTTTCCCATGCTGCCCGGCAGCTGAGGGAGAAATCAAAGAAATGCAAAGAATTATGTCTGCAGTCATGTTATTCCCGTGAGTCTTCTTCCAGTTTGTTAAATGTTATTAGAGCAAGTAAGTTGTAGGTGCCGCTGATGGATAAATATCTAGAACGAGAATTAATAAAAATTGAAGACATGATTGGATTCCACGCCAGCCGGATAATTTCCTGCCCCCTGGTGCCTCCGGAACATGTTTATTTCTCGTTGACCAACAGGTGCTGCCTGCGCTGTATTATGTGTGATATCCCTAAATCTCCGGGCAGGCAGGAAGATGAGTTAAATACCGAAGAAGTAAAAAAGATCATACTACAAATAAAAGATTTAGGAGTAAGACACCTTATTTTTTCCGGAGGCGAACCTTTGCTCCGAAGCGACCTGGTAGAGCTCGTGCGTTTTTCCAGGGCCAGCGGTATTGCCTGGGTAGATATTATCACCAATGGGATATTATGCAATGATGACGTTGTGCAGGGGTTAATCCAGGCGGGATTAAACCACGTAACTGTTTCTTTGGATGGCGTTTCCGAAGTTCACGATTCAATCCGGGGTGCAGGTTCCTTTCAGAAGTCTGCCCAGGCAATTGACCTGTTTAACTATTACAAACAAAAACTTAATACTGTTTCTCCCAGTGTGGGAATCAACTTCACCATTTTGGATAAGAATATTAATGATATGCTTAAGGTTGTAGAATTTGCCAAAGAAAAAAAATGTAATGCCATTGTGTTCCAGCCCGTTTTAGTTAGTAATGTCAGTATGGATGAACGTCAAAGAAATTCCCTCTGGCCGTCTGAGAGCGGGTTGTCAGATTTAGAGGAAAATATACGCAGGCTATTAGTTATAAAGGCCAAGGAGAAAGATATCCTGATTTATACGGACAGCACCATACTGAAAGGTATCCCTGGATACTTCAAAGGCTTAAGGCCTGGTAGAAATTTTAAGTGTTATGAGGGAATTAAGAGGATAGTAATAACTTGCGATGGCAGGGTGTGGAGCTGTAAAGGGATCTATGGAGATCTGAAGAATGAAAATTTAAAACAACTCTGGTTTTCAACGCAGGCCAAAAAGATCAGGGAGGATGTGAATAACTGCAAGGATCATTGCCTTCAGGACTGCGTGTATTTCCCCATGGATATTTCAGGTCAGGTAAAAAGTTTTCTTTCCGGGATAAGGAGCTCCGGGGATAATGCGCTTGCCTCAAAGCGTATAATATCCAGGTTAGATTATTGCATCAATCAGTTGTCAAAACGCCTGAGCCGCAATTTTTTTAGTAATTTTAGCAAAGAAAAGATCGAGATTTATAAATTAAATACACTTAGGAATGAAGTAATCAAAGATTACAAACCCGTTGCTTGATTTTTAAAAGATTATCCTATGGACTATATCAAAAGTTTTGAGCAGGATCTAGCCTATTATTTCTCTGAGGTTTTGGAGAAGCCGCTGGCCAAGCCGCTTTGGATCTATTTAAGCCTTAGCCATAAATGTACCTACCGTTGCCAGATGTGCGGTGTGGTTAATATCTTGCAAGGGCATGAATTGTCTGTGCCGGAGGTAAAAAATACATTTGATGTAATTGCCGGCTGGGGTTGGGATTTAACAGTTGTTTTAACCGGAGGGGAGATATTCTTAAGGAACGACATATTTGAGATTATTCAATACGGTGCAGCTAAGGGATTAAAGATAGAAGCAGTTTCTAATGGGGCGTTAATTACAAAAGATTTGGCAGATAAGATCATTTCCTCCGGTTTGAAAAATATCGCTATCTCGCTTGATGGTGCCAAAGAAGAAACCCATGATACGATCAGGCAAAAAGGCGCTTTTAATAAAGCTATAACTGCTATTAAGAATTTAGTTGAAAGCAAGCTTAAATCTGGTTCGGGCCCACAAATTTCGGTTTGGGTTACAATTATGCGAGAGAATGTGCGCGAACTTTTTGATATCATCCCTCTTGTTCAAGAAGCCGGTGTCGAATGCCTGGTATATCATCCGGTTATTGTCAATCAGGATGATATGCAAAATACCTCATCCGTGGCCCGTTTCTGGCTCAAAGATAACGATATTGAATTATTAAAAACCCAGATTGATAAGATAGTCGATTATCAACAAAAGCACGGCTTGGTGGCTTTTCTCCATGACCCCTATATGTGGATCAGACATTTTAAAGGAGAGTTGACTAAAAAGGATTGGAAATGCAACCCTTTTGTTTTCTTAAATGTCGGGCCTGATGGAGATGTGCGTAGTTGCGGTGCGGCGTTTGGGAATATTCAAAAGCTGGGTTTGGATGAATGTCTGAAAACCAAAGAAGCTGACCAGGCCAGGAGGGCGATGAAAAATTGCCAAAAACCCTGTTTGCAGACCTGCTGGGCTAATCCCCAGTCAGATTCCTTAGCCGGTATTGTCGACGCCTTGATTCATAATCTAAAAAAAGACAGGCTTGATAAGCAGTCCAAGAAACAATTATTATTAACTGCTTTATCTAAATTAACAAGTTACGAGGAAATGTTCAAGAATGCTTAATCTAAAAGAAGTCATTTTCTCTATTACCAACAGGTGTAATTTAAGATGCAAGATGTGCGATATTCCTTCCGGAGTAGTTGCTGAGTTATCTACTGAGCAGTGGAAGGATGTAATCAAGGATGCCTCCCGTTTAGGCGCCCAGACTATTGTTTTTAGCGGCGGAGAACCGCTGTTGAGAGAGGATATCTATGAATTAATCGCCTTTGCCAGGAAGAATAACCTGAGCGCCTGTGTTACTTCAAATGGTTATTTGATTGATGAGCGGACTGCCTTAAAACTCAGCGAGGTTAAGGTAAATGTGGTCAATGTTTCAGTCGAAGGCGCCAGGCAAACCCATGATTTTCTTAGGGGTGCAGGCAGTTTTGATAAGGCAATATCTGCCTTGAATAATCTCAAGAAGTATAAAATAGAATCCACTGTGGCTGCAACCGTGTCAAAATATAATTACAAGGATATGCTTTATATTCTAGAGATAGCCAGGGGATGCGGAGCAACTACTGTGAGGCTGCAGCCATTTAATAGCATTTTCTTAAAAGGCAACGATCGTAATGGCGAATTTTTAATAGATAAATCAGATATCCCCAAACTTGCCGAGTTAATCAAAGAGTTTATTAACCTTGCCCGGGAATACGGTATTTCAGTTAATCCCGTGGAATATTTGTTGAAAATACCCGAATATTTAAGCGGGAAGAAATTTTATCCGCTTACCTGCGGTGCACTTTGGTATTCCTGTCCGATAAATCCAAATGGCGATTTGCTTCCTTGTTGGATAGAGGGAGCGGATAATAAGTTGATCGGAAACGTTAAGACGGAGAGATTGTATAGCTTGTGGTTGTCTAAAAAAAGAGCCAAAATGATCAATGCAATTATAAAAAATGGATGCAAGGGGTGTCTGATGAGCTGCTATGACGAGGCATTTACCCGTAAGTTATTAAAAGAATCCATAGCCGGCAATGTCAGGAAGATAAAAAAAATCACCGATTACCAGAAGGTGATGAATAAAATTCTGCAACTTTTAAGAAGCCAAATAATAAAACTGAAATTAAAATACAGGTTTTATAGTTCTTACCGGGGTTCATTTTTCGGTGTTCTTAAAAGAAGATTGCGGGGTTTTCTCAGCAGAACCAGGCCTTTAAAGCAAAATAAACAGGGGGAAAAAGATTTTGTTTTTGACCAAATAGAACAAGCTAAGAAAAAACTTAAAAAAGAAATAAACGGGTTATGAAGATAGCACTTTATATTCCATGTTTTAATGCGGAAAAGACTATCCAGGATTGTCTGAATGCGGTATTTTCCCAGGAGAGGGCCGCGGATGATGTTTTGATTGTTGATGACGGTTCTACCGATAAAACTATTGAGATCGCCAAGAAGCACCCGGTAAGAATTATTCAACATGTTCAGAATCTGGGGCTGGCTGCAGCTAGGAATAGTGCTATCAGGAATACGGACGCTGAATTCATTGCTTCCATCGATAGTGATTGCCAGCCGGACAAAGGATGGCTGAAGTATTTAGCCAAAAGGATACAAATATCAGATATCGCCGGCGTAGGCGGGAAAACTGTGGAGGCTGCTACCTGTAGAGTTTTTGATAATTGGAGGGCTGTCCATATGCGGCAGCATTGGGGGAATATTAAGATGTCCAATCCTCCATTCTTATTTGGTTCCAATACTTTATTCCGCCGGGACCTGCTTTTGGCGGACGGTTCTTACAATGAGAAATACAGGAATAATTATGAGGATGTGGATGTCTCCAGCCGCCTAAAGAAACGAGGATATAGCCTGTTTTATGAACCGCGGGCAGTTGTAAAACATTTAAGAAAGGACGATTTATCTTCGCTATTGAATAATTTCTGGAAATGGAACCTCGCTTATTATATAAAAGAGGGATTTTATAAAAATCCGGAAAGATTTGCTTTTAAGGTCAAAGATAACATCGGATTAAGCAATCGCTTCCTGGAAGAGGACCTGAAGAAGAAGAGATACAAGCTGATCTACCTGGATTTCTTGGTTGCCCTGCACCATTCCTTAAGGGATTTTGATTATTTCAGTTCTCAGGGCGAGCAAAAAGAATTCAATCTGGCCGCGCCTTCCAAAATGTCAATTTGGCTGTCTTTGTTGGATCTAACTTTTTTTTATCACCTTGATCATACAAAAACAAGACTTGATACTTTAATTCCGAAAGAAGACACTTTGCAGCAAAATTTCTTTGCTTTGAATTTGATCTTATCTGTTATTATAAAGGCAAAGTTCAAGGGTAAAGAATTTAATAAAAGACTGTGTAGGAATTTATTCCAGTCAGTTTATGGGATAGACGATAAATGCCTGTTGGATAGATTACTCAACTTGACGGAATTACATCAAGATTGGAGTGGTTTACTCAAGAAGAAGCAACCCAATATTGATAAGAGATTTCTTGAAGTTTTGTCTTCCAGTTTTGAAGAGTGGGTAGGAAGTTTACTTTACCGCTTTCCCGAGATAAGTACATTGATTAGGAAATCAGCCGTAGAAGCCGACAAGAAAATGTCCGCGGCTTAGAAAGGTGAAAATATGATGAATTTAGCGAACAAAATGCCGGTTACAAAGATCTTGCTGTTTTTTTCTTGCATAATTTTAGCTTGCGGGTCAGGTATTTTTATCGGTAGTTTATGGGTATTTTTTAAATTTAAAGATTTGACATCCTTTATCTTCGGGTTTCTCATCTTTATGGCCAGTTTGTTTTTTGCGGCCCTGATAAGGATGTTCGCGGATATAGGCCAGATGATTTTTGATTTACGTCTGGATAACCAACGTTTATCCGGGCAGGCTAATGAGCTTGACCAGAAGTTGAATCAGGAACTAAAAGATCATCTCCAGCTGCAGTCTGAGAGTCTAAACCAGAATATCCAGGCACAGATTAACATACTTAATCAGGACCTTCAGACCATAATCGCCAGGCTGGATAAGGCGTCCCATGATTCTAATGAGCTTGACCAGAAGTTGAATCAGGAACTAAAAGATCATCTCCAGCTGCAGTCTG
>JAQTQC010000001.1:143670-171762 GCA_028712505.1 Candidatus Omnitrophota bacterium
CCAGAAGTTGAATCAGGAACTAAAAGATCATCTTCAGCTGCAGTCTGAGAGTCTAAACCAGAATATCCAGGCGCAGATTAACATACTTAATCAGGACCTTCAGACCATAATCGCCAGGCTGGATAAGGCGTCCCATGATTCTAATGAGCTTGACCAGAAGTTGAATCAGGAACTAAAAGATCATCTCCAGCTGCAGTCTGACAGTCTAAACCAGAATATCCAGGCACAGATTAACATACTTAATCAGGACCTTCAGACCATAATCGCCAGGCTGGATAAGGCGTCCCATGATTCTAATGAGCTTGACCAGAAGTTGAATCAGGAACTAAAAGATCATCTTCAGCTGCAGTCTGAGAGTCTAAACCAGAATATCCAGGCGCAGATTAACATACTTAATCAGGACCTTCAGACCATAATCGCCAGGCTGGATAAGACTTCCCGGGAGGCCGATGGTTTGGGGCAGAAGCTTGTCTCTATTAAGGATAGTTCTAGCCAGATAGGCAATGCCTTGAAGGATATGGGGCAGAATATCCATCAAATCAAAGTTTTCTTCGAGCAGATTGAAAGACATCTGGATCTTAAGAAATAATGCGGACAATACTTTTAAATCTTCCCTGGCGCCGGGATAATCGCCGGGGGGTAAGGGCTGGTTCACGCTGGCCCTTTACATCAGAGCCTGCAGAAGGCGATTATATCAAGTATATCCCCTTCCCGTTTTTTCTCGCCCATGCGGCGTCACTTTTAAAAAGCAAAAATAATGATCTAAAGTTAATCGATGCCATCGCTTTGGGTTGGGGCGAACAAAAAGTTATCGACGAAGTCTCTGTCTATCAACCGAACTTAGTAGTTATAGAGACTTCGACCCCTTCTTTTGATAACGACATTGAATTAGCCCGCAGGATCAAAATAGGCATACCGAAATCTTCCATAGTTTTATGCGGTACCCAGGCCACTACTGGTGTAAAAGATATCTTATCTAAATATGATTTTATTGATTATGTATTGATGGGGGAATATGAGTACACTTTATTGGAGTTGGTTAACAGCTTGAGGGGACGGAAGCATCTAAAATCAATTTTAGGCCTGGCCTTTAGGGACAATCAAGTTGTTATTAATCGACCCAGGCCGACAATAAAAAACCTCGATCAGCTTCCCTGGCCGTTAAGAGAAGAGGCTAGCATTTATAAATATAACGACGGTTTTGCTGGATTGCCAGTTCCCAATGTCCAAATGTATTCCAGCCGGGGGTGTCCGTTTCATTGTATTTTTTGTCTCTGGCCGCAGGTTTTATACAGAGAACATAAATATAGAAAAAGAAACCCGGTAGATGTAGTCGAAGAAATGGTTTGGCTTATCGATAAATTTAATTTTAAGGCGGTCTATTTTGATGATGACGTATTTAATATTGATAAGGGTCACGTAATCGGCATCTGCAAAGAAATGGCAAGAAAGGGCATAAAGGTTCCCTGGGCAGCGATGGCCAGGGCGGATTTAATGAGCGAAGAAATATTAACCCTGATGAGAGATGCCGGACTGTACGCGGTTAAATATGGGGTTGAATCAGCCAATAGCAGGGTTTTAAGACTTTGTAAAAAAAATTTAAATATTGCCAAGGCTGAGAAAATGATCCGGTATACCAAAGGTCTGGGGGTGAAAGTGCATTTAACATTTTGTTTGGGGCTGCCCGGAGAAACCAGGCAGTCAATACAGGATACGGTAGATTTTATCTCTGGGATAAAGCCTGACTCATTACAATTTTCCCTGGCCACGCCTTTTCCGGGAACGGACTATTATAGATATCTGAAGAAAAATGGAACTTGCTTGCCTGGAAGATTGGCAGATTATGACGGGAATAATAAATATGCCGGAGGTTTGCAGGAGTTTATCGATTTAGATCTGGAAAGGCTTAAAGATGATCTCTGTAGTAATCTTAACCTTAAATAGCGCGGAATTTATCCAGCCTTGCTTGGATTCAATATTGAATCAGGAAAAAGGGGAGATAGAATTAATTGTTGTAGATAATGGTTCGAATGACGCAACAGCCACATTAGTAAAAGAAAATTATCCCCAGGTAAAATTAATTGAAAACAAATTTAACCTGGGTGCAGCCGGAGCCCGCAACCAGGGTATCGAAGTTAGCAGCGGGGAATGGATCCTCAGCCTGGATTGTGATGTAGTCCTGAGTAAGGATTTTTTTTGCAATATCAATAATCTCCTCAAGGAATTATCCTCCGAAGTTGGTTTAATCCAGCCGAAAGTATTGGAAATTAGGGATAAAGCAATCTATTCAACCGGTATCTCCGTTTCTTTCCTAAGGAGATTCTTCGATACAGGAAAAGGAGAAAAAGACAACGGGCGATTTGACAAAGCTAAATATATCTTCGGAGCCTGTTCCGCCGCCGCCCTGTATAATAAAAAAATGCTAGAAGAGATCAAGGAAGGTATTGATTATTTTGACAAAGAATTCTTTTTTCTATTTGAAGATGTAGATTTATCCTGGCGGGCTCAGAAGAAAAGATACAGGACAATTTTTTTTCCGAAAGCAGTGTGTTTCCATCATGGGGATAGCTCGCAGACTCCAAAGAAAACAAGGCAATATCTATCCTTACGCAACCGTTATTATACTTTATTAAAAAACGATTCCGTAGAAAATTGCATCCTGCCTTTTTTAATATATGATTTTCCCAGATTGATTTGGCTTTGCATAATTAATCCTTCTGCCTTAAAAGCAATTAAAGACGTTTTTGCTTATAGGAATAAATTAAATCGCCTGAGAAATTGATATGAAAGACAACCCTGATATATCAGTTAGTATTGTTATTGTAACCAGTGGGTCAAGGGATTACTTGCGGTACTGCCTTGATTCGGTAAAGACTCAGAGCTATCCGGATTGCGAGATTATTGTTATCGATAATTCGCTCAATCCTAGTCTATCCGATAATATCCGCTCTTCCTATCCTTCGATAAAAGTATGTTCAAATCAGCAGAATCTATACTATGGAATATCACAAAACCTGGGAATAGGGATGAGCTGTGGCGAATTTATCCTTTGTCTTAACGATGACGTGGTTCTAGATGAGAACTTTATCTGCCAGGGGCTTAAAGGTTTTTTAATCAAGGATAATGTGGGCATGGTCAGCGGTAAGATCTTGCGTCCAGATGGCTTAACTTTAGATAGCACGGGGTTATTTCTAAGCCTTGGCTATTCAGCCAGGGAAAGAGGGTATGGTAAAATCGATACAGGCAGATTTGAAAAACCCGGTTTTATTTTTGGCGTAAGCGGCTCTGTAGCTTTTTATCGCCGGAAAATGCTGGAGGATATTAAAGAAGGGCAGAATTATTTTGATCCCCGTTTTTGCATGTTCTATGAGGATTTAGATGTGTCTTGGAGAGCCAATCGGCGTGGATGGAAGACTTATTACGCTCCTTTGGCAAAAGCTTTTCATGTCCGCGGCGGCTCATTGCGGCAGGGGGGTGGTTTGGATAAATCCTTTGCCCGTAGGTATATCAGCGATGAATTGCATGGTGAATTAATTAAAAACCGTTACCTTACGATATTAAAAAACGCCAACCCTTTTATCCTATTTTTACATATTATCCCGATATTATTATATGATTTGTGCGCTTGGGGATATGTATTAATTTTTCGTCCGAAAGTTGTGAAGATATTCTTTAATAAAATAAAGTTTTCTAAGATTTAGATTTAGGCAATAAGCCTAGGATTGACCACCAAATCAAGCATACCTCAGGAAGGAAAAAACCAAAATCCCATAAGTTATGGAAGATAAATGCCGCCAGACAACTGAGCAGGATTATCTTTTCTCTATTTCCGGGGAAATCTTGGGTTTTATTAATTTTGTTCTTCAGGAGAGAAAAAACCAGCCAAAATAATGAAGCGATTCCGATTAATCCGGCTTCTGCCCAGAATTGGAGAAATGAATTATGTGCGTAACGCGAATAGATAAGGTTGAAATTACCTAATCCTATCCCAAGAAATGGGCGGGCTTTGATTATCTCAAGAGCATCCTGCCAGTAATTAAGCCGCATAACTATAGAAAATGCCGGGCTGAGGTGTCCTTGACCGGATGCGGCTCTTATAAGAAATACCAGGATAATAAGTAGGACCAAGCCCGCCAACGCAAGAATCTTCATTTTCTTGAAGTCTTTCCTCAGTAATAAATAAGTCAAGGCTGTTAGGAATAAGCCGATGAAAGCTCCTAAGGATGCTGTAAGAAATAAAGCGTATAATAAAGGCAGAAATATCCAAACCCTTTTTTTGTATAGTAGTACTAGCGGCGTGATCATGGTTAAGTAGCCTGCCAATATCCCAGGAGTAACAAAGGGGAAGAAAACTCTTTTTTGCCGCAGGTAATCTAAGACAAAAGGGCTGGTTATGTTTTGCGTATTAATGAAGTTGCGCAGATGCGCGAAGCCTACAAAATATTGGTATAAAGCCAGGATACTGATAATTAGGCCGCAGCCCAGTATCGTCTCCAAGAACATTTTCCTGGATTTTTCTGTTAAGTTTGAAAGCGCAAGAATAAGCAATATAGCGCTTAAATATTTATATAATTCTGCGACGCTTTTAATCCTGTTTATTGAAAAATATGTCGATATGGCCAGGGCAAGGCTAAAGCAGATAACCGGCAGGGCGATTTTCTTAAATTCTTGGCGCCAGGAAGAATCTTTTATCAGCCAGAATGCAAGTAAGATTATTAGACTAAGGGAATATACTGAGTTTGCCCCGGGATAAGCCAGGGACGAGATGAAGGGCCGGATAAATATTAACACCAGCATTAAATACAGCATCATAAAACAATTTTATTTTAAAACAGCGTTTATGTCAAACAAATAATTAAATATTGGTTTCTTGGCCGCTGTTCTTAGGGGAGGTTTTTTGTTTAAAACTACTCTTGGGCCTAAAACCGAAGATCGATTATAAAGATTATTTTATCGTCGGGAAATGGGTACAGAAAATACTTGACAATAAAAGGATATTATGGTAAAAAAATAATGTTAACATAATATTCAGATGTTTATTTGGGAGGTTGGATAATCTAAGTTGGGGAAAATTGGATGGATGTTTAAAGGGCTCATTATGGCAAGTAAATCTGGGCCCTTATTTTTTTAATAGGTGTATCAATAGGATAGGATAATACAAAGATTATGAAAACTGTCGGATTAACTTATGATCTAAAAACAGATTACAAATTTAAGGCTGGTGATCCTCTGGATGCAAATGCGGAGTTTGACCATCCTACTACTATTGATATTATCGGTAAGGCTATAGCCGCCAACGGCTTTAAAGTAAAGAAAATAGGCAATGCCACTAATTTGCTGGAGAAGATGGATAATCTCGGAGTGGACATTGTTTTTAATATTTCCGAAGGGCTTACCGGCAGGAACCGTGAATCTCAGGTACCTATTTTGCTGGAAATGGCGCAAATTCCTTTTGTAGGTGCAGATGCCTTGACTTTAGGTTTGACTTTAGACAAGGTCATGGCTAAAAAGATTTTTATAGCCGAAGGAATCCCAACTCCTAAGTTCTTCGAGATTAGTTCAGTGGATGCCCTGGGCAATCATACCCATTGCAAATTTCCGTTAATTGTCAAACCTCGTTTTGAAGGTTCTTCTAAAGGATTAAGCGAAAGTTCGCGTGTTGAGAATATGGAAGAACTTAAGAAGCAGGTTGATTTTATCACCAAGACTTATAAACAACCGGCCCTGGTTGAAGAATTTATTTCCGGGCAGGAATTTACCGTTGCTATCGTCGGTAATGAAAGCCCTGAGGTAATGCCTGTCGTACAGATTAAGATCGACGGAAAGTTAAAATTAAACGATAAATTTTATACCTTCGCCCGGATTACTTCTGATAGGTTAGAGTATATCTGTCCGGCGAAGATCAACCAGGAATTAAAGAATAAATTGGATGATTTGGCTTTGAAAGTTTACAACAGCGTAGAATGCCGGGATTTTGGCAGGGTAGATTTCCGGGTAGATAATGAAGGCCATCCGTATGTCTTAGAGATTAATCCATTGCCATCTTTGTCTACCGAAGATGTTTTTATGGTTATCGCCCAGAATATCGGCATAACCTATGAACAGATGGTAGGTAAGATTTTAAATAGCGCGCTTATTCGCAACGGTCTAAATTAAATGAAAGTCGCCCTAACCTATAACTTGAAGAAAAAAGATCCTTTGAAGCCGCTGGATTATTTTTCTGAGTATGATTCCGAGGAGACGATCAATTCCGTGATCACTGCGCTCAAGAACAAGGGGCATTCTGTTGAGGCTATCGATGTGGATTACCCGGCATTATTCTCTTACTTTAAGAAAAATCGCGTAGATATGGTTTTTAATATAGCCGAAGGAAAGCACGGGCGTTTTCGTGAATCCGAGGTTCCAGCTGTCCTGGATTATCTGAATATACCTTATACCGGATCGGAGACATTTTCTTTAGCCCTGGCTTTAAATAAAGCCTTAACCAAGAAAATATTAAAAGCGGAGAATATCCCTACGCCTAATTTCCAACTTTTTGTAAGAGGGGACGAAGAGTTATCTGCGGATTTGGTTTTTCCGTTGATCGTCAAGCCTAATTGTGAAGGATCAGCCAAGGGGATAAATAAGACAAATGTGGTTAATAGCAGGGAGGATCTTTTTAGGAAGGTTCGGGAGTGCATAGATATATATCGGCAGGAAGCTTTGGTTGAAGAATTTATCGAAGGCAAAGAGCTGACAGTGGGTATTCTTGAAAACGGTAAGACTCGGGTGTTGCCTATTTTAGAGATTGACTTTTCTAATTGTAAAAAAAGCGGCGAGTATTTTTATTCCTGGAAGATGAAGGAATTCCAGGGTAATACGGAGTTAGGTTTAGTCCCGGAATTTTACTGTCCTGCGCGGCTGGATAAAGATATCGAGGAGAAGGTAAAAGATGTAGCTTTGCGTACGCATCGGGCCGTGGGCTGCCTGGATATTTCCCGCACTGATATCCGTCTGGATAAATCAAATACGCCTTATGTTTTAGAGATCAACCCGCTGCCGGGTTTAGATCCTAAAGAATCCAATTTTCCAATAATGGCTTATGCTGCAGGGATGAAATACGATGATCTTATTGAGGCAATACTGATTAGCGCCTCAGAAAGGAAAAGGCTAAATTGAGCAATCCTTCAAGTTTAGAAAGCCAAAAGACACAAATCGAAACTCCGGCTATTCCCCGGCCCCCCAAACGTTCTCGGGATTACCAGCAGATTTCTCTTTATAAAGATGTTAATCCGCTGGATTGGGAAGATTGGCATTGGCAGCTAAAACACAGGATTTGCACTAAAGAAGAGCTGACTCAGATCATTAAGCTTACGCCTCAGGAGGAGAAGGGTATTGATAAGGCCAAGGGAAGATTGTCTATGGCGATTACCCCCTATTGGGCCAGTCTGATTGATGTGGAAGATCCGAATTGCCCTATCCGAAGGCAGTCTGTTCCGGTAAGCGACGAATTCGCTGTTTCTCCTCATGAGATGGCTGACCCCTGTGCTGAAGACCGTGATTCTCCAGTTCCGCATTTGGTACATCGATATCCGGACAGGGTTTTATTATTGTCTACCGATCACTGCGCGATGTATTGCCGGCATTGCACCCGTCGCCGCCTGGTGGGGGATCACGAAGTAAAAGAAACAAATCCGGAGACTAAGTTTGATGCGGCTATAGAATATATAAAAGCTAACCGTAAGATAAGAGATGTGTTGATTTCCGGAGGCGACCCGCTCATTTTAGAAGATGAGGTATTGGAATCCCTGATTTCCAGGATCCGCGCCATATCCCATGTAGAGCTATTGAGGATAGGCACACGCATTCCGGTAACCCTGCCGCAGCGGATTACCGATAAACTGGTAAATATGCTTAAGAAATACTCGCCTATCTGGATGAGCATACATTTTAATCATCCAAAGGAGATTGCCAGGCGCTGTAAGAATGCCTGCGATATGCTTTCAGAATCCGGCGTACCACTAGGCAGCCAGTCAGTGCTGCTTAAAGGCATTAACGATCGTCCCTATATCATGAAACGGCTGGTACATGACCTTTTGCAGATAAGGGTGAGGCCATATTATATCTATCAATGTGATCCGGTTAGGGGCACGCAGCATTTCCGTACCCCCGTAGCCAGCGGCATAAATATTATTGAGAAATTACGTGGGCATACGTCCGGCTATGCTGTCCCGACCTATGTTATTGACGGACCTGGTGGAGGAGGCAAGATCCCGATAGGCCCGAATTATATCCTTTCTCAGGCCAAGGGAAAATATGTTCTGCGTAATTATAAAGGCAAGATTTATACCTACCTGGAATAAATTGGATTAGCTTATACCTGCTTCTTTAAAAGGAGCAAGATATGGATGCTAAAAATAAAAGAAATCTTATCCTTTTAGGGGATATCCAGCCAGGTAAAGCCACGATCGCCGAGAAACTGCCGCAAAGAATAACCACCCCAATTATTAACCAATATCAGTTCACCAAAAAACACGAGGAAGTTAGCCGCTAACTTAATAATTATGAAAATAAGCGCATTTGCAATAACGGAAATTACTCTAGGTAAGCACAACATAAAAGATGACAAGCTTGATCAGGCGGACAAACTGGTTAAAGCCAAGAAGAAGACTTATGCCCAGCTAGAGGTAGCCGGTGAGGACGCAGCTTTAGAGTCGGATGTGATCATCGCCCCGAGGGACGCCAAGACCGATCTAATCTTAAGAGATCTTGATTTTGTGGAGACCCGTCTGAGCAGGCAGCCGGAAGAGAAAGAAAAGGCAGTATTAAATAAGATGAAAGAGGCGCTGGAGAAAGAGGAGTTTGTTTCTACTGTTGGGTTATCCAGCGAAGATAAAGAGCTTATTTCCGGTTATGGCCTGTTTACTATTAAACCGGTAGTATTGGTGGATAAGGGAGAATTAGAGAATATCGGTGGCCTGCTGGTCAAGGTCTTGGCGCAGAGCGGTTTTATTTGTTTTCTTACTGTTGGAGATAAAGAGAATAGGGCATGGTTAATTAAAAAAGGGACTACTGCCTGGGAGGCTGCAGGGGTAATTCATTCCGATATCCAACAGGGTTTTATCCGGGCTGAGATTATCGGTTTTGCCGATTTTATTCAATCCGGCGGAGAAACTCAGGCAAAGCAGGCAGGCAAGATGCGCCTTGAGCAAAAGGAATATATTATGCAGGACGGAGATTTGGTTAATTTCCGTTTTAATAAGTAATTTATGCAGAGAAAATAACTTTTATCAAGAGGGGGAAAATAATGGTTAAGATAAGACGGGCGCTTATCAGTTTGTCGGATAAGACCGGGATCCTGGATTTGGCTGAAACATTGAAAAAATTTGGCGTGGAGATTATTTCTACGGGGGGTACGGCAAAGCTGCTGCGTGAAAATAATATCCCGGTCAAGGATGTTTCTGCCTATACTGGATTTCCCGAGATGCTCGATGGAAGGGTTAAAACATTGCATCCTAAGATTCATGGTGGGTTGCTTGCCTTACGTAATAACCGTGAGCATATGCGGGTATTGGAAGAACAAGGTATCGGGCTTATTGATCTGGTTGTGGTCAATCTTTATCCTTTTGAGAAAACCACTCAAAAACAGGGTGTAAGTATTGATGAGGTTATTGAAAATATAGATATCGGCGGTCCGTCTATGTTGCGTTCAGCGGCAAAAAATCATCAATCCGTAGCAGTAATTTGTGAACCCAGGCGTTATCCCCAGGTGATCGCTGAACTGGAGAAAAATAACGGATCTTTGCCTGAAGATTTAATGCGGGAATTAGGTATTGAGGCTTATGAGCGCACCAGTGCGTATGATGCTTCTATATCTAATTATTTGAGTGATTATTTTAAGATTAACAAGACAGAAGATGTTTTCCCTGATGAATTAAGATTATCATTTAAGAAGATCCAAGGCTTACGTTATGGTGAAAATCCCCATCAGCAGGCTGCCTTTTATAGAGAAAAAGGCAAGATCAAGGGTTTGGTCAATGCCCGGCAGTTGCAAGGTAAGGAGCTTTCATTCAATAATATTTTGGATTTAAATTCTGCTTTGGAATTAGTGAAAGAATTCAAGAATCCGGCCGCGGTCATCGTCAAACATAATAACCCTTGCGGAGTTTCCGAGGATAAGTCTTTGGATAAGGCTTATCTGAATGCTTGGAGATGCGATCAGCTTTCCGCTTTTGGCGGTATCGTGGCATTAAACAGAAAAATGGATTTATCTACTGCTAAGCTTGTGGCTAAGAGCGGTTTTCTTGAATGTATCATTGCTCCTGCTTATGACAAAGAGGCTTTAAAATTATTCCAAAACAAGAAAAACCTGCGCCTCCTGGAGCTGGATGATTTAAGCGTTGTCGATGAGCCGGAATTTAAACGTGTCAGCGGCGGAATGCTTTTGCAGGGGAAGGATCTGCTTACCTTGGATTTAAATAATCTTAAGGTGGTTACTAAGAAAAAACCAACTAAGGCCCAAATGGAAAGCCTGATCTTCGGTTGGAAGGTGGCCAAATATGTCAAATCCAATGCTATTGTTTTTACCAGGGGTCTTAAAACCGTAGGTATCGGAGCCGGCCAAATGTCCCGCGTGGATTCGGTGATGATCGCCAAAAAGAAATCTGTTAACTTAAGTAAGGGCTGTTGCCTGGCTTCGGATGCATTCTTCCCGAAAGAGGACGCGATTTCCTGGGCGCAGAAGGCAGGTGCCAAGGCGATAATCCAGCCAGGGGGTTCTATCGCTGACCAGAAGATTGTCGCTGCCTGCGATAAATATAAAATTGCCATGGTCGTAACCGGAATAAGGCACTTCAGGCATTAATGGATGGATATCGCGCAGCGGTCAAATATCTGGAATCTCTTGTTGATTACGAAAGAATAAACCGTTATTCCTATAAAAAATCCCTCGGCCTTAAAAGAATCAGAAACTTCTTACAGTTAGTCGACAATCCCCAGGATAAACTTAAAGTTATTCATATCGCCGGCTCTAAAGGCAAGGGTTCTACATGCGCTTTTTGCGCCTACATTTTAAGGCAGGCAGGTTTCTCCGTTGGTCTGTATACCTCTCCGCATTTATCGGATTTCAGGGAGCGTATCCGTATTCTCAAGCCTGCTGAGGCAAATATTCTTTTGCCATTTGAAGGCATCATATCCAGGAAATATCTTATTCGCCTGGTTAATTTCTTAAAACCGGTTATAAAAAGATTCGGCAAGCTATCTTTTTTTGAGGTTTATACCGCGTTGGCCTTGTTGTACTTTAAAGAAAAAAAAGTGGATTTTGTAGTAATGGAAACCGGCATGGGCGGTAGGCTGGATGCGACTAATGTCGTAAAAAGCCTGGTCTGTGCCATAACACCGATAAGCTATGAGCATACTCGATATCTGGGTAAAACTTTGACCCGGATCGCCGGGGAAAAAGCAGGGATTATCAAACGTAGGGTAACAGTTATCTCTTCTCCCCAAGAAAAAGAGGTAGCGCTTGTGATCAAGAACGTAGCTTCGAGTATGCAGGCAAAGCTTTTTACGGTTGGTAAAGAGATAAAATATTTTACCGAAGGCAGGTATTTTTCAATAAAGGGGATAAATAATAATTATCCTAATTTACGGATTCGTCTTTTGGGCAGCCACCAGCTGATTAATGCCGCCCTTGCCGTTGGTATAGTTGAGGCTTTGGGCGCCTACGGTTATAAAGTCAGTGTTGATTGCATAAGGAAAGGGCTTTATAATACTCTTTGGCCTGGACGGCTGGAGGTACTTAGGTATAAGCCCGGCATTGTGGTCGACGGCGCTCAGAATTCCGCCTCTGCCCGGGTTCTAAAATCAGCAATTAAAAGTATTTTCAAGTATAGAAAACTGATATTGGTGTTCGGGGTTTCTCTTGATAAAGATATCCAAGGCATATTTAGCCAGCTTTCTGGTTTGGCGGACAAAATTATCCTAACGGCCGCTGATAATCCCAGGGCAGCCGATCCGGAGTACTTAAAAGAATTTCTTGCAGATAAGAGGGAAGGGTTATTTTTGACTTCCGGAGTAAAAGAAGCAAAAACACTTGCTTTGAAAATTTCCGGTAAAGAAGACCTGATATTAGTTACTGGATCTTTATTTGTTGTGGGTGAATTTAGAGATGCTTATCGATAACCTTAATGATACAATTGCCGCGATTTCTACTGCCGCCGGAGAAGGTGCGGTAGGGATTGTGCGTTTAAGCGGGCCGAGGGCGCTGGCTATTGCTGATAGCATATTTGTCGGCAAAAATAAGGCAAAGCCATCAGGGTTTAAAACCTATACTATGCATTATGGTAAGATAATTCATGGGGGTCAGATACTTGATGAGGTTATCCTTACGATAATGCGTTCTCCGCATTCTTATACCAGAGAGAATGTTGTGGAGATAAATTGCCACGGAGGAGTTGTTGCCTTGCGTAAAGTCCTGGATTTAGTGTTAGAGAATGGCTGTCGCCTGGCTTCTCCAGGTGAATTTACCAGACGAGCATTTCTAAATGGCAGGATTGATTTGGCTCAGGCAGAGGCAGTTATTGATATTATTCGCGCAAAGACTGATTCTGCCTTAAAGATAGGGCTGGAACAGCTAAAAGGAGGCCTGTCAAAAGAAATAGCTAAGCTACGCCAGGCCTTGTTAAATACGCTGGTAATTTTAGAGGCGAATATTGATTTTCCCGAAGAAGACCTTAAAAAACAGGATATGGTAAAAATATCCCAAGATCTTAATACGGTCAGGTTTCAGTTAAACAAGTTGCTGGAAAGCGCCAGAACCGGCAGGATATTGCGTGATGGGATACACGTAGTTATCTGCGGAAAACCAAATGTGGGTAAATCCTCTCTTTTAAATGCCCTAATCAAAAAAGAACGTTCCATAGTAACTTCTGTCGCCGGAACTACCCGTGATTCAATTGAAGAAGTGATTGATATAAAGGGTATTCCGGTGAGGATTGTGGATACTGCGGGGATTTTAAAACCCCGCGATATCGTTGAAAAGAAAGCTGTTGGCCGGGCAAAGACGCATATACGCTCAGCAGACCTGGTAATTATTTTATTTGACGCAAGTAGAAAATTAGAAGATAGCGACCGGAAACTGATTAAAGAAATAAAAAATAAGCGGGCGGTTGCGGTAATCAATAAAATTGATTTAAAGGCGAAGCTCAGGAAAAGGGAGATTTTTAAGGTGTTCCAGACAGTAGTTGAGATTTCCGCCAAGAAGGGAAAAAATATCAACCTGCTTGAAGATGCGCTTTGTGAATTTGTTTATCAGGGTAAGTTGCCTGGCCCGGAACTTATGCTGGTGAGTAATTTAAGGCATATCAGCGCGCTCAAAGAAGCTCAGAAATTGCTCAATAATGCCGTATCCGTCTTGACTGATAAACTTCCGTTAGAATTCCTTACGCAGGATTTAAAGGATGCCAGTCTTAATTTAGATAAAATTCTGGGAAGGGATTTAACGGAGGATCTCCTGGATAGGATTTTTTCTGATTTCTGCATTGGTAAATAAAACCTATTGCAGAAAGCTGGTTTTCATTAGATAATAACCCCTATAGCTGGTTTGTAAAAATAAGGATTAGAGAAAGAAATGAATAAAATTAAAATTGAAAAAGCAGTCCGCCAGATATTGGAAGCTATTGGCGAGAATCCCAAAAGAAAAGATTTGTTGGAGACTCCGCGCCGGGTTGCCGATATGTATGAAGAGATATTCTCTGGTATAAAGCAGGATCCGGAAAAAGAGCTGGAGGTTATCCTTGAACAAAAGCACCATGAGATTATATTGTTACGTGGGATCCCTTTGTATTCTGTCTGTGAACACCATCTTTTGCCTTTTACCGGCAGGGTAAATATCGCCTATATTCCCAAGAACGGTAGGGTTACGGGTTTAAGCAAACTTGCTCGGGTGGTTGATATATTGAGCCGCCGTCCGCAGGTCCAGGAGCGTCTGACTACTCAGATTGCCGAGATTATCATGGGAAAATTAAACCCTTTAGGGGTGATGGTGGTAATTGAGGCCGAGCATCTTTGTATGTCTATGCGCGGTGTAAGAAAACCTGGGGTAATGACGGTAACCAGTGCTGTCCGGGGCATCTTTAAAGAGAATCAAAAGACCCGATCTGAGGCATTGGCTTTAATGAAACGGGATTAGGAAAAGGAGCAAACAAAGTGAGAAGAATAGGGTGGTTATTGGTCCTGTCTTTTTTATTATCTGGTTGCGCTACTTATAAATTTCAGAAAGGACCCGCTCCTTATGATAAGGGATATGTTGCATCCTATGATGGCAAGCTGATCCCGGAATATACGCTTGGACAAGCCAACTCTGTGCCTGAGCTGGCCTTAGCAAAAGAACGTTTTAACCGCAGGCGCGCCACGGTCGAATTTTATTATAAGAAAATGGGCCAGATAGAAGCCCGTTTTAAAGAGCTTTTTTGGGATCCTCCGGCAATGGTTGTAGATTTTATAGGTGGTATTTTCCGTTGGCCGTTTGTTGCTGTTGCAGATTACAAATATAATCGCAATCCTCAATATAAGGAGAAGATTGATCGGCTCGATGAGCAGAAGGAAGAAATGGAGAAGGCCAGGATAAATGATTTAAAGGCCAAACTTAAGGCTTATATAGATGAAGATCTGGCAAAAGAACCTGCGCAAAAAGAATCTCCTGTTATAGAAAATCCAGCAGCACCTGTTGTTAAAGACCCCGCAGTATCTTCTGATGTAGGAATTCCGGTAGTCCCGGTTGAGCCTGAAAAGATTCAGTCTGCGCAGGTCAGTACGGCGCCTGTTGCCGAGACGCCTGTTGCTGCGCAGCCCTCCGTAACGCCAGTTGAATCTAAAGAGATTCAGCTGGTAGTTCCTGAACCAGAAAAGCAAATAGTTACTACAGAGGAAGTTAAACCGGATGTCCCGCCTGTTTCTGCCCCGGTTGTTGCTCCGCCTCAGGAGACAAGCCCGGTTATGCCTAAAGAAGAAAAGGTTGCGCCTATTGTTGAACCTGTAAAGCTGGAACCGCCGCTCGCCGTGATTATCGCCAAGCCGGCTAAGGGTATTTCTCCGCTCCAGGTGAATTTTAATGGTCTTAAATCTCATTCCCCGGCTGGAAAAATAGTTTCTTATTCCTGGGATTTTGGCGATGGCGATACATCCACAAAAAAGAATCCGATTAATACTTACTGGAGTACTACTTATGGAAGCCGTATTTTTACCGCCACGCTTACGGTAAAAGACGAAAAAGGACAGACTGCCAGTACAAGCATAAATATCGAAGTTTTAACAAATTAAACCTTGTTAAATAATCTCCCTTTGTTTTAAATCCGTAATCATTCAAATAACTTTTATGAAGAGAAAATTTAAGGCTTACATTAAGTCAGCTATTTTTGTTACTATCGTCAGCTTGATTGCGCTGGAGTTGGCATTGTTTGTCTCTGGGAAGTATTTATTATGGCAGAGGAGAACAAGGAGAGATGTGCCTGGGACGATACGCATAGTTTGCCTGGGAGATTCACATACCTTTGGCGTGGGAACTTCAATGCGCTATAGCTATCCTGAGCAATTGGCAAGATTATTAGCGCTCAATAATCACCAACAAAGATTTTCTATTCTTAATTTAGGCATTCCGGGGGCCAGCACAAAACGGCAAGCCCAAGAGCTGAAATTATTTCTTAAAGAGCATGGCGCAGAAGCTGTTATTTTGCTTACAGGAAGAAATAACGATAGCGAATTGAAGGGGTGGATGAATAATCAGTCTTCCCATAGCGGTCAATTTCGTACAGAAGATTTGAAAATCCTTAGGTTCATAAGAACAATATCAGCATATTTCAGAAAGAAGGATATCCGGCGGGATAGTCAATACAACCGTGCTTATGAACACAGATACTCTAGCTATCTTAACTTTTACCTGGAGGAAATAAGAAAACTTTGTCAAGATAAGGGCGCAAAATTAATCCTGCTCTCTTACTATAATAGTTCGGATAATCTGATTAAAGATTTTTCCTACAAGTATAATATCCCGTATTTAGATTTTACCCCCGATTTTGAATCACTGTTTAAGATTGTGGATAGTTCAAAATATATTTCTCCTGATATGTCTCATTTGAACAGGTTGGGGTATAAATTCTTCGCTGAGCAATTGTATGGAGATCTTTTTCTTAAACAAACTTATTTGGGTTTTCAGATCAACCCCCTTTTAAGAGAAATTAGCCAGGTGGAGTTTTATCCAAGCGAAAATGAAATTAAGCAGATGATCACGCTTCAAGAAGAAAGGATAGAGCATAGCCGGAGTTCAACCGATTATCCTTTTGAACTTGTCCATTTAGGGCATATCTATATGGAAATTGGCCAGGAAGAAGCTGCGGGTGATTGCTATCGGAAAGCATTAACTGCTTCTGGCTATTTGGATAATAACACCATTGTTTCTCCCATAATAAATTGGAATTTAAAAAAAGGCAGGAGCAAAGAAGCGCTCGATGTATGCAAAGAGGTGTTATTGCATAATCCAGGAAATTCTATAGCTGAGCGTTATCGTGATTGGTTGATTAGTCGGGGGTATTAAAAAACAATTTATTGCCATAAGCCGCGGTCGAGGGAACGGTATTGAATTGCTTCGGCAACGTGCTCGGCAAGGATAGGCTCGCTGCCAGCTAAATCACTTATTGTCCGGCTCACCTTTAATATTTTATCATAAGCCCTTGCTGAGAAAGCTAACTCTGAGATGGCCATATTTAGTAATTCTTGCGCCTCTTTATCCAGTATACAGTATTTCCTAATCAGCTTGTTGTCCATCCGGGCATTGCAAAATATTCCCGCAGATTTAAATCTCTTTTGTTGTATCAGCCGGCAACTTTCTACGCGTTGCCTGATTGTTTTTGATGATTCTCCTTCTTTAATGTCTGACAACTCCTGATATTTTATCTGGGGAACATCAACGTGTATATCAATCCTGTCTAGCAGGGGGCCAGAGATTTTGCCCAAATAATTTTTAATCTCAGTGGCATGGCAATGGCAGGTTTTTTTTGGGTTAAAGTAATTACCGCAGGGGCAAGGGTTAAGCGCGGCAGCTAAGATAAAGCAGGAGGGGAAAATTATTGTGCGTTTTATCCGGCTGATACAGATCAGGTTTTCTTCCAGGGGCTGTCTTAATGCCTCAAGGGCTTTACGGCTGAATTCCGGTAATTCGTCCAGAAATAAGACACCATAATGGGCCAGGCTTATTTCTCCGGGTCTAGGTATGCTTCCTCCGCCGATTAAAGCAATGTCTGAAATACTGTGATGTGGAGAGCGGAAAGGCCTGGTTCCCATAAAAGGTTCCTTGCTTAATAGTGTTCCTGCGACAGAGTGTATTTTGGTTATTTCCAATGCTTCTTCTAAACTTAATCCAGGCATAATTGTTGGTATCCGCTTGGCGAGCATAGTTTTGCCGCTGCCTGGGGGTCCGATTAAAACAATGTTATGTCCTCCTGCAACAGCTACTTCCAGTGCCCTTTTGGCAAAATACTGGCCTTTAACTTCGGAGAAATCCAGATCATAATTTGAATTAGGTTTAAGTGTTTGTTCCGGTGATAGCTTAAAAGGATGCTCAAGCATTGGGTCGGTTAAAAACTGTACTGCAGTTCTTAAGCTGTTTTGCGGCCAACTGGTAATATTCTGTACCATTGCGGATTCTCTAGCGTTTTCTTCTGGAAGCACAAGGTTTTTCGCGTTGAAGCTGGATATGGCTAAGCTAATTGCCAAAACTCCACGCACCGGCTTGATTTGTCCATCCAGAGATAGTTCACCTAAAAAAACGTAATTTTTAAGAAGTTCTGGATTAATTTGCCCGCTGGAAGCTAGTATTCCTAGGGCAATAGCTAGGTCAAAGCAGGCCCCTTCTTTTTTTATGTCAGAGGGAGCTAGATTTACGGTTATCCGTTGGGCCGGCCACTTAAACCCGGAATTCTTGATTGCTGAACGCACTCTTTCTTTGCTTTCTTTGATAGCGGTGTCAGTCAAGCCTACCAGGGTTACCGAAGGAAGGCCTTGAGTTACATCAACCTCTATTTCAACCGGATAAGCTTCCAGGCCAAGCAGGCCGAAGCTGTTGGTTTTCGAGATCATCATTCCTCCATTTCAAGGCAATAGACGGCCGGCTTAGGTTAATCTAACTTATTTTCAAAAGGAAAATATCTTTTTTCTGTTCGCTGACGCTCACAGGGACTGCGCTGGACAAGGTTATAAAGTACTTGCCCCTGTTCGCTGACGCTCACAGGGACTGCGCTGGACAAGGTTATAAAGTACTTGCTTTTTAGCCTCCAGATTATATAATATAAGCTTATGAATAAAGGGGTGTTTAAGAACATAGCGATTATTTTATTGTTCAGTGTTACTATTTTCAGCATGTTCAGGTACCTCAGTGAATTAAAGGCAAGATGCAAGCTTCAGGATAGCTTGTTCAAGGCTCAGGATGAGATTGCTGTTCTGGCTAAGGAGAAGCAAAACTTATTGCAGGAGCTAGGGAAGGAAAAAGGGCTGAATGAGCAACTAGCCTCGAGAAATTCCAGCCTCAAGAAGTATTTAAAGGCGGGCAAGAATAGAATCAGCCGCCTTTTCCAGGATAACTCCCGGATTTGTGCTAATCTTGAAGATACAAGCACCAAGTTTTCCATATTAAAAGCTGAAAATCGGGTTTTGATGGAGCAGCGTAAACGCGCTTATGCGGAAAATGAGCAGTTTAAGGCTAAATTAAGCTCGGTTATTGAGCTGAAGAAGGCGATCAGGGAATTAAGATCCAGGAAACGTAAAGTTTCTACTCCAATATTAGGGGGTAATCGGGGTTTTCTTGTCCGGGATGGCCAACCGACTACTCAGGAGAAAGTTAAGATTGAAGTAGTTCCAGCTCAAACTAAAGAATAATGAAAGATTTCTTTCTGGAAATATACAGCAACAAGATTTTGATGAATACTATCTCTGCCTGGTTGATTGCTCAGGCAATCAAGGTGGGGATTGGCGTATTCCGTAAAAAGAAGTTTGATTTCCGCCTGTTTATCGGCAGTGGCGGCATGCCTTCGGCGCATGCCGCAGGTGCTTCTTGTCTGGCAACGAGCATAGGTATGGATTGCGGTTTTGACAGCGTTTATTTCGCGCTGTCTTTTGCTTTTGCCATTGTGGTTATGTTTGATGCCCAGGGGGTCCGCCGTTCTACAGGAAAACAAGCAGGCATTTTAAATAAGATCATGGATGACATTTACTGGCAGGGCAAGATTCAGGAGATGCGCCTGCGTGAACTCATCGGGCATACGCCTGTAGAAGTTATCATGGGTCTATTGTTGGGAATTGCGATTGCCTTGGTATCTCGTATAGGATAAAGATAAATCGGAGGTTCAAGTGAATAAGAAGCTTTTAGTTATAATTCCGGCGGTAGCGCTAGCCGTTATTTTTGTTTTCTTGGGGATAAAAAAGTCTATTAGTTTGATTAAGCCATCCGGTAATTCTTCTATCCATAATTTACTGAACCAGGCGCGGAGCCTTGAGGCAAAGGGCGAATTGCTTGAAGCCAAGTCAATATATCAGAAGCTGGTGAATGATTTTATTGAGTCTCCGGATGTAGGGGCCTGGCAAAAGAAAGCAGAGAGTATTAATATAAAATTATTATTCTCGCCGACTATCACCCCGAAGTCTATAGTTTATCAGATCAAGCCGGGAGATACGCTGAACAAGATAGCCCGTGCGCATAAAACCACGGCTGAGTTGATTATGAAAAGCAATAATATCAGTGATTCATTGATAATCCCCGGCCGCAAGATAAAAATCTGGAATGTACCTTTTAGTATCCTGGTTGATAAATCCCAGAATATCATGCTGCTTAAAAGCGATGAAGAAGTAATAAAAACTTATATTGTTTCCACGGGAAAAGATAATTGTACTCCTGTAGGTGTATTCAAGGTTGTTAATAAGCTTGCTAATCCTACTTGGTTTAAAGCAGGAGCAGTAGTCCCGGCAGGCAGTCCGGAGAATGTTTTAGGTACCCGTTGGATGGGGTTTGATTTAGCCGGCTATGGCATTCACGGTACCACGGAACCCAAAGAGCTGGGCAAACAGGTGACTCAGGGTTGCGTTCGCCTGGGTAATCCTGACGTAGAAGAACTTTATGATCTTATCCCCACAGGAACTGAAGTTACAATAGTAGAATAATCTTATGGCTGGACTAGATTTTGAAAAACCAATTCTAGAATTAGAAAAGAAAATCCAGGAGCTAAAAACTTTTATCTCCGAGAAGAAGATTGATTTGTCCTCTGAGGTTAAGAAGCTCGAGGAAAGACTTGAGCATTTAAGAAAAGAAACTTACAGCAATCTTAGCGCCTGGCAAAAGGTGCAGCTTGCCCGTCACCCTTTAAGGCCCTATACCCTTGATTATATCAGCTTGATCATGTCGGATTTTGTCGAGCTTCATGGCGACCGTCTTTTTAGTGATGATAAGGCGATGATCTGCGGTGTGGCCAAGATTGACAAGAAAAAAGTTGTAGTTATTGGCCATCAAAAAGGCCGCGATACAAAAGAAAACCTGAAGCGTAACTTTGGCTGCGCGCATCCTGAGGGATATCGCAAGGCCTTGCGGGTTATGCAGCTGGCCGAGGAATTTCAGTTACCGGTTGTCGTTTTTATTGATACTCCGGGTGCTTATCCGGGTATCGGGGCGGAAGAGCGCGGACAATCGCATGCCATTGCCACGAATCTGCGCGAAATGACCGGGATCAATGTGCCGATTATCGCGATTGTGATCGGCGAGGGTGGTTCTGGTGGCGCTCTCGGGGTTGGAGTAGCTGACCGGGTGGCAGTTTTAGAGAATTCATATTATTCGGTGATTTCTCCGGAAGGGTGTGCTGCGATACTCTGGAAGGATGGCGCAAAAGCGCCTAAAGCAGCTGAAGTGCTAAAATTAACCGGCGCAGATTTATTAAAAATGGGCATAATCGAAGAAGTGATTCCTGAGCCATTGGGCGGAGCGCACCGCGATCCGGCCAAGATAGCCCAAAACATAAAAGAAACAATCATCAGAAACCTTAAAGAATTAGAAAACCTGGACAGGGACGAACTGCTTAAATTAAGGTATAAGAAATTCAGGAGTATAGGTGTTACCGGATGATTGAACAGGAATTCTTGTTGTTAGGTTTATTGCGCCAAAGCCCCAAACACGGTTATGAAATCAAAGTCAAGATACGCCAAATCCTTTCTCTTTTTGCCGGCGTTGATTTAAAATCCATATATTATCCTTTAAAAGTCTTAGAAAAAAAAGGTCTGCTTGATAAGCATGCCGGTAAACAAGGACGGAGGCCGGAGCGGGTTGTCTATCGTCTTACCAGGGAAGGTAGGGACCGTTTCGACGAGCTGTTGAATAAAAGTCTGCTTAATTTTAAGCGCCCGCAATTTAGCCTGGATTTAAGCCTATATTTTTTGGATTATTTAAAGCCGGATTTAAGCCACAGGCGTCTGTCTGCCAGGTTAATGATATTAAAGAAGATTTCCTCTAGCATAGAAAAGACGCTTAAAACTAAAGAGCTCAAGAATTCAGTGGCATTATCGCGCATATTAAAACATAACCTGTGCCTGCTTCAGGCGGAATCGGATTTCCTGATTAACCTGCTCAAGGAAATTTAATCCATATTTTCTGACTTGACAAAAACATGTTTAGATAATAAAATAGTATTATAAAATATAGTAAAATTTTACTATATCGGTATTTATTTACGGATATTGCTTTTTTATCATTGACGAGGTCAATACATGGTTTGGGAAGCTAAGACTGAGGAGAAATTCAAGTTGTTGATATCCAAGATCCCTGTATTCCATCGCCGGATTACCGAGTCAGTGGTCATTCAGCAGGCGCAAAATAACGCCCTCCTGCGTAAATCTTCTCAGGTTGAAGATCAGGATGTGGTCGCTGCTTTCTTTTCCGATGTCCCATCTCCTTTTTATAGCATGATGATTCGCCTTTTAGACCAAAGCGGGTTTGATTACAAAAAATACGGCTTTCCTAAGGTCAAGAGTTAACTATGCGTATAGGGGTTATCGGTTCAGGAGCGATTGGTTGTCTTCTGGCGGCTTATCTTAAACTTGAGGGCCAGGACGTATCTTTGGCCGGCCGGTCAGATTCAGTAGAAGCGATTAAAAGCAAGGGCTTGCAGATATCCGGAGTCCGCGGCAGCTTTAAAGTCGAGATTAAGATTTCCGAGCAGCTCAATTATTTCCCTGAGCTGGTTATTCTGGCTACTAAAACCCAGGATATTGAACGCGCTTTAAAAGATAACTTAAGCCTTATCCGTAATGCGATAATTTTGACCATTCAGAATGGCGTTCAGGCGGATAATATTGTTGCTAAATATTTACCCAAGAAGAATATAGTTTCCAGTATCGTTATGTTCGGTTCTACTTATTTAGAGCCGGCTAAGTTAGTGCATAATTTTGAAGGCTCCTGGATAATCGGTCGGCCTTTTGCCGAGGGCCAGCAAGAGGATCTATCGGGTTTAAGCCGTATCTTAAATAAGTCCTTCCCTGTTATAGTAACTGAGAATATTGCCGGGATGAAGTTCTTAAAAATATTCGCCAATGCTAATAATTGTCTGCCGGCTATATTGGGTAGGAGTATGCAGGAAGTCTTCAGCGATCACGACATAAGCCGGATAAGTATTGCTATTTGGAAAGAGGCACTTGAGGTGATTAACCATTCTGGCATAGAGTTGGTTTCTTTGCCGGGTTTTCCCGTGGAGAATGTCACTAAATTAACTTCTTTGCCGATTGCCCAGGCTGCGGAAATCTTTTCGCAGACTATGAAGAATTTAAGCAAAGAGCCGTTGTACGGTTCTATTCTGCAAAGCATCATGCGCGGCCGCAGTTCAGAAATTGATTATATCAACGGAGAATTTGTGCGCCTGGCGGAGAAGAATAATTTTTCCGCGGATTTAAATAAGGTTTTAGTCGAAATGGTGCACCAGGTCGAGGAAAATAAAAAATTTTATAGTAAAGCCGAGTTATTTGAAAGAATTCAAAAGGTTGTTAAGTTAAGATGAGCGAAAATAAAGTGGTAAAAACCCCGTTTCCCAGGCTTAAACTTACAGTCACCCAAGTTTTCGGGGAATGCTATCATGGCTATAAAGTTGGCGATGAAATTTACCTGGAGGATTTTACTCATGCCCCTGAGTATTTTTGTTTAGGCCTGGCGCATGCGCTTTTTCCGATAGCCTACGCTTTAAGTTTCGGGGCGAAATTCGGGTTTCGCGATAACCAGCGGTCACTTTTAGTGACTTGCCCTGACGGCGGTAAGCTGGAGTTTAAGGTAGAGATCCTGGATAAACAAGGTAACCTTGAGGTGATCCCGCGCGATCCGAATCACAAAGGCCCGAATCCTAAAAAGATGGTTATCGAGGTGGTCAAGGCAAAAGGAAAATGCAGTTTTGGGTATAAGGTTGGCGATAAATGGGAGACTCAAGGTTTGAAATGTATACCCGGTTTTTGCGGAGCGGCATTTCATACGGCCTTCCCGGCGTTATTCGCCTTAAACTTCGGGGCAAAGTTTTTCTTTATGCAGGACCATAATTCAATTGATACGGTTACCTGCCCTGACGGCGGTAATATCATTTTTAAGGTTAAGAGAGTGGAGGAGAATAAATAATTCATGTCTAAACGCAGAGTTGTTATTACGGGTATTGGAGTAATTTCTCCCAACGGTATAGGCAAGAAGAATGCCTGGGAGGGTTTTTCAGGCGGAAAATCCGGCGTACGCTTAGTTGAAGGTTTTGATGTTTCGGTTTTTAACACTAAAATTGCATCTCAGGTTATGGATTTTGATCCCTTTAAGCTGGGCTTAAGTCATAAAGAAGCTATACGTATGGACCGTTATGTTCAGTTTGGGGTAGCCGCAGGCAAAATGGCGGTTGAAGACAGTAAACTGGATTTTTCAAAAGAGGATCCTGAGCGCCTGGGGGTTTGCCTGGCAAATGCTATTTGCGGCACCAAATATATGGAAGAGGAATTTGCTTTAGTCACTGAAGACGGTAGGAAACCAATTGACCCGTCTCTGGTGCGGCCTGATCTTTATGATGCGGCGATGTTCAACACCCCTTCTATAGAAATCAGTGCACGTTTCGGTTTAAAAGGAATTTGTAATACTATTTCTACCGGGTGTACTGCAGGTACGGATTCCTTGGGGTTTGGCCTGGAGACTATTCAGGACGGCGAGCAGGATGTGATGATCTGCGGGGCAGCCGAAGCACCGCTTACCCCGATTACCTTTGGTGCCTTTGATGTAGTAAATGTTCTATCTGTGCATAATGATGAGCCGCAAAAAGCATCGCGGCCATTTGATAATAAACGGGATGGGTTTGTTTTAGGTGAAGGATCCGGGCTTTTGGTATTGGAAGAGTTAAACCATGCCTTAAAACGTAACGCGCCGATTTATTGCGAGGTTTTAGGTTTTGGCACCAGTTGCAATGCCTTTCATATGACGGACCTTCCGTCCGATGGACGGGCCATGGAGACCTGTATCTCCCTGGCCTTAAAAGACGCCAATGTTAAACCAGCGGATATTGATTATATTAATGCCCATGGTTCAAGCACGCGGATGAATGATATTTTTGAAAGCAATGCTTATAAAGCGATTTTTGGAGAATATGCATATAAGTTGCCGATCAGTTCATTTAAATCGATGATCGGCCATCCTTTGGCTGCGGCAAACGCTATTGAGATGACCATTGCCAGCATGATTTTTGAGAAAAATATCCTTCCTCCTACGATAAACCAGGAGGAAAAAGACCCTCAATGTGATTTGTATTATATACCTAACCAGGCAATCGAGAAAAAGGTAAACATGATCCTTAAAACCAGCAGTGGTTTTTCCGGGATACACTCTTCGCTTATTTTAAAAAGGTTCGGTGGATAATGGAAAAAATAGCAGTTACAGGAATAGGAGTAGTCAGCCCTTCGGGGATCGGTAAGCGTCAATTCTGGGCAAATATTAAAAGCGGCCGCTCTTTTATTAAGCAAATCACGCGTTTTGACGCTTCAAAATACCCGTCGCATATAGCGGGCCAGATCGATGACCTGGAAAAATACAGCCATATATCGGAAAGATTATTAAAAAAGATCGATCCCTTTTCGCATATGGCCTTGGTTGCTTCAGAGTTGGCCTTGCAGGATGCGGGTATAGAGATTAAAAATGAAGATCCGAATCTGGTGGGCATTTTTTTGGGTAATGCCATCGGCGGCTGGCTTTACGCTGAGACAGAATTAAGGGATTTGTATTTAGAGGGCAGAGAGGGGGTTTCTCCTTATATGGCCTCTGCCTGGTTTCCTGCCGCTCCCCAAGGCCAGGTGTCTATTTACTATGGTATAAAAGGATTCAGCAAAACCGTGGTGAGCGACCGGGCAAGTTCTCTGATGGCATTAGGCTATGCCAGGAAAGTCTTATATAAAAACAAACTGAATATGATTTTAGCCGGAGGGATGGAGGCGCCGGTTACTCCTTACGCTTTGCTGTGTTGTAATACATATGGTGCCTTGTCTACGCATAATGAGGATCCTCAGGTTGCATACCGGCCATTTGATCAAGGTCGCAGTGGTTTTGTTATCGGCGAAGGCTCGGGTATTGTGGTGTTGGAGAATATCCAGAGGGCCAAGGACAGGGGGGCAAATATTCTGGGTTTTATCAGCGGATATGGTACTTCTTGTGATGGGGCAGATAGGATTAACCCTGCTTCAGACGGTAAAGAATTGGCGCGGGCCATAAATATGGCGCTTAATGACGCTAAGGCCAGGCCTGAAGATATCGGTTACATCAGTCTGGATGGGTTAGCGGTTGATCTATGGGATAATTCTGAAATCAAGGCATTGGAGATAGTTTTTGGAAATTCCTTAAAAGATATCCCGGTGAGCTGTCCGAAGTCTATGTTTGGAAATCTTCTTGGGGCAAGCGGCGCGCTGGATATGATTATCGCGCTTTTGTCTATGGAACATAGTTTGGTTGCGCCAACGCTGAATTTGGATACGCCGGTTTTAAAGGGTATCAATTATGTGGCTAAGCAAGCCAGGGAATACAAGGTAAATAAGTCTTTGATCATTTCGCGCGGCCGGGGCGGGATCAATTCAGCTTTGGTGATCGAGAAGCCGTAAGCTAATACAGGTATTATTACAAGGTAAATATAAAAGGAGGATGTAATGAAGATATTGTTTGTTATGCCAAAAGTTGGCGCCTGGGCAACTCATGGAATACATAGATCTCCAAATCAATTATATGCTCATTGGGCAGCGTATGTGCGCGAAAGAGGCTATGCGGATGTGGCGGTTATTGACGGCAAAGCCGATCAAATACCCATGGAACAGTTGATTGAACAGGTAAAGATAAAAAATCCCGATATCGTAGTTATGGGTGAGCAATTGCATGGTTATGGCGGGTATGGAGTATTGCGTCATTTCAAGGATGCGGCTATCGGGATCAAAAAAGCCTTGCCTAAAACAAAAATAATTCTCGGCGGGTTATGGTACTCGGCAATGCCTGTGCCTACGCTGGAAGAGAACCCCGCGGTTGATTTTGTAGTTATGGGAGAAGAGGAATCTTTTGGAGATCTGATTGAGGCAATAGATAAAAATAAGCCGTTGAAGGACGTGGGAGGGGTAACCAGCCGTATCGACGGCAATATCGTTATGGGTCCGCATAAGCCTCTTATGGAAGACCTGGATAAGCTGCCTTTGCCGGCCTATGATTTATTCCCGATGGATAAATATGTAGGGCATACCTATTGGAAGCCGTTCGTGGATATGGTGACTTCCCGGGGGTGCCCTTCGGCATGCACATTTTGTTATGAATGGGATCAGTTCGATCCGCGTTCCCCGTCAGATTTCTTGAAATGGCGCGCTAAATCCCCGGAAAGAGTTATGGAAGAGCTGAATCTTTTACATAGAAAATACGGAGTCAAGGTTGTGGTTATCCAGGATGATAACTTTAACGTGGATCCTAAAAGAGTGCAGAAATTCTGTGAACTGAAAAAAGCATCCAATAACCCGATCAAGTGGGTATCTTTAGGCCGGGCTATTGATTGGGTTAATTGCGAATCTATCCTGCCGATGATGAAAGAAAATGGTTTGTTCATGGGTGTTTTCGGCATTGAGGTTACCACCCAGTCAGAGCTTAAAAAAATCGCCAAAGGTATCACAATTGACCAGATCAAGAAAACCATCGAGATGTTCCGGAAGAATGATATCGCGATTGTCGCCGATATCATGATGGGTTTTGATTATGATACCGAAGAGATCATAAAACAGCGTTTTGAGTTTACTGATCAGGTGGATCCGGATGTCCTTTGGGTGGGTTATGTAACTCCTGCTCCGAATTCGCCGATGTGGAGGATTGCCTTAAAGAAAAACTGGATTGATCCTAAAAAGGTGGACTTTAGCCAATGGGATTTTCTCCATCCGGTAATTCCTACGGATTATCTTACCACGGAAGATCTTGGTCGCCTGGGTTCATGGTGCATGCGGGAGTTTTTCTCAAAGCCCGGCAGGATTAACCGGATTATGGAGAGTAATTTTGACCCGTTGGCCAAACTTTGTTTTAAGGATGTCATGGATGGCATCGGCAAGTGGGAAGCAGCTGCGACAAAAGGGGAAGTGCAGATATAAATTTTGCGGGGCCTGCTGCCTGAGCGCTTCTCGCCAAATTTGGCTCGAAGCATCTCAGGTGTCATCCGCAAATATTAATAATGTGGAGGCATGAGGATATGAAGGATAAAGTTAAGGAAGTCTTAGCGAATTTATTGAAAGTAAAGATTGAAGAGCTCAAGGATGATGTTTCTTTGCAAAATAGTATCGGAGTCGATTCAACTGAAATGGTGGAATCTGTAATCGCCCTGGAGAAGTCATTCGGCGTAAAACTCAATACCAAAGAGATAACCAAGAACTCGACAATAAACGATATCGCCAATAATATTCAGTCAAAATTAGCAAAATGAAGATTATTGATTTAAGTTTGCCCATTGACGAAAAGGCCTTTGAAGTCCATAAGGTGGATATTGAGCGCATATCCCACAAGTCCGGGGTTGCCAAGTTTAACCGCGT
>JAQTQC010000013.1 GCA_028712505.1 Candidatus Omnitrophota bacterium
CAGCGGCTCATTACGAGGCTTCATGAATTTAGGCTAAGGCTTAGGAAATATTGGATAAAACCGCTTTTTCTATATCCAGGCTGGTAAGATTATATTCTTTTAAAAGATCTGCCGGTTCGCCTGATTGGCCAAAGCGGTTACGGATACCAAGACGGATAACCTTCCTGGGGCAATGTTCAGCGACGATCTCATCGACGCTGGAAGCCAGCCCACCAAAAACATTATGCTCTTCACAGATAACAATAAATTTAGTTTCTTTAGCCGCCTTAAGGATAGTTTCATTATCCAAAGGCCAGACAGTATGCAGGTTAATCAGGCGGGCCTTAATTCCTTTTTGGGCCAAGGTTTTCACTGCCAGCAGGGCTTCAAAAACCATCATCCCGCAGGCGATAATAGTTACGTCATCGCCTGAAGAGATTACCTGGGCCCTGGCGAATGTAAAACCACCTTTATTCTCGATAGTCGGGACTTTCGAACGGCCTAAGCGGATATAAAAAGGGCCGCTGGTTTTTGCTGCGGTATTCACCGCCTCGGCTGTCTGAGGCCCATCGCAAGGAACAATGATATTCATATTCGGGAGTACGCGCATCAACGCAATATCTTCTAAAGCCTGGTGGCTGGCGCCATCCGGCCCCACAGTAATACCGGCGTGAGTAGCGACGATCTTGACATTGAAGTTATTATAACCTATGGAAACTCTTATCTGATCCCAGGCGCGGCCTGCCGCAAAAACCGCGAAGGTCGAAACAAAGACTGTCTTTCCACAGCTGGCTAAACCTGCGGCAGCAGCCATCATATTCTGCTCCGCTACACCAAAATTAAAGAATCTATCCGGGAATTGTTTGGCAAAAAGATTCGTACGGGTAGAGCTGGAAAGATCGGCGTCTAAAACCACGATGTTCTTATCTAAGGCGCCAAGCCTTAACAACTCCTGACCATAAATATCCCTCTGATAAAGTTGCTCTGCCATTATGATAATTCCTTTAAGGCCTTTTGGGCTTCTTCCGCAGTAGGAGCCTTGCCGTGAAAACCTATTACGCCTTCCATAAACGATACCCCTTTGCCTTTTATAGTATGAGCGATAATTATCGTGGGTTTGGATTTTATTTTTTTGGCCTGCTCGTAGGCAGATAAAATCTGTTGTAGATCATGGCCGTCGATTTCAATCACCTGCCAGCCAAATGCCTGCCACTTAGCCGAGACCGGTTCCAGACCCATGATATCTTTGCATTTACCGTCGATCTGGCAGCCGTTAAAATCCAGAATAGCACAGAGATTATCACAAGAGAAGTGACTGGCGGCCATAGCGGCCTCCCAAACACTACCCTCCTGGATCTCACCATCACCCAATAAAACATAAACCCGGTAATCTTTTTTATCCATTTTCCCTGCCAGGCTCATACCCAAACCGATAGAAAGCCCTTGGCCAAGCGAACCGGAGGCGGATTCAACACCCGGAGTGGAACGGGCCGGATGCCCCTGAAGCCGAGAGCCAAATTTACGCAGGGTCATCAATTCTTCTTTGGGGAAATAACCGGATTGGGCTAATATGGCATACCAGAGCGGGCAGCAATGCCCCTTGGACATATGGAACCTATCCCTATCCGGCCATTGCGGTTCTTTAGGATTAAAACGCAGGACATTGGAATACAGGGCAACGATTAAATCCGTCGCGGAAAGACTTCCTCCGGGATGCCCTGAACCGGCTTCGGCGAGCATCTCGATAATCAGGCGCCTGGTTTCTTTAGCCTTTAATTCTAATTCTTTGATTGATAACTGCTTATTTTCCATTATTGGCAGAGTTGCAGTAATTTTTTCTTTACCTGTTCTTGGGTGGAATCCAGCTTCAGGGATTTCTCCCAATTCAGTTTTGCGCTTTCCCGATTGCCCAACTTCATAAAAACATCACCCAGATGCTCATAGATAACCGGGTCGCTTAAAAAAGAGGCTGCTTTTTCCAATCGATCTAATGCCTCTTTAAATTTACCTTTTTTGAAATAAAACCAACCCAGGCTATCAATATAAGCTCCATTTTCCGGGTCAAAACTTAAAGCCTTCTCAATCAAACGTCCGGCTTGATTAATATTCCTGTTTTGTTCCAAATAAAAATAACCCAGGAAATTCAGGGCTTCATGATAACCTGGTTTTATTTTTATCGCAGTCTTAAATTCTTTTTCTGCCGCGCTATAATCTTTTAACTCGTAATAGATGCTACCCAGGTAAAAATGCGCCTGTTCATCAAGCGGGGCCAACCCTGTAATTATCTTAAAAATTCCTTCGGCCTCTTTGAATTTACCCTGTTGCAGGTAAACCGCGCCCAAACTCTTGTAGATTTCGATATTTTCCGGTTCAAGCTTTGACGCATTTTTAAGCGCCAGGGCATACTCCTGAGTGGCCAAATCAGCGTTATCCTGCGTTGTATAAACCAATGCCAAGATTGCATGCGGTTCTACAGCATCAGGATCAAGATCAATGGCTTTCTTTAACTCAACTATTGCCGGAGGAATTTCGTTATTCTTAATAAAAGCAGAAGCCAGGTTTAAATGTAATAAAGAACTCTCAGGGTCATTCTTTAATGCCTTACGATATTCCTGAATAGCCCTGTCTATATCGCCAAGATCCTGGCAATAAAGAGCCATTATATAATGGCTTAAACTCCGAGCATCTTCTTTATCTGCATCTAAAGCCTGGGCAGTTGCAGCAGCCAAAGCCAATGAGAGGCAAAGACAGACTAAGCTGTTAAGGTATTTTAACTTCAAGGCACCCTTCTGAAATTACCCGCGAAGCCAAAAAGGCTAAGGGCAAATTTAACCCTTACCGCCCCAAGCTCTCTTCTTCAAATGACGAAGACGACGACGCATCTTTTTGCGCTTATGGGTCTTGATTTTTTGTCTTTTTCTTTTCTTGCCGCAAGGCATGACACTTCTCCTCTTGCTGATGATTACAAAATAACTTTATTGAGCGGATATTCAATGATCCCCTGGGCACCGGACTGTTTTAAAACAGGGATCAATACCCTGACTACTTTCTCGTCGATAATAGTCTCGATAGCAAACCAGCCATCATCACTTAATCCGGAGATAGTGGGTTTCTTTAATGCCGGGAGCCTGGCGATAACCGCTTTAAGACTCTCTTTTCTTACGTTCATCTTCAAACCAACTTTACCTTCGGCGGCGATTGCTCCTTGCAAAAGCAAGGCAATCTGCTCCATCTTAGCCCTTTTCCAGGAATCCTTATAGGAACTTCTATTAGCGATCAACTGAGTTGTAGATTCACAAAGAGTGGCAATTTCTACTAATTTATTCGCCCGCAAAGAACTTCCAGTTTCAGTCAATTCCACTATCGCCTCAACCAGACCGCCACTAACTTTCACCTCAGTTGCACCCCAGCTAAATTCCACTTCTACTTTAACTTTATTTTTCTTGAAATATTCTTTAGTTACATTTACCAATTCAGTAGCCACGCGTTTACCGGCTAAATCTTTAACGCTTTTTATACCAGAACCCTCCGGGACTGCTAAAACCCATCTGACTTTATTCAGACTCTGCTTGGCATAAGTTAAATCCGTTACTCTGATAACATCAGAATTATTTTCCAATATCCAGTCATTTCCGGTAATCCCACAGTCAAGCGCCCCATCCTGGACATAACGCGACATCTCTTGGGCGCGCAATAAAACCGCCTGGATCTCCGGGTCATCAACCGACGGAAAATATGAACGCGAACTGGACAGGTTTACGTTAAAACCGGCTTTCTTAAGCATTTTAAAGGTAGACTCCTGAAGGCTGCCTTTAGGTAAACCGATTTTTAATATCTTGTTTTTCATAAGAGGAATTCCTTTTTTTAACACCTTGATAGATTTTTTATTATATCCACATATTGACAAATTGTAAAGCAAATATTATCAAGCCAAGTGAATTTCCATTAAATTAAGCTTATGCTCAGGCAGCCTGGCAACCGTCTGCCTTCTGATAAGCAAAGAGCCGTTTTTATCCATAGCCAGGCCCTGGGAATTAAGCGATGCCTTGACAATCCTATATTTACCGTAGGCAAGCTTACCGGGATTAAAGAACTTTACCCTTATCCTTCTTCCGGCAAAGTCACGCTCTATGCTAACACTGTCGTGATCGCTGAAGTTCTCTGCGTTCAGTTTTGGCTCAATAACCAAATCTCCGTTTAGCCCCTTAACCCCGAAAACCTGGGTAAGCATAGTCAAGATAAACCAGCTGGCTGAACCGGTCAGGTAAGAATACATCCCCCTGCCTTCCAAATTGAAGTACTCCGGCAAGCAGGGATAAATCTTACTGCTGGAAGTATCTGAAGCCATTTTATAAAGTGAGTTTAAAGTCTCCCAGGCTTGCCTGGCAAAGCCTTGTTTATATAAAGCGTAACTGAACATTACGGCCATATGGCTAAAAACCGCCCCGTTCTCTTTATCTCCGTAAGAAAAAGAAAAAGCCCGTCCCAGATCAAGCTGTTCCTGCTTAAAGTCAGTATTCAGATGCACGCCGCCGGTCTTCTTATCAAGTAGATATTTATTTACGTTTTCTAATATTTTACGCACCTGCCAGGGCTCAGGAATACCCGCCATTATAGTAAAGACCTGCGCAGTCAAGGTCATTTGGACATGGCCTCCTTTCCTGCCCTCCAGACGCTTCTTACGATTATCATAATAACCGTTAAAAAAACCTTCTCTAAGGTATTCTGTCGAACGGATATGCTGTTTTATCCAGACAGATTTAGCCTTGAGGTCACTAACAATCCGAGAAAGGTCCAGGACAACTTTTTTCCCGGATAGAGAAACAGCGGTTTTAGAGAAATACTTATCTAAAAGCCTATGTTTGGAGGAGACACTTGCATAATCGATCTTTGTAAATAAAACTTCCAGTTCTTCGGCCAACTCTATATTATTCTTGCCGGTTTTAAGCAGGATTTCAGAAAGTATTTGCAGATTCTCAGCGTACATAGCGCTAAAAGCCACACTTTCCCCATTTTCTTTAGCCATATCCAATCCATCATTCCAATCCGCTCCTTCAAGACGGATATGATTGTGGCTGCCGACATTAAAGAACTGCACCAGGTTTTGCACCAGGAGATGTTCGATAAGCGAACCCGAATAAACCTTTCCCTGCCTGGTCTTTAATTTATTACCATAAGTAGAAGTCCAATTACGATCGATATCTTTAGTACGTTTTATTTCGTGATTATAAAAATAAGTTGCATTCTCAAATAATATATCCAGGTCCCCGGTTTCATTAATGTATAAATCCAGGGTTAAAAGCGGCCAGCTGCCATGGTCCATCCATACCCGGCTGATATTATTGCGGTCGGCAATAAATTCCCCCGGAGCCTTACCGATAATAGTAGCGTTGGAACCGTCAATTTTAACTCCGCAAAAATTGTTAATCAGCAAGCTCCTGACTTTTCCAGGATCATTAAGGATAAGACTCAGGCAATCCTGCCATAGGTCACGCCAACCGCGGCCGCCTTTACCATAATCAAAATCCGGCAGGAAAGAACAGCCAAAAATCCTTCTTAATGTCGGCTGGATATTTACCCAGCGCAGCCAGTTATCAAAATCGCTATCTTCTGTTACGATATCTATCCTGCGGCTTAAATCGCTCCAGTGCTCCTTAGTCTCCCGAAGGGCATGCGCAACTTTATCCGGGTGGTTAAATTTAGAAACCAGTTTTGTAATTTGACTGCTCTGGCTGGTTATCCCCATAATCAGCGTATATGTCTTCGACTGCTGAGGCTTAAGAGATACCCTCTTAAAACTTAACCCTCCCATAACTTCTCTACCCTGGATATTACCTAGATTGCCAGTTATGTTCTTAAATACGGCCTCCGGCTCCTCGAAATCTCCCGAATCGCCACAAAACTCATCCTGAGTCGGATAGATCCTCTCAGGAGGAGCAAATTTCTCATCCCAGCCCAGGACAAAATAGCTATCCCTATTCGGATGGTGGCCGGATTCATCAAATGATAAAGTCGGCTTAGAGATTACCCCGAATTTATGCTGGATGACCCTCTGCAACAGGCTGGTCACATGACGATGATCACGTATATTATTAGCCCCGCGGTTATACATCGGAATAGCGGCTGTAGGAATAAAACTTAGAGAACCGGCGGAAACATTCGTAAGCTTAACCTGCATTATTTCCACAGGCTCATCCGTAGCCGGGATAAAAGAAAGTATCTCGGCATCAATACCGATTGTTTTATTTTGACGGGTTATTTTCTGCCAAAGCAAACCAGCTTCTAAGCTGAATTTATCCCGGCGGATAGCACGGAAATCCTTGGAAACACCGGTAGCTGACCATATTTTATCCGGATTGATATAAACCCAGAAATTACGCGAAGAGCGTAGGTTGGCTAAATCAATGCGCGAAACAGGGGTAAGGAGAAAAGAGTTTTGGCCGCTTTTGATATCTCCGTGTAAATCCGGAGTGATCGAAGACATAATCCTGTTATTGCCCAGGGGAAAATATAAATTCCTGATTTTATCCGCGTCAGAAGAAAGAAAACTGCCTGAATTATCCGTAAAGCTCCAAAGCTTTTCCATAGATGATTAAATTAACATAAGCATAGGCCATATTCAAGTAAAACTCTATACACGCGCCAGTTTCTTCCCAAAAATAAAAAGCGGGACATCCTTATGCAAGATGTGCCTGAAATACGGCCTCCGGCCTTCAAACAAAAGTTGAAATGACTGTTTGGAAAAGAAATCCGCTCCAGCCCGGGAAAGTGTCGCCAAATGCACTCCAGAGATATTCTCTCTCTTAAGATAATCCAGATAAGCGTTTATCAAGGCCTTTCCGATATGCTTACCCCGAAACTCTTCTTTTATATTGATATGTAAAGTAGCCGGATATTCTTTTGTAAAATCGGGTGTCCGGAGTCCGCCATTGATCAACGCTTTCAAACAATTATAAATAAAAATCAGGTTCTTTTTGTTTAAAAAGGCTCCACTTCTCAAAGCCTTCCAAAACAAAGGAAAAACTATCTTTTCCCTGAATATCCTCTCCGCAGCGATTTTATTTTTTGCGCCAATCAGGTAACCGGCAATTACCGAATCGATCTCTGCGACAAAACAAGATTCCGGTTCATAATCAGTGAAGTACAAATTAAGGGCGTCGCAGATAATCTCCTTTCCTTCAAAAAACAACCCGGCTGACCGGCCCATAAAAGCAGTGTCATGGCTGATCGACCTGACCTCGTTCCTGTCTTTGTTCTCGAATTTCCGGATAACCAGGTTAAAGGCTTCCAACACGCTTTCTCCTCATCATCAACCTCTTGGACACAAAGAATGTAATAAGATAAAATATCGCCGCGCAAATGATCCCCAGGACTACGCTACCCAGGAAAAGCGGCTGATAAAAGGAGCAAATCTTCTGGAAGGTTATATTTTTAAATACCGACCAACTTAAAGGTTCAAATCTCCCCTTAAGAATTAACCTGCCAATTTCATAACCCGCCCAGGTTATTGGAGGAACCGTCGGTGGCAAAGAAATACTCGTCCCCAAAAAAATCGCTATTTTATTGGCCGGTCGTACGAGGATAGCGGCTATAACCACCAGAATAGTATGCAAGCCATAAACCGGCAGGATTCCGATAAAAACTCCTATAGCCACACCCAGGGAAATCTCATGAGGAGAGTTATTTAGTCTAAGCAGGCGGGCAGCAAGCTTTTTATATTTCCACTTCAAGGCAATTATCTCCTGTTAGAAAAAGAAGGAATAACGTAGATTTAGAATATAAATTATTGCCAAGGGGACGGCAAAAATCAGGAACAAACCCATTAATCTGGTATTACGCACTTCCCTGGACATCGAAATCGGCTCAATACGCCAGTTGATCTTTTCATAAAACTTCTTTTGAAACTCGATAACCGCTCCAGGCCTAAAGAACATTACTAATCCGATTGCCACGGATAAAAAATAAACCACTATCGAAATTGGACAGAACATATTTCCGGACACACCCAAAACTTTAAACTCCTGGCTGCTGGGTATTGATTTTTAAAGAGACTTTTATATAGCTTATAAGATAATCTATAATCTCCGGAGGCAGGTCTACAAACTCCACCCCTACCTCGAACTCATCGCCATAAGGCATCTGTTTAATCCACATACACTTGACCAATGTCTCAAAGCTGAACAAGGTCCTGGGGAAAGAAATCCTAATCCTCAGGCGGGTATCTTTAGGGATAAATTCATGCGTAAAAAACCTTATGCCTCCCTGGCTGATATCTTTTGTGAGATATTGTTTTGTTGAATCTGTCGGAAGAATCTCATAAGCTATTTGCAAACTTTCAGGAACTCTGGCATATCTTCTTCTATCTTGCATTACGTTAATCCCCTCCTTCGTTGAATACGTCAATTATAAGCAATACCGATCAAACAAACAGGTTATTGATTTCCGAGGCCCGGAAGACCTCCCAGCCCAAATTCCGGTTAACAATGATAAAACGATGATAAGCAATAATATTTAAAATATTGGGCGTATCAATACTATCTAAGGAATAAGTACAAATCGCCTTGATCTTCATTCGCTCGATGACATTGTTAATTTCTTTCTCATATAAGTTCATTTTAAAGGCATAGGCGTTGAAAAGATCAGTTCCGTCTCCGGCAACCCGGATACCGGAAAATTCCTGGCCTAAAACCTCTTTTTCCCTTTTAATCCACCAATCAATCATATTTAAGGCGCTAAAAACCCCATCTTGAATATAATAATCGTGATAATTGCTGATTTCAATCTGTCCCCGGTTAATATAATATTCCAGATTTTTTATCTCTTTACTCAAAACAAGCCTGGCTGTTTCCACTCCAAGCGCATCCGGCAGAGCCCATATACAAAACTCATTATTTTCCAAGCCTGCCTTAAAATATGTAGTCAGACCAGCGGCTAATTCATCCCTGCCCTTATAAAACATGCACATATGGCTACCCCAGGCAGCATTATATATAAGATCAGTCTGCATAGCCATATCCCCATCAAGTCCTTCCTAAAGAATATCCATTAATAAAATACATTATCTAACTTTTCAAATTGAAGTCAACCTTTTTATCGGCGAATCGACTTATAAAATACCGACTTACTCCTTCAACTTCCTAACTGCCCAGCTTATGAAACGCGCAAGTAATAAAACAAGGTAGACAAAGACTAGTTTTAAAATGAATAATTGACCAATAAAATGACTATATATTTTAGATATATTTACCTGGCTGGAGTTTATGTATTCTGAGCTCTTCAAGGGAGATTGGATATTCGCAATCCTTATAAATTCCTTAATCCGCCTATCGATAAGTTTTTGCGAAGGGCTATAGACTTGAGCAAGAAATCGACTATAATTAGAGCCATTGCGAATCTCAGGATTTATACTGATGGAGCATGTTTCTCCGTTAGCGAATACCAATCTGTATTTAGGTAATCCTACCGGGACATTTTGAAGGACAAGAAGGGAAAAATACAAAATCACGGCCAATCCCAGAATGATCAAACCTTCTTTCGCTATTATCCGCTTGAAACTCTTCATATTAACTTTTTCCCCCGCTGTTTCTGGGAAATATTATAATCCCGGAATACCCTTAAAACAACAAAAAACCCGCCAGTTATCAGCGGGTTAATTGGTTGCGGGGATGCGATTTGAACGCATGACCTCAAGGTTATGAGCCTTGCGAGCTACCAGGCTGCTCCACCCCGCGAAATTGAGCACCAAAATTTTCTATCTGGCAAAATCCTTGATTGAACGACAGCGAAATCAAGGATAAAAGCACCAAAATTTTATCGCTTCTTGTCCGAGAAAATCTTAACCGGGATTTCGCCTTTTCTGACTACGCCCATCTTATCCCGGGCCATTTTCTCTTGATAAACCGGGTCACTCTCAAGCCGCCTGAGTTCTTGCTGTAAAAGATAATTCTCAACAGCCATCTTGCGGAAACTATGTTCTAACTGGCGGTTCTTGGCCCTCAAAGACTGTAATTTAATATAGCCCGGCAGAAATAAAACTAAGAGTAAAACCGTAAAACCAAAAAGCCAAAAGGCCTTTCTTAAGGTAGAGAACATCTGTTTTTCCAGGATGTCCCGGCATAAACCGCTCTTTTGCCTAACTCTTCTTCAATTCTCAAGAGCTCATTGTATTTACAGATCCTGTCGGTGCGGGATAAAGAGCCGGTCTTGATCTGCCCCACTCCGCTAGCTACCGCTAGATGCGCGATAGTCGTATCCTCTGTTTCTCCGGAACGATGCGAAATTATGGCATTGTATTTATTCTTTTTGGCTATAGCAATAGCCTCAAGAGTCTCTGAAAGAGAACCAACCTGATTCACTTTTATCAGTATAGCATTAGCTATCTTTTCTGCAATCCCTTTTTTGAATATCTTCGGGTTAGTAACAAAGGTATCATCCCCTACCAGCTGAACTCTGCTTCCCAGTTTCTGAGTCATCTGGGCCCAACCGCTCCAATCGTGTTCGGAAAGGCCATCCTCGATAGAAAGAATGGGATAACGGCTAATCCAACCTTCGTAAATAGAGATAAGGTCCGCGGAAGATTTCTCTGAACCCTCAAAGGTATATTTACCATCCTTACAAAAAGAGCTGGCAGCACAATCCAAGGCCAAAGAGACATCCTTACCCGGAACATAACCTGCTTTTTTAATTGCCTCGATAATTAAACCTAAGGCTTCTTCGTTAGAATTAAGGCTGGGGGCAAAACCTCCCTCATCACCGACGGAAGTAGAAAGTTTCTTAGATTTTAAAAGTGCCTTGAGATTATGGAATACTTCTGTAGCCATGCGCAAGGATTCTGAAAAATTCTTTCCTCCGATAGGCATAATCATAAATTCCTGAATATCCAGGTTGTTATCTGCGTGCATCCCGCCGTTTAAGATATTCATCAAAGGCACCGGCAGGATGTTTGCTTTGGGTCCGCCCAAGAATTTATAAAGCGGCTGTTTTTTTGCCAACGCTGCTGCCTTAGCCACTGCCATCGAAACCCCCAAGATGGCATTAGCCCCAAGACTGGATTTAAACTCTGTGCCGTCCAACTTAATTAAAAGTTTATCGATCTTGGCAAAATCCGCTGCCTTTCCGCAAACAGCGGAGTTGATTATGGTATTGACATTGGCAACTGCCTTTAACACACCCTTGCCTAAGTATCTGCTTTTATCGCCATCCCTTAATTCCAGGGCTTCATTATCTCCGGTAGAGGCCCCCGAGGGAACCGCAGCGCGGCCTAAAATTCCGCTTGCTAAAATACAGTCCACTTCAACCGTAGGATTACCGCGGGAATCCAGAATCTCACGAGCTAAAACCTTTTTTATTTTTGCCATTTTTTCTCCTTACCCAGAAAGGGTGCACCGGACATCTCCGTTCAGGCCGGGTGCTAGCCCAACCAGGGTGTTAAGTTAAAGATTTAAGACAACTTCATAATTATACACGCAAAAATTATCAAGTCAAGGGAATCATGCTAAGCTAACCTGCCCCATCTCGTAAAATGTATCGAAATTTCATCAAAAATCTCGATACATTCGATGGGATTAATTCGCACATTGTCTTACTCAGACTATTGTGCTCGTAAATCAAGCGCTTATTAAAAAAGGTTTGACTTAAGATAACGGATATGTTATTTTTTATATATTGAATTACATGCCTAAATAAAAAGGCGGAAAAATCATGAATTGGAAAAAAATCAGATTTTATGTAAAACTGCACTGGCTAAAAGCTCTGCTTTTTACTTTCTTAACCGCCCTGGTAGTATCCCTGATATTTCTCGTTATTGCTGGTCTGCGCGCCTGGAATGAATCTGAATCTTATCTAAGACAGTCGCAATTAGCCATGATCCCCCTGCAATTATACCTGCAGATTATTATGGCTCTTATTTTCGGTTTTGTATACACCTACCTGATGTATTGGCTCTATTTCAAACGCGGGGCCTCGTCATTTTCCCAAACCAGCAAGAAATCTATCGCCGGAGGGGATATAGGCGTTACCTGGGATAACGTTATCGGTATGGACGAGGCAAAAGAAGAAGCCCTGGAAGTGGTTAAATTAATTACCGACCGGGTCAGCCTGCAGCGTATCGGAGGGAAAATATTAAAAGGTATTCTTATGCTTGGCCCTCCGGGATGTGGTAAAACCTACCTGGCTAAAGCTATCGCTACAGAAACCAAGCTTCCTTTTATCTCCATGTCAGGCTCAGAGTTTGTAGAAATGTTTGTCGGTGTAGGAGCAGGAAGAGTACGTTCCCTGTTTAAAAAAGCACAGCAATTAGCGGAATTGGAAGGCGGTTGCATCATCTTTATCGATGAAATTGACGCGATAGGCGCGCAACGCTCGATGGATCGCGGCTTTGGAGGAACCACTGAACATAACACTACCCTGAATCAACTGCTGGTCGAATTAGACGGCTTAAAAGATAAAGATTATAATATCATTCTGATCGGCGCAACCAATGCGCCTGAAACTTACCTTGATCAGGCCCTGCTTAGGCCGGGAAGGTTTGACCGCAAGATAATCGTGGACAAACCCAACCTTGAAGACCGCGGCAAACTTTTCGCTTATTACTTAAAAAGCGTAAAATATGATGCTCAAGATGTAAAGATTGACCGCCTGGCTCGGATTACCGTAGGCCAAAGCCCGGCTGATATTGCCAATATAGTCCGCGAAGCAGCTTTGATTACTGTGCGCAATCAAAATACTTTAATCAGCATGAAAGAAATCGATGAAGCCAGGGAAAGAATCGCACTGGGCATAAAACGCAGGATCAAGCTGAGTGAAAAGGAAAAATGGCAAACCGCTTACCATGAAAGCGGGCATGCCATTACCACCTACCTGCTTGCTCCTTCTAAAGATGTCTTTAAGATAACAATAACCCCGCGCGGCCCCACTGGTGGAGCAACCTGGATCCCGGAAAGAGAAGATACTTTTATTGAAGACTCTAATGAATTGCTTAGCAAAATAAAGATCAGCTTGGGCTCATACGCTGCCGAGAAAATAAAATATAACGCGACAACCTCCGGAGTCTACGGAGACTTCTCCAGCGCCATGCATCATGCGCACAATATGGTTTGGGTCTGCGGCATGGGCAAAAGCGGTTTTTTAGGCAATTGGGAGATTGTCGACAAGATCTCCGAAGATGTCAAAGCTAAACTTGATGCCGATGTACAAGATATATTAAATAACTGCCTTAACGAAGTAACTGCCCTGCTTAAAAAAGAAGAGCCGCTTATGGACCGTTTGGCCAAAGAGCTGGTAGCTAAAAGCGAACTAAACTATGATGAAATCGAAGCTATCTTCAAAGAATTTGGCAAAAGCCGGCCTTAAATTAATCCCTTTAATTCTCATCCTATCCGCTTGCACCTCTTCCACTGCCCCATCATTCATGAAGGAAGATATTCCTAGAGCAGTAAAAGACATATGCAAAAAGGAGTACCAGCTTAATATCATAACCAAGCTTACCGGCCGCACGCTTTGGGTATATATGCCGCTGGAGAATATCGTTGTCAAATCACCCTATCCGGAAAAATATACTGAAAGATTTCTGGTTGAAGACAAGAGAAACCAATTTAATGAAAAGGTTTTAAAGATTAACTATATGATTAAACCTGTCCCGGAAACGGAAAAACAACAGGAGATGTCATTAGATAAATCGGTAAATACAAAAATATTCAACGTCTTGCAGGTTATCCGTAGAGTGCTCTTTAGTATGGATAATCGGCAGGGAAAAGACAATCCTATTTTCTTTTGTATTGTTACCGCGGATATCGCAAACGGCTTTGAACTAAAGCAGATATTCCATTGTCTGGATCTAAAGAAAATCTCTTACGGCTTTATATCGCAGACTGAATACCAGCATCGGATTGTCCAGGAAACAGAAGTCTCTAGCCAAATCATCGGGGATAAAGAAGGCCAGCATTTGATTTACCATGATGTAACTTTGGAGGATTTTTTAGCTGACCAGATTCAAAACCGGATAAGAATTAAATTTCAAAAGCCAGAAGTAGAAAAAAATGTGGACATTGACCGGGAGGTCATGAAAGTAGTATCGCTTACCTTAAATACTTACGCATTTAAAGACTTCACTCTTGTAGAGATGTCTAACCTGGACAGCGGAGCAAAAACCATCCTCAACCAGGCAGCTGTTTCATCCGGACCAAGAGAATAAAACCCCTTTTAACGCTTTCCTGATCCGACCTTACTGTTATAGAATAATTCGATTGCCCGGGGATAAAGTTTATGTTCCAAGGCATGGATTCTTTTTTCGAGCGAAACGAAGCTATCCCTACTCTTGATCTTTAGCCGTTCCTGTAAAATAACCGGACCATGATCCATTTTCTCGTCTACAACATGCACTGTTACTCCAGTAAAAGGCACCTTGTCTTCAAAAGCATCTTTTATAGCGTGGGCGCCTTTAAAAGCGGGAAGTAATGAAGGATGGATATTTAGAATACGGTTACGGTACCTTTCAACAAAAGCCGGACTGAGCATGCGCATAAACCCGGCCAAAACAATTAAATCTATTTTGTAGATCTTCAACCTCTGGATTATCGCCGCCTCAAAATCTTTACGGCTGGGAAAATCCCCCCGGCTGGCTAAAATAACCCGCACTCCCGCCTTTTGCGCCCGCTTAAGCACAAAAGCACCTGGATTATCACAGACCAAGATTAGCGAACGGACCCTGACCTTGCCTTCTTTTATCGCTTTGACAATCGCCGAAAAATTACTTCCGTTACCCGAAGCAAACACGGCTAAATTCATTCTCTTATCCTTATGGTTTTGGCAGGACAAACCTTGACACACTCTTTACAAGAAGTACACTTATGATAATCGATCACCGCCAGGTTATCTATCACATGTATTGCGTCAAACTTACATGCCTTCTCGCATAGTTTGCAGGAAATACAACCTACCGGGCATACCATCTTCACATCTCTTCCTGTATCATACGAGCTGCATGCGACATAGACAGTATTAGATACAGATATGAGCGAAAATAGTTTCTTGGGGCAAGCTAATACGCATTTATTACATGAACGGCACTTAACTTTATCTACTACAGGTAAGCCCTCTACTGACATAGTAATTGCCCCAAATGGACATGCCTTTTGACAGGTACCAAAGCCAAGGCAGGCAAAGACGCAGGCCTTCTGCCCACCCAAAACCAATTTGGCAGAAATACAATCATTAATCCCGTTATAGATATATCTATCTTTGACTCGTAAGCCGCCATTACAATGCAAAGTGGCTATTTTCTTAGTTTGTTTCTCCAGAGATATTCCCATGATGCCAGCAATTTTCTCCTTGATCTCCTCGCTGCAAACCCGGCAGCTTTCCACGGTACTCTTACCTTCAAGCAGGCTTTCGGCAAAGCCAAAACATCCAGGATTTCCACATGCCCCGCAATTTGCCCCGGGAAGCAAATGCTGCACTTGTTCTAATTTTGGATCGACTTGAACATTAAATTTTTTAGAAGCAACGGCTAAACCTATGCCAAAGATAAGCCCTAATGAACCCAGTATTATTACAGCAAATAAGATTTCCATTAGAATTTAAACCCGCTGAACCCCATAAAACTTAAGCTTAATATTGAAGCGATAATAAATGCCAGAGGAAAATTCTTTAACGCACTTGGTACGTTGCAAAGCTCCAACCTCTCCCTTATTCCGGACATAATAAGCATGGCCAAAGTATACCCCAGCCCCATGCAGAAACCTTGGAAAACCGAATAATAAAAACTTCCGGGAACTGCCTTGCCGTTCACAAAAAACATGTCGATATTCAATACCGCCGCACCTAATACGGCGCAATTCGTAGTAATCAAAGTAAGATAAATTCCGAAAGCCCGGTATAAAACAGGGCTGGTTTTTCTAATGACCATTTCGATCAATTGTACAAGAGCAGCAATTACCAAGACAAATGAAAGGGTGCGCAAATACGCTAGGTTAAAAGGAAGCAGGAGAAACCGATAGATAAGCCAAGTTACAATAGAAGCAGCAGTAATAACAAAAGTTACCGCCGCGCTCATGGCAAATGCCTGTTTTGTATCTTTGGAAATAGCCACAAAGGGACATAATCCTAAAAAACGCGATAATATAACGTTGTAAATAAATACTGAAGAAATAAATATGCTCAAGAACTCTTGGATATTCATGTTTTCCTGTTTTTTATAAGATTAAATAAACCTAGCAACAAACCGATTACCAATAGCGCCCCCGAGGGCATGCCAAAAACAAAAATCGGTTCAAACCCTTTGATCAAAGTATGCCCTAATATCTGACCAGATCCCAAGAACTCCCTGATTGCTGAAATAAGTATAAGCGCCAAGGTAAAACCGACCCCCATACCTAAACCATCGAAAAACGAACTAATTAAGTTGTTCTTACAAGCAAAGGCTTCGGCACGGCCTAAAACTATACAATTAACAACTATCAGCGGGACATAAATACCCAAAGCCCGGTCTAATACCGGGCTATAAGCTTTTAAACACAACTCAATTATGGTAACAAAAGTAGCTATAATGACAATAAAACAAGGTATGCGTATTTTATTGGGAATGAAATTTTTGGCCAAAGATATAATGACGCTTGAACCCAAAAGCACAAAAGTTGCTGCCACCCCCATTCCAATAGCATTAGCCACCGACACAGAAACTGCCAGAGTCGGACATAACCCTAAAGCTAAAACAAACGTAGGATTTTCCTTTATTATGCCTTTAGTAAATTCTTTAAAAAGGTCTCTCATCCCTTAACTTGTCCCGTAAATCCTGTTCTTGGTATAGCGGTCAATAAAAGGCGTTGCTGCATTCATAATTAATATGGCATATGAAACCCCTTCGGGATACCCTCCCCAAATCCGGATAATTGCCGTCAACAGGCCACAGCCTATACCAAAAACAATCTGCCCATTGATAGTTAAAGGCGTAGCCACATAATCAGTAGCCATAAAAAAAGCACCCAGGATCAGACCACCGCTTAATATATGAAATAACCAATCTCCGTGAAATAACTGTTTAGCCCCGAATATATAGGTAAAAACAGCTGTGGTTAGAATATAGGTCATAGGGATATGCCAGGAAATATATCCTTTATATAATAAAATCGCAGCGCCAATCAATAGCGCCAATATGCAAACCTCGCCGATACAACCTCCGCGTTTGCCCAGGAATAAATCCAGATAAGATATATGCTCCAGGATCTTCCCTTCTTTAAGCGCAGCCAAAGGAGTAGCCGAAGTTATCGCGTCATAACTAAGCGGTTTAACAAATGTAGTCATATATTTCGGCCAAGAAGCCATGAGGAATACCCTGCCTACAAGCGCGGGGTTAAAAATATTCTGCCCCAGTCCACCGAAAACCTGTTTTCCGACGGCGATAGAAAATACCGCACCGATGATGGGCAGCCATAAAGGTACATTAGGCGGAAGATTATATGCCAGCAATATCCCGGTGATCACCGCTGAGCCATCCATAACCGTAACTTTCTTTTTACTCCATATTTCAAATACTGCCTCGGTTAGCACCGCGGCAATAACTGCAACCAAAATAACCCACAGAGCATCTAAGCCGAATATAATTACCCCGGCAATTCCAGCCGGTATAGTACTGAGCACAACCGTCCACATGATCCGGGAAACAGATTCCTGCTTATGAATATGCGGAGAACCGGAAACTATAAGATTATTTATCATTTTTTATCAATTCCTGTAACTCTTGTGCCTTTTTAACTACTGAATCCATTACCGCCCGGCTGGAAATCGTTGCCCCGGTAATCGCCTGTACTCCGGATAAACTCAGCGCATCCTGATTATTAAACTGTCTGGTAAAACTATTTTCTGCAACACGCATGCCTAAACCCGGCGTCTCATTTAAAGATATTACTTTTATCGCACTGATTTTTCCATCAGCAAACATGCCGACTAAAGTTTCAATTACGCTGGAATAACCTTTGCCTCCTGCCTTAAAAACAAACCCGATTAAGTTATCCTGACTATCAAGCGCCTTGTAATATAATACTTCCTGACCTGATTTTATCTCGGTGAAGTTGGCGGCTTGAGGCATAACCTCTTTAAGCGCTGCTTGCTCTTCTGCCAAAGCTTGAGCGACAATCTTAGAGCGGGTAAGCGTATTGACCCCGGATAATAGCCCAGCGGCGATTATGCAAATTAACATTAAGATAAAACCGTAGCGCACCATTTCTTTCATCTTATCTTACTCCCTCCAGCTTTGCCCTTTTAATCGTCTGCAACAACCTGCGATTTGCCGGACAGACATAATTACATATACCGCATTCAATGCAATCGCTGGCTCCATACTCTTTAGTTAATGCCCAGAGAGATCGTTCTGACGCCAAATTAATCTGGCAAGGCATAAGCCCCACCGGGCATCCGCGGATACAAGCAGCGCAACGGATACAAGGCTTTTCTTCTAATACCTCCGCCTCAACCTTATTCATCAACAACAAACCATTGCTGGATTTTATCAGCGGCACCTCATCCGTATACTGAGCAATCCCCATCATCGGTCCACCGATAATGATCTTGGCCGGTTCCTCATTCAAACCGCAGAATTCAATAAGGTCCTTAATCGGCGTGCCGATACGCACCAAAAGGTTAACCGGTTCTTTGATACAAGAGCCGGTAACAGTAACAATCCTCTCGATTAGCGGCTTACCTTTATATACGGCTTCATAGATCGCAAACATGGTGCTTACATTCTGGACAAGGGCTCCAATATCAAAAGGATATTTCCCACGGGGAAGCTCCTTACCTAAGATATTACGGATCAGCTGCTTCTCCCCTCCCTGAGGATAATCCGATTTCAGTACTTTTACCTTAATATCATCAAAACCTGAGAATGCCCTGATCGCCTCCGGCTTATTATCTTCTATTCCGATATAAACATCTTTTATGCCAAGACAGGAAACAATCAACCTGATCCCCTTGACAATCTCTGTTGTTTTCTCAACCATCAGACGGCTATCTGCGGTCAAATACGGTTCGCATTCCGCACCGTTAATAATCAAAGTATTCACCGGCTTGGGAGGATTAAGCTTGATATGGGTAGGAAAACTCGCCCCGCCCATCCCGACGATACCTGCCTCCAAGACAATATCCCTCAATTCCTGCGCCGTAAGACTAAATGGCTGACTACGGATGGATTTGGAAAAATCCCCATCCTCCCTGCCGTCACCTTGAATAACTACTGCTTTGGCTCGGCCAATGACCGGATGCGGACAATCTTGAATAGCCGATACCGTACCGGAAATCGAAGAGTGGATCGGCGAATATAACCCGGAGGGCAAGGAGGCAATTCTCTGGCCGCAAGAAACTTTATCCCCAACTTTGACTTCCGGAACACAGATCTTGCCCAGATGCTGGATCAAGGAGATATAAACCTTCTTTGGCAAAGGCATACTACACGTAGGTTTATTTTCTGAATGATGTTTATTTTCCGCTAACTTAACCATGCCGCCTTTCGGTTAATGAATAAATTTACTAAACCTAACAAGCTCAATAATCCGCCCACGACAATCAAGATCAGCAAATGAGAAAATCTTTCCGCCAGCATACTGCTGACAAACATGAATACCAGAAATCCCAGGTGCATCACTATCTCAAATGAGCTGAAAATCTTGCCTAGCATATCATTATCGCTGACGCTATGGATAATAGTGTTAGAGGCAATCATAATTGGAGCAATAACTAAACCTAGACATAAAGCCAGTAACGCAGCCATGGCAAAATTGGGATAATTATATATTCCCAGGGCAAAAATTACCAGCATTATTCCACTTAAAATCAAGGATGTAAAAATAACTTTATAATGGGCGATCCTCTGGCCGAACCGGCCGTAAACCAAAGAACCCAAAAACAAACCAATCCCCAGGAACATCACCAGAAGGCCTAAATCCTTGGTTGTCGAATGCAGGGTATTCTGCACAAAGACAATAATTACCACATAAACCGCGCCTAATGCCGACCAAAGCGCAAAGATAATCCCGGCAGTAAAACGGATATCTTTCTTGCGGATAAAATAGAATATCCCCTCTTTGATCTCCTGGAATACAGACTTACTGATTACATCCATGATCTCCTGACCTACTTTCTTGAAATCCATAGCGACTACAAACTTCTTGGAAATCAGGAAAATAAGTATTGCGGAAATCAAAAAAGTCATAGAATTAAGATAAAAACCGCTTTTGGCTCCCAGCCATTCCACCAGCACTCCGCTTATCCCAAACCCTAAAGTTGCGGCAATCATTCCGGTTGTATTAACCAAGGAATTCGCTATAAGCAAATCTTTTTTATCAACTAAATCCGGGATAATCGAAAGCTTGGCCGGCACAAAAAACCTGCCGATAGAAAAAGCGATGAAAATAATCAGGTAAACCGGGGCTAAGTTTTTGGAATAGAATAAGAATAAAGGGATAGCCAAAACCAATAAGCTGCGCAGGAAATCACAAGCAAACATTGTTCTACGCCTGTCCCAGCGATCCACATAAACCCCTGCCAGAGGACCAATAAGAAAAACCGGGATTATGGTAAAAGAAAGAATCTTGGCAATCTGTAGGGTTGAGCCGGGAGCGCGCATATATACAAAGGCAATCAGGGCCATCTGCCCCAGCCTATCCCCCAGCTGCGAAATGATCTGACCCAGCCATAATAGGAAAAAATTACGATTCTTTAAAACTTCGCGGAATTTAGCCATAAGTTAAAGAACTATGGTTTGCCATCCTTTTGGCAAAGCCACAAGTTAGAGAACTACGCTTTGCCATCCTTCGCCCGGCCCTATTGGAGAGGCCGGTGCGCGCTTCTGCGCAATTAGCAAAACAATAGATTATCCATAATTAAGCCGATGAGTGGAATCGAACCACCGACCTTGACTTTACGAAAGTCCTGCTCTACCAACTGAGCTACATCGGCAATTTGTCCAACATTATACCAATTCCTGAGTAATAGTCAATTACCCGCTTAAACTTTATAAAAAATGTTGACAAATAGGTAATTCATGATATATTTAATGCATAAGTTCAAGTTTAGAGGAGAAGTTAAGAAATTGTTTAGCAACAAGTACAAACCGCAAAGCAGCAACAAATAACAAACCATGCTTTGCGGATTTTTTTTATCTGTAGAGGAGGTGAGAATTAGAAATGGCAAAAGGTAAAGTAAAGTGGTTTTCCAACCAAAAAGGCTACGGCTTTGTTACTTCCGAAGATGGCAAAGATGTATTCGTACATTTCAGCGCTATCACAGGAGAAGGTTATAAATCCTTAGCAGAGGGCGATGAAGTTGAATTTGAGGTTACGCAAGGCCCTAAAGGCGACCAAGCAACTAACGTAAAAAAGATATAAGTTTACGTATAGGAATAAAAATAAAACCAGCTCTTTTCTTAAGGGCTGGTTTTATTTTTCATTAATTGCAGGAACTTAAGGGGAACCGGATAGCCGAGTTCAACTGCCTTATCAAGATATCTGACAGCCAAATCATATTGTTTTTCATAATAATACGCTACCGCCAGATTATTATAAGCCAGCGCCGAATCCGGGCTAGCCTTTATCACCTTTAAAAGCAAGGCTATTGCTTTCCGGTAGTAACCTGTAATTATATACGAACTCGCCAACTCCTGATTCAACATTAGATTATCTGGATCCAGCTCTAATGCCTTTAGATATGCGGAGACGGCTTCTTTCTCTTTTTGAGCTTTTGAATAAGCCTTGCCCCTTTCATAATATTCCTGCATAAGCCTTTGGTTAATCCCTTGAGCTGTATTGTACATGAGCAAGGCGTCTTTTTCCCTTCCTAGTTTATGATAAAGTTCGGCTAAATTATAATAAACCCCTACAAGATCAGGTTTAATCTCTAATGCCTTCTGGAAAGAAGCTATAGCTTCATCATTCTTGGAATCATTTTCATATTCCAGTCCCAATTCATTATAAAACCTCCAGCTATCCGGAGCGTACCTTAGTGTCCGGTTATAGAATGTAACCGGCTCTCTCCAGTACTCACTCTGCCTGAATGTTAAATATGAGTAGAAAATAAGCAAAACTGCGGCAAGCACCCTTAAAAAAAAGACTATGTTCTTGTTTTTCGGAGAAGAACACAATACGCTTGATAAAATAGCGCAGAATCCAAATGACGGCAGATAAAGCCAATGTTCCATCATAAATGAGAAATTCAAAGGAATAATATTACTCACTGGTAAAAGCGCTGCAAAAAACCAGGCTACCGAGAGAAAAAACAAAGGGTTATTTTTTCTTTTAATAAATGCGGCACTGATCAACAGAAGAGCCAACAATACTCCTGTTATAACTCGAAAATCCCCCAGGTTAAATAATCTGTCCCCATATTCAACACGCAAACCAAAAGGCAATAATAAAAGCCTTAAATATTCCGCCAGGGCTGCAAAAAAACCCGGTATCCTTTTTAATAAAACAAGGTAAGATACATCCGGATGCACAAAAGGGCTTAAGACAGTCAATCTCAACAAAACATAGCCTATTACAAGTGCAAAAAACGGAATAATTTTATTAATCTCAAGGCGCTTCTTAAAGGCATAATGATAAAGCAGGATTAATACCGGGACAACCACGGCGTTCTCCTTCGAGAATAACGCCATGCTCAAACTCAATAAAGATAAAATGTTGAATGTAACAGCATGCGAACCAAAAGACTTTAAATACAGGATGAGACTCAAAAGAATAAAAAACAGGGATAAAGAATCGCTTATCCCAGATATATAACAGACTGTTTCTGTATTAATAGGATGTACCAGGAATAACAGGCTGGCTAAGAAAGCAATATTCGTATCATACAATATAAGCCTGACAAAGAAATAAAGGGCAATTACGGCTAAAATATGCAGGAAAATACTCGTTAGATGGTAACCTTGGACATTCAGACCCCACAATGAATACCCGGCCATATGTAAAACCTCCTGAAGCGGCCGGTAATAATTAGACTTTGTATCGCCTCCGGAACCAAAATCACTTTTGATAATTTCCGGCAGATATTTCCAATCCTTTATATAATTATTATTCTTTAGCAGGCCATTATCATCCCAGATAAACTTTCCGTTTAAAGAATTACCATAAACCAAAAAACCTGAAATTATTAATGCGGCAATGTGAATAAAAATAAGGGTTTTAGAATTTGGTTTTCTCACCTATCCCCCAATCTTACAAAGCTTAAAGCCCTAAAACAGCAAAAAAGAGAAACTTGCGTTTCTCTTGAAGAATATAAAAATGCCGAGAGAGGGAATCGGACCCCCCACGCCGGCCTTTTCAGGGCCGCGCTCTACCACTGAGCTATCTCGGCTAAGATTTAACTATTTTATATATTGTACACAAATTTCTTAAAAAGAAAAGGAAAATCAAGCACCTTATAGTTTTTATCTAGCGCAGTCCTTGATTGAGCGTTAGCGAAATCAAGGGCAAAAGCACCTTATAGTTTTTATCTAGCGCAGTCCTTGATTGAGCGTTAGCGAAATCAAGGGCAAAAGCACCTTATTTTACACCGGTAACAATCTTGACAAAAAGGTCTTGTGCCAATTCAATATTGGGAAAATGAAATTTCCGCGCAGACACCCTTATCCGGGTAGTGGCGCGGGTTAAACGGATAAGCCTTATCCAAACTTTGCTTGAATCAGCGGTTAGTTCAATATAACCCGTAGAAATATTTTCCTGCTGAGTTATACCGTATTGTTTAGAAACATTTACTGCTGAATCCCAAAGCAGATCAAAACTTTTATCACTATCCCCCTGCACCGTATCTTTACTTATAGCATAAGCTCCTAAACCTCCGGCAGCCGCTCCAATAATTAAAGGCGCGCAACCACAGACAACCGGCAAGATAAATAAAACCAGATAAATCGATAATCTTTTCACTTTGCCTCCTTGCATAGAAAATGTACACCGGCCAATCCAATTAGGCCAGATAATTGTTAACGCAGGGTACTCTTTGAGAAAACTTTAAAAAAACAGAAGGCGAGCAGACTGATAATCAAACCCCAAGAAGAAATTATAAATATCCACCCGGATAACTTCATATTTGTTTTATTACCCCACCCTTTTTCTTCGCCAGGCTATTTTGACTAAAACAGCCAAGATTACAAATATAAACAATAAACCTAACCGCGTGCAGAAAACAAATGGCTTATCTGCGATAGAGACATTTTTCATCATAATAATAGGCAGCCACTCCTGGATAAACCACATTCCCAGGATGATGAATAAAAACAAAGGCGTGATATATTTAATAATAAACTTATAAACTTTAGGCACGGACATCTGCGAGCCCTTATGTATCTCATCCCAAGCCTGTTCCATGCCAAAAACCCAGACAAAAAGTACGGTCTCGATTGTAGCAAAAACTACCAGGAAGAATGTCCCTCCCCAGAAATCCAGTTCATTAACCACCCCGCGGCCAAGAAAGAATACTGCCGGTTGACATAATACAAAGGCGGCTATGCCGAATATAGTAACCGCCCGCTTACGGTTAATGTTAAATTCATCTTCCAGGAATGCCACTGCCGGTTGCGCTAAAGAAACCGAAGAAGTTACCCCGGCCAAAAATAATAAGAAAAACCAGAGAAACCCTAATATCGCAGACAAGGGAAGTTTGTTTAAAACCAGGGGCATAGTTACAAAACCTAGATTAAATACCCCCGATTGAGCTATGGATTTAATGTCTACCGGGCCAAAAAATACAAACGCCGCAGGTATTATTATACTTGCCCCAAATATAACTTCGGCAACTTCATTGGTAGCGGCAGCGGTAAGCCCGGAAAGGACAACATCATCGGCTTTCTTTAAATAACTGGCATAGGTAAGTATCACTCCTATGCCCACACTTAAAGTAAAGAATATCTGCCCGGCTGCCTCAAGCCAAACCTTGGCCGATTTAAGTGCGGAGAAATCCGGGTTCCATAAGAAACCAAAGCCTGCTAAAACATTCCAATCAGGTTTGCTTAAATCCGGGGTACCCATGGTCATAACCCTGATAATAAGCACTAACCCGAAGATAAACAAAAGCGGGAGCGCCAATTTGCAGAACTTTTCTATTCCACCCTTTATCCCATAATAGATAACCCAGATATTCAGCAAAAAAGTAAGCAAAAAGAATATATAGGCTGTCCCTATGCTGTTAAAATACTGGTTTCTCTCTAAACCCTGAAAACCGGCCAGAAAACTACGCAAAGAATTCTGATCCATAAGAGCGGTGTATTTTCCGGTTAAAGCAAAAAAACTATAAGCTAGTGTCCAGGATTCAATGAACAAATAATAAATAAAGATTACCAGCGGGCCGAATATCCCGATTACACCAAAATATTTAATAAAACGGTTCTTCTGCCAAAGGCTGTGGAATATCCCAGGAGCTGTTCCATGACCAAAACCTCCTCCGTAACGGCCAAGAGTCCATTCAATCCACATCAGAGGGATCCCCAAAAGAAACAGAGAAATAAAATAGGGGATCATAAAGGCACCTCCCCCATTTGCCGCGGCTTTTGCCGGGAAACGCAGGAAATTGCCCAGACCGATGGCAGAACCTGCCACAGCCATGATAATCCCCAGGCGCGACCCCCAATTATCCCTTTTCTTTACCTCAGGCATAAAACATTTATTGCATATTCTTCAGGGCTTCCTGAATTAACGGCAGAATTCCTTCAGCTTCCTCTTTAGTCAACCTGCCTAGCTTGGCAAAGGCATATTCACCGTTTCTGTCTTTGACTTCTCTGATGATTTGGATTTTACGCGGCCCATTATTATATGAATAAACACTGACCACAATCTTACCGTTATCATTCTCCCAAAAACGGGTAAATACCTGGGCATCTAAACTGCTATCGTATGGCATTACTCCTCCTCTTTACGCTTAGAATTTCTTCCCGTGCCTAAAAGGACGGGTTTTATTATAAGCTATTTTTTTTATTAAAGCTTTTTCCAAATCAATCTTACGTGATCCGCAATAATCAAATATCCGGATACAGCAATCCGCCAGCTCCTCAGCAAGATCCTCTTTTTTACCATGATTACGCATTGCCTCTAAGGCCTCGGACAACTCCGAATGCATAAGCGCGATCAACTCGCCATCATTGCGGCTATCCAACCACCAACCTTTGGATTTAGCGACCCGGTGGCATTCTTTAATTAAATCATTGATTGCTAATCTCTTTTTTAACATCGGATACCTTATCCTCTCCTGGTTTAAGTGAAGCATTGATTGCGGTAGAAATCCTCTTGGCTATATTCTCCTTGGCGTAGGTGCTGGGACTAGATACCTCGACTATAGTGCTGCCTTTTCCCTCGGGAGTAAAGAATATACCCACCGGAGTAGTATCTGTTTCCGACAAATAAACAGCCAGCATCTTCTTTTCTGCATCCTCGGCATATATATAAGAACTGCTCTCAACTTCAGTTTCATTCTCTTTTACTTTTATTTTTTCTTTCAGGATATCTTTGACCTTGGCATAACAATCATCATAATCAATGGCGAAGGTCTCTTTAATGGCGTCTTTACGTTTGTCTTCCAAAACCTGGGTGGAGACTCCGGCAAACCCTTTAGCCGCTTCTTTAACTACCGCACACCCGGATAAAACAGCAGCTAGCAGGCAACAGGCAATAACCAAAACAAAAAACATGCTTCTTTTCATGACTCCTCCTTATAGATAAACGTATGGTTGTTTATTCATTAACCAGCTGCCAAATCTTATCCAGGTTATTCCTCGCCTCAATCTCTCCGCGCCTGGCGAATTCATCAGCCCTGTGCAACTCCAGCCAAAACAAACCTGCGGTATCCGGATGTAAAACTATATCGGCTAACTCGCCTTCACGCTTGGCTACTTCTGACTGCAAAACTTCAACACTGCTAAAAATAATATCTACAATATTAAACTTAAAGATATCCTTCAACCGGCCAAGCCAACCAAACGGTTTACTTTTGCGGTCAGAAGATACGTGTTCCGGAATAATCCCTTCTTTGAGCCTGGCCAGCTGCCTCAGGATATCCTCGCGCGAAGGAGTAACGTTGACAGCGATAATCTTCTTCACCCCTATCTGCATCAAAGACTCAGTAGGCAGAGGATTGGTCACTCCGCCATCAAAAAGAACTTCTTCCTTGAACTTAAAAGGTGTAAAAACTCCCGGCATAGAACAACTGGCCATTATAGCATCAACCAAAAAACCTTTATCCAGAATCCTCGGTTCTTTCCTGCGCACATCGCTGGCAATTATCTTTAAGGGAAGTTTAACATCGTAGAAAGTCTTATCCCCTAAATGTTTCTTCAAGAAACGGCGCAACTTATTACCTTTGATAAAACCAAAACGCGGGAAAGTTATATCGATCAAACCCCAGATATGTTTAGGCTCTCTGAATTCCCGGGTTATCTCTAGGATCTCCTGGCTGCTTTTACCGATAGCCCAAAGGCTGGCGATAAGTGAACCAATACTGGAGCCAGCGATGATATCAATCGGTATTTTTTCTTCTTCGATAACTTTTAATACCCCTATATGACAGAATCCGTAGCCTACGCCAACCCCTAAAACTAAACCCACCAGGCAGTCGCCAAGCTGCCGGGAGATCCTCCGGATTGCCTTAGAATACTCGCAATCCGGATCATCAATGATTAAACGCTCCCCAGAATCAAATTTAATTTTAGGGATGGTCGCAAATATCTCCTGTCCCAGGATCTCGAGTTGATCGCCATAATCGATCTTGGCTAATTTATATTCATTGATAATAGTTTTTATTTTCTGGGGATCAAAATTGAAATCCATCTTGAGCCGGTTAATCAGGTTATTGGTGCGTTTTAAGTCAACCGGATCCGGGCTGCTTAATATATGGATCAGGTCTGACTGGTTGAGCATGCTGATAATTGAACGATCCATAGCCGCAGGCAGATCCAAGATGATATAATGATAGTCATTGACCAAAAGGCTTAATACCTCAATCAGCCTTTTAAGACAGGTATCGTTGCTTTCCTGATAATAGAAACAACATAAATCGATGCCAAATTTACTCTGCACGATATAATCTTTGGGAGGGATATATACGTCGGAGGACGGAGAAAGGTCAAACACGCGCGGCTCCCCTAATTCCAGCTTTTGAGGCAGGGTATGCGTCTTATCCTGAGGCAGGATATCCAGGATAATTACCGACTTATGCGTTTCCCGACTCAGGCTAAGCGCCAAGTTTAAGGCATAAACGGTTTTTCCCGCCTGAGAATAGGAGCTGAAGACAGAAACAACCGTACTCTCAAATATCTTTTTTTGATGGACATCTTTACGTTTAAGCCTGCGGCTCAATGTCCGGCTCAAATCAATAGCCAACTGAGGGATATTTTTAAGCACAAAATCAAAATCACTTTTCTTGATTACCAGAATTACGCAATCGTTTATTGCCAGGCTGGTTACCGAATGCGGCTCATTAGTCAGTAGAGAGATAATCCCGAAATATTTACCGCGATGCAGATATTCCAGGATTAAGCGCTGGCCAGCTTTATCATTAGTATAGATCTGCACCCTTCCGGAGATAATACAATAAAAAGCGCTAGGGCTTGATTTTTCTTCATAGATAACCTGACCCTTGAGGTATTCAACAATCTCGGACTTGGCGTTAATTATTGCCAGGTCTTCTTTATCAAGACCGGCAAAAAACGGCAGTTCTTTGATTATAAATTCTTTGTCTTGAGAATTCATATTATAATAAACCGGTTTTGGAGACTCTCGAGAACTTCTTTGCGCTTTCCCGAATTGTACGCCTTTGATTTTGATAATCCACGTCCACCAATCCGAAACGCGGAGCGAACCCCTCGGCCCATTCAAAGTTATCAATCAGCGACCAATAGATATAACCTAAAACATTTATTCCTTCTTCCATGGCCTTATGCACCTGCTCTAAATGTTCACGGATATAATCCCATTTTAAATCATCATCTTCGGTACATATCCCGTTTTCAGTAATAAAAACAGGTAAGTTATATCTTTTGAGAGAAGCCAAAAGCTTATATAACCCCTGCGGATAGATATCCCAGCCTAAAGAATTTTTGCGCAAAGGATGATGATTATATTTACAGGTATCCGCCAGTAAATGCACTAACCCCCAGTTTTCTACATCCACCAGGTTCCGACTATAATAATTTACACCGATATAATCCAGGGTTTTTCTTCGCAGGAGAATTTCGATAAAATAAAGGTTATACAGCTTATTCCTGAGGTAGACTGCCAGCTTATTTTTCAATGTCGGACGACAAAGCTCAAATGCCTGCAGATTAGCCGCAATACTCACCATCGGCTTGGCCAAAGCCTTATCCTGATAAATCTTATGTATAAGCGAATAGGCTTTCATATGGGCCTGGGCCATATTTAAAGTAACCTTGATAGTTTTAAATAAAGAGCGTTCCTGAGGGGGCCAGCAGCCTAAAAGGTAGGCATGCGAAGAATAAACTAACGGTTCATTGATAGTGATCCAGAATTTTACTTCACTGGCAAATTCTCTGACCATTTTTTCAACGAAACGCAGGAAATATCCTTGAAGCTTGAAATCAGTCCAGCCACCCTTCTGGCTAAACCACAATGGATTAGTAAAATGGTGCAGAGTGACTACCGGTTCCATGCCCAAATCCCTTAATTCAGCAATAACTTTACGGTAATGCTGAATTTCAGAATCCTGGAATTTTCCCTCTTGAGGTTCAATACGGCTCCATTCAATTGAAAAACGGTGGCAATTATGACCCAGCTCTTTAGCTATGGCAAAATCTTCCCTGAAAAGTTCATAATGCCGGCAGGCCTGTCCCGAAGGTTCTTTTAAAGTACCTCCCTGCTCAGCAAACCACCAATCATTGTGGATATTGCCACCCTCTACCTGATGGGCTGAAGTCGAAGCACCCCAAAAGAAATCATCCGGGAATTTATTCATATTGGGTTATATTATAGCACCACAAAAAAAGAATCCCAACAGAAATTGTCGGGATTCTTTTTTTAAAAACAGTGCAAGCTTTACTTATCTTTTATCTATATTCGAAGCGACGTTTAAATATTTACCTAATGCCTCCCAAGTCTTGGCGCCAACTTTTCCATCAGCCTTGAGGCCATTAGCACTCTGAAAATCTTCAATTGCCTTCTTGCTCTTTGGTCCAATCTTGCCATCGATACTACCGGAATAAAAACCCGCGTTCTTTAAAGCAGTCTGGATCTCGATATCGGTCGGTTTATAAGGTCCCTGAGGCGGTAAAGGCATCAATTCTTTGGATGCAACAGGCGCCGGGACGGCAACTGCCGGAGTGCTAACATCCTGTGGCATAACCTGGGCCTGACTGGATGCACCTAAAGACTCTAAGGTAACAGGTTGCAAATCCTCCGCCTCTTGCTGCTTTGAACAACCGGACAAAGCTGCAAACATTAAAACCGCCGATGCAAAAATTACAAACCTTTTCATTTTTACTCTCCTCTCTAAATTTATAAAATTTATTAAACTGGGTATTATGACGTTTTTTGTCGTTAGAATAGTCCGGCTTCTTCACCTCCTTGCCAATTTTAATTTTAACAAAATATCTAAATAAATCAAGCACCTTATATGTTTCATCCAACGAAGCCCTTGATCGAACGATAACGAAACCAAGGATAAAAGCCCCTTACCGCTTCTACCTGAGGCAATCCTTGTGCAAATAATAGCATGAACAAGGACAGACGCCTTCCCTATAGATCCTTTAAACCAGCGAATGATAAACTAATCAGGGCAAACAATGCCAGACAAAACAAACCGCAAAGCAATAATGCGGTTGAAACACCCAGGGCCTGAGCCAGACTTCCGGAGATCAAACTCCCGAAAGGCATGATCCCGGCAAAGGTAATCATAAAAAAACTCATTACCCTGCCGCGGAATTCATCTGGGACTCTAGTCTGAAGCAGGGTATTGATTACGGCAGTCACCGGGACACTTATACCCCCTAAGAAAATCAACAGAACAACTGACCAGAGATAACTTCCAGATAAAGAAAAACTGATCAGGAGGAATGAAAATAAGAATACTGACCAGATCAACAGCCTGCCCTTATATTTAAAATCGCCCAAGCGGGCCAGGATCAAAGAACCGGTTAAAGCACCCAACCCAACGCTGGACATCAATATCCCTAACCCCCTGGCGCCTACATGAAGTACATTATTTGCAAAAACCGGCATAAGCATTATATAGGATATGCCGAAAAGGCTCATCACTGCCACCATGCTTACCAAACCCAGAATAGAACGGTTATGGCCTATAAAGATAACCCCTTCCTTAAGATCATCCAGGGCGGAATTGTTATTTTGCATCCTGGTTCTTCCCAAATTAATCCAAAAGAGCGCGGCAATAACTGCCAGAAAACTTATCCCATTCAGATAAAAACAACCGCTCATCCCAATTACAGATATAAGCATTCCGGCAATTGCTGGACCGATAATCCGCGAAGAATTGAAGGCCACTGAATTCAAAGTAATCGCGTTAAAAAGATACTCCTTGCCAACTAACTCCACTATTATTGATTGCCTGGCTGGAGCATCAAATGCCATAATTATCCCATTAAGCAAGGCAATAAGCATAATCTGCTGCGGATTGATAAGCTTGAATTGGGTTAAGGTTGCTAATATAAAGGCTAGGAACATAAAAACTATTTGAGTAAAGATAAGGATATTTCTTTTATTTACCCTATCCGCCAAAACCCCTCCGAATAGAGAAAACAGGAATATGGGGATTGCGCCTAAAAAACCAACAACTCCTAGAAGGAAGGCGGAATTTGTCAACTGGAATACCAGCCAACTCTGGGCTACTAATTGCATGTTAGTGCCAATCAAAGACACAAACATCCCCAGCCAATAAACACGAAAATGCTTTACTTTAAGAGAAGAAAACATGCCCTGGACTTTCTTCTAGGAAGGAGTGCTTAACCTTTGCCTTACCAGATCGCTGACCAGCTTACCGTCTGCGCTTCCGGCAGTCTTGGCAGTTACCTCTTTCATCAGACGGCCCATATCTTTCATGCTGCTTGAGCCGGTTGCAATGACCGCCTCTTCAATCAAAACCTTAATCTGCTCAGTTGATAGCTCCGGAGGCAAATAAGCTTTAAGTATCTCCAACTCCTTTTTCTCTTTTTCCGCCATCTCCGGCCGCAGGCCCTTGGTAAACTGCTCAATAGAATCCTGACGTTGTTTGATCTGCTTTTTAATCACAACAACGATCTCGGCATCATCGAGCTTATCCTTTTTCTTGGCAGTTGCCTGATTTAACATATCCGCACGCAGGAAACTTAAAACCGAACTCCTTAGAGTATCCCTGGACTTCATTGCTACTTTATAATCATCAAGAATCTTCTCTTCTAACATAGATAACCTCCTTAGAATAAAAAACAATTCTTAAATCCAACCAGGCGTCTGCTTAAATCCTGCAGCTTAAGCCGGCTGGTCCGGTTTAATCCAAAATCCTCAATATTAAAAGATGCGGCTACCGTTCCATAAGCCAAGGCTTTTTTCAAAGTCATCGGGCTTACTTTCTGCGCCTTAGCCAGATAACCCATAAAACCTCCGGCAAATGTATCGCCTGCACCTGTAGGATCAATCACCTTTTCCACCGGGTAAGCAGGAAGAGAAAAAATAAATTTGTCGCTATAAAATAGCACCCCGTTTTCGCCCTTCTTAATCAAGACCATCCCGGCTCCATAACCTTTAAGAGCCTTTGCCGCCTTGATGATGTTATTTTCTCCGCTTAAGGCACGCGCTTCCTGATCATTAGCCACATAGATATCGATATACTTAAGTAACCGGATCAATTCTTTGCGTTTATTATTAATCCAATAATTCATACTGTCCAGACCGACCAATCTGGGGCTACGCATCTTACGTAAAAGATGCTCTTGGATTTCCGGATCAACATTCGCCAGAAATATATTCTTAATCCTGCTTTGACCTTCAGAAATGCATGGTTTAAATCCCGCAAGCACCCCCAATTCAGTATTTAAAGTAAGTGCTGTATTCAAATCCCCCGTGTATTCCCCTGTCCACCTGAAAGTTTTTCCCTGATCAATGATAAGAGAACTAAGGTTCAAACCCTTACCCTTCAAAAAAGAGATGTGTTTCTGCGGAAAATCTTTACCCACTACTGCTATCAGATTAACCGGAGTAAAAAGCCGGGCAGCCATGGAAAAATGCGCAGCTGAACCTCCCAAAAGTTCTTTGCGGCTACCGAATGGTGTCTTTACGCTATCCAATGCTACTGTCCCCAATACTACGATACTCATAGATTCCTCCTACCTCAAAACCAGCCAGAATAATAAAGCAACGATCATCCGATATACTCCAAAGGAAATAAAACTGTGGCGTTTAATAAAAGCAAGCAAGAATTTAATCGAGGCAGTCGCCACTAAGAAAGAAATAACAAAACCTATTCCTAAAGAAACGAACTGCTCCGATTTAAATACCTGGCTGCTTTTTAAAAGATCAAAAGCTGTTGCCGCAAGCATAGTAGGAACGGCCAAAAGAAATGAAAACTCTACGATATTCTTTCTTTTTAATCCTACAACCAGTCCCCCGATAATCGTAGCCGCAGACCGGGAAACACCCGGGATCATCGCTACTGACTGGAACAAACCAATCACCAATGCCTGGGAATAGGAAACTCCGGATAACTCTTCAATGGCATCTTTTTCTTCCTTATGGAATAGCTCGAATATAATCAAAAATAACCCGCCGATAAACAACGACCAAAGCACCACTTCATTATTGCCTAAAAGATACTGCTTTAGCGTTTTATACAACAAGGCCCCGATCAAAACGGTTGGCATAAAAGCAACCAATAACCGCTTCCAGATCTCCCAACTCTTGATAAACCTGTCCCGGTACAAAACAACCACCGAGAGTATTGCCCCCAACTGAATAACGATTTCAAAACTTTTGATAAATTCCGTCTGGCTGATTTGAAACAGCTTTGCGGTTAGTATTAAGTGTCCGGTCGAAGAAATAGGTAAGAATTCGGTAACCCCTTCAACAATGCCAAATATTAAAACATGCAGTAACTGCATTTTTTCTCCTGAGTTTAATTATTATCTTGCAAGAATTTTTGCATGTCTTCAGGTAAAGGCGATTCAACCGCTACAGTATCGCCGGTTTGAGGATGCTTAAATTCCAAGCATTGCGCGTGCAGGCAAACGCGCTTAAAACGCAAAGCAAAGTCTTTACGGAAAATGAATTTAGCTTCTCCTACTAAAGGATGCTGTATGCCTTTGAAATGAATACGTATCTGGTTTGTCCTGCCGGTTAGTGGTGAAACCTCAACTACGCTATAACTACTTCTCTCCTGAACCACTCTGTATTTTGTAATCGCGCTTTTACCTTCAATTGCAAAACCAATCTGCCCTTGCGAATGAGCCAGTTTACCATGAACAAAAGCGACATACTTCTTTGATACCTGCCGGTTACGAAAGGCATCGGCCATTTTATTCTCGGTATTTTTACCTTTGGCATAGATTATCAGCCCGCTTGTTTCCCGATCCAGTCGATGACAAGGATACAGGCTGTAATTCAACCCCCTGTCTTTGGCATCCTGGTTTAAAATACTTGTCAAAGTACGGGATTCTTTCTTGGGGGTAGGAACACTTAATAACCCGGCAGGTTTATCAACAATCAACAGCCAATCATCTTCATAGACGATCGGTATATTCATTTAAATAATAGCCAACATACGTTCTATAGCCAGGCGGGCCTTCTTCCTTATCTCGTCCGAAACCCTGACTTCATCCTTAAGTTCTTCTAAAGCCCAAAGGACTTTTTCCTGGGTAGTGCGCTTCATATTCGGACATACCGCGCGCTCACTGGCAGGATAAAACTCTTTATCCGGGTTATCCTGCTTCAGGCGGTAAACCAAGCCGGCTTCCGTGCCCACAATAAATTCCTTTGCCGGGCTCTCCTTGGCAAATTTGCCCATCTGGCTCGTAGAAAGAACTGCATCCGCCAAAGCAACTACGCTGGATAAACACTCCGGATGCACCATAACCTTTGCTTTAGGATGGAATTTCTTCTCCCGGCTTAGATCCTCCGGTAGTATTTTCACATGAGTTGGGCAAAATCCATGCCAACTGATAAGCTTTCTGCCGCATTTCTTAGACACATAGTCAGCCAGGTATTTATCCGGAACAAAAATGATCTCTTTTTTATCTTTAAGCGCATTGACCACCGAAGCGGCATTAGTTGAGGTGCAGCAATAATCCAGCTCAGCCTTAACTTCAGCCGATGTATTCACATAACCCACAGCTACCGCCTGAGGGTGCATTTGTTTGAGTTTCCTTAAATCGTCGGCATTCATCATATTAGCCATAGGGCAACCGGCGGAAATATCCGGCATGATCACTTTCTTATCCGGCGAGAGGATAGAAGCAGTCTCGGCCATAAAATACACTCCGCAAAATACAATCACTTCAGCGTCGTTTTTGGCGGCAATCCGCGAAAGCTCCAGGGAATCTCCGCGGAAATCCGCAATATCCTGCACTTCGGGAAGTTGATAGTTATGCGCCAAGATGATCGCGTTGCGTTTCTTTTTTAGCTCTTTGATCTTCCTAATCAATTCCTTATCTTCTTTAATCATTTTGACCTAACACTTTCTCGATTATGCCTCCGCCTAAGACTGTGTCTTTTTGATAAAATACGGCGGATTGCCCGGGGGTTATGGCAAATTGCGGTTCTTTAAAATAGATCTCCAAACCGTCTTTAACCGGAAAAGCTACAGCAGGCGATTCTTTATGATTATAACGTATCTTCACATTAATCTCAACCTTCTTTTTAAAGGGCTTGCCTAAAAAATGCACCTCCTTAACCAAAAATCCATTCCGGCATGCCTCATTACGGTTGCCCACGGTAATTTGATTATTTTTTGCGCTGATCTGTGTTACATACAAAGGATAGCCCTTGGCAATGCCCAAGCCCTGACGCTGACCTATAGTATAGAAGGGGATGCCTTTATGCTTACCAACAATACCGCCATCTTTATCAACCAGATCCCCCGGCTGCGGCGAAGCTGATCCTGCGGCTTTAAACAAATCCCCATATTCGCCTCCAGGCAAGAAACAGATCTCCTGGCTATCCTGTTTTTCTGCCACATTAAGTTTACATCGGATGGCTATATCCCTTACCTGGGGCTTAGTATAATTACCTAAAGGGAAAAGAACCTGCTTAAGCTGATCCGGGTTTAAACGATAAAGAAAATAAGACTGGTCTTTTTTAAGATCTTTGGCTTTTTTAAGCAAATATCCTTTCCCTGACTTTACAATCCTAGCGTAATGGCCGGTAGCTAAAAACTGCGCTCCGGAATTAATTGCCTTCTGGAATAATATACCGAATTTTATAAACTGGTTACATCTGACACAGGGGTTGGGAGTCCTGCCGGACAAGTATTCCTGACGGAAGTTATCGACGACCTTGCGGGAAAAGTCCTTGTTTAAGTTTATTACATAATGGCGTATTCCAAGCTTATGGGCTACCCTACGGGCATCTTCAATGCCCGACAATCCGCAGCAGCTCGGCTTCTTGCTATTAACCTCGGCTAGGTTAAAACACATAGTCAGGCCGGTTACTTCATAACCCTGTTCTTTTAAAAGGGCAGCAGCCACGGAAGAATCCACCCCCCCGCTCATTGCTACGAACACCCGTTTATTTAAAGATTTGCCTGGTTTAATTTTCCCCATTATTATTTGAATTATAACAAAAAAGGCCCAGCATTTTGTGCCGGGCCTTTTTGTCGTTCCTGAATAAGGTTATAACTTCACTACTTTAGTAGCTTGTTCACCTTTAGGACCTTTTTCGATGTCAAACTCGACCTCCTGGCCCTCCTCTAAAGTCTTATAGCCATCACCCTGGATAGCGGTATGATGCACAAATACATCAACACCATTCTCAGGAGTAATAAATCCATAGCCTTTTTGATTCGAAAACCATTTTACTTTTCCTTTTGCCATTTTCTTTGCTTCCTCCTTTCCAAAAAAATTCTAGCAGCTTTAAGAAGCAGAAATAAAAAAACCGTAAGGCGTGTCATTCTTCTCCTTACGGCTAAAGATTCCTACCCCTCCACCTGCTATTAAAGTTATTATACCCTAAATCTCCCTCCTGTCAATAAGCTTTTTGTTATTTTAAGCTATCTACCCCTCTAAGGTTATAATAACCTAAAACCTTAACCCTGGCTTTAGATTTACCCACCAGCCAATCATGGTATTTTTTCATGAACCGATCATGGTCGGATTTCCCCATCCATTGGTATACCGAGGCATACTGATTTCTAAACCCGTAGCGTTTCATAGTCCGGTACCCCAAGAAACCCTTGGCCTTCTTGGTATGCGCTGCCCACATCAGACTGTCTTTCCGGTATTTAATAACCTCTGCCGGTTTTATCTCAAACAAAACAGTATGGATAAACATAAAACCTCTTTCTTTAATTTAGAAATTTAGTTTATTATACACTATTGAACATTTAAAGCAAAACATTTTGAGAATCTATAAATCTCCGGCGAATTCCTTGATCGAGCGAAGCAAAATCAGGGATATCACCATTGCAGCCTCACACCGGCCTCAATATACCTGCCGGGTTGAGGCACCCCTTCAATATCCTGGTACTCTACATTCAGGATGTTCTCTGCATGCAAGAAAACTTTAGAATTACGGCTTAAATTGTAATTAAGCCCGGAGTTCATCAACAACCATCCCCGGCGAGCCGGACGTTTTTTGTAAGTAAACCCTACCTCTTGCCTGCCAAAAGGAAAATCCAAGCTAAATACCGTGTTCACTAAATGTTGTGCGTAATTCGGTCCATATTTATATTGATATCCCTGGCTATCGATGCTTTTATCTGTATATGTATAGTTGGCATCTAGGCTGAATAGGTTATTCAATCTCTTATGCAAAACATACTCCACGCCAAAAACATCATCCCGGGTAAAATTTCTTGCCTGCCATTTCTGACTCGCATCAAACCTGACCCAATCGATCATCTCTTTTTCTTGCCGAAAAAATAATGATACACCATTAGAAAATCCTTCCTGTTTGTATTCAAACCCTACCTCATAACTCCAGGCCTTCTCAGAAGCCAGGTTGTCATTCCCTATTGTAATGGGATCACTGTAATAAAGTTCGGTAAAAGACGGTACGCGTATATTTCTTGAAACACCGAAATTCAATGCTGCTTCGGGTGTAAATTTAAACTTGGCGTTTAGTGAACCGGTATAGACATTGCCAAAGCCGGAAAAATCCTCCCAGCGCAGCGAAGAACCGATATCCCATTTCTCGCCTAAATGCAGGCTATCATCCAAGAATATGCTTTTGCGCTCCCGCTGATGCCTACCCAGATTAGTGGAAGTAATCCTTTCCTGACTCCACTCTGTGCCCAAACCAACCTTACCCAAGAGCCCTATCTCCTTTTGCAAATAGATACCCGGAGTAAATATATCCGTCCGGTGCTGATTAACCGAATTGGAACGCAAGAACGTCCTGTCCAAAGTGAATTTGTCATAATGCCTACGCCAGAGGAAATTCGGCTTAATCAATAAACCGTCATAGTTTAAATTCAAACCACTGTTCAAAAGATAAGTTTCCGTCTCTTCCCTAGAGGGATAACCCAAACCAGGAGTATAAAAATCATAAGCGCCATAATTCTTTTGCTGATAACCAAAGTTATTTTCCCAAAAACCCCGGGAAAATTCATAATTCGTACTTAACGAAGTAGTGAATTTCTTGTAATCTGTATCCTCGCGAAATCCATGCGATTGGGCATCTTCGACAGAAACCCTGAAACCTAGATCTTTGAAACTATCAGTCAAACTGAATAACCCATAACCATTGCGCATGTTTCCCGAACCAAACTCCCAAACCATCTTCTTTTTTTTAGGCGCACTTAAAGCAAAATTTACTGCCCCGCCGATTGCATCCGGACCGAATAAGGAAGAACTGGCTCCGGGGATTAAATCTATTTTTTTAACATCTTCTTTGGTAAAAGGGATATCTGAATTGTAGTGGCCGGTCTGAGGGTCATTAATCCGCTGACCGTCAAGCAGGATTAAAACCTGCTGAAAGGTTGCTCCGCGCAACGAAAAATCCGCCTCTATCCCGCTTTCTAGAGCCCGGCTTTGCAGATCAATGGGAAGGGTATTTAAACTCTCCAGACTAGACTGATAATCAAAAGCCTGATCATTCTTAGAATCTGTAGAATAGATGTTCAGGAGAAATTGTTTTTGCTTACTTACAACAATCGGCTCCAATTCCTGAAAGTCGCCTTCAGCGCAAAACAATACCTTTGGCAGGATCAGTATTATAATAACAAAAAATCCGCTCCACCTTATTTTAAACATGGAAATATTATAAGGTGTGCGGGTTAATTGTCAACCAATAATATAACTAAGGTTTACGGTTGACGGCAGTGCATAACATCCCCCGAGAAAACCTTCTGCATCAGTCCTGAATCTTTACGGATCAGCAGAGCGCCATCCTGATCTATATCTATGGCCGCCCCCTCGATATGCTTATCCTGGCAATATATCTTAACCCGCCGCCCCAGGGTAAGGCTGAAGCTCCGGCATTTATCAATTATCACCTTAGACCCCCTATCTTCCAGAAGAGAATAATTGCTTTCTATCCTGCGCAAAAGCTCCTGAAGCAGGCCAACCCGGCTTATCGACTGACCCAGCTGTTCTTTCAAAGAAGTAGCCTGGGCAATTAACGCGCTTTTATCGTTGTTAACATTTAAACCGATGCCGATAACCACAAAATTAACTTTATCCACCTCGGCATTCAATTCAGTCAAGATTCCGGCAATCTTCTTATTATTAATAAAGATATCGTTCGGCCACTTGATTTGCGCATCCAACCCGCCAACCTTTTTTACCGCCTCACAAATGCTCACCGCGGATAAAAGCGTAAGCACCGGAGAAGCTGAAGGCGGTATTTTCGGCCTTAAAATCAAAGACAGGTAAATACCCTTGTATTTAGGAGAAAACCAATTCCTGCCCAATCTCCCCCGGCCTTTAGTCTGAGATTCAGCCAATACCAGAGTTCCGTTGGCTGCTGACTGTATACCCAACTGCATCGCCAAATCCATAGTTGAGACCAGGTAATCAAAATAATGTATTTTTTTAGCGATAAATTTGGTATTCAAACCGTGAGTTATTTCTAGAGGGAAAAGACGATCCGGACTGGAAATAAGCCGATAACCTAGATGCGGCACTGCCACGATATCATAACCTGAATCTTTTAAATCCTGGACATGCTTCCATAGCCCCTGACGGCTGATCCCCAAACGGGAGGCTATCTCATCACCCGAGAGATATTCATGTTCTTTTTTAAGATACCCGAGGATCTTTTCTTTCATCGTCTCTT
>JAQTQC010000014.1 GCA_028712505.1 Candidatus Omnitrophota bacterium
GAAAAATGATCCGCGTGGGTATGTGTGTCCACCACAGCTTTCAGCTCCAGGTGTTTTTTATCCAGATACTTCCCGTACACCTGCCTTAAGCTTATATGAGGGTCGATAATCAACGCGGCAGTGCGCGCATTCAAGATATATGAATAACAACTCCCGGAAATAAATTGCTTTACTGTCAGTTTATTACTCATAGCTTAAACCTCCTGTTTAATGTTAAATCAATTGGAAGTACCGCTAAAAACAATAAAAAGGACCATTACCGTAAGGGTGACTATAATCACAAGGGCGTGAAAGAAATATTTATGTTTTATGATCTTCTCAAACATTATCTTGTGGCTCCAAACACACTTTTCTCCGGATATCAATAAATTTCCCAAAACAAATAAGGCTATCTCCTAACATAACCTGTGTATCCGGACTAGGATTAGGCGTTATATTCCCATCCCTCTCCACCGCCAATATCAAGATATTTGATTTGGGTAGATCTGCCTCCTTAATATTCTTGTTCAAAATAGGGCTATCATTGCAAATCTTAATCCGCGAAACACCATAACCACCGGTTGCCACAACAAGCTCCTCAAAAGAAACCGAATCAATACCTGGTTCTTAATTATATGAGTCCTGAGAATGTTGGTTAATTTCCCGGCAAGCCTAGAGTTTATAACAACCCTGTATATCACGTATACGCTCAAGGCAATAATTGCCAAATTCACCAAAGGGGCCAAGTAATTAGGAATAACCGAATGTACAAAAGGGATCTTATAGGTAACGGCCAAATCAGTTCTCAATGAATTAGCGAAAGTAGCGATCAACGTAACAAAACCGGCATGCCCTAAAATGATAAGAACAGAAGCTATCCTCCTCCTCTGGGGAAGGCTAGTAACCAACTCAGATTCCCGGGTAGTGAACCCTGTACCCGTAAAACATGACAATGCCTGAAAAGTAGCTAATGGCCAGGGAAGTCCAGTCAATTGAAATGCAATAGCTCCGATCCTAACCGTGATAAATGAAACCCCTATAACAATGAGAAATAATAATAAGTTCATCGCCACCTTCCTTGGTTAACATTTTGCAAAAAACATTCTCACAGAGATAAAAAATAGAAATAAAGCAAACGTCTTTCTCAATAAAGGCTCCGGAAGGTTCTGCACTAAATTAGCTCCAATGAGACCTCCTGCAAAAAAACCCAGACAGATGAAGCCAGCCATCCCTAACTTTACATTACCAGCTTGATAATAACGCAGTGCGGCAAGAAGCCCTATCGGAGGGATCATTAAGGCAAGCGTAGTACCTTGAGCCTGAAGCTGAGTGAGACCGAATATAAAAACCAGTGCCGGGATCAAGATTACTCCTCCTCCGATACCAAGCATTCCGCTCAGGGCTCCGGCAACAACCCCCAAAATAACATATAAAACCTGGTTCATGGATATCCTCCTCCGGTTTTATTTACTTGGATGATTTTGAGTACGCTTACGCTGTTCAATCTCGACATGCAACTGTTTACTGATTATTCTTTCGGTCTCCGCTCTTGTATTAGCAATCCTGATCAATTCCTCCTGAGCCTTTATACGTTCAGCGGTTTCCCTCTTTGTTTCCTGCCAACGACGCCAGGAAAAAATAGCAAAACTGATACTTAAGGTCAGGAGCCCGATAATAACCTCATCAACATAGACTATCGAACCAGGATTTTGCTTAATCAAATCCAGGATGAAGACAAAAACATCAAAAAATAAAGAAAGGGTTAGTACGAAGATTAATGATACAGCGATTATGATCAGATCTTTTGCTGCCCTTGAAAGCTGTACTAAGTGGTATTTATCCATAAGTTTAAATCACCGTTTATTCTTGAATTCTTTGTAAACTTTGGATAGCATATTCCGGTTGCATAATCGGCTTGCTGTAAGAAGGAATAAAAAAGGTTAACGTGTCATAAATTCCAGATAGGGCCCTGAATACGGATGCAAAAACCCCTTCGGCAGCTCCGATGAAAAACCCGAAGATTTCACCCTTTTCATCCGCAACACTGATCATGCTTGCGGGCAACTCAAGCGGACAAGTGCAGACATTTACCAGCCCTCTCTCTAATTTATGCAAAGGCGTGCTTCCCCATCTCATATCCTCATCCCCGATTTCCGCCCTTATATCTGCAACAAAATAAGACAAAATAGCCACGGTCAAGAAAAATATCAACCAAGGAATCTTCATCTTCCCCCCTTCTTAGAACAAAAATCTTATCTAGAAAATATTTCTACTTAGTTCGGCTTTTATCTGCCTTTCTGCTTCAAACCAATCTGCCCAATCATCTCCCGGGATACACCCTCTTTTTTCATACAACTCCTGAGCCCGCCTGCGGATTTTATCGGTAATACTTTCCCCAAAAAGAAGCGCTGAGCCTTTGTTCTTATTTCTCACCTTGGTTGCCATACCTTGCCTCCTTTTTATCTTTGTTCATTCCAGGCATCGATAAATCTTTTGACCGCATGATTAATTGATTTGAAATCTTTCTTCTCCAGCCAGTCTTTTCTAAAAACACTGGAGCCGAAAGATACTGCGCTGGCCCCGCTGGAAAAATAAACCTTTAAATTATCCGGCGTAACCCCGCTGCAAGCTAAAAGCTCTACATTGTTAAAAGGCCCTTTAAGCTCCCGAAAATATTCCGGCCCGAAGAACTTTGCCGGAAAAACTTTAACCATTGTCGCCCCTGCCTCATGAGCCTGATAAATTTCGCCAGGAGTAAATGCTCCGGGGAATACGGGGATTTTTTTCTCCAGACAGTATTCTACAATTTCCCGAATCAATACCGGCATAACGATAAAACCAGCACCGCTTTGAATGGCTGTTTTTAAATCCTGCATTGAAAGTACTGTACCTGCCCCCAAATTCAGACGTTTTCCACAGATATCCTTAGCTCTGCGGATTAATTCCGGGGCATCTTTGGTATTCATGGTTATTTCTAAAGTCTCAAGCCCCGCGGAAATAACCTCCTCAAGCAGCGGCTCTAAAATATCAGCCCCAATCCCGCGCAAGATACCGAGTATGGGTTTTTTCTTAAAAACAGCTATATCCATCTATTCCTCTACTTCTCCGATCAAGCTTTCATAATATTCCCGGTAATTTTCCTTTTTATCACTTTCCCGCAAAGCAATCGCTGTACGCGGATGTTCATCAAGAATACCGGTTATCGCGTAAGGAATGAAATAACCCCATTCTATCTTCTTTTGCAAGGGAATAAACTCTTTGGAGATAACATCCAGGATCGGACGGATATTATATTTAGGATTCTTTAAAAATCCTAATATCAATTCAGTGGGACAATTTCCCGCAGCCCTGCCTAAACCAAAAATAGACCCATCCACGTAATTAGCATTATGGATGATCGCCTCAATAGTATTGCCAAAAGCAAGCTGCTGGTTATTGTGGGCATGCATACCAACCTCTTTAGTCTTAAGTATACTTTTAGCCTTCTTAACCAGGAACTCAGTTGTTTCCTGGTATAAAGAACCGAAACTATCCACAATATATACAATCTGCGCCTTAGACTCTTTCTCTAATTGATGCAGGCATTCTGTAAGTTCATTATCCAAAGCTCGGGATATCGCCATAATATTTACCGTAGTTTCATATCCCTTATCAGCAAAATGGTTTACCAGGTATATCGCCTTATCCACATCTTTAACATAAGTAGCCACCCTGATCATATCCACAGGGCTGTCTTTTTTCGGCAGGACATCTTCCACATCAACCCTGTCCACATCAACCATCACCGAGATCTTGGTCTTGGATTGGATCCCTTCAGTTACCTTTCTGATATCTTCATCATCGCAGAATTTCCACTTGCCAAATTCTTTAGGGTTAAAAAGCCGCCTGGAGTTCTTATAGCCGATTTCCATATAATCTATACCCGCCTCTGAGATAGCTTTATAAACCTCGCGCACAAAACGAAGGTCAAAATCGTGCTTATTCATCAGGCCGCCATCCCTTATTGTGCAATCCAGAACTTTTATCTTTTCCCTAAACATCAACTCCTCCTATTTTCCATAACCTAACCGGGAGAAACTTTATTGCCGATAACAAAGTTACTTATCGCAATCCTGTCCTCTTCAGAAATTTTATTAAAACGTATACCTATCCTATGACTTTCATCCGGCAGACGGACATTAGAAACCACTTCTCCGCCAATCTTCATAAACTTCCAACGCTCATCCCCGCTTAGGCGCATATTTATGAGGTTGAACTTAATATAAAGGTGGGCTCCCTTGGGTATATCATAATTTGTTACAATCGCCATTCCCAAATCGCTTAAATTCACCATTACAGTCTCGATATTGTCTGCTTGCCCCACACTGATATGCAAGGTATAGGATTTCTCTATGCTGTAAGTAAGCGTAAAGGCAGCATCTACACGTTCAGATTTTCTACGTTCTCTCCCGCTAAGTTCATCTTCCATAATCACCTCATCCTAAAATCAGTCTAAGCTTTTATTATACCACGTCAAGTATTATAATTCTACCAGCTCATAATCCAAGCTCCCCAGCCCTATTTCCTGGGCATATTCTAACTGTCTTAACCCATCCTGATCAGGATGAACGGCTTTAAAGATATCCTTACCGCAAACCTTATTCACCAAATCCAAACTTGCCTTATCTATACTAACCGGGTCATCTGATGCCAGAATCCCGACATCCGGGGCAATTCGCGGATTCTCCATACCCCAGCAATCACATTCCTTATTGATTTTAACGGCAAAGTTTATGAACCCGCTTTTGTTTCTTCTGCCATTCATTATTGCCAAGGCATACTCGGCCATTTTATACTGAACCTTGCTCCCGACATTAAAATCAACAGACATGGCAAAGGTAGGACAGACAGCAAGGCAGCTGGCGCAGCCGATGCACTTCAGGTTATCCACCACTGATTTCTTATCTTTGATAACGATTGCGGAAACCGGACAGATCTTTGCACATTCCCCGCAGCCGATGCATCGCTCAGAATAAACAACCGGAGCAGCATCGCAATGCTGGGCAAGTTTACCCTCTCGTGTAGCGCACCCCATACCGATATTCTTCAGCGTTCCACCGAAGCCTGTCAGGATATGCCCCTTAAAATGACTAACTACAATTAAATCTTCGGTATCGACAAAAACCCGGGCCACCTTGGCCTCTTTAATAAACTTTTGATTGATCATTACCGAAGCCGCATCTTCTTTCTTTGTGTCATCCGGGATGACAACATTGACCCCGGTCACCTCTTTTGTAAACCCGTGCTCATAGGCTAATTTCAAATGGTCTGCGGAATTAAGACGCCGGCCGCGGTAAAGGGTATTTGCATCCGATAAAAAAGCGCTGCCACCGTTTTTAGAAATCCCGTCGCAAATCAGGCGCAAATGTTCAGGCCTTACAAATCCAGTATTACCCTCTTCACCAAAATGAAGTTTCACCACAACTTTATTCCCTTTGGTAATAAAATCCAAAACATTGCTTTTATCCAACAGGATTTTGAGTTTCTCGTTAAGAACCACAATGCTATCGGAACTTTCCGTGGGAATAAAATAGACCTTACTTTTCATGGCTTACCCCTCCTTCATCAACGCCTCTTCCCACAGCCATCAGATAACCCCTTGCCCGTTCAGCCAGCCGATAACGGGAAACAATATCCCAAAATGCCCGGCTGTGGTTCGGTTCTATTAAATGTGCCATTTCATGGATTAAGACATATCTCCTAACCCATTCCGGCATCAAACCTATTTTATGCGATATCCGTATCCGCCCAGTACCATAATTACAGCAACCAAATTTACTATTTTGCGTAGTGACGTACTCGATAGATTCTACTTTTAGCTTATTGGCGAAATATCTTTTGTTAAGCTTATCAGCCAGGTCCGAAAGATTATCTCCTTTAGCCAATTCCTCTTGGAGTTTTCTCCGGGCGAATTTTAATTTAAAATCAACCACAATCTTATCCAAACGTTCATCAGAAAGCGTTAGAGGGGCATTAACCAAAAGCAGATCTTTGACTAATCGTGCACTTACCGTACGCAAGCGCCTTTTACTGCGGATTATTTTTACTTCCATATTTAAAACAGTAATATTCCTGGTTAAAATTTACGGAATATTATAACATATTAGCGGGTAGTTTTATACAATTCGTGGCGCTGGGCAGTAACCTGTTCATTGGCAAGGTATTCATCGAAATTTGTATCCAAGCGGTCAATATAACCTTTAGGCGTAATCTCAATGATCCGGTTGGCCACAGTTTGCACTAACTGGTGGTCATGCGAGGAAAACAGGATTGTCCCGCGGAATTTTTCCAGACCCCGGTTTAAAGCAGTGATTGATTCCAGATCCAGGTGATTGGTCGGCTCATCCAGGATAAGCACATTAGGCTGGCTGACCATCATCCGGGTGAGCATACATCTTGCTTTTTCGCCGCCAGATAGAACATCCACCGGCTTAAGGGATTCTTCACCTGAAAAAAGCATACGCCCCAGGAAGGCATGAATGAATTCTTTTTCAGTATTCACCGAATATTGTTTAAGCCAATCAGCTACGCTCAGCTGGGAATTAAAAAATGCGGCGTTATCCCTGGGATAATACGCCCGTTTGGTTGAAAATCCCCATTTAAAGCTGCCACTATCAGCCTGACTTTCATTCATTAAGATCTGAAAAAGTACGGTTTTGGCTAAATCATTCGGCCCCACAAAAGCTATTTTATCGCCCTTGTTAACGTTTATGCTTAAACGCTCAAACATCACCTGGCCATCGCTTACCTTAAACAAGTTGCTTATACTTAAAAGGTCATTACCTGCTTCGCGTTCCGGCTCAAAATTAATATAAGGGTATTTTCGCGAAGAAGGCTCTATATCTAAAACGGTAAGCTTTTCCAGGATCTTCTTTCTACTGGTAGCCTGGCGTGATTTAGAAGCATTATTGGCAAAACGCATAATGAATTCTTTTAATTCCTTGCGTTTCTCTTCTATCTTCTTGTTCGCTTCGCTGCGCTGGCGTGCGGCAAGCTGGCTTGCCTCGGCCCAAAAAGTATAATTTCCCGGATAGAGGTGGATCTTTCCAAAATCAATATCCGCAATATGGGTACAGACCTTATCCAGGAAATGCCGGTCATGCGAAACAATAATCGCGGTATTCTCAAAGTTACACAAAAACTCCTCCAGCCACATACTTGACTCGACATCCAGATAGTTCGTAGGCTCATCCAAAAGAAGGATATCCGGATTCCCGAATAATGCCTGGGCTAATAATACGCGCATTTTCTGTCCGGCTTCCAGCTGCTTCATCTGTACTGTATGCAGCGATTCCTCAATACCTAATTCACTTAAAAGCTTGGCCGCATCGGATTCCGCGTTCCAACCTTCCAACTCAGCAAATTCCCCTTCCAACTCCGAAGCGCGTATCCCATCGGCATCCGTAAAAGGTGTTTTAGAATACAGCTTATCTTTTTCAATCATGATTTCATAAAGTTTCTTATGCCCCATGATAACCGTGGTCAATACAATATACTCGTCAAAAGCAAACTGATCTTGCCTGAGCATCGAGAGCCTTTTCCCTGAAAAGATCTCAACCTCGCCGGTAGTCGATTCAACTTCTCCGGAAAGAATCTTCAGGAAGGTAGATTTCCCTGAACCATTGGCGCCGATCAAACCATAGCAATTTCCTGCGGAAAAAGTAATATTTACATTGGAAAAAAGCTTGCGCTGCCCGAATTGTAAAGATAGGTTATTTACCGAAATCATCTGATTTTATTGGTTTCTTTATTTAGGCTGGTTTCTTGAATCTTCTGCAAAGAAGGATTTCTTAAAGAACTGGCAGGCTTCTCCTTTTTAGAATCTATATATCAATTTCCAGTAATCCGTATATTCTGCTTCGGAGATCTGATTGTCCTTATTTTTATCCATCTGCTGAAAATACTCCTTGAACTGCGTGTCGGATTCCTGAGGGGTGACTTTATTGTCATTATCCCTGTCCGCTGCTTGATGCATCTTAGTCTTGTCAGAAATCAATTCTTCCTGGTCAAGATGCCCACTCTTGTCTTTATCTAATTCATTAAATCTTCGTTGCTGATAGTCCTGCATCTCAGAAGCAGAAATAAAACCATTCTGATCCTGGTCTATTTCTGAAAATACCGGACTGCTGATATGTTGTACCTGAGGCTGTTGGGCAAATCCCTTTATAAAACCAAACAACCCAAAACATAAGATTAGGGCCAGAATTTTACTAAAGTTAATCATTGCTTTGTCCTTTCAGTTATTCTGATATTATAACACAACCATCGATATATTAAACTTGTTTTTAGCAGTCCGTTTACCGGTAATTACAAAAACTAAGCGGAAGGGGAAAATTCAATCCGCGCAGATGTGTAATAACCGCCTGCAACTCATCCTTTTGAGCTGAGCTTACTTTAATCTTCTCCCCTTCAATCTGGACCTGCACTTTCAAACCCAGCCCTTTGATAACAGCAGTTAATTCTTTTGCCCTTTCTTTGTCAATGCCCATACAGATTTCTACCACCTGACGCAGGTAACCTTCGAAGGCCTTTTCCGGCTCGCTGAATTTAAACGCCTTGATCGAGACGCCTCTTTTAGCTAAACGTGTTTCCAGGATATCCGTCAGCGCGCGCAATTTAAAATCATCATCAGCAATTAAAGTGATCTTTTTTTCTTTACGATCAAATACCAGCGAGGATTTGCTGTTCTTGAAATCATAACGTTGGGACAATTCTTTGGCTGCCTGATTTACCGCATTATCCACTTCCTGCAGATCCACCTCAGAAACAATATCAAAAGAAAAGCTTGCCATGCTTAATCTCCCTTAAATAACTCTAATTTCTTTAGGCGGCTAAAACGTTTGATCTTGGCTTCCCTGATTAATGCCAGGGACCTGTTTTTAGCTCTCTCGCAATACATCAGTTCAACCGGCGCCCTATATTTAGTAAATTTACAGCCATTGCCGCTGTTATGTTCTTTGACTCTACGCTCTAAATCTTTGGTAATCCCGGTATAAAGCAGGTTATCCTTACACTTAATGATATAGACATGCCAAGCCATATTACTTACTTCTTCTGAAATAGGCCGATCAGCTCGGACTTATCCAATAAATGCGCAGAAATTTCCTTTTCCAGCTCAGGCTTGCTTAACCCTTCATCACAATCCAACATCGCATCCAGAGCATAAATCTTAAAGAAATAACGATGCGTCCCTGTCGGAGGACAAGGGCTGACATAACCCAACCCACCCAAAGAATTAACCCCTTGCTTGCCAGGTATAGCATCTTCTTCTATGCGGCCGACGATAGGGATATTATAAACTATCCAATGTACAAAATTACCTCCTACGGCATCCGGGTCTTCCACAACCAAGGCCAGACTCTTAGCCTGGGAAGGAATGGCATCAATAATCAACGCCGGGTTTATTTTCTGCCCCTGGCAGGTGAATTTCCGGGGGATATATCGATTATGCTCAAATTCCGGGCTGGACAATCTCATACTTGATCCTCCCTGCGCGTTAATCACCAGAAAAAGAAACAGTAAAACACAAAAGATTGTTAATAAATTCTTGGACATCGGGACAATCTCGGACCAGCAACAATATCAGTAATTCTCAGCAAGGACCTCAAAATATGCCTGCGGATGTTTGCAGGAAGGACACTCCTCAGGCGCCTCAGCACCTTCAAAGACATAACCGCAATTAGCGCAGTGCCATTTTACAACCGTCTTTTTCTTAAATACCTCACCATTAAAGATATTTTCAATTAACCTGCGGTAACGGGATTCATGAAATTTCTCAACTTTAGCTATCTGTTCAAATGAACGAGCCACATCCGGGAAACCTTCGTCTTTGGCTACCTTAGCGAAATCAGCATAAAGCGTAGTCCACTCCGTATTTTCACCGGCTGCCGCTTCTTCTAAATTTGCCTTTGTGTTCTTGATCATCCCGGCAGGATAAGATGCAGTAATCTCCACATCTCCTCCCTCAAGATATTTAAAAAACACTTTGGCATGTTCCTTTTCGTTTTCCGCAGTCTCCATAAATATATTGGATATCTGCACCAGGCCTTCCTTCTTAGCAACCGACGAGAAATACGTATAACGGGTGCGTGCTTGGGATTCACCGGCAAAGGCTTTAAGTAAATTTTGTTCTGTTTTCGTACCCTTGATCGATTTATTCATTATCCATCCCCTTATTTGTCCTTCAGTTCTTCCATCGGTTTGCCACAACAAACCAATTCTCCTCCGCCAACCTTAGTTACTACAACTTCATTACCGCAAACATTACACCTGTATTTTTCGCCTATCTTTTTAACTGCCATATACACACCTCCCGGATTAAACAGCAAAAGGATTATTTCGCCTTGCCTTGGTTTGCCACTGCATCCATAGCCTTCTTCACTGCTTCGGGATCGCCCAAGTAATAGCTTTTGATCGGTTTCAAGTTATCCTCTAGTTCATAAACCAGGGGCATTGCCGTAGGGATATTCAGGTTAACTATTTTATCATCTGAAATATTATCCAGGTATTTGACTAAAGCCCGCAGGGAATTTCCGTGGGCGGCAATAATCACCCGCTTGCCACTTTTAACAGCCGGGGCTATAGTCTTATGCCAATATGGTAAAAAACGCTCTACTGTATCTTTCAAACATTCGGTAAGAGGAATTTCCCGGGGTTTAAGATCTTTATACCGGGGGTCATTGCCCGGAAAACGCGGGTCATCTTTATCCAACGCCATCGGAGGCACATCATAACTTCTTCTCCATATCAAAACCTGATCATCTCCGTATTTTGCCGCAGTCTCGGATTTATTTAAACCCTGCAAAGCCCCGTAATGCCTTTCATTAAGCCTCCAGGAATTGTAAACCGGTATCCACATCAGGTCCATTTCATCAAGCGTAAGCCATAGGGTGCGGATAGCCCTTTTTAATACAGAAGTAAAAGCCAGATCAAAAATAAAGCCTTCCTTTTTAAGCACCTCCCCCGCTTTCTTGGCTTCCTGTATCCCCTGTCCGGATAAATCAACATCGGTCCAGCCGGTAAAACGGTTCTCTCTATTCCAAGTACTTTCTCCGTGACGCAACAAAACTAACTTTTTCATTGAATCCTCCCCTAATTTTAAATTTGTATTTATTCTAACTCCTAATTTTATTTTTAGCAAGCTTAAAAAGCCAGAGAACCCTATCTAAAAATACGCCGGCCTTAAATTTTATACAAAAGGTCAATTTTTATGCAGCACCCTCCTGGTTATCAAGAGCACCGCCAGATAACTGGCCAATCCTAAAAATAAACCAATCATCAGATACCCGAGAACAACCGGTAAAATAATATCCGAAAAGGAAAACTTCAAAAAATTACCCCAATGGAAATTATGGATCAGGCCCTGAGCCTTTTGATAAACCTCCTGCCAATGCCGGTTAAGCGCTGCAGATCCAACTCTCACCGCCAAGGCAAAAGTTATAATACTCAGCCAGGTATTCGTAACAATACTCCCTAACAAGGCGGCAGCGCGGTTGGCGCGGAAAACAAATGCCAGGAATAATGCGGCAACCGGCCCGGTCCCGGGAATAAATCCGGAGAATATTCCTAAACCAACTCCCAAGGCAATCTTCTGCGCAGAATCATTAATCTTAAACAGCTTGGCAAAGATAAAGTTTATCGCTTCTTTAAGAAACGGACTTCTATGCATATTTAAAGGGGCTTGATATTTACTCCGGCAAAACGCTCTGACCCATAAGACTCCTGGATCCAGCCATTGAGCAGATTATATTTTTCCAATATCTTTTTTGCTTCTTCATATTCATCATTCTTAAGCCTGCGGCTGATTTCGGGATAATGAGAAGCCCGATAATAGGGTAGGTACTGGCTCATCAAGCTGATATAGGTATCCTCAGAAATATCCCTGGCAATAAACTGCATAATCTTATCCGTACCAGAAACCTGATTCGGTAATACCAGATGCCTTATGATCAGGCCCTTCTTGATCAATCCCTCTTGATCAAATTCCGCTATCCCCACCTGACGCTGCATTTCTTTTACCGCCTCCCGGTTGCGTTCCGGATAATCCGGGGCTTGCGAAAACTTCTGAGACATCATATTGTCAGCATAACGCATATCCGCAAGGTATATATCAACTACCCCCTCAAGCAATTCCAGGGTTTTAACTGATTCATACCCGCTAGTATTATAAACTAACGGGATATTTAGCCCTCCCTCGATAGCTATTTCTAGGGCCTTAAGTATCTGCGGTAAAACATGCGTCGGCGTCACCAGATTAATATTATGACATCCTGATTCCTGTAAACTGAGCATTATCCGTGCCAAATCCACAAACTCATACTCCCTACCCTTACCCAATTGGCTGAATTCGTAATTCTGGCAGTAAACACAACCCATATTGCAATGACTGAAGAATATCGTCCCGCTCCCCCTTTTCCCCGAAACAGGAGGTTCTTCTCCATGATGGCACATAAAACTGTAAATCTTAGGCAACCTAACAGTTTTACAGAATCCAGTTTGATTCTCCAGGCGATTGACTTTGCAATTCCGGGGGCATAATATGCAAGACTCAAGACTGTCAAAAAGTCTCTCGGTAAGCGTTTTTAACTTGCCACTCTTGCTTGAGTTAAGATAGGAAGGGTAATTTAACATAAGTTAACGGACCAAGGCGATTTCTTTGCCAGCCTCTTTGATCCGCTCGTCTATAGGGGGGTGAGAACTCAAGAAGACTAAATTAAAACTTGAGCTTTTTCCCTCCTGTTTAAGTTTCTGGAAAAAGGTAACCATTCCCTGGGGATTGAATCCGGCTAGCTTTGAATATTTAACACCCAACCTGTCTGCCAGATATTCGTCTTTACGACTATAGCCTAAAGTCACTACGCCAAAAACCACGTCCACCGCCTGCAAAACTTTATCCTCTCCGCTAACCCCTAAAGCGATGGAACTCAACAATTGGTATCCTAATGCTGCCTGCAGGCGTTTTACGCTGTGGCGCGCGGCAATATGTCCGACTTCATGAGCAACCACTGCAGCTAATTCATCATCATTAGCCGCAAGCAAGAGGCCGCTATTGACATAAATACCGCCTCCAGGTATAGCAAAGGCGTTAAACTCTTTTTCCTCTACTACGTTAAAAGAATAGCTGACATCCGTACGGTCAGATACCGCAGCAACTCTTTTACCGATTTTCTCCAAACGTTCCAACACCATAGGGTCGCCGGACAACTTCATTTCGCGGTCAATCTCTTTTGCCATATCTTTGCCTAGGACGGCCTCGGTCTTGGTGTCAATGAAAAAACTCTCCTTGCGTCCGGTAGCTGGATTATAAATAGTGGTACAGCCACCTAAAAGAATCAAAACAAAGATCAAAACAAATAGCATTATCTTCTTCACTTTAAAAAACATAAAGCTCTCTGATCTGATTAAAGATATCTATATACTCCTTGCTGCGGTAATCCGGATAAGTCCAATCGTTAGGGGTAAACGAATTATTGCGGTAACTCAATGTTATTTCGGCAAAGATACCTTTACGCAGATATATCCTGTGACTGTAATCTTTAGTTGAGGCAAGCACCAGTTTTGCCAAATCCAGATACCCCGGGTCAATATTTACCCGACGCTTCCCAGAGTCCAGGAATCTTGACTCCAGCCTGTTAGTATAAAGCTTAATCCGGTATAGGTCCTGCATGGGGACAAGCTTGCTAAAACTGATGAATCTCCTCTTTAAACCGGCTCCCATCTCCTTTTCATAATAAGCGGTGTAATTAAAATCCACCTCCGGAGATTCAAAATCGACCCTGCCGAATCTTCTTTTCAGATTATCTCTGGATTTAATAAAAAAAGCTTCATCCTTATAGATGAAGCCTGTGATAAGTCTGACCCGCCGATTATATCTTCTTATTTTTCCCAATAGCAATTAAGGCAAGAACTGGCTTATATACGCAGATATTTTCTTACGCTGTTCGCCGCGCATCTGATTAAAGAAAATGGCGATATTGAACCCGCCCCTATTTTCATCTTCGCTCCTTACTACCACCCCTTTGCACTCAACAATCGTATTTTTCTGGGGTCTACCCTTGATAGGAAGGCTTAGTTTGACGGAAATCTTGGTAAAAGGCGGTATATATTTATTCAGGTGGCAATAGGCACCCACGCAACTTATATTATGAGTGGTAGTAGAGAAATCATATCCGTTTACCGCAACATTAAACGGCAGCTTATGCTCTAAACGCGGATGTACCCTGCGTTCCCCAACAGTCTTCATTATTTTTTCTCTTCTGCGGCTGAGGCTTTAGATTTAACGATAAAAGCACGCCAGCATTTCTTGCTGCAATAAAATTTCCCGTCACGATAATACTTCTTCAGTTTCTTGATCAACTTATTACAAGCCGGGCAGTTAGTTTGTTTCTCTGCCTTTGGTTTTGCTTCCGCTTGAGCTTCTTTAGCTGCTTCAGGTGCCATTATGATTTTCCTTTCATCTTGGTTACGGATTACTCCAGTTGTAAATCCACAAAATCCCTTAAATAATTCTTTTCCAATTTATCAAATTCAATAAATTCCACTCCCGTCTGATTACGGTCGGAATGTGCCACAGGCATTGACCAAGCCACCTTGCCAAAAGGCCGGAGTACGCGGTTTAAAACATTGATTTCCAGCATTAGCAGGGTAGAAACTGGAATGAATTTTTCGCTGGTAAACCTCAGGCCGCCGCAGCTAATATCATTACCAAGAACATTATCAAAATTCTGCTTGCCTCTGAGCTGGTAACGTATTTGCGAATAAAAACCTACCCGGGGGAAAATTCGATTTTCTTTTGCTTTTGCTAAAATTGCCATTAGTGCCTTTTATTTTCGAGGCAGCCGTGGCTATTTTCTTACCTCTTAAGCTGGAAATATATCACATATTCGTAAAGATGTCAATACTTTACAAACTTTGCTTTCCTGATATAATAACCCAGAGGTGAAACAATGTATTGCCAATTCTACGGATTAAAAGAAAGACCTTTTAATGTTACCAGTGATCCCGCCTTCTTCTTCTCCAGTAAAGGGCATAAAGAAGCGATATCTCATCTGGTTTACGGGGTCACCCAAAGAAAAGGAATAATCCTCCTGACCGGCGAAATTGGCACTGGTAAAACAACCATCTGCCGTTTCTTCTTAAACCATATAGGCAAAAATATTAAAACGGCTTTTATTTTGAATCCCGATTTCTCAGAAATCCAGCTTTTGGAATCAATTCTTAAAGACTTCGGGATTTCTTCTAAAACCAACACTAAGCTGGATATGGTCTGGGAATTAAATAATTTCCTGCTGCGCGAATCAAGAGCGGGAAACAACTTGGTACTTATTGTTGATGAAGCGCAGAATTTAAATCCAAATCTGCTTGAACAAATCCGCCTGCTTTCAAATTTAGAAACCGAAAAAGATAAACTCTTACAGGTAATCCTGGTCGGCCAGCCGGAATTAAACAACCGGATCAATCTATACGATTTAAGACAACTACGCCAAAGGATAATGGTCAAATACCATATCGGCCCGCTTGATGACGATGAAATAAAGACCTATATAGACCACCGCCTTAGGGTAGCCGGCTCTAAAGGTAAAATTGAATTCAGCGATGAAGCGATTAATGCAATAAGCCGTTTTTCCGCAGGCACCCCGAGATTGATCAATATGGCCTGCGACCGCGCCCTTCTGGCAGGTTTTGTTACCGAAACCAATCGTATAGACCTCGATATTATAAAAAGGTGCCTTGATGAACTAGGAAACTATTCTCTCAGTGCAGGATAATTTATGAGCATAATCAACGAAGCGTTAAAGAAAACCGAGGAATCTATCCAAAAGAATTCAATCCAAGGAACAGACGGCGGGAATAAAAAACCGGGGCGGAAACCTTACCTCTTTTATTTATTAATTTTTATTGTCGGGTTATTCCTGAGCAGCTTAATATTCAGCCTCATCAAAAGTAAAGTCGAGAAACCTGCCCTGGCCGAACCCCCTGTAAAAACAGCCTCTATATCGGAAAAACAAATACAAATCGGCCAGCCCTTATCTGCGATTAAGCCTGAAGAACAGGAGAAACCGGAAAAGAAATTCATTTTAAACGGAATATTTCTCTCCGACAATAAAGGTTACGCTATAATAAACAGTCAGATTGCAAAAGAAGGAGACTCGATTGAAGGCGTAAAAGTAGAGAAAATAACCGAAAATACCGTAGAGTTAAACAACGAGGGAAAAACTATTTCCCTCTCAATCGGCAGATGAACATCAGGCGATTCTTCCAATCGCCTCTTTTATCAAATCCAACGCAATACCGCGGACAACCACAGGCTTGGCAATCCCGCGGACCAAGACCAGTCGATTTTGCTTACCAACAAATTTCTTATCATGATAAAAGGAATTGATAATTCTCTGCATAGATGCACCCTTCAGTTTTACAGGCAGACGGTAAAGCTTTATTAAGTTCTCGATGCGCAGGACCAGCTTCTTATCGATAAAACCCAATCTATAACTTAAATCTGAAGCCGCTATCATACCTAGACCCACTGCCTCGCCGTGATTATAACCTTTATAACCACAGGCGGATTCAATCGCATGGCCGAATGTATGTCCAAAATTTAAAATTGTCCTCAAACCCAAGGTTTCTTTTTCATCGCGGCCGGCAATTACCGCCTTGATTCCGCTACAAACGCCAATAATCCTCTCTAACGCTGCAGGCTTAAGCGAAGAGATATTTTCGTGTTTATTTTCCAGGTAACAGAACAAATCACTATCCTTAATAATAGCATACTTAATTACTTCTGCCATTCCCGAGGCAACCTGTCGTCTATCCAAAGACTTCAAAAAATCAATCTCACTGAATACCATCCTGGGTTGATAAAAAGCCCCGACTAAGTTCTTGCCTAAATCCAGATCTATCGCAGTTTTACCTCCGATAGCCGAATCCACCTGAGCCAACAAAGTCGTAGGAACTTGTACATAGGGAATTCCCCGTTTATACACTGAAGCGACAAACCCCGCTAAATCCCCCACTACCCCGCCGCCAAAAGCAATAATAAAAACTTTTCTCCTCTGGTCAAACTGAGCCAGATCTTTAATTACCCGCCCGGCGTTTTCTAACGACTTGCTTTTTTCACTGTCAGGGACCACCTTAAAACGGCAGCTAAAACCCCCAGCCTCTAAAACTTTCAACAGGCCCGCGCCGTATTTATCTTTCAAGAAAGTATTGGTAATAATATAGGCGTCTTCTCCGATATTTAGCTTGCGCAAATACGCGGCCAATTTATCCAGGATCGACTTACCGATCACTATATCGTAAGAACGCTTGCCCAAATCTACTTTTATTTTACGCATCTTAAGCACTTACCCCCATAAGCCTGATTACCAATGATACCATCGGCCAGAGAAATCGATCTAATGCCCCCAAGAAGATAAACGCAAAAAGGATAATAAAACCATAGCGCTCAAAACTGATGTATTGTTGCAAAAGGGGCTCCGGCAGCAATCCCATCAGTACCCGGGACCCGTCTAATGGAGGTATCGGGATCAGGTTGAATAAAGCCAAAACAACATTTATTAAAAGTAAGTTCAGGAGCAGGTAAAAAGGGATACCTGAGAGGGGGATAAATTTCAACACCTGGGCGATAATAAAAGCAAGGATTAAATTGGCCAACGGCCCGCTTAGACCAATCCAGATAATATCCCTTTTGGGGTTTTTTAATGCCTGATAATTTATAGGCACGGGTTTGGCGGCCCCAAAGACAAAATGCCCGGAACTGGATAGGAAAAGCGCAAGCGGCAGGAGTATGGTCCAGAAGAAATCGATATGCGCCAAAGGATTTAAGGTAAGCCGGCCGGAAAACCTGGCTGTAGAATCCCCCAGCTTATAAGCTGTCAAGCCATGGGCAAATTCATGCACAGTCATAGCAATCAATAAGAGGGAAAAGGATATCGCGAATGAAATTACCAATTGCAGAAAACTCAATTCAAGACCTCAATAACAGCTGCTTCGATAATCGGATATTTACTATTCTGCGGGTTAATTATTTTACCGGTAACCTTGACTTTGCTGTAATTAAGACTGTTCAGCCCTTTTCGGTTACCTTTTAGAAAATAGGTTTTCTTCTCAGCAGTAACCAATTTATGAGTTGCTTTGCGCCATAAAACCACCCCATAAGGACTGACTGTACCCTCGACGGTTATTTGATCGGATTCTTTAGGCATCGCCGCAACAAGAGTACCCGCGGATCTATCTTCAGCTTCAGGAGAAACTTTTTCCAAAATAACTATTTCTTTATTGACAAACTTCTTATTTACCCAACCGTAGCTCTGATGTACCGGCTCAATCTTGTACCAGCCCCCTTCATCCTGGATAATATTGACTATGGTTGATTTATCAACCTGCCCAAGAATCCAAAACGACTCCCCCGGACCAAGGCGGATATTTACCTTACTAGCGATCACCTTAGCATTAGAACACTTCTCAGGAACCCGATCAATGCATTCCACAAACTCCTTCTTTATATAAGAAGGGACCTCCTTAGGAAGACGTATCTTGTACCAATCATACGCCTCGGAGATAACCTCTACCAGCTTGCCCTTCTCAAGAGTACAGGCAACTCTTGAACTTACCGTAGCATCAACGCGGACATTGACATCATTTGCGTTAATCTGCCCGGTGAATGCGATAAAACCTTCGGCAAAGACAAGTCCCGGGAAAATTAAACTCAGCAGAAAAACAAATAATATTGTCTTGTACTTAGAGTTTGGCTGCATTTATGCTGTATTTCATTTCTTATCTTGGGCTTTAGATGCAGCTTTGGCATCTTTTGCCGCTGGCGCTGCTCCGGCTGCCGAGGCTCCGCCTTCAGCAGTAGTTTCAGCCTTAACCGCTTTTTCTTTCTTGATCTTGATCTTCAAGGTCTTGATCTTCGGCAGACCGTAAACTGAATCGCCCTCTTTCCATTTTCCCTTTTCATGCATCTGTCTGATACGTTCAGTACGCTTTAATACTGAACGGGACATCTTGTCTTTTTCCGAGAGAACTAATGACGGATGAATTGACATGGTTTTATAACCTCCTTATGCGGCAACCAGCGTAGGTTCTCTGCAATTGATTAAGCAAAGGTTGCGCGCTCTCTTGATTAGAAAATTTGCCTACGCACAAAATAATGTAACTTCCTTTTACAAAAGCCAACGGAGCCAGCCCCCTTTTTGCCAAGACTTGAGCCTGACGCAAAGCGAGATTCTTGTTCTTAAAAGCCCCTACCTGAATAGTGTAGCTTACCTGCTCGATACTCTTATTTGAGACTAAGGCGCTATGCCTGCCTTTTTCTACCCCCAAGGAAAAAGAAATTATACTCAACAACACCAGCCCCATAATCAAAAGCAGCGCCTTCTCATACCCGCGGAAACGCGTAAAAAACGGATTGCTGCGGATACGCGGCTTAAATTGGCCGTTATCCAATTCCTGGGTAAAAAGCTCGCTTTGCGAATAATCTTGTTTTTCTGCCATGGCGCAATATTATATCTAAGACTTATCCTGTTGCAAGTAAATTCTTTTATTGAATTTCTTAATCACCTTTAAGAAGGCTTCGACGATCTTCGGATCAAATTGAGTACCGCTTTTTTTCTTTATTTCTTTAAGCGCAGAGTCAATATCCATCCTCTGCCGGTATGGCCGGCCGTAAACCATTGCCTCAAAAGCATCCGCCACAGACATAATCCGGGCACATAAAGGAATCTGTCCACCCTTAAGATGCGATGGATAACCCGTACCGTTGTATTTCTCATGATGGTGCATAATAATCGGGATGACCGGGCGTAAAATCTGTAAAGGCCGCAATATCTGCGCACCCTTAACCGGATGTTTTTTTATAATATCATATTCTTCATCGGTAAGTTTGGTGGTCTTAGTCAATATCTCAGCCGGGATATCGATCTTGCCGGTATCATGCAGAAGACTGGCATATTTTAAGCTTTCAACCTGCTTCTCCCCTAAATGCAGTTCACAACCCAAAGCACAAACTAACTTACTGAAATGCGGAGAATGCGTATATTCGCGAGGCACACGGGTATCCAATAAAGTTACCAGCGATTTTATACTGCCAAAGACTATTTTTTGTTGCTCATCATAAAGCTGCAGATTCTTAATCCCGATTACCGCCTGCTCCGCCATATTCATCAGCATTTCCTGATCAAACTTATCAAAGGGCTGGGCCACTTTAGTGCGTTTTATAATGATAAAACCCAACACATCTTCACAGATAAGTGGTACGCCGAGCAGTCCGCCTTTCCTGATTGCCGAGGCAGTCTTTACAATATTCTCTTCAATCCTGCCGCTAATCCTTGTTTTCCTATCGACAATCAGTTTCTTGTTATCTTTGATCAAACACTTAATGCTGGAATATTTCTTATTCGAATCGAGCAAAACAATCAGGCAATATTGGGCATTAAAGAACTGGCAGAACAACCTGCCCATGCGGCTGGTTAATTCTTTGAGCTCATAGGTAGAGTTCAGCAAGCGGTAAATACTGTGTACCGCAGACACTAAAAATCTATACTTTTTCGTAGGGGTTGAATAATTTCTTATACTCATCTAAACAATAGCGGTCAGTCATGCCAGCTATATAATCACAGACTACGCGCTTTACTCCTTCCTCAGGAATTCTCAGCTGCACCTCAGAAGGCAACTGCTTGGGCCGAGCTGCATACTCACAAAAAAGCTCCCGGATAAAACGCTTGGCTTTAATGCTCATGCGCACAACCCGGTAATGATGGTAAAGCTTCTGCATAAGGAACTGCCGCAGCGGTTTTCTTAATTGCTTGATCTCTTTGCTGAAATCCACCAGCCTATAGCTAATTTTACGCAGGTCAGCATAATTCTTAATCTTAAGCCGGCTGATTACATCCTGGGTATGCTGGATCAAATCTGTAACCTGCAAATCAATTAAACCGCGGACAACCAGGTACTTACGTTTGGTAAGGTCAATTTTACCATATTTCTGGTTAATTTTGCGATTTATTTTCTCCCAGATCTCCAGCCCTTCTAAATCCTTTTCCTTGATCAACCCTGAAGTCAGGCCGTCATCCAGATCATGATTATCATAAGCGATTTCATCCGCGGCATCCACTAACTGGGTTTCCAGTGAAGGCATCTTTTCGGGAAAGAATTCTTTGATCTTAACCGCGATATCAAAAACTGAAGAATGCTTGACTATCCCCTCCCTTACTTCCCAGCTTAAGTTCAAACCTAAGAAATTCGGATAACGTTCCTCCAGAAAATCTACCACTCTTAACCCTTGGAGATTATGGTTAAACCCTCCACATTTAGCCATCAGTTCATTAAGGACTTCTTCGCCGGAATGGCCAAAGGGAGTATGCCCTAAATCATGGGCCAGGGAAATTGCTTCAGTTAGATCCGTATTCAGACGCAATGCCCAGGCAATGGTCCGGGCAATTTGAGCAACTTCAATACTATGGGTAAGCCTGGTCCGGTAATAATCCCCTTCATGATTAACAAAAACCTGGGTCTTGTACTCTAGTCTCCGGAAAGCGGCAGAATGGATAATCCGATCACGGTCACGTTGATAACAGGAACGATAGGAATGTTCCTCCTCTTTATGTTTGCGACCGAGGGAATTACAACTCTTAACAGCGTAGGGAGCAAGAAACCTGTCTTCAAATTCTTTGATTTTATTTATCGGCATTTTTTAAACACCTGGCTAATTCATCCAGGGATTGTGAAATAATCTTAGTGCCCGCAATAACCGGCATAAAATTAGTATCGCCTATCCAACGCGGGACAATATGCATATGCAAGTGCCCCGTAATTCCGGCGCCGGCAGAGCGGGTAAGGTTGAAACCTATATTATAACCTTGTGGCTTCAATACTTTTTGTAAAAGTAACTTTGCCCTATTTAAACATTTAAACAAATCTACGGTCTCTTCCTGGGTCAATTGGGATATATCGCGGATATGCCTTAAGGGAGCAACTAAAAGATGCCCGTTATTATAGGGATAGATATTCAGCATAACAACGCTGAACTTGGTTTTAAAAATTACATGCTCAGAAGAGGCATCTTTCTTGGCCTTACAGAAAATACACCCCTTGCCTTTAGTTTTGGCACTTACATAATTAATCCTCCAGGGAGCCCAAAGTTTATCCATTCTTTAAATCTTGATTATCCTGGCATTGATCTCTCCGGCTAATTCAATTATACCGTAAGAGTTATATTCCGCAGTAAAATCCGTGGCGCTGCCGGGATTAAAAAACAAAACACTGCCTATAAATTCATTCATCGGTTTATGCGAATGCCCGAAAACAATGATATCGGGTTTATCCTCTTTAAATGCTCCTTTTAACAGATCGACCAGATTTAAAGGAGCTCCGCTGCCATGCATAAGGCCGATTTTATAACCTGAGACCTCGATGATCTCTTTAACCGGGTATTTATTTTTTACCGCTTCCTGGTCCATATTCCCGGCTACGGCAATTACCTTGGGGCAGACAGACCTCAACTCATCGATTACTCGCAAATCTACCATATCCCCGGCATGCAAAACCATGTCCATCTGTTTGAAAACATCAAGTATGATCCTGGGGATATGCTCATCTTTATCCGCAATATGAGTATCCGAGATAACGCCTATTTTCATGCAATCACCCGTGGTTTTGAAAATAAATCCAAGATCTGGTTTAAATTATTCAGATCCCAGGTCCAGACTTTTTCTTCCAGGGCCCGAAGTCTGGCGTTAGGATCAATCTCTTTTAAGCTGACAATAATCTTACGCTGTGACTTGTGGTGGTATTTCTTGCATTCCCGGGAAAACTCAGCGATATCCTGCTCAGTAAGTGCATCTGTCTTAATCGCCATAATCCACAAAGAATCGCTGGATCGGCCCAATAAGCCGTCTTTCAAGAACCGGTAGTTAAATGCCAGCGGTTTTACCTCGCGGAAATGATTAAGTCTGATTTTTTTTCGCTCAATCTGCATAAGGTCATCCTCAAACAGCTGTAACAGTTCAGATACGCGGTTAGAGAGCGGCTTCTGCGACTGATTTAAAAACTCCTGGATCAACTCCTCAATACTATCATGGAATTTTTCTTTCTGACTCTTGGCGTCATACGAAAGAGAACGCATCTTTTCCTGATAAACAAAACGCATCCAATAGGCAAACAGGCGATCGCTGACTTTAAGAAAATCACCGCTGCGGGTAATAGCATCAAGTTCCAAAAGGTAGTTAATCCGGCAGTTCAATTCTGTCTTCTGCTTATGCAAAATGTGAGCAATATCCTTGATCCGGTTACGACCACTGGCGGCTAAATACAATATAGAGATGTAATCATTGCTGGCGGAAGCATCCAAGAAACGTTTTAGATAATTGGAGAACCTCTGGTTAAGTATTCCTGAGGTATCGAACAACAAGCCTTCGAGTATATCGGCAAGATTAACCCGGGTATCCCCGCTTCTGGCAGCCAATGCATCGGATATGAGCTCCAGGTAAAGCGGATAACCGCCGGTAAAGTTAATTATGAAATCTTTCAACCCCGGATTCATTTTTAAACCCGGAATCCGCTGGTCGAGGTAGCGGCCGCTGGTATGCATATCAAAAGGCTCAACATTAATAACTTCAAAATTTCCGAATAACAGAGAAAGCTGCTTGGAAAGGATGACCCTGGTTTTGAACATCATCGAACTGGTTATGGCATACAAGGTATTTTTCTGCAGGATAAGCAGTTTGCTCCAATCCCGGTATAAATTCTTAACCCCGATATTCTCCAGATTATGGAATTCATCCAAGAACAGAACGGTAAATTTACCTGTTTCCTGATGGATCAATTCCGGAAGGTTGAAAAGCTCAGGGATGATGTTAGTTTTCTTCCTGCGCGAAAGCTCATTCAGTATGAAATTTATCTTAAGCGCAGTATTGGGAATGTAGGCGGCAGATTTGGAAACCAAAAAGTCCAGGTCCTCCTTTAAATTCAAACCGCTGTTTAAAAGGAAGTTGTAAAGCAGGGCGCCGATAAACCTTTTGGCAAAATCCTGGAAAGATTCAGGCCTAACCTCAAGGTAAACTGTAATAATCCGCGGGTCATAGAACTTATCCAGAAATTTAGAGAGAATACTTGTTTTGCCGACATTTTCTTCACCGATAATGGCGATATTCTGCCGGTAGCCTTCTTTAAGGCTGCCGATACGTTTCTCCAGTATCTCTATATAATTTCTACGGTCAAAAAATTTATCTTTTATCATGTTAGATAAAAAAGCGGATTCTGAGGTAAAGAATGCTTACGGATTTCAAAATGAAAATAGTTGCTCTTGCCCTTGGCTGTCGGACTGATACGACCAATCAATGCACCTCTTTGCACATTCTCTCCCGGCCTTACATAAAATTCTGACGCCCGGCAATAAACACTCCGCAGGCCATTACCATGGTCAATAATCAACGTCTTGCCGAAATTACCGAAGTTAGTTACATAAAAAACTACTGTTCCTGATCCCGAAGCAAGTATATCGGCCTCTAAAGGAACCTGGATATTTATCCCTTTATTGATCAAGTTTTGATAGTTGGCGCCAAAACCAGCCAATACCCTGCCTTTCAAAGGCCAGATAAAATCATCTCCGCTGGAAAACAACGTTTCGCTTTGCGGCTTTAGACGGTTAGGTATCAGCAATACCTGGCCGATTTCAATAGTTGCATCTTCCGAAATGTTATTCGCCCGCAGGATATCATCGATATCTACATTATACATCTTGGATATCCTCCAAAGCGTCTGTTTGGGTTCTACGCGGTGCTGCAAGCCGCTAACCGCCTGGCGCGAAACAGGTGGCCTTGGACCCGTATAAGTCGGGGCACTCGCGCAGCCACTTGCAATTAAAACTATTAAAATAAAAATTATATTTTTCATCAACCCTGTATTCTACATACTAGCTACTAAATACTGATTTAATAGCGGGTGAGCGGAATCGGACCGCCATATGCAGCTTGGGAAGCTGCCATTCTACCACTGAATTACACCCGCGATACCTATCGCGCATCGACGCAATACCTATCAGCGTCGGACGCTGTCTTGCCAAGCGCGCACCAGCGCAATCGCCGCAGAAAGCGGCGTACCCGCCTTTCCTATTGGCGGGGTAACACTGGTACTTCAATCTACTATTTCTTCGAGCAATCTTCCATCAGCTTGATCGAACAATATTTCCCGCACATTGTGCATACGTCGGAAAATTCAGGCTTACTGGATAAACGATACTGTTTTGCTCTTTCAGGATTTATTGAAAGCTGGATCTGCTTTTTCCAATCCCTGGCTTTACGGGCAGAGGAGATATCTCTATCCCAGCCTATAGCCAGACCCCTGCGCTTAACTAAATCTCCCGCATGAGCAGCAATCCGTGAAGCAATGACCCCTTCCCGCACATCTTCTACTGTTGGATGACGCAGATGTTCAGCCGGAGTTACATAACAAAGAAAATCTGCGCCAAAACTGGCAGCTAAAGAACCGCCGATCGCGGATGTAATATGGTCATAGCCGGGAGCAACATCGGTAACTAAAGGGCCTAACACATAAAAAGGAGCCCCGTTACAATATTTTTTCTGCAAAAGTATATTTTTCTTGATTTGATCCAACGGAACATGCCCGGGCCCCTCAACCATAACCTGTACCCCTCTTGCCTGGGCACGTTTTGCCAATGCACCAAGAATCTTCAATTCCGTAATCTGAGCTTTATCCGTAGCATCTAAGATTGAACCCGGCCTCAAACCATCTCCCAGGCTTAAAGTTACATCATATTGATTAGCGATATCGAGGATTTGTTCAAAATGAGTATAAAAAGGATTTTCTTTTTTATGGTATTTTATCCAATTAGCAATAATCGCTCCACCCCGGGAAACCAGGCCCATAAGCCTTTTTTGCTTCTTGAGGGCTTTAAGACTTGTCCGAGTTACGCCGCAATGAATGGTAAAAAAATCCACCCCCTGTTTTGCCTGATCATTCAATACTTCAAGAATATCCTCAGCGCTGAATTCGATAAAATTATTATTCTTTTTCTGGGCCCGGACAGCCGCCTCATAGACAGGTACAGTACCTACGGGAACAGTTGAGAATTTTAGAACTTCCCGCCTCATCTTACTCAAATCCCCTCCCACGCTCAAATCCATCAGCGCATCTGCACCATGTTCTATAGCAACCTTAAGTTTTTCAATTTCATCGGGAATGCTTGATTCATCGGTAGAGGTACCGAGGTTAGCGTTGATTTTAGTAGAGAGGCTACTGCCTATGGCGCAAGGTTTACTGATTTTATGATTTATATTTAAAGGGATAACCACCTTGCCGGCCCGGATAAGCCGCATGAGTTGGATTGGCCGGACACCTTCAAGACGGGCGACCTTACGCATAAGCCCGGTTACTATATTTTTCTTTGCGTATTCTAATTGGGTCATTTTATCTTAAGATAGCTTTCTTTAACTTTCTTAAATAACCGGCTTGCCACACAAGCAGGATTATCCGCTTTTAGAATTGCCCGGGCTACGGCAATCCGCTTAGCCCCACAAGCGATGATTTGCCCTAAATTAGCTTCATTGACATCGCCGATTGCAAAATACGGTATTCTTATCCTACCCTTAAGCTGACGCAAAACCCTTAGCCCGATTGGCCTGTATTCAGGTTTAGTGGCAGTAGAATATACCGGGCCGATACCGATATAATCCGCACCATCTTTTTGCGCTTTCAAAGCCTGTTTAAGGCTATGACAGGATATACCGATAATCTTATCTTTTCCCAATAAAATCCTTGCCTGCTTCAGAGGAAGATCCCCCTGCCCCAGATGCACGCCGTCGGCGCCGGACAAAAGAGCCAGATCGATATAATCGTTGACAATAAAGAGCGTTTTAGTCCCGTTTAAAAGCTTGGACAGCTTAACCGCCGATTTTAATACCTGCGATTTAGCAGAAAACTTATCCCGTAATTGGATTATCCCTACCCCGCAAGAAGACAGCTTTGCATAACCCGGTTTATCGATGATCAGGTAAAGAAGAGACTTTTTTAAAAGAATCTTTCTCGATTTCATAAACTTTATACCTGAGCCTTTTAAAAGATAAAGCCGTCTTTTCGTCGATTAATTTGGCGAATTCTTCGAGCACGCGCAAGGATTCTTTTACTCTCTGGATATTGGCCCGGAAAATATCTTGGCAACTGGAACGTTGCAATTCTCCACGGGAGTTCAATCTGCCTACATCAGCGCCGCTATTGCGCTCCCCGAGCAACGCAGAAACAGGATAAACCTTCCTTGCTACACGGTCAATCTCATGCCTGATTTGCTTAAAAGACGCCGTGAGCTTATGGTTATCCAGAACAAAACGCGCTATCTCCTCACAAACGCGCAACCCTTCTTTAACCCGATTCAGGTTGGCATCGATAATCCGATAGATATTGCTATTTTTCCGTAAAACCTTAACGCCCTTCATCCCCTTTTCCTCCATATAGACAAATGGGGATTGCAAAAGTCATTTATCTCCAGAAAAACAGGCGATCTTATTGATTATCGCACTGGTTGAACGGCCATTGACTAACTTTACGGTTTGCACCTTGCCGCCATAACTTTCGACAAAATCCGCTCCGATAATCTTTTTCTTACTCCAATCCGAACCCTTAACCAAAATATCCGGCTTAAGCGCCATTATCACTTTAAGCGGATTGGTTTCTTTGAACAAAACTACAAAATCTACACACCCTAACGCTTCAACCACCTTTAAACGATCTGTTTCATTGATAATCGGACGGTTCTTGCCTTTAATTTTTTTAATCGAAGAGTCGCTATTAACTCCGACGACCAAATAATCTCCTTTGGCCCGGGCATCCTGCAAGTATTTAGTATGGCCGTAATGCAGGATATCAAAACAGCCATTGGTAAAGACTATACGCTTACCGTTTTTCTTAAGGCGTTCAATTTTTCGCTTAAGAGCGGAAAGAGAACTTATCTTTGTTCCTGACAAAGCTCTTGCTCGATCATTTCGCATATTATATGGGCAATAGTAATGTGCGCCTCCTGAATCCTGGCGGTTATTTTAGAAGGAACCAGTAAAGACACATCCGCTAATTTCACAATTTCTCCGCCGTCACCACCACTTAAGGCCACGGTTTTAATCCCCATTTTCTTGGCTTGCTTAATTCCTAAGGCTACGTTCTTTGCTTTACCGCTGGTAGATATGCCCAACACAACATCATTCTTCTTGCCTAAAGCCTCTACCTGCCTTGAAAAAACCACATCATAACCATAGTCATTTGCCAGAGAAGTCAATATTGCAGTATTGGTAGTCAAGGCGATTGCCGCCAATGCCGAACGATCTTTCTTGAACCGGCCGACAAGCTCAGCAGCAATATGCTGGCTATCGCTGGCTGAACCACCATTACCAAAAACAATCACCTTGCCGTCTTTTTTAAGACAATCTATCATGAGATGAGAAATCTCATAGATTGAATCGATCTGATTACGCAGGATCTCTTCTTTAACCTGGATACTTTCTAAAAGTATATCCTTGATTCTCTCGCGCATTTTTTCCTCCACCTGGAGGACACCCGCGCAATTTTGCCCACAAGGGCAACACCAACGCAATTCCTTTAAGCGTTGGGTGGCAGCGCCGAGTGCCCCTACATCTTACCCAAAGAAAACTTTGGCAATGTCATATAACTCCATGTCAACGGTCTTTAAAGCCTTTACCGCATCTTCAAGCGGCACGTCAATAATCTTGATACCGGCCAGAGCCACCATCCTGCCGAATTTCTTGTTCTTGATCAGCTCAACCGCTTTTACCCCTAAACGTGTGCCTAATACGCGGTCAAAAGCAGTGGGAGAACCGCCTCTTTGTATATGGCCTAAAACACTGACCCTGGTTTCAAAACCAGTCCTTTTCTCGATTAAAGAAGCCAGATTCTCTCCAATACCTCCCAGGCGGACATGACCAAAAGCATCAAGCTTCTGCTCCTGGGTAACCATATCTCCATCCTTAAACTGAGCGCCTTCGGCAACTACAACAATACTAAAAGTCTTTCCTCTGGCGTGCCTTTTCTTGATAATCTCACAGACCTCGTCTATATCAATCGGTATCTCCGGGATCAAAATAACATCCGCCCCTCCGGCTATCCCAGCTTCAATGGCAATCCAACCTGCATGCCTACCCATCACCTCAGCCACGATAATCCGATGATGGCTTTCAGCCGTAGTATGTAAGCGGTCGATACACTCCGTAGCAACATTTAAAGCGGTATCAAAACCAAAGGTATAATCAGTAGCAGATAAATCATTGTCTATGGTCTTGGGTACTCCAACTATATTCGGCAGGCCATCCTTAACTAATTTAGAGGCAACGCCCAGAGTGTCTTCGCCGCCGACAGCAACCAGGGCATCAAGACCCATTTTCTTAAAGCTATCCTTAACTCTTTCTACGTCACCTTGAGTTTTATACGGATTAGTACGGCTGGTACCAAGGATAGTCCCGCCTTTAGGGAGTATCCCGGAAACAGTATTTAAATTTAAAGGCATGGTATCATTCTCAACCAGACCTTTCCAGCCATTCTTGACACCTACTATTTCATAACCTTCAAGCAAAGCCTTACGCACCACTGCTCGAATTACCGGGTTTAATCCTGGACAATCACCACCACCTGTTAAAATACCGATCCTTGCCATTTTCAATCTCCTTCTGTTTTTGTTTAATGCACTATGCCATGTATGATTGGCAAGTGCGCACTTGCTGTGCGAAATCTGAACCCCAAAAATAATCTAACGAAATCCTTGCGCGAAGCACAAGGGCCATAGACATCCCGGACAAAAAACTATTTGGACTTATTATACCCTGCCGTATCCGCTGAACGGTATTGCCGACGGATCATCTTTGTCGTAATCCCTTCTTTTACGGCTATCCTTCTCATCGTGGGTTATTTTGGCCACGTGGATCCTGATAATAACCTGTTCTTCCAGCCCTAAGATCTCCTGGATCTTAGATTTGGTGATATCCTGCAACCGGGAAGTAAGCTCCGGGATATTTGCTTCTGAACGCAAAATAATGCGCATATCTACGATAATGCCTTTCTTGTTGGCCACCACATTAGGCCTTAACTCTTTCACTTCCGGAATAACCCCTGCCAGCCTGCGGATCAAATCCTCGACGGCTGAAAGCGATATAGTCACCTGCCCGCTAGAAGTAGCAAAGGCAATTGTCTTTTCCCTCTGGAACCTTCCTAAAATAATCTGGGCAAAAGAAAAACTGATCAGGATTAAAAGCAGGCCGGAAAAACCAATAACCAGTCGGGAATTCGAACTATTCTGGGCATAGATAAGCAGACTATTAATATCCTGGGGAAGCAGTATATTCAACGAAAATACAATAAACGCCAGCCCCATCAAAATGATAATCACGGAGTAAAACATAATCCCTAATACAGTAAAGAATTTCATTCTCTACCCCCTTTCTATGCCCTTCACATTTACATTGACGTCTTTTACGGAAAAATTACTCATCTTCTCTAAAGCCAGACGGACATTCTCCTGGACCCTGGCGCAAGTTTCCGGGATATTATAACCGTATTTAATTACCAAAGGGATATCCATCTTTATCTCTTCGTTTCTGGTAATATCTACCTTGATTGCCAGAAAAGGTTTCTGGCCGAATAGTTCCAGAAGATTGGCCTTAAGACTTGCGCCGATCCTACTAACCCCTTCGATCTCCAGGGCAGCAATCGAAGCCAGAGAAGAAATCGCGTTCTTGTGCATCCTTACTACACCTAATTCATTCCTTGATTCATCAGGATTCATTTATTCTCCCTTAACATCGCTTGTTAAAAGATCTTGCACGAAATGCGTAGAAATATCGCCTTTCTTGAATAACGGATTATCCATCAGCTTAAGGTGGAAAGGAACGGTGGTCTTAATCGGAGCAATATAAAATTCGCTTAAAGCCCTGCGCATGGTCCTGATCGCCTCACTGCGGTTAACACCGTACACAATAAGCTTAGCTAAAAGAGAGTCATAATAAGAAGGCACTTCGTAACCGGAGTAAATATGTGTATCCACGCGCACATTCGGTCCGCCCGGAAGGATCAACGCCTCGATCTTTCCTGGAGACGGCATGAAATTATTATCCGGATCTTCAGCATTAATCCGGCATTCTATCGCCGCGCCTTTGATCTGTACATCCTCCTGCTTAATCTTCAACTTCTCTCCGCTGGCTACCCGGATCTGCTCCTTGATCAGGTCAATACCAGTAACCATCTCAGTGACCGGATGCTCCACCTGAATACGCGTATTCATCTCCATAAAATAGAAATTATTAGTTTTGGCATCCAAAAGGAATTCAATAGTACCACAACTGACGTAACCGATGGATTTTATCCCTTTTAAGACCATTTCTCCTAATTTATGGCGCATCTTACTATCCACTGCCGGAGAAGGCGACTCCTCAAGCAATTTCTGATGTCTTCTTTGAATACTACAATCCCTCTCCCCAAGTTGCAGGATATGCCCAAACCGGTCAGCGATAATCTGAACTTCTATATGGCGCGGTTTCTCGATATATTTCTCGATGTAAACACTAGGATTCCCAAAATTGGCTTCTGCTTCACTCTGGGCGGTCAAAAGACTGGAAACAAGAGTTAAATCATTATGGCAAATCCGCATCCCTTTGCCTCCGCCTCCGGCAGCGGCTTTGATAATCACAGGATAACCGATTTCTTTAGCGGTTTTCAGCGCTTCTTGTTTATTCTTGATGATCGCTCGGCTACCCGGGACAATAGGAAGCCCGGCCTTTTGCATACTTGTACGCGCAGCCATCTTATCACCCATAAGCCGGATATTTTCCGGAGTCGGGCCGATAAAAGAAATTTTACAGGATTCGCATATCTCAGCAAAATGGGCATTTTCAGCCAAAAAACCATAACCCGGATGTATTGCCTCTACATCGGTAATTTCGGCAGCGCTGATAATTGCGGGAATATTAAGATAGCTGTTAGCGGAAGATGCCTGGCCAATGCAGATTGCTTCGTCAGCAAAACGCACATGCAGACTGTTACGGTCGGCCTGGGAATAGACGGCTACGGTACGGATACCCATCTCATGACAGGCGCGGATTATTCTTAAGGCGATTTCGCCTCTATTGGCAATGAGAATTTTAGAGAACATCTTTTACTTTAAAGCGGATCAATAAGGAATAAAGGCTGGCCAAATTCTACAGGCTCAGCGTTATCAACCAAAATTTCAAGAATTTTACCTTTAATCTCTGACTTTATCTCGTTCATCAACTTCATTGCTTCAATGATACAAATTACCTGCCCCGGCTCGATAACCTGGCCAACCTCGACATAAGCCGGTGATTCCGGGCTGGGAGCGCGGTAAAAGGTTCCAACCATAGGAGCTTTAATTTCTACGGTCTTAATTACAGGTTTCTCCTCCGTCGCAGGAGCGCTCTGAGCCTTGTCTTGAGGCATAGGGATATTCTGCCCCTGGAAGACTACCGGGCCATTAAAACCCTCAATACCACTAGCTGTCTTTTTAAGCCGGATGCGCATATCATCTTTCTCCACCTCCAGCTCAACAAGGCCGTTTTCATTCATCAGGTTGATCATTTCTTTTATTTCCTTGATGTTCATTTAAGAGCTCCTTGCTTAGTTAATTCTTTCGGTATAGGTCCCGCCGGTACGCGTATCTACTTTAATCCTATCCCCTACGTTAATGAATAAAGGAACTTGTATAATTGCTCCGGTATCCACCTTAGCCGGCTTGGTTCCGCTCTTTGAAGAATCACCCTTGAAACCCGGTTCAGTTTCGACTATCTTAAATTCAATAAAATTAGGAAGAGTAACAGATAAAGCGACTCCTTTAAAGAAATACCCCATAATCTCCAGGTTATCTTGCAATAATTTCGCCTTATCACCGATAATCTCATCGGAAATGGCAATCTCCTCAAAATTCTCCTGGTCCATAAAATGAAACATCCCATTGCTTGAATATTGATATTGCAGCTTGCGCTCTTCCACATAAGCCTGCTCTATCTTTTCTTCTCCGCGGAAGGTTTTTTCCTGGATATTATTAGTTTTCATGTCGCGCAAGCGTGCCCGCACAAAAGCCGCACCTTTACCAGGCTTGACATGCTGGGCATCAACACAGACATAAACAATATCATCCACTAAAACAGTTACCCCTGATTTGATTTCGTTAATTGATAGTGCCACTTAAGACCTCGCATCCTTTATTGGTTACTAATATCATATCCTCTATTCTTATCCCAAACCTACCGGGTAAATATATCCCCGGTTCTATGGTAAAGATCATCCCCGGCTTAAGAGCGCTGGCTTCATTGCCTGAGATACGCGGATCCTCATGTACCTCCAGGCCAAGACCATGTCCCAGGTTATGGGTAAAATACCCCGCGTACCCTTTAGAAGCTATATATTCCCGCGCAACTTTATCAATTGCAGCCATTTCTGCACCAGGCCGCACCTTTTTTATCGCTAATTCCTGGGCCTTAAGGACGATGTCGTAAACCTTACGCACAAGAACTTTTATTTTACCCAAAAATAAAACCCTTGTCAAGTCGGATTTATATCCTTGATAATCAACTCCAAAATCAATGAGCACAGGCTCGTTATTTTTTAACATCCTCTGGCCAGAAAGGTGGTGCGGCTGGCTGGAATTAGGACCAGATGCTACGATTATATCAAATGCGGAGGAATTACAACCCTGGTATCTTATGAAACGCTCAAACTCCGCGACTATCTCCACCTCTTTTACCCCGCAGGCAATGAACTTCTTGATATGCTCAAAAGCCAACCGGGTAATTTCAGCAGCCTGTTTAATAATATCAACTTCCCGGGTATCTTTAACTTGCCTTATATCCTCAACAATGCTATGCGTAGGGATAAGCTCAAGACGACCGTTAAGGACCTCTCTGATCTTATTGTATTCGGCAAACGGCAGATTCCTCTCTTCAAATCCTAACCTTTTCAGTCCCAGACTAAGAGACACTTCAGCAATCCGTTTAAAAACCGAACCATTGCACTCTTGAAGCCTGAACCCTGTTTTTAAAGAACTCTTCACTTCCTCGGTATAACGGGAATCGGTAAAATAGATATTCCTTTTTCCGGAAATCAACAGATAAGCATCCCGGCTCAAGAATTCAGCAATATAGGAGATATTTGCCGGAAGAGAAACAAGTAAACCATCCAGCCCTCTTTGCTTCAATTGGGAATATACGTGATTTAAACGGGAACTCATTTTACCTCGATCAGGTCAAGGATGGCAGATAAACCCAAGCTATAGCTCTTGGGCCCGAAACCCATAATCGTACCCTTGGCTACAGGGCTGATCAAAGACTTATGTCTGAATTCCTCGCGGGAATAGATATTAGAAAGGTGTACTTCCACCACAATCAATCCGCAAGCGGCTATAGCATCCCGCACAGCTACGCTTGTATGAGTATAGGCTGCCGGATTGATCAAAATACCCTGAAATTTATTTTTCCCGGCATTGCCGATCAAATCCACAATCTCGCCTTCATGGTTAGACTGCTTAATGACTAAAACCGCCTTCTCTTTTTTGGCCTGGTCTTTAAGCATCTGGTTAATTTTTATTAAGGTCACCCGGCCATAGACTGCCGGTTCTCTTGTGCCTAAAAGGTTTAAATTAGGACCGTGGATAACTAATATCTTTTTCATGCCTGATCTGCCTCATCAATCAACATAACCGGAATGCCTTCACGCACAGGATATTTCCTGCCGCATTTCTTACAAACAATCTTGTTCCCCTTTAACTCCACATCAGCCTTACATGCCGGGCAGGCCAATATGTCTATCAATTCTTTATCTAGCATTTTTTCTACAAAGACAACCCCGCGCAATTTTCGCCAGGCGGCGATCACCAACCCAGCTCCTGTCTGGGCCGGATATTTACTAATCAGCGCTGGGCTTGCCTTCCCCTTTTTCTGGAGCAAGATAAGCCACCCTCAATTCATAAAGCAGGTTTTCCAAAAGCTGGGTTTCTTCAGGTGTCAAGTTACCTTTGGTTTTCTCCTGCAACATACCCAATGTATCAATAATAAACTTCGCCTGGGCAGGATCTTTCTGGGTTTTTTGAGTCTCCGGATTAGCCATATGCCCTAAAGCAATCGAAGCCTGCAATGCCAGCGTAGTGATAAAAAACTTAAAATCCGGATCAGGCGGAGTAAATTTGCCCTCCTCTTTCGGAGCCTGCTTTTCTTTCTCTACTTTCTGCTTCCAATCTTCATCAACTTTCTTTTTGATCTCATCCATAATTTAACTGATTGTGATTCCGGCGTAGCCTACAACACTGCTCAGATCACCGCTGGCATCGCCGCTAGTTTGATATTTAATCAACCTCCCCATTTTTGCCCCAAGTAGCCTGACAGCCCTTAGCAATACTGCAGCTGGAGCAAACCCGCACATAGAAATAGAATATTTCCTAACCACCGCTTCAAGTTCATCTTCATCTAAGGCAAGTATTGCCTCTATCGCCAGGCTGTCTTTTCTTTCGGCGACTGACTGCGGTTCATAGTGAGTCATATCCGAGCTGGCAATAAACATACAGCTGTTCATCAGATTATGCCTGATAAGGACTCCAGCCAATTCATCTGCAACTGCCTTAAGGACATTTAATTCGTCTGATCTAATAGTAATCGGAACAAACTTAAAATCTTTTCTAAAATACTGCAGGATAGGCAGCTCTACTTCCAGCGAATGCTCATCAATATGAGCAAGGGTATCAGCTTCCAGGTGCTTTGAACTGCCTAGGAATAAATCTGCCAGCCGCCAATCAATCTCTATATTTCCAAGCGGGGTCTGCCAACATCCCCGGGGCATCAGACTAAAGGCCGGGCCATTTCCGGTATGATTCGGGCCTAAAAGTATAAGCGTGTCTTTGATATTGACCCCGGAAAGAGTCTCAGCTGCCACCCTCCCTGAATAAACATATCCGGCATGCGGCAAAAGGCAACCTAAAACATCCTGCTTTTTCGCATGATTGTTAACAAAAGAGGAAATTAGGTCGGAAAGTCTGTCCGGTTCCTCCGGATAAAACTGCCCGGCTACAGCAGGCCTTCGGATATCAGATTGCTTCGTCATAAACTTGAGATATGAAATTGCGGCTCTGAATTAACTCTTCCGCGGTTGCCGGATGATGCGCCTCAATAACTTTTAAAGTGTTTCTATTCAAGTACGGCTTCAGCATAGAGAAATCAATTTGGCCCTTTGAAGGAGCAAGGTGATCCTGGCAGCCAAAAATATCCTGCAGATGCACACCGATAAGGCGCCGGCCATAACGCTCTAAGAAATCCTTATGCCTTAACAACCCCAGGTTTTCCATTAACTGGGCATGGCCAGTATCATGCCAATAGTAAACCTGCGAATCATTAAATTTATCCAGGATAATTCCGATTTCGTTGATATCAGGGATTTCCCGGTAATAAAACCGAGTTTCTATCCCCAAGAGCACGCCTTTTAATTGCGCATGCTCATTTAATTCTTCGATACTGATTAAAGCCTGCTTTAGGAATTTATCAGCCAATCCGGCGCGCTCCCGGATCATCTTTTCTTTTATTTCCAGGAACTCCGGACAATTATTTTTTCCCCGGTCATGAAGGTTGATCAACTGACGGATGTAATCAGGAACTTCCACTCTGCCGCAATGCAAAACCACAACTTTCGCCCCCAACCTGCTGGCCGTATCAATACTGCGTTTAGTATATTTTATTGCCAGGAAACGTTCTTCTTCATCCAGGGATGCCAAAGAATAAAAATCCGGCAACGCCTGTTTACGGCTTAACCCATCCGGGATTGGGCAATAATTATGCAAGCTTGCAATTTCGATATTTAACCTGCGGGCCGAATGCGCAATTTCATCCACCATTCCAGAGCTAAGATTGAAACTCAACTCGATGGATTTGAAACCAAGCCGGCTTATTTCAAAGAGCAATTCCTCCCCGTCATCAAAACGATAAGCGTTCCAAGAGGTAGAGATTGCTAAGGTCATGCTTATTTTCTGGATTTAGCTTTTTTTCTTTTGCGCTCGCTGGGTTTTTCGTAATGCTTACGGTCACGTACTTCCCGCAAGATCCCGTCCTGTTCAATCTTCTTCTTAAAACGGCGCAAAGCAGATTCGAAAGATTCGTCTTTTTTAACTTCTACTTGTGACAATATGATCATCTCCTTTCATTATGATTTAGACGCTTAATATACCATTGTTTCAGAAAAGTGTCAATATCGGGAATTACTCAATTTCAAAAGAAATGATGATATTAAAGGAAAGCTTGGGATAGTCCAACTCTTTGGGGAAATTAGGAAATGGTGAGGCATCTCTAACACTTCTCAAAGCAATCCCCTTCAAGTAATCGCTGGCAGATGTTTTGGCATCAATCAAACGGATATCCTTGACATAGCCGTCATTTGAAATAACAAAAGACAGATATACCTCTCCTATTTCATTATGAGTATAACTCTGATAGGCGCTGCGGCGGATCTTTTCCCGGACAATCTGATAATAACTGATATAGCTGGGGTTATTTATCCTGGCCATTTCAATTTTAGGCAAGTTCACCCTTCTTTTTATTACCAGCATGTCCGGACTGCTAAAAGCCGGCTTAGCCAGCTCCGGGGACTTATTTGATAATTCTTTAGAACCTTTAAAAACTCTTTCCTTTTCAACATAAGGCGGTGGGGCCTGGGTGCCTGCAGATGCCCTGGCAATCTTTGAATCCAGGCTTAAAAAAGGATCGGGCTTACGAAGTGATTTTGCTGAATCCGAATCGGCCGCTGCCTTAAGAGGCATCTTAGATCTGAGCTCTTCTTTCTTAAGGTAGCGCACCTTGATCAGCTGCTCTTTAGGCGCCGGAACAAGCGGGTTAAGATTAGGGCCCGGCAAGAGTAAAATCCCGTGTAAAACAAGGGAAATAATAAAAGTAAACCGCAAAAGTCGATCCGAATTCATAGTTTAGTTTATCACAGCCGGGATAATCTTGCAAGAAATTGAAACAGCGGGCCTAACCAACTATTAGGCAGATTGAATGCTTGGAATATTATTTTTTACTCAAAGAAAAAACGATTGCAACTGTCATGCTTACGGAAGATCTACTGATT
>JAQTQC010000032.1 GCA_028712505.1 Candidatus Omnitrophota bacterium
GTAAGCTGTTCGGGCAGCTTTTTACCTTAAGCGATGACCTTCCTAGTTTGGTTACCGGGCAGGATAATTTAAGTAATATCCTTTATGTGAACGCCCAGACTTCTGGCCGGGCATTTTTCTGGGAAGTGCTGGTATTCCAGGCATTGGCGGAGTTCGACTTAAAAGAGGCGGCGGAGAAGATTTTGAGCGCTCGGGAGTATGCTGATTTTAAAGAATTCTTAAGACGCGGTTACAATGTCGACTACGGTTTATTATCTAAATTATTCAGTGAACATGATAAATACCGCCAGATGTACCATAAGCTTGGGGAGGGGATTGCCCGTGAGTTTTCTTTCGCCAGGAGAATTAATACTGTGATAGAGCAGTGGCAGGGAAAGATTAAACATCCTACATATCGTCTTTCCGTCCCGGCCTCTTTCCTGCAGCAAATTGATAGTAAATTCGGTCCGGATCAGGAGTTAATTAATATAGATGTAAATGGATTGGTTTTGGATAATTCCCAGGGTTTTATAGAGGAGTATTTTGATATTTTAAGCAAACGTTTAGCGGAGCTTCAGCAGCTTTTAAGCCGCGCCCCGCCTACTGTAAGCAAAACCGGACTGCCGGAACTATCTTCCTGGAGGTTGGTCATCTCTACAGATTCAAATCTCACCCAAGGCAATATCGCCGCCTGTGACATTAGCAATAAAACCTTGTACCTGCATCCCTATTTCTTTAGTATATCTTCGGAGGATTTGGCTAAAGAAGAACTTAATTTGGGGCAGTTGCAATTGAAAATTATTTACCATGAACTGGTTAGCCATATCGTTAACCATGAATCGGATGAAGCAATGGCGATGGAGGATACGAACGATGTGATGTCCGGTTTTTATGATAAAGATTTCCTGAAGGCGAAAGTAGTGGTTGTCGCCGGTCCGCCCGGGGTGGGCAAGAGTTCTTTGATCAAGAGACTTATCCAGGAACGCCCGGAAACATTCGCTCATCCAATCACGATTACTACGCAGGCGGAACAGGAAGACGCCGGTTTCGGTATCCGCGATGACGACAAGGAATATGTGTCTTCCGTCGAGTTCATGGAATTGTCAAGAAGAGGGATTCTGCGTTTGCAGGTCGCTGAAGGCTGCCAGCAGCGTTTTTACGGGATAAAAAGGAAGGATATCGACCAAATCATTTCTTCAGGCAAGGTTTTATTATTGGAAGCGATTTCGCAGAAACACGTTAATGTCGTAAAAAATGAATTTCCGGGGGCGCAGGTGATTTTTATTTCTCCGGTATCTTTGGAAGAAGATAAATATATATATAAGGCGACAAAAATACTTTTTGAAAGGATTATAAGGAATATTACCGTTAGCGATAAAGACCTGCAGGTTTTCGATGAAGCGGGTATACCGATAAAAACAATATTGACCGCGATCCGGGACAAGCTTTTGTTCGGGCTGGAAGCAGGCGACACCTTGGATTTAATGCAAATGCGCAGGTTATTATCCCGGGCCAAGGCTTCTTTCGCGGACATTAAAAGTAAGGAAAATGTCGGGGAGTCGCTCAAGACAACCATTGATACCATGTTGATCCTGCCGGATAAAATAGAAGAGGATGTTAAATTTACGATTACTTTGCTTAGCGAGTTTATGGAAATGTCCGGCCGGGGGGCGTTTGTCGCTTCCGTTGATATCCAAGACGGACCGCGTGAGGCTTATATTGAATTTAAGGATAAGATTTTTTCCTTGTCCGGTGTAACCGAAAATAAAAAAACCAGGGTTGCCGGAGTGCTTGCTTTTGACGTTGATAAGACGTTGGCAGAAAGGAAAGCCCCGCTTGCAGACTTTATGCTGGAGGTTACTGGGCGTTTAATAACCCTAATCAATCGTTTAACAAACAGCTGTGGTATGGAGATTAAGATGGCGGTTATTACCGGGCAGCCACTGGGAAAACAATCAGAGCGGCTCAAACCTTTATTACATCGCGGGTTCTTGGTGTACGCTAATGAAGCTTCCCAGAAATATGCCGTTATCGATGAATCGGGTTTTAAGGAAGATTTGAATTACCGCAAAGGGTTTGTCAGCGATAGTCAGAAAGAAGATGTTAAAGAGGCGATAAAGGCGGCGATTATTTATAAAATCCAGAGCCCTAAGACTCCCGAAGCGATCAAGACAGGATTGAGGGAACTTGCGGAAGGAGATGATGATGGAGCGGTTAAATTCAAGGATGGAATGATCGAAGACCGTGTAACACAGCTTGCTTTTAAATGCCGCCTGAATATGTCACAAAGGGAATATGTGGCCGCTCATATCCGTGATGAGCTTAAGAAGCGCGGTGTCCGCGGATTGAATGTCAGGGCCTCCGGGGAAACTACCGTGTCGATATACCGCTCTGGAGTCAGCAAGGCAACCGCAATAAGCGACCTTATGGAATCTACGGGTATTTTTCCGGAAGATATAATATATTTCGGCGATGAATTTAATCTTGACGGTAACGACCGCGCGGTTACTTCCATAACCGGTTTGAATATCGTAAGCGTCGGCCCGAAGCGTTTTCTTTCACCCGGTATGCTGTGGCTTGGCGAGGGAGTCGAATTCACCGCACAAGTCCTGGAGATGATTTGTAGGTTCATTGAAACAGTCCTGGAAGAGCGGCAGGAATTTTCCATGAGCGCATTAGCGGAAAGTTTACGCGGAGTCATACCCGGCAGGGTCAATATCGAAGAAAAAGCCGAATATATCCGCGCGGTGGTTTCGGAGGACCAGAGGAATATCTTGAAACAAATAGGAATGTTAGGGTTGGATTCGCTAATTGTTGAAAAGACAGCGCAAGCTTATTTTATCCCCGACGATTTTATAACTATTGTCTTGCAGAGTTTTCCTTATGGTCTTCTAGAAGAATATAGCCAGGAGATGCTTAGATGGATTATTGAAGAAGCTTGGGAGGTATATCAATATTATAGCAAGGAAGAGGCAGCTGGTAACTTCAAGCCTTTGGCTGATATTTATAATCTTTCTACTGCACTATCTGAAAAGAATATTCCTTATACTCAGCTTATGGTTATTTCAAATGGTTCGTTTGTAAATATTGGTTCGGTGCTTTCAAGAGAAGCTTTGCGTTGCGGTTTATGGGAATTTAATTATCGGGGATTTGCGATCTGTTTTATTAATGCGGTAGAACGTAGCGATGGATATGCTTTTCCACATTATCGGTTGCATAACGCCTGTTGTAATGACAATATAAATATAATAACAGATACAGATATGTTTAGATATTGGCGTGGTGAATTCTTACAATTTTTAGTGCACGCCAACACGCTTCAGGACATAAAAAGGATGTTGAATGATAAAGCGGCGACCGATAATCCTTATATCGTGTCGCTGCGGAATGCCCTAGCCGAACCCGCCAACCCTAAAACCTACCCCGCCCGCCTTGCCGGTGAATCAATCATTTCTTCTGCCGGCCAGCTGGATAACCTTAAGCTGTATTTCAGGGATCTGGGGATAATTTTCGTCGACCAGACATTAACCGGCAAGATCGCCGATATCGAAACTAACCCGGGGAGGATATCGGTGTTGAAGTCCCTGGCATCCCGCGCCCCCCCGTTTAATACGGCCGGTTCCGCTTCGCAATCCTTCCAGATATTTATTGATGATATCATCCGCCATGAAACCAAAGAACTTGAAACCGGCTCCCATAACCTTGCCTGTCAGGAAAGCTGCGCCTACTTTCAAGATCACCAGGAAGAATTAAGTTGGTTATTAGAAGCGGTTAAACAATCCGGTATCGACTTAGACGCGGAGTACCTGAACGAAAAAGAATTCAGCTGGCAGAAGCATTTATACGGCAGCGGTACTTTAAACGGCACGGCATACATCCTGGAAGCTTTACAGGAAGGCATAAAAATAATCAACAAGATGCAAGACAGCGAGATCACCGCGGTTGCCGTGGATCGTTTCGGCAGCCTGGCTACCGATACGTGGATGATTGGGTCGGACATAGACGGGATGGTGGTTTACAGCGATGGTTATATCCCGGAAGCGTCAAGAAAGTTATTAATTTCTTTCTTAAAAAAATCGGGAGTGATGGGTTTTGATAAAGGGGCGATTTCGGATGATTCGATAGAATGGATAGTTTCGACTAGGGCGAATCCGGCTGAAGCGAGCCCGGACAAGGTTATCGTTTATGAAAACGGAAAACTGATTCAGCTTCTCGGGCATAATCCTGAAAGCCTGAAGTTTAACCTTAAACAAAGATTGTTTAAAATGTGGCAGGAGGAATTGTCGGAGGACGAAAAAAATCTTATCAAGAGGCTTTATGAAATCCATATGCTTGCTCTGGTTGATCATTTGCGTCCACGTTTAGCCATTGATGAAAAAGAACTAGACGGATATTTAAGCTTGTTGATCCGATTGCAGGAAAAAGGTTTAGTGCAGTTAATCGACCAGGATTATGTTATGTTAAACTGGACCGGAGAATTCCGGGGCTGTATCAGATTAACTGTCTCCGGGGCCGTTCCGGAAAAAGGCAGCGTAAGGGAAGCGGACTGCCGCAATACTTATAAACTGGGCATCCCCGAAGAAGCGTGGCGGCAGGCGGATGGAGAGTTTGGCGTTGATATAGTGATGCAGGCGAGGGGTTTTGTCTTACAGCGTTTGGAACTGTCTTACGACGAATACTTTGAGGTCCTGCGCCGGCTGCTCAAGACGCTGGGGAAATACCTGGATTGTTTAAAACAGGTTCCTGCCCGTTGGGAGATTGTTGTTACCAGGGATATCGAGTCGACCCGGTCTTGCGTTGCCGCCTGTGATATCGATAATAAAGTTATTTATCTGCATCCTTATTTTTTCCATATTTCCGCAAAGGACCTGGCCGAAGAAGGGCTTGCGCTTGAAGAGTTGCAGCTTAAAATCATGTATCATGAACTTTTCGCGCATCTTGCCAAAGGCATCCGCGAGGAAAATGAGGCAATGAAAGACACCTTGATGGCCTTAAGTACATTCAAGGCGATCAAAGATATCCATTCCTGGAAGTCACTGCACCGCGAAAGCATGAATGAGCGCTGTCTTCAGCATCCTTTTATGACCAGCCTGCAGGAAAAAGCGCAGGATGTTTATTCCGAATATGAATTATTTCTTCTACCGGTGGTCTACCGCTTGGTATACATCAATGCCGTCTTCGACAGGCAGAATTACCCTAAAGTATATGTCGTGATTACGTCTCTTTTAAGGAGGATTTATAGCAGTAATGTCGAATTGAATCCTAAACAATATTATCTCCTGGCTGGTGTACTTTCTGACATTGAAGCGCAGTATTCCATCGCCGATAACCGGAATATCCGTTTCAGTATTATGCTTATACTTGATTTATGGGAATCGCAAAAAAGGATACTGGAGCAATTATATATCATTGAACAGATCGATACCGAGTTGGATAAGCCGGGTTCTGGGCAACTGCCGGTGATTGCCGCGATACAGGATATGCACGGCGGGGCGCGCCGCGCCATGGGGCTGATCGGTTTCGTTCTGGGCCTGCCCGATGATATTTATACCCGCCTGAAAAATCTTGATGATTTAAAAGCCCTTTTGGCCGAAGAGGGGATCGAGGCCGGCAATACCGCGGTGCGTTTCGTGGGGCTTAACGATAAATACGACCGCGGCAGTAACCCTGAGGGGGTATTCGAACTTGTATCTTGGTTAAGGAAAGAGGGTAAGGCTAAGCCTTTTATCGGCAACCACGACTTCTGGAGGACGATGGCGGTGCTCGGGGTTGACCGTCTGTTTATCAAGCGGAATATCGACCTTAATTCCGCGGGCATCAAAAGTCATCATATCGCTTATTGGACACATGAGGCATTTCATCATCCCGGCTGGGGAGATATCGAGTTAGAACAGGTTAACCAGAGAAGGTTTAATCTGTCGCTGGCGGTTGTGAACAGGCTATTGAAGCTTCAAGGTTTAAAAGAGTTTGCGCCGGTCAGCTTGTCGCCGATCAGAGCAATGCATGAAAAAGACCTGTCGGATGCCAAGAAAGAGAATGCTAGGATACGGCAGCAGAATGAATTGCGTAAAGATGAGCCCGGATATGTCCGGCAACCCGAATTGCACCTTGTTGATGTATTTACTGAATCGTTGAGGTTCTTGAGGCAGAGAAAACAGGAATACAACCAGTCGATCAGGGAGATCAACGCCGCCTATCTTCTGGATATCCCGGAGATAGAATTTCCGGAGGTTAACCTGGAGAATTTCTGGCGTGACCCCGAAATCATCGAACGAGCCTTGTGGGAGTTGAAAAATTTCCGCATTTTTTACGTGGATATCCTGGGTAATCTGCATATGCATAATATCATGCCTGTCGATTACGAACGTGGGGAATTTATCGTCGGATATAAAGGGATGAAAGGGCTGCCGGCATTGGAACTTATGTGTGAGGATGTGCGTGTATTTTTCCAGGATTTGGAGACTATTCCCGATTCCATGGCGTTCAGGGAGAAGATGTGGCAGGAGTTGGGAGAAGCTTTTAGCGTCATCAATAGCTGGTATTCGGATATTGATGTCCACGCCAAGGCGGTGTCGGTGCAGAAGTTTGTCGAGAACGGTGGCCTGGAAGGATTGGGGCATGAGGCGCTTGGGCACATTAAACAGGAATGCGTAGACAGGGAATCTACTTTCTTGGTTGTTTGGGGGCACAATGAGAGAAAAAAATTCACCTGTCTGGAAAATCCTTTTCCCTGGATCTATCTTTATCCGGAACTGCAAAGCGGTATAGCCAATATTGACTTTGAGATGTCCGAAGGTTATTCGGATCGCGGGGCGGTAGTTACCCTGTTTATGCGCGATGAGTCAGGTATGGTGAGTGGGCTGCGCAGGTGGGGTTATCCGGAAAAATCAAGTATAGTTAGGGATATGACGTTTGAGGATACCGAAGGGATAGGGGAAGAACAACTTGCGATGCTGCGTGAATTATCCGATGGTAAGAGTTTTATGCGTTGGTATAAAAGGAAAGCCCTTATGCATATTATCGAAGAAGGTCGGAATATTGCGTTAATGGCCGCGGAACAAGGGCGGATTGACAAAGGCTTTTTTGCGGACAGGGTTGTGAGCGAAGCGCGTATTAATTTGGAGCTGGAAAGTGAAGAAGGGAAGCATCCTTCTAAAACCTACCCCGCCCGCCTTGGCGGCAGGCCTTCGATTCTTTACCCGGGCCAGCTGGATAATTTGGAGTTGTATTTTAAAGGAAGGGAAATTTTGTTCGTAGCGCAGACCAGTACCGGTAAGATCGCCGATACCAGTTCTAACCCGGGAAAAATATCCATATTAAAAGGTTTGGCATCTCGCGCCCCCCCGTTTAATCCGGCCAGCCCCGCGTCAAAATCCTTCCAGATACTTATTGATGATATCATCCGCCATGAAACCAAGGAGCTTGAAACTGGTTCCCATATCCTTGCCTGTCAATCGAGCTATGATTATTTTGTAATCCATCGCGTTGAATTGAAACTCCTTTTTGAAGTTTTTGAGGAAGCTGGCATTCTGCCGGAAGATGATTATTTAAAAAATCTATCTAATTTTATTTTACCGCGAGAGAAAGCGTTTTCTAAAGGGATCACCCTTAAGGCTCCTACTTCCGATAACCTGATGCATCGCTTTAACTGCAACTATGAATATATTGAAAGGTCTATTAAAGGGGCTGAGGAAGTTTGTATCCCCGATGCGCTTATCAAGGAGCTTGAGACAAGAGGTTTTAATGATCTGGTTAAATCTTTGCTTGCCCAGCGTTCTCCCAGCTTAAGGTTCTTTGTGTTAAAAGACGGCCCTGCATCGCGTCTCTTCGGCATCCCCCGCTACAATAAAGCCGTCCTTGCTCGCGATACGATTCCAGTTTATACCATCCCGGATAAACAGGGTAACCTCTGCAGTTATATTACACAGAATTTTTATGAATCACTGCTTGCCGATTTCGGGCTTTTTGCTTTTGTTCTGGATCATGAATTCTATGAAAAAGGAACTATTCCTCATCGCAGCCATAAACAGGCTTGGGAGGATAGGGGATGGCTTGAGTTTTTTGTCGATAGAGAGACCGGGATTAATAAATTCTTGAAGTTATACATCGACCAATTGCTTGCGGAAGGGGATATCGATGGCCTTGACCGGTTCAAATCCCCTAAGTCCGATACCCAGAAGTTAGTCTGTCAATACGTCCGCTCAAAGAAAAGAGAACTTTTAGCTACTAAAAAGTTATTTTTAACCATTAAATGCCAGGATGAAAAACTCGATAAGTGCCGCGTAAGTTCGGCAGTTGAATCAAAAGGCATAAATCTGGAAGTTCTCTTTGGTGAATTCGGCAATAAAGAAATGTATGTATA
>JAQTQC010000015.1 GCA_028712505.1 Candidatus Omnitrophota bacterium
ATATTTTATATGAAAGAGGGTTTGAAGAAAGATTATCTATGGGCAGCGTTATGTATTTTGGCTGCCGCTTTTTTTATGTTCCGCGGGTTATTAGCTAAAGTATGAAATGAAACTCCGGCAGCAAAGTCCTTCCTGTTAATCCAATTACAATTATATTGACATTATTTTCTGAATCTGGTAAGATAGTTATGAACATATGTCCATAACTAAACGGAGGCTAGATTTGAGGCCGAAGAAGACCAGGTGGGTAAAATGTGCACCGGCGGAGAGATGTTTTAAACCGCGCTGCAGGCCGTTAATTGAGCTTGAGGGGGTTTATCTTAGCCTTGATGAGTTCGAAGCTATCCGCCTGGCTGATCTTGAGGGGTTAAAGCAAATAGATGCTGCCAGGTTGATGCATGTATCTCGTCCGACATTTTCACGTATTGTAGCTTTGGCCAGAAAGAAAGTAGCTGATGGTTTAGTCAATATTAAGGTAATCAGGATTGAGGGGGGATGTTGTAAAATCAAAAGGAGGAAATGATGGAAGGTAAGATTGAACAGGGTAAGGAGAAAAAAGGTTTTTTTGCCAGGATGATTGATAAAATTGACAAGAAACTGCAGGAAAAGGCAAAATCCGCCTCCTGTTGTTGTAATAAAGATGATGCGGGTAAGAAATCATGCTGCAGCTAATTGTTGACCGGATAACCTATTCTTTATTTAAATTAGACCCGTCTACTAAATGGGCGCAGGTGATAAATTTCTTTATTTATGATTCCGTAAAGATCCTGTTGCTATTATTTGTTTTGATTGCTTTGATCGGGTTTTTAAGGTCTTATCTGCCTGTAGAGAAGATAAAACAATGGCTTAGCGGCAAGAAGGTGCTTCCTAATTTACTGGCTGCGGTATTTGGCGCAATAACTCCATTCTGTTCTTGTTCTTCAATTCCCATATTCATAAGTTTTCTCGAGGCAGGGGTGCCGCTGGGGGTAACATTTTCCTTTTTGATTGCTTCTCCGCTGGTCAATGAATATCTTGTAGTATTGATGCTCGGGTTTTTTGGTTTTAAGATTACCTTTCTTTATGTATTAAGCGGAATAACAATCGGGGTTATCTGCGGTATTATTTTAGGGAGGATGAAACTAGAGAAATATCTTGTAAAGGATTTATTCGGCCAGGATATCCAGGAGGCTTCTGAGAAAATATCAGAAGGTTTCAAGAGTCGGATATTATTTGGAATCCGAGAAGCCAATTCAATCGTCAAGAAGCTTTGGTTTTGGGTTTTTATCGGAGTAGGCCTGGGCGCATTCATCCATAATTTTGTTCCGCAGGAATTTATCCAAACCCTGATGAGTGAAACAGGATTTTTTAGCGTACCTCTTGCTACGATTATCGGAGTTCCTATGTATGGTAGCTGCGCGGCAATTGTGCCGATAGCCGTAGCTTTATTCCAAAAAGGGTTCCCTCTTGGTACGGCATTAGCTTTTATGATGGCGGTGGCGGCATTGAGTATGCCCGAGGCAGTTATGCTAAGAAGGGCGATGCATTTAAAATTGATTATAATATTTTTTGCAATAACTTCCGTAGCGATTATGTTTACAGGATATCTGTTCAATTTCTTGCAAGGAGTTTTATTTTAGACAAAAATGAAGAAGATGCTTTTAATTCTTACTATTCTTCTGGTCGGGTTTAGCGCCATTGCTTTTTTTACGGCCCAGGCAGCCGTAAAAGACAAGGTTATCGCGTATTATTTTCGTGGAACATTCCGTAGTCCGAGTTGCCGCCATCTGGAAAAGAATTGCCGGGGGGTGATTGAAACGAGTTTTAGAGATGCCCTTGCTTCGGGGAAATTGGAATTTCAGGTTGTGATTTTAGGGGATAAGGGTGAGGGGTATTACGCTAACTACTATAAGATTTATGCCAGGACTCTTATCTTGTCATTGGTAAAAGACGGCAAAGAAATAGAATGGAAGAATCTGGATAGGATCGGAGAGTTTTTCGACGACAGGGAAGGGTTTTCTGAATACCTGAAGAAAGAGATTAATATTTTCCTGGGAAAGGCAGAATAATAGAAAATGTTATTAGGTAAATAGATGCAGAAGATACTTTTAGTTTTTATTAGTATCGTATTTTTTAGTATTAGGGGTATTGTTGCTATAAATTTTGTTTACGCTCAGGAACGTCCAGCTTCAAATGTTTCCGCATATTATTTCCATGGTTCTTCCAGGTGTCCCAACTGTTATAAGCTTGAGAAGTATTCTAGGGAGGCCATTGAAACTTGTTTTAAAGAAGCGCTTCTTAATGGAAAATTGGAGTTTAGGGTTATAAACGTAGAAGATAAGGGAAGCCGGTATTATGTTGAGCATTACCAGCTTTATACTAAAACTCTTATACTGTCCTTAGAAGAAAATGGCAAAGAAGTAAAATGGAAGAATCTTAATGCTATATGGAAATATATTGATGACAATCAGGGATTTATTGATTATGTCAAAGGTGAAGTTGTGGATTATTTGAAGGAAGTCCAGTGATAGAAATACTAGCAGGTTTTCTGCCGGCTTTGTGGCTTGGTATATTGACTTCAATAAGCCCTTGTCCTCTAGCTTCCAATGTTGCAGCAGTATCGTTTCTGTCTAATAAAATTACGCATCCGCTGTTTGTGTTTATTTCCGGGCTTGCCTATACTTTTGGCAGAATGGTTGCGTACACAGTAGTAGGATGGGTTATTATTAATTCCTTTTTTAGCGTTCCGCAAACCGCTCAGTTTTTACAAAAGTATATGAATAAAGCCTTAGGTCCCCTTTTGATCGTTGTGGGGTTTATTTTATTAGGGATAATTAACCTGCGTTTGCCAGGTATTAGGTTTTCTGAAAAATGCCGTAATAAACTTGCGAAAATCGGAATAACAGGGTCTTTTCTGCTAGGGTTTATTTTTGCTTTTGCATTTTGTCCGGTTTCAGCGGCGTTATTTTTTGGTAGCCTTATCCCTTTATCGCTAAACAGCAAGGCAGGGTTTTTGTTACCGTTTATCTATGGAGTTGGGACAGGGATTCCGGTATTAATATTTGCCATGGCTATTGCGTTTGGTGTTACCACATTTGGCCGCTGGTTTGGCCGTATAAATAAAATAGAATGTTATGCTCGTTTGTCAACCGGAGTGATATTTATAATTGTTGGAGCCTATTATATCTGGGCGTATATAATACCGGCACTTAAGATATAGGAGGATAATAGATGAGTGAAAATAGAGAAAGAAATATGTCTATATTTGAGAAATACCTGACTCTTTGGGTTTTATTATGTATAGGCGCGGGAATCCTGGTAGGTAAGATCGCTCCGGAAGCGGCGAGATTTCTTGACGGTATGGCTATTTACGTTAACGGGGCTCCGGTTGTTTCAATACCAATTGCGATTTGCCTGTTTTTTATGATGTACCCAATAATGGTAAAGATTGATTTTGCGGAGGTGATAAAAGCGGGAAAATCCCCTAAACCTGTAGGTTTAACTTTATTTGTTAATTGGGCAATAAAACCTTTTACTATGTATGCTATAGCTTACGTTTTTTTGGGGATTTTATTCAAAGGGCTTATTGGGATAGACGCTATGGATTTTGTTAAACTTCCGCCGGGAGGGGATTGGTCACTGGGGTCTATTCATGGCGCAGGAACAGTGGTTATTCACGAAGGTTTAAAAATGCTTCAAGTGCCGTTGTGGCGCAGTTATTTTGCCGGTTGTATCCTGCTTGGCATTGCTCCCTGCACAGCGATGGTCCTGGTATGGGGGTTTCTTGCTAAAGGCAATGATGGTCATACGCTGGTTATGGTTGCCATCAACTCTCTTACTATGTTGTTGTTTTATGGAGTTTTGGGTGGGTTCTTGTTAGGCGTCGGAAAAATGCCGGTGCCCTGGCAGGCGTTGTTGTTATCGATCGCCATATATGTGGCTTTACCGTTAGCCGCGGGATATTTTTCAAGAAAGTTGATTATCTCGCGCAAGGGGGTAAAATGGTTCAATGAAAATTTTCTGCATATTCTTTCTCCGGTTTCAATTGTGGCATTATTGTTTACTTTAGTTCTTCTGTTTTCATTTAAAGGAGAGGTAATTTTGGCTCAGCCGTTAACTATTCTTTGGATAGCTACCCCGTTGTTTATTCAGACGTGTCTGATATTTGCTGTTACCTATTGGATGGCAAAAAAAATGCGCTTGAAATATGAAGATGCGGCGCCTTCGGCAATAGTTGGTGCCAGTAACCATTTTGAGGTCGCGATCGCCACAGCGACAATGTTATTCGGGCTTTCGTCAGGAGCGGCTTTGGCCACGGTTGTCGGCGTTTTAATTGAGGTTCCGGTTATGTTGATGCTGGTAAAAGTATGTTTAAAAACACAAAATTGGTTTAAACAGTAAAAGAGTAGTTTTCCTCTTTTCCCGAAAATAATTGCTTACCAATTCAATGATGTTATAATAAAAAAATGGTTACGATTATCTTTATTATCGCTTTTTCCTTATTCGGATTAGGTTATCTGAAATATGGAAAATTTCTATCCCGGATTTTTGAGCTAAACGATAAGAATCCTCCTCCTTCGAGCACTATGTATGATGGGGTAGATTATGTGCCGGCTCCTGCTATTGTGTTATTCGGGCATCATTTCTCATCTATTGCCGGGGCAGGTCCGGTTTTAGGCCCGATTATCGCCGGTTTGGCTTTTGGTTGGCTTCCGGTATGGCTATGGGTTATCGTGGGTTCTATTTTTATCGGCGGCTTACATGATTTCTCAAGTCTGGTGATTTCCGTGCGTAATCGTGGCAGGTCAATAGCTGAAATTGCCAATACCTATATGTCCGGCAGGGCTTACCGATTGATGCTGGTTTTTATCTGGCTTACGCTGGTATATGTGCTCACTGTATTTACGGACTTGACTGCCGTGGCATTTAATGCTGATGGTGGAGTAGCTACCTCATCTATCTTATTTATATTTTTAGCTTTGGGGTTTGGAATATCGCTCTACCGTTTTAAAATGCAGATTCCCTGGGCTACAGGGATATTTGTTTCTTTGCTCTTTTTTTGCGTTTGGCTTGGTCAGCGCATGCCTCTCAATAATATGCCGGCTTTATTTGGCAATAGCGTAAAAACCTGGAGTATCCTGTTAATTATTTATTGTTTTATTGCTTCGGTTGTTCCAGTCTGGATATTGCTTCAGCCCAGGGATTATCTCTCGAGTTTTTTGTTGTACGGTTCTATCTTGGGTGGATTTTCAGGGATACTCTTAGGCGGGTATGCGCTAAAATATCCAGCTTTTACTGGTTGGAATTCGTCTGACCTGGGGCCGATGTTTCCTCTTTTATTCGTTACTGTGGCCTGCGGCGCCATAAGCGGTTTCCACTCCATAGTTGCCAGCGGTACTTCTTCAAAACAAATTAAGAAGGAAACTCACGTATTGCCAATAGGTTATGGGGCAATGTTGGTCGAAGGTTTGGTTGCGGTAATTGCCCTGAGTACTATTATGATGGTGGGAGCGGATGACCCATTAACCAAGGGAGCCCCGCTTGCTATCTATGGAGCTGGAATGGCCAAGTTTCTTTCCATATTTGGCATTCCGGAAGAATACGGTAATTCTTTTGGTATCCTGGCCTTGTCCACCTTTATATTAACTACCCTTGATACCGCAACTCGCCTGGGCAGGTATATTTTCCAGGAGTTTTTCAATATCGAAGCTAAGGGTTCCCGTTACATAGCTACTGTGGCTACGTTATTCTTACCCGCTATATTTGTTTTGATAAATCTAAGGGATACTGGTGGAAATATCGTTCCTGCCTGGAAAATTATCTGGCCTGTTTTTGGTGCCACTAATCAGCTGTTGGCGGGTTTGGCGTTGATGGTGGTAGGTGTCTGGTTGAGGAAAAAGGGCAAGCCTTCTTGGTTTGTGGTATTACCGATGATATTTATGATGGCGATGACTCTCTGGTCCCTGTTTATCATTATTCTGCAATATAAATTCAGCCTGCTTGGACTTATCGGTGCCATTCTTTTATTTCTTTCCGTTTTTCTGATTCTAGAGGCGGTTGAAATACTTAGAGCTAAAAAATAATTATTTTATAAACCCAATTACCGTATAGAGATATATGAAACGTCTTGTTAATTAAAGATTTGTATGTTATATTGAGAACAATAATTCTATAGAATCGGGGTGGAGATGGTTCGGGTAGCTAAACGGGAACGCCCTCACATAAATTAAGATATTTGAACTCAAGTCTCTTGCGTTATTTAGCGCAAGAGGTTTGAGTTTTTTTGTTTCCTTTTTCATTGGAGAGGTAAGGTTTATGCGCATACACACAAAATTAATTATTCAAACTTTTATTCTGATCTTAATCGCTCTTGTCGTATTCTCGGTATATCTACGGGTGGAATTCAAGCAGAATGCTATTCTATTCCAGAGCCAGAAGAAAGACATAGAAAATAATTTTAATAAGATATTAGACCTGAAATCAAAGACTTTGGAGGCTTTGGCGTTAGATTATACTTATTGGGATGAAATGGTGAATTATATTAAACAACCTGAAGGGGTCTGGGCAAACCTGAATTTGAGGTCTGCCATCTCCACCTATGATGCTGATTTAGTGGCTATTTATAATCCCAAATTTGTTTATGTCTCTCATTTTGTTTCCAAAGGGAATGAGGAGTTGTTTAACGCATTCAGCCGGAAGGTAATCTTAAACGGAGTTTTTGCAGAAAAAAAGGTAAATCATTTCTTTGTCTATTTTACTGATAACATATTGGAAGTTTACGCAGCCACAGTCCATCCTACTAATGATCCGGAGAGAAAGACTTTGCCTCAGGGGTATATGTTTGTTGGCAGACTTTGGAGTAAGGAGTATCTTGATGAGATTTCTCAAATTACTGATTGCCAGCTTTCATTGGTTTATCCGGTCAGTAAATCAACCTTGATGAATAAGGCTGAGTATAAGGAAGAAGCTGTGCAGTTTTCAAGGATTCTAAGAAGTTGGGATGATACTCCGGTTGCCAGGATAGATGTAGCACGGGTATCACAAAGTGTTCTTGAATCTAAATCTATGTCCAGGCTGGAATTGATCCTGATTGTATTTTTTGTCTTATTTATAGCCTTAGTTTATATCTGGTTCATTGTACACCAGGTGTATAAGCCATTGGTTCTTATATCCAAAGCGCTTAAGGATGGTAACCTGCAGTATATTTTTAAGATGCAGTCTGACCGCAATGAATTTGGTGAAATAGCCAGGTTGATATTTAAATTCTCAGAAAATGAGGTAGAGCTTGCCAAAGAAGTGAGCTTGCTTAAGGTTGCGGAGGCTCAATTAGAGAAAGAACGTGACCGGGTCCAGGAGTATTTGGACGTCGCAGGCGTTATGATCATGATCCTGGATCTTAAAGGGGATATCAGCATGATCAATAAAAAAGGTTATGCTATCCTGGGGTATGCAGAGCCTGAGCTGATAGGCAGAAATTGGTTTCAAGTTTGTCTGCCGGAAACAAATAGGGAAGAGGTCTATGGAGTTGTCGGTAATCTTCTTTCCGGAGATGAGAATTCCTATAAGTATCATGAAAACGAGGTTTTGAGGAAAGACGGCCAATTGCGTACAATAGCATTTCATAATGCCATTCTTAGGAATAAAGATTCTCAGATTATCGGGTTATTGGTTTCAGGGGAAGATATCACTGAACGTAAACAGGCAGAAAAAGATTTTCGTAAGATTTCCGAAGAGTTGCGCGTAATAATTGATTCTTCGCCAAACATGGTTTTTTATAAAGACAAAGAAAACCGCTTTATACTTGTAAATAAAGCTTTCATGGAAATAATCGGGCTGTCTAAAGAAGATATCGAGGGTAAAACCGCTTTTGAGATTTTTCCGGAATACGCAAAAAAATATTGGGAAGATGATCTGGAGGTAATGACGACGAACCGTAAGAAATTAAATATCCTGGAGGTTGTAAAAACGCCCCAGGGGTTAGCTTGGTTGAGGACGGATAAAATTCCTTATAATGATGAGCATGGTAATGTTATCGGGGTGATCGGATTTTCACTGGATATCACTGAATACAAACATGCGGAAGAAAAGTTGCGCGAAAGCGAAGAGCGCTATCGGGTTATTTTTAATGGCTCACATGATGCATTGATGACCTTGGAGCCTCCCGGCTTTTATTTTACTTCTGGGAATGCCGCGGCTATAAAATTGTTCGGAGTTAAGGATGAGTCAGAGCTTATGACTCTTTGTCTTTGGGATATTTCTCCGGAGGTTCAGCCAGATGGCAAAACTTCTATTGTAAAAGCAAAAGAGATGCTGGAAATTGCATTAAACAAGGGTTCAGCTTATTTTGAATGGATGCTTAAGCGGTCTGATGGGGGAGAATTTCCCTGTGTTATCCTGCTTAGCGTGTTGGTTTTGGGAAATAAGAAGATAGTCCAGGCTAATGTGCGTGATATTACCGAAAGCAAGAAAATAGAGGATGAGTTAAAGAAAAAAACGGAATTTCTGGAAGCTCAGGTTGAAGCTTCGGTTGATGGCTTGCTGGTTGTTGATGATAACGGAAAGAGGATTTTGACCAATAAGCGGTTGCTTGACCTGTGGAAGGTGCCGCAGCATATTATCGACGATGAGAATGATGAGGCGCTTCTGCAATATGCGGCAAGTAAAGCAAAAAACCGACAACAGCTTTTGGATAGGATAAGTTATCTCTATGCCCATAAAGATGAAAAAAGCCGCGATGAGATAGAGTTTGATGATGGGATGATTTTCGATAGGTATTCTTCTCCGGTAATTGATAAGAGCGGTAAATACTTTGGGCGGATCTGGATCTTCCGTGATATCACTGAACTTAAACAGGCAGAACAAGAGTTAAAAAAAGACCTGCATGATTTGGAGGTTTTTTATAAAGCTTCTATCGGCAGGGAAGAACGCATATTGGAACTTAAAAAGCAGATAAAAGAATTGGAAGCGAAGTTAGGCAACCGTAAATGATCTATAAGTTTTAGGAGATGGGATGCTGACAGTGTTGTTTTTTTATGGACTCGCGTTTATTCTTATGGGTTTGGTATTACTTGCTACTTCTCGCAAGGGAGATTTCCTGGGTATTGCGAAGAATTTCTGGGCGCTTGCTGTTTTTGGGATAATCCACGGGCTTAATTCCTGGGTGAATGTGTTTGTTTTGAGAAGAGGATTAATTGATTATGGATTGCCTGTTGCCATAGGAGCTGTTCTTTTACCCATTTCTTTTACCTTTTTGATTATGTTTGGAGTACTTAATATGCGGCAGAGGTATCCGGAATATAAATGGTTTAACTATGTTCCGGTTGTCTGCTTAATCCCCTGGTTTCTAGCCTTTGTTACAGGCAAGGGGTTTGTCGCTGCCGGGATAATGGCCCGTTATTTTATATGCATACCTGGAATAGCTATTATTATCTATGATCTGGCTGGCAGATTGATTTCCTATAGGAAGGAACTGCCGGTTTTTGTTTTCTTGAGCACGATGATTTTTATATTCGCAAGCGGGGTGTTTGCTTTTGTTTCAGGATTGGTTGTCCCCGGAGCGAATTTCTTTCCGGCTTCGTTAATAAACTACAACAATTTTATCAGGATATTTGGTTTTCCCGTACAGATCATCAGGATACTTGCTGCTATTTTTATCTCGATAGCAGCCTTTGGGATGACCGGAGTTTTCTATAAAGACAGGATAAAGGTGCGTTTGATCGGAGGCATCCGGCGCAAGGTCTTGTTCTTTACGGTACTGTTCAGTTCAATTATCCTAACGGTCAGTGTTTTAGCCATGTACTTCTCGGGGGTGTTTACGCTGCGACAGGTCACTTTCAGTCAGCAGCAGGCTATTGTGCAGTTGATGGCTAATTCCATAGGGGAAATGATTAATTCCGAAGTAAAAGAGCTAGAGAGTTATGTGGCAAACCCGAGTATCTGGGGAGCAGTTATCAGGGATGCCAACCTCAAATATGTCTCAATGCCTGCTAAAAGCATACCCGGGTATTTTGTTAAAATGGATAAGCAATGGAGCCAAGCATCATCAAAGGGGCCGGTAGCAGACAGGTATCTTAATACGCTGCTCAGCCTGCGGCTTAAGAAATTCGCTGAAGCAAAAGGTGATATCGTGGAGATATTTTTTACCGATAAATACGGTGGCCTGGTTGTGGCTTCGACAAAGCCAAGTGATTTTTATCAGGCGGATGAGGATTGGTGGAGGAAGACATTCAACAAGGGCAAGGGCGGCATTTTCATCGGGGATATGGAGTTTGACGAGTCTAGTAATAATTGGTCAATTACCATATCAGTGCCGGTATATGACAGGGATGCGCAGGTCATTGGTATTTGTAAGGCAGTTTACAATACCTTGAAGTTTTCGGAAGTGGTTTCTAAGTTTGAAATAGGCTCTACTGGCCGGGCTATCCTGTTTGATAATGCCGGAGAGCCTATCTGTCAGAGTGAACATAGGTTTATGAAGGGTAAGAGTTCAATTTCTCCTGAATGGAAGGCTATTAATGAATCACAATCAAAATCTTTCTTATCGTCAGCTTATATCCGCCGGGGGGCAAGAAATATTTTTTTGGCTTCCTGGGCCGTTGTTCCATATAAAGGGTTATTGCAGCAAGGAGTGAAATGGTTTGCTTGTGTCGAACAGGACACTAAGGAGATCTTTGCCGGGCAGGAATTAATCCTTTTATTGTATTCTATCGTATTGTTCGGGATACTGTTGGTTTTGTCCACATATTTTAGTTTCCTATTTGTGCGCCTGTTGATACGCCCTATTGAGAAGATGCGTTTAGGGATGCATGAGATTGCTGCGGGAAACTTAAGCTATTATCTGAATTTAAGAAGCGGGGATGAGCTTGAAGATCTCTCGGATTCATTTAATTTAATGATCGATACTTTGCGTAAGACTCTGGTTTCCAAGGATGCCTTAATCACCGAAGTTTCCGAACGTAAACAGGCGGAATGTCTGCTTGAGCAGTCTAAGGATGAGCTAGAGGGTAAAGCCCAGGAATTAAATGCCCAGTTGAAACAAACAGAGAAGACTCATGAGATAATGATGAGTATGCTGGAAGATAACAATATGATTAGGGAGGCATTGGAGAAAAGCTTAGCCGAGTTAAAAAAGACGCAGGAGATGATGGTTCAGGTGGCAAAGCTTGGTGCGGTAGGCCAGTTGGCTAGCGGGGTGGCGCATGAAGTGAAAAATCCACTGGGAATAATCCTCCAGGGGATAAATTACCTGGAAAATAAAATAGCATCCAAGGGGGATGATACTCAGGAAGTTTTGGGGATGATGAAAGATGGCATAGTCCGTGCGGACAAGATTATTAACGGTTTGCTTGATTTTTCTAAATCCACAAAACTTGATTTCAAACAAGAAGATATAAATTCCGTATTGGAAAGCTCGATTAATTTAGCGCAAGTTTCATCCCGGTTTGCCGGGGTGCAGATCGTCAGAGAAATGGACAAACATCTGCCCAGGGTAAGAATTGATAAGAATAAAATGGAGCAGGTTTTTATCAATGTCTTAGTGAATGCAGCCCAGGCTATGGATAATAAAGGCCTGATTACTATCCGCAGCTATGTCAGGAAGCTTTCCAATCCGGAAAGGTCGAGGATTAATAAAGATGTTGATTATTTTGTTTCCGGTGAAGATGCCCTGATAGTTGAAATTGAGGATACCGGGACAGGGATTTCTGAAGAAAACCTGAAGAAGATATTCGACGCGTTTTTTTCTACTAAAGGCCCCAAGGGAGGGGCAGGTTTAGGTTTGGGGATATGCTTGAGCATAGTGGATATGCATAAAGGTCTTATCGATGTAGAAAGCCAATTGGGAAAAGGAACAAAAGTAACCATTACCTTAAAGTTAGCCACGGAGGGTTAAAATGGTTAAGAAGATATTAATCATTGACGATGAGATTTATTTTGCTAAGTTAGTAAAGATGAATTTGGAGTTAGGCGGTGATTTCAAGGTTGAAATAGCCGTCAAGGGTTATGAGGGGATTAAGCTAGCCGCAAGACTAAAGCCGCATTTAATCCTTTTGGATTTGCTCATGCCTGATATGAATGGACTCCAGGTAATGGAAGAATTGAAGAAAGATCCAAAGACCGCTCATATTCCTCTGGCTATGCTCAGTGCAAAAGGTGATGACGCAACCAGAAAAGAAGTTTTACGCAAGGATGTTGACTTGTTTATAGCCAAGCCGATAAGCGCAGAAGATCTGAAAGATAAAATAATCAAGATCTTAAAAGGAGCAACGGATGCAAAAAAAGAAAATATTAGTCATCGATGATGAAAAAAACCTTTGTATCTTATTGAAGTCGAACCTAGAAAGTACCGGTGAGTACGAGGTTACAACCGCTAATTCCGGAGAAGAAGGGCTGGAAAAGGCAGGGAAAACGGATTTTGATTTGGTGATTACGGATTTTAAGATGCCGGGATTAAACGGAAGACAGGTGCTTAATGCGCTTAAAGACATGAAACCTAATTCTCCAGTTGTGCTCTGTTCTGTTTATCATGATGATCCCAGCACGGTTACTGCTTTGGATATAGCCAGGGCTGACGGGATAATTACAAAGCCGTTTGAGCATAAACAGCTTTATAAGACGATAAAGAATATCTTAACCGATAGCATAGACGGCAAATAGCGCCGGAAAAAAGGAGACGCAGAATGTCTAGCAAGATATTAGTTGTTGATGACGAAGTAGATTTTACCAGGTTGCTGAAATCCAATCTTGAGGAAACTGGAAAATATGAAGTGCTGGCTTTACCCAACGCCAATGATATCATATCTCAGGTCCATGCCTTTAAGCCGGATATTATCTTGCTTGATATTATCATGCCCGGGACTAAAGGAATCGAGGTTTGCGAGATACTGAATAAAGATGTGGTTGGCAAGGCTATACCGATTATTATCATTTCCGCGTTGGCCAAAGACGCGGATAAATATAAGGCTTATAGGGTTGGAGTAGTAGATTATATGGAGAAACCGATTGAGGTAGAGCGTCTGATCGCCAAAATAGATAAGTATATACAATTTAAACACGGTAATTAAGGTATTTTAGCGGACTGATTTGTCCCTCCTTGTTTTACAAAACAATCATTAAACCGGGCAGTAGATAATTGTTTGGTAACTTCCGGATATATATGAAATTCCCGGCACTTTATTATTGACAAGATACCAAAAAAGTAATAATTATATACTTATAATTTTCAGAAAAACTAGTTTTTGATACGTTAGTGTCCGCCAGGATTCTTCAAAAAAACAAAGGAGGAAAATATGAATACCGGTCTTACCGCTATTAACGAGAAAGTCCAGAAAGAAAGCTTGTTTGTGCAAAGCCTGGTTGCTGAAATAGGCAAGGTTATCGTCGGCCAGAAATACCTGATCGAGAGACTGTTGGTAGGTTTGTTTGCCAATGGGCATATACTTGTCGAGGGGGTGCCTGGATTAGCTAAGACTTTATCAATTAAGACCCTGGCGCAAGTCATCAATACAAAATTCCAAAGGATCCAATTTACCCCGGATCTTTTGCCGGCGGATTTGATCGGTACGCTTATCTATAATCCTAAGGACGGTGTATTCTCGACCAAAAAGGGGCCGATATTCTCTAATATTATCCTGGCTGATGAAATAAATCGCGCTCCGGCTAAAGTACAGAGCGCCCTTCTTGAAGCTATGCAGGAGAGACAGGTTACTATCGGGGAAAATACCTTTAAACTGGATGATCCGTTTTTGGTCATGGCTACCCAGAATCCGATAGAACAGGAAGGGACATATCCCCTTCCGGAGGCGCAGGTAGACAGGTTTATGCTTAAAATCAACATAACCTATCCCGATATCGAAGAAGAGCACAAGATCTTAAAACGCATGGGCTTTACAGATAAGAAAAACGAGGTAAAAGCAATTGTAGAGCCGCAGGATATTATTAGGGCTCGCAGTGTAGTGGATGAAATTTATATGGATGAGAAGATAGAGAAATATATCCTGGATATAGTTTTTGCGACAAGAGAACCGCAGAAATATAACCTTAATGAACTGAGCGGGCTTATCCAATATGGAGCTAGCCCCCGGGCGACGATTTACCTTATGCTGGCCTCAAAGGCTTATGCCTTTATCCAGGGCAGGGGCTATGTGACTCCTCAGGATGTAAAGTCTATCGGTCCGGATGTATTACGCCATCGGGTAATCGTAAGTTATGAGGCAGAGGCCGAAGAAAGAAATTCAGATGATTTGATCAAAAAGATATTTAACGATATCGAGGTTCCTTAAAATACAGTTATGATCTCTAAGGAAGTTTTAAAAAATATCCGCCGTATCCAGATAACTACCTCGCGCATGGTTAATGATGTTTTTGCCGGACAGTACCAGAGCGTGTTTAAGGGTAAGGGGATGGAATTTGATGAAGTGCGTGAATATCAGCCGGGGGATGAAATCCGTTCTATCGACTGGAATGTTACAGCCAGGATGGGCAATCCCTATGTCAAGAAGTTTGTGGAAGAAAGGGAGCTGACTGTAATGCTTCTTTTAGATATGTCCCCTTCTTCATTTTTTGGAACTCGCAATCAGCTTAAAATGCGGCTGGCAGCCGAGCTTTGTTCGGTATTAGCTTTTGCTGCGATAAAAAATAATGATAAAGTTGGTTTTATCGCCTTTACTGATAAAGTCGAAAAGTTTATTCCTGCGCGCAAAGGCCTGCGCCATGTCCTGCGGATTATCAGCGAGGCATTGTATTTTAAGCCTAAAGGGAAGAAAACCGATATTAATGTAGTCTTGGAATATTTAAATAAAATCACTACGCGTAAAACAGTGGTATTTATTATCTCTGACTTTTATTCCCCTGATTTTAAGAAAATGCTTGCAGTAAGCAATAAGCGTCATGATATTGTAGCTGTAATCGTAAGCGACCCGAGGGAAACAGAGCTTCTTGATGCGGGGATAGTAAAGTTAGAGGATCTGGAAAGCGGCGAGACCTTTATGATAGATACTTCGGACATTGATTTACGCAAGGAATATAATCAGAATGCAAAGCAAAGGCAAGCGCAGAGGAAGATGTTGTTTAGCTCGGTAAGCGTGGACACGATTGAGATGAGGACGGATATGCCTTATACGCAGAGTTTGTTCAGGTTCTTTAGGAGCAGGGAGAGGAGGTTGAGGATAAGATGAAAAAGATCTTCAAAATTAGCATTACTTTAGCCATTCTGTTCATGATAGTAGGGTTGTTGTTCATCCGGAATCTTTCCAGTTTTACAAATGATTCCCAAAAAACTATTTGGACGGATAAAATGCGCCTTGATTACGCTAATATGTTGCTTGCTAAAGGTTTAAGCTCTAGCGCGGCGCAGGCTTTTGAAGATTATATAGAAAAAAGCTGCGGGGACAGAAAAGACCTGGCAAGTATATGCTATAAACTGGGGAATATTTATATTGATTTAAAGGATTACGAAAAAGCCCTGGGCAGTTTTTACAAGAGTGAATTGCTCGATCCTGAATCCGGATACAAACAAGATATGAACCAAAAGATTGTCAGCGCCCTGGAAAGCCTGGGGCTAAGCCAGCAGGCGCAATATGAATTAGACAGCCGTACTTCGCTTAAGCCGTCGTCTGCTCAAAAGAATGAAAAAGTTGCCGTCAGGATCGGTAAAAGGGAGATTGCAAGCGAAGAGATTGATAGGGTTATAAACGGGCTCCCTGAACAGGTAAGGAAGGGGTTAAATAGCGATGATGCTAAATTGAGATTTGTCCGGGAATATGTGGCTACCGAGGTTCTTTATGAGAAAGGGAAAAAGCTGGGGCTGGATAGAAATACCAACATCCGTTATGCAGTGGAGGATTTCAAGAAACAGCTCGTTTTGCAGGAATTGCTGGGAGATGAGATAAAGAAAGAATTAAAGATCACCCCTGCAGATATTGATTTATATTATAAGGCAAATAAGGATAAATATAAGGTTGCTGAAAGAGTCAAGGTATCGTTTCTGGAATTGACTGATCCGGCTAAAGAAAATGAGACATCGGCCAGGCTTAAGCAGGGTAAGGGCGAGAAAATAGGACAGTGGATTGAGAAGGGGCAGCCGGTTTTCTTGCCCAATGGCATAGGAGGTTCGACTGAAGCGGCAGAGAGTATTTTTCGGCAGGATAAGGATGAGGTTGTCGGCCCGCTAAAAATCAAAGATAAATCGTATATGTTTATTATCAACCAGAAAGAGCCTCAAAGGCAGCAGGAGCTTGAAGAGGTAAGCCAGCAGGTTGAGAGGGAATATCGTATGCAGAAGGAGCAGCAGATTATTCAATCTTTTTTGGATAAAGCCATTGAACAACAGGAAATTGAGATTTTTTACCAGCCAAGAGCAGAGAATGAAAAAGTTTCCAAATAAGATACCTTTCCTGATTTTAAGTATTTTTCTTATTGCCGGATTGTCTGCTTGTGCCAAAAATAAACAAGCCTCAAGTCTGCCGATTACAGCTAGTGTTGAGGTTGATAAAAAAATAGCGGCAATAGGGGATAAGATAAAATACGTCATAATAATCGAGAAAGATAAAGATGTTGAGATCGAGCCTTTTGTTTTTGGCCAGAATTTAGGTAATTTTGCGATTAAGGATTTCGGTTCAAAACGAGACAGGTTCTTCAATAAGGAGAGGATATCCCAATGGTATATCCTGGATACATACGTTACCGGTAAAGCCGTTATACCTAAAGTCGTAATCAAATACAGAAAAAGCAAAGATAAAGATTGGAGTCAGATTGAGACCGGCGAGATTTCAGTAGAGGTCAAAAGCATTTTGGATAAAACCGGAACAAGCCAGATGCGGGATATAAAGGGACCGCTGGGTCTGCCTTCGGCAATAGGAAAAATTTTGATTCCCATTTTTCTGTCAATCTTGATTATTTCAGGGTTGTTGATCCGGTATTTTCTTAGGAAGAATCAAAAAGAAGAGTATAAGCCTAAGAAACCCGCCTATGAAATAGCTTATGAACAGTTGGAGGCATTAAAGGCTAAGGATTATATAGGTAAGGGCCTGATCAAGGAGTATTATACGGAGGTTTCAGATATAATCAGGCATTATCTTGAGAACAGGTTTAAGCTTAAGGCCCCCGAGATGACCACTGAAGAATTCCTGGTGAGCGTCAGGGATGCTTCGGATTTAGCCGGCGGCCATAAAAACCTGCTTAAGGAGTTTTTGCTTTGTTGTGACCTGGTAAAATTCGCTAAATATGCTCCATCCGTAGACGAGGTGAATTCTATTTTTTATTCAGCTAAACATTTTATAGATCAGACAAAAGAAAATGAGCCTGCATAATCCGTTTGTTTTATTCTTAATCCCGATAGCAGTCCTATTTTTTCTATATAAACAGAAAAAACAGTCTTCTGAATCGGGATTTAAATTCTCATCAGGAGAATTAGTAAGTAAGTTGAGGGGTTCCTTTAAATTAAAACTTAGCCAAAGCCTGATTTATTTAAAGATATTAGCGGTTGTATTGTTGATATTTGCTTTGGCCAGGCCCCAAACTCCGGTCGCTGACTCTAAAATACAGTCTGAAGGCATAGATATAGTCCTGGCTATTGATTGCTCGACTAGTATGCTTGCCGAGGATTTCAAGTTGGGGGCAGGAAGGCAAAATAGGTTGGAAGTGGTCAAAAGCGTAGTTAAGGATTTTATTATGGGTAGGAGAAATGACCGTATAGCTATCGTGGCTTTTGCCGCCAGGGCTTATACGGTTTGCCCTTTGACCCTGGATTATGGTTGGCTTTTGGATAACCTTGATCGGATCAAGACAGGCATGGTAGAGGATGGAACAGCAATAGGTTCGGGAATTGCTACTTCCTTAAACCGTCTTAAGGAGAGTAAGGGAAAAAGTAAAGTAGTCATCTTGCTCACCGATGGCCGCAATAATACAGGAAAGATTTCTCCTTTAACTGCTGCGGAAGCAGCCAAGGCTTTAAAGATTAAGATTTATACAATTGGTGCCGGTTCAAAAGGCCCGGTGCCTTATCCGGTGCAGGATTTCTTTGGCAATACTGTGTATCAACCGGTTGAAATTGATATTGATGAGGACACTCTGATGAAGATTGCGGATATGACCGGAGGAAAATATTTCCGGGCCACTGATACGGAAAGCCTGCGTAAAATCTATAAAGAGATAGATACTCTTGAGAAGACAATTATCGAGGAAAAGGGGTATTCGGAATACAACGAATTATTCAGTTCATTTTTGATCTTAAGCCTGGTGTTTTTATTTTTGGATATTGTTTTATCCAATACCATACTGAGGAAAATACCATGAGGTTTGCTTCGCCTGATTTTGCTTTTGGATTTATTGTTATCCTGCTAATCCTGATTCTGTTTTATTTTTGGGCGGCTAAACTACGCAAGGCAGCGTTGGAACGGTTTGCCCAGAAAGAATTGCTGAATGAGTTATTGTCTAGCCTGGATTATAAGAAGAGATTTTTAAAAAACTGTCTTGTGATTTTGGCAATATCGCTTATGTTTTTTGCCTTGATGCGTCCACAGTGGGGTTTTCATTGGGAAGAGGTAAAAAGAAAAGGTGTCGATATCCTGATAGCATTAGATACTTCAAAAAGCATGCTTGCCGAGGATGTGAAGCCCAGTAGATTTGAACGTTCAAAGCTGGCGATTAAGGATCTGGTGCGTAATCTCAAAGGCGATAGGATAGGCCTGATTGCTTTTTCCGGCAACGCTTTCTTACAGTGCCCTTTAACAATTGATTATGGGGGATTTCTGCTTTCACTGGATAATACCGGGATAGATACTATCCCCAAAGGAGGAACTTCTATAACCAGCGCGATAAAAGAAGCACTGAGGAGCTATGAAGGTGGCCAGAAGAAATACAAGGCGTTGATTGTAATTACCGACGGTGAAGATCACGAGGGTAATCCCGAAGAGGCAAGCGAAGAGGCTAAAAAAGAAGGAATCAGGATATTTTGTATCGGTATCGGTACTAGGGAAGGAGAGCTTATCCCGGTTTCCGATGAATCCGGGCAGAAAACATTTCTCAAAGATGCCCAGGGCAATGTGGTTAAGTCGCATCTTAATGAGGCAGATTTGCAAAAAATAGCCTTAAATACGGGTGGCGTATATGTAAGGGCAACTAATACGGAGTTCGGCCTGAACCTGATTTATAAGGAAAGAATATCCGGGATGGAAAAAAGAGAGCTTGAGTCTAAAATGAACAAGCATTATGAGGAGAGGTTTCAGATATTCTTATGGTTGGCTTTATTCTTGCTGGTTGTGGAATACTTGATAAGCGATAGGAAGATAAACAGAGATGTCCCTTAAGATGAAGAAATCAATATCTATTACACTACAGTCTATATTAGTTATCTTTATTTCTTATTCGTATTGTTTTGCCGAAAGTAGCTGCGGGCTGGTGAATAGGGCAAACAGCCTGTATAAGCAGAAGAAATATGATGAGGCGATTAAATTATATAATGAAGCGCAGATTAAATCTCCTGATTCAGCAGAAATTAACTATAATATAGGTATAGCCCAGTATAAAAAGGAAGATTATCTCTCAGCTGTCAGCTTTCTTGAGAAAGCAACCGCTTCTAGAGATGAGATCTTGGAGTCAAAGGCGAATTTTAATATTGGAAATGCCAAGTATAAGCTTGGCAAGCTCAAGGAAAATACCGATCTTAAAGAGACCGTAGAGCTGTTGCGTCAATCTTTAGATTATTACAAGAGAGCCATAGAGCTGGATTCTAAAGATGAGGATGCCAGGGTGAATCATGAACTGGTAGAGAAAGAACTAAAGATGCTTTTGGATAAGTTGAAGCAGGAGCAGGATAGGAAGAAGGAGCAGTCCGAGCAGGAAAAGACAAAAGAAGAACAGGACCAGTCTCAGGAAGGGGCTCAAGAGGAGAAGCAGGGTCAACAGGCAGCTTTAGGCCAAGAACAAAAGACAGGGGAACAAAAGAAAGAAGAGGCTAAGACAGCCAGTGAGGTTAAGCCGACTGAAGAGCAGAAGCAGGCCCAAACCGAAGAGTCAAAGGCTCCGGCAGCAGAAGAAATTAAAGAAATGTCAGAGAAGGAAGCAGATATGCTTTTAGAGGGATACGGGCAAGAAGAAAATTCCGCGGGGAAATTAGAAGACAGGAAGAAGGGATTTTCCGGAGAGGTATTAAAGGATTGGTGATGGCTGGAATGAAGAACCAAGTTAATTCATTAAGATCTCTAATTTTAGGTTTAGGTATTGTTCTTTCAACTTTAAACCTTACGGCTTTATGTTTTGCTAAAGAGCTTAACTTTGAGGCATCGGTAGACAGGAATAAACTGTCTTTAGGTGACTCTTTGCAGTTGTCTTTAAGTTTCAATAACGCGCAAGATATGCCGGCTCCGGAGCTGTCGAGTGTCGAAGGTTTTCAGACGCGTTATCTGGGGCCTTCGACAATGATGTCCATTGTTAACGGAAAAGTTTCAAGTTCTATCACTCATAATTATCTGCTTTTACCGCTAAAGTTAGGAGTTTTTAAGATAGGTCCTTTTAAATTTGAACATAATGGGGATAAATATACTTCCAACCAGCTTAACATTGAAGTATTGAGGGCTCAGGCGCAAATACCCGCTCAGTCTGGTAGCCGGGAAGAGCCAATGCAGGTGAAGGATCTAAATGACCGGTTATTTGTCATAACCCAGACAAAAAAAGACAAGGCTTACTTAAATGAAACTGTTCCCATAACCATAAAATTATACATTAATAAGCTTGGCATAAGGGATATACAATATCCGGAATTTAACCACGAAGGTTTCTTGCTAGGCGCTTTTGATAAGCCTAATCAGTATCAGGAGGTTCGTAACGGGGTAAGTTTTGATGTCATAGAATTTAATACTTCTATTTTTGGTTTAAGGCCGGGTGAATTTAAGCTGGGTCCGGCGCATATCAAATGCAATCTAATCATACGCAAGCAGGCAAAGCGCGGTCCGGATATATTTGATGATTTCTTTGGCAGGTTTGAGACTTATCCGCTGGATTTAAAATCCGGAGATATCCCATTTACTGTTTTACCTTTGCCACAAGAAAATAAGCCAGTGGATTTTTCCGGCGCCTTGGGTAGTTTTTCTTTTGAGGCAGCAGCTGCGCCTGTAGAGGTTAGGCTGGGTGATCCGATTACCCTCAAAATGGTTATAAGCGGCGAGGGAAATTTCAATACTGTCGGGGCCCCTAAGCTTAAATCGGAAACAGGCTTTAAGGTTTACGAACCTCAAGTAAAGCAGGAGGCGAATACAAAAAGTTTTGAGCAGATCATTATGCCCATGAGCCTGGAGATTAAAGAAATTCCTGTCCTATCCTTTAATTTCTTTGATACCGGGTCAGGGGAATACAAAACTGTCAACCAGGGGCCTTTTCCTGTAAAAATACTTAAACCCGAAAAGGAAGAAGAAACCAGGATAATCGAGAACAAACAATTTATCCCGCCTGCTTCTGTTATTAAGGAGGAGAAATTAGGCAAGGATATTATTTATATCAAAGATAATCCCGGCCGGATAAGAAAGAAGGGGGCATATCTCTATAATAATAAGATATTCTTAGGTTGTCAGATTCTGCCCTTGTTTCTTTATCTGCTCACGGTTTTAGTTTATACAAAGAGGCAAAGGCTGAAGACAGATATAAAGTATGCCCGGGGGTTATTGGCGCCTCGTAAAGCCCGGGCAGGTATCCGTCAGGCAAGGAAATACCTGGATAAAGCCGAGGCGAGAAAATTTTGCGATATTTTGTTCCTGACTATGCAGGAATACCTGGGGGATAAATTCCACTTATCGTCAAAAGGGATCACTAGCAGTGTTATAGATGAACATTTACGTAAGGAGGGGGTGGCGGAAGAGGTATTGGATAAGTTAAAAGTTATCTTTAAGGAATGCGATATGGTTAGATATTCTTCCAGCCAGTCGAGCCGGGAAAATATGCAGGATTCTTTAAGAAAATTAGAAGAAGTGATCGATTACTTGCAAAGAAGAAGAGGATGAAAAAGTCTAATTTATCTTGTTTATCAATATTTATTATTGGGGTATTCTTTTTGATTTCCCGTATCCCTTATTCTTTTGCACAAGAGGCAGAAGTTAATAGCCCGGGGGCGATTTTCTATCAAGCAAATATTTATTACCAGGAAGCCAAATATGATGCGGCTATCAAAGGCTATCAAAGGCTCCTCGATATGGGTTTAGAAAGCGGTAATATTTATTATAATCTAGGCAATAGTTATTTTAAAGAAGGCAGGTTTGGTTTGGCTGTCTTAAACTATGATAAAGCAATTGGTTTTGTTCCCAATGATAGCGATTTAAAATCCAACTATAATTATGTCCTGCAGGAGTTGAATTTAGAGCCGCAGCATTTTGGCGGCTGGTTGGAGAGATCGGTTTTTTCTTTGTTTAGGGGGATGAGTATTGATGCCCTGACAATCCTTTTGTCTCTTGTCTATGTGGTTTTAATAATACTTTTTACCTGCACCTTATTCTTTAACAGGCTGAAAAGATCTGTTGGTTTAGTGTCTGGTATTCTTGTAATTTCATTTATCCTCTCAGCCTACGCGCTGAAGCTGAAAATAGATTATTTGAATAAAACTGCAGTTGTAATAATCAAAGAGGCCGATGCCAGATTTGAGCCATTAGAAAACGCCACGGTTTATTTTAAGCTTAGCGAAGGAAGCAGAGTGGAGATAGTGGATAAAGTTGATGGTTGGTATAAGGTGCGGCGTTTTGATGATAAGCTTGCTTGGGTCAAGAAAGACTCCCTGAGTAATTAATTCCCATTTTACTTGACAAACAGAGAAAATATGCTATATATATAGTATATTCAGTACTTTTAGTAACTACTAAAACTATCCAGCAATCCTCACAACCTAAGCGCCATGGAAAAGAAACTCGTATCCGCGCAGGAAATAGTCTCTAAATTCAATACTCCCTATCAGACAGTTAATTATTATACCGCTATCGGATTGTTGCCAGTTGCTGGTAAGGTTGGCAACAAGCGTTTATATGAAGAGGCGGTAATAAAAGAACGCTTGCAGAAGATTTCTGAATTAGCCAGGGAGGGGTATCCTTTGAATTTGATACGCAAGAAATTATTGGGTATGTGACAGGTTTGTAAGTTATTGTATTATAATATGTTATGTTTCTGATAAAACTTTTAATATGAGCTATTTCGCTATAATCGGGTTAAATAAAGAGCCGTTTTCGACAAGCCCGGATCCTAATTTTTTCTATGAATCAAGTGAACACCGCGCTGCTTTGATGCGGTTGGTTATAGAGGTCCGGCTGAAGAGAGGTTTAAGTGTGGTTTTAGGCGATGTGGGAACCGGTAAGACCACGCTTTCCAGGAAGCTATTCCAGATGTTAAAGGAGAGGGATGATATAATTTTCCATATGATCCTCGATCCTACTTTTGATACTGAAGAGATTTTTCTTGATTCACTTGTCAGAACCTTTGGTATAGAGATAGCTTCGCCGCATCCGACTGTTTTGGATTATAAAGAAGCCATAAAAAGATATTTGTTTGAGCAGGGGGCGGAAAAGAATAAGACTGTTGTTCTTTTGATTGATGAAGCACAAAAGTTGAATTCACTTTCCCTGGAAGCCCTGCGCATGCTTTTAAATTATGAAACCAATGAATTTAAATTACTGCAATTGGTTATTCTCGGCCAGATGGAATTATTACCCCGGCTTACCGAGGTGAGGAATCTTATAGACAGGGTAAGTCTTTTGTATACCCTTACTCCTTTTGGTATAGATGAAACCAGAGAGATGATCGAGTTTCGCATAAGGCAGGCGGGTTACAATGGCAGGGAAAAACTTTTCAGTGAGGCGGCAATCATGGAAATATTTAAATATACCGAAGGATATCCTCGGCGTATCGGTATGCTATGCCACAAGGCTTTAAAATTATTGGTAATGAAGAACAAGCTGATTGTGGATAACGAGATTATTAAAGAGCTTATCGAACACGAAGCTAATTTGAGATGGCAAAAAACAAACCTACTCCTGAAGAACAGTTATTAAATTTGATTGAAGATACAGAAGGGCCAAGCACTTTAGGCCTTAAGCGTAAAAAGGCTTCACCCTTTTCATTTATAAGTTTCGGGGCTCTTTCTTCTATGCTGGCGCGGTTAAAGCTGGCTTTAAAAGATTGGCTCGTTCAGATAAAAGGTGGCATTGATGAGCCTAATCTGAAAGTTTGGAATAAGGCCCTGGCTGTCGCCGCGGTTATTTTATTTATTTATTTAAGCGCTGACTTTATGCTCCGGCGCCTGGATTTGAAACAATTCACCAAAAAGGTCTCCGCGCAAAAGGCCAGGAATTTTGAGCAAAATGTCACTCCGGAAGTGCGACCTTTTTTGTATTATCTGGAAATGGTCCAGCGCAGGGATATTTTTGCTCCGATTAGATTAAAGAGCGCGGAAAATCCTCAAGAAGAAACCAAAAAGGCCCTGGCTACTTTGATTAAAGATTTGAGACTGGTCGGCATATCCTGGGGTAGCGATCCGGAGGTGATTATTGAGGATACAAAAGCCAACAAGACGTATTTTCTCAGAGCCGGCGATCCAATTAACAGCTTCAAGATAGATACTATTTTAAAAGACAAGGTAATACTTGAGTCTGAAGGCGAGAAGATGGAGCTAATGTAAATGAAAAAAATAGCCGTAATAATCTTAATTTTGTTATTTATGAACTCAGGCGCAGTTCTTACGAATGCTCAAAATGCTGCCGAGGAAAAACAGCCGCAAACAACCAACTTGGCTGTAAAGCCTGCTCAGCAAGACAATCAGAAACAGGATCCTGCTGTTGATGTGGCTAAAGAAGAAGCTATGGAAGATGCGTCTGATCCTTTCTCCGGTTTATCCAGGAAGATATCTCTCGACTTGCGCAGCATGGACATTATGGATACGGTAAAATTCTTATCCAAGCAGGGGGATTTAAATATTGTCGCTACCAAGAATGTCAGCGGTAAAATTACCTTGTTCTTAAAAGATGTAACGATTTCCGATGTATTGGACATGATTCTTTTAACTAACAGCCTTGCCTGCGAGAAGAAGGCGGGGATAATCACCCTGATGACGGAAAGTGAATATGAGGCCCTTTATGGTGAGAAATATACGAATAAGAAGGAGACCAAGACTATAGCGCTTAAATACGCAGATCCTAAAAGGGTTGGAACTATATTGGGTAATTTAAAAAGTTCGATAGGCAAGGTCATTATAGATGATGCTACCGGGATGATTATTTTAATTGATACTCCGATTAAAATAAAGGAGATGGAGGAGGCGGCGGTCAGGGCTGACCTTTCTACTGTTAACCGGGTTCTCCCTACGGTCAGAGAAACATTTGAATTAGAGTACGCTAAGGTTGGGGAAATCAAAGGCGAGATAGCCAAGGTGTTGACTAAAGATGTCGGTACTATGGAAATAGATGAAAGGACCAATAAGCTTGTAGTTACGGATCTGCCTCATAATATGGACAGAATCAGAAAATTAGTTGCAGATTTTGATTCCAAGACAAGAGAGGTGCTTATTGAAGCCAAGATTGTAGAGATAACTTTGAGTGATGATTTTGCCATGGGTGTAGACTGGCAAAAGGTTTATGGCTTGGCCGAGGATTCCTTGACCTTTACCGGTTCTTTTCCTTTTAGCGCGCCTACTGCTACTGCTTCTTCCATGGCTCTTAGCGTAGGTACGTTAGCCAATAACAAATACACCTTTGCCTTAGAGCTGATCAAGGCTTTCGGTAAAGTAAAAGTGGTTTCTTCTCCGCATATTGTTGTCTGTAATAATGAAGAGGCAAAATTCATGGTTGGTACCCGCGAGGCGTATGTAACTACAACTATTACTACCGGAGATGTGACTACGACTACTTCTGAAAGCGTGCAATTCATCGATGTAGGGGTAACTCTCTATGTCACGCCGACGATTAATAAAGGCGGGTTTGTGAAAATGCATATAAAGCCTGAAGTCAGTTCAATAGCAGAATGGCTGGAAACTACGGAGGGTAACAAGATCCCCATAGTGGATACCTCAAACGTTGAAACTGATGTTTTGGTTAAAGATGGTAACACGATTATTCTGGCTGGGTTGATAAAGAAGACAGCGAACAAGAATGTATCTAAAATGCCTTTATTGGGCAGCCTGCCGGTTGTGGGCAAGTTATTTAGCAACACATCGGATTCAAATGAAAAGAAAGAACTGGCTATCTTCTTAACCCCGCATGTTATTACCGGTGCGGATGAAATGTATAAGCTTAGGGATGATATAAAGACAAGGAAACCTCCCAGAAAATGAACAAGCGTAACCTGATAATTGCAATCATAGGTGTTCCTCTAGTAGCTTTACTTGTTGCTTTGATCTTTGCGATATCTGCTATTTCTAAGAAACGAGAGCAGATAGCTGAGTTAAATAATGATCTCAAGAATAGAGATGCAAAATTGAGCCAACTGGAAAATCAGATTGAGTCATTGAACGCTGAAAAAAGTTCTTTGGCCGGCGTAAAGTTAAGTTTGGAGGCAAAGTTAAGTAGTCTAGAACAGGAAATCGGAGATGCAAAAGCAAAAGAAGTAGATCTAAATAAGAAGCTTGGGGTTTTTTCGGAAGGGAAAAAGAGGCTGGAGAATGATCTAGCCCAGACTACCCAATTGATGCAGGATAAACTCAAGGCCTTGGAACAGGAGAGCAAAAAAGAGCTGGCCCGAAAAAGCAAGCAATACCTTGCTCAAAAGAAAGAATTTGCCTTCCAGATAGAAGAGTTGAATCAAAAACTTAAGAGTTTGAATGAAGAGAGGGATACGCTTGAAAAAAATGCCTTTCGCGCCGCAGAGGTAACTGCCAGGTTGATGAAGGAGAAAGAAAAACTCGATCATTACAAGCTGGGGTTGTCTTATGAAAATAAACAGGACTATCAGGCGGCGGTAAAAGAGTACGAGGCGATCCTGGAGATTGATCCTCAAGACGCAAATATCTATCTTCGTCTGGCCAGTATTTACATTTATAGTATTAAGGATCCTGAGCGGGCGGATTTTTACGCTAAGGGGTATGCTGTTTTAAGTAAGCAGAAAGGAAATGATGGAGAACAGGATACGAGAACTTCTTTGTCCAGGGCGGTTGACGAGAAAATAGCCCTGACTGAAAAACTAAACGAAGCGGAACAAAAGCTAACCCAGAAGAATAAACAAGGGCATGTACAGGCCGGGGATCTGGGTGAGATGTTCGGTACTTATAGGGAAAAGGCGCTCAAGCGGCATTATAATCTGGCGATAATATATGAGAATTCGGGAAGGTATAGAGAGGCAGCTCAGGAGTACGAGAAAACATTGGAGCTGTCACCTGATGATGCGGACATTCATTATAATCTTGCTATTGTCTATGATGATTTTCTGCAGGATAATGAAAAGGCGATTTTCCATTACCGCAGGTACCTGGAACTGTCCCCCGATGCTCCGGATTCAGGCATAGTGGGGGAATGGATAGTGGAAGCCAAGGAAGAATTAGACTGGCAGCGAAAAATAAGGTAGGAAATGTGCAGAAAAAAGTTGTTTTGTCCGTTAGTTTATTTTTATTTGTATTTATTGTTGTGCTTGCCTATCTTTGGATTTCCAATCTAAAGTTGAAAGAATCTTTGAAAAAAGATTTGAAGGCGAGGATAACCAATCAGGGAAAAGATTTACAGAAGCACAGGAAAATAAAGGAAGATATAAGGCGCAGCCTTGAAGAAAAATACCGGGCGGATATGGTCTCTTCCCGGGTAGTGACAAAGAGGCTGGAGCAGGCGCAAAATAAAGAAAAAGATTTAAAGGTAAAAGGAGGTGGCAAATGATTTTCGATTTGAAGAATACCGTAAGCCAAAAGACAGTCATAATCCTTATTGTTTTATTAATTGTCGGCCTGGTTAGCGTAGTTGGTTTAACCCTGGGAGTCAAGGTACTTAGTTCTAAAGTTGATCAGCAGGCTGCGGTAATCGCGGAAAAAGATAAACAACTTGAAGATGGTAAAGTTAAATATACCAGTTTAGCGGCAAGATTACATAAGGAAATAAAAAAGGTTGGAGAGTTGGAAGAAGAGTTAAAGAAATACAGGCGTAGGTAGTATTGTTTTAGGTAATCAATGATTTAGTATATATAGTATGTATATCAGTTATAGTAGTTGCTATATATAGATTGTTATATAAAGTAATTAAAGTTATGGAAAAAAAGGTCATATCTGCACAGGAAATAGTTTCTAAATTCAAAACCCCATACTATACAGTTAATTATTATACTGCTATTGGATTATTGCCGGTTAGTGCCAAGGTAGGCAATAAACGTATGTATGAAGAAGATGTTGTGAGGGAACGTTTGCAGAAGATTTCTGAGTTAGCAAGGGAAGGTTATCCTTTAAATTTAATCCAAAAAAAGCTTTCAGGCGCCTAAAAACCGTAAAAAGTACCACGTACCGTTATGAGTTTGACAAATTATAATAATATGTTATACTTTGATTGTGACAGGAACAGAAAGATCCGAAAAGGTAAACTCATAGTAATATGGGGGCGCAAAGCTAAGGGTCCTGAGGCTCAGGATAGCCAGCTGCCGAAGATTTAGGGTTACCCCGGAAGAAGAGTTTACCGGGGTTTTTTTTTGAGAAAAAATAAAAGTACCACGTACTTTAAAGCTTAAACGAGGTTAAAAGTAAAATGCCAAGATTCCCGAGGGTAAATTTAGAAGGGGCTCTGTATTATATAACTACTAAGGCAGATTATAAACTTAATCTTTTCAGGGAAGATAGCGATAAAAACCGCTATCTTTCTTTTTTGTTTGAGTACAAAAATCTTTATAACTTTAAATTATATTCTTTGGTTTTGACTTCTACAGAAAGCCATCTGCTTATCGAGCCATCCCAGCAGTTCACTGTTTCTCAAATTATGCATGATGTAAATGCCAACTATACAAAATACTATAACAAAAAATATGAAAAGAAAGGGCATCTGTTTGAGGAAAGATTCAAGGCAGTTTTGATTGAAAAGAAAGCCTACCTGCTTGAAATAACCCGTTTTATACACCGGATTATCTTAAAAGGAAATTCTCTTACCCAGTTAAAAGATTACCGGTGGAGTAGTTATTTGTCTTATTTAAAGATGGAACAGGATAAGAGTATTTTATCTAATATCGATTGCCAGGAAGTTTTAAGCTTGCTCCCGGCAGCTTTGGAGGATAAAAATGCGGGGTATCAAGATTTCGTAGAGAAATCCGAAAACAGGGATTTGGAAGATTTTGAAAACAAGATGTACCGGGCGTCTGTCGTAGGCAGTGCAGATTTCGTGGAAAAGATCAAAGAAATTTCAAAGACGCAAGCGGATGCCGGGCAGGAGCAAGCGGAGGAGAATGCCGAAGTATCTTTAGACAAGGCTAAAAGAAGCCAGTTGGTTTATGCCTTGTCTGCATTTGTATTGTTGGTATTTTTGGGTACGAGTATATTTTTTGCAATAGGCGGTATGGATTTAAAACGCGAGATCAAGGAAGCTGCCCGGCAAAAAGATGAAATCTTCGTAAAAGATCTTATTGCTACAAAACAGGAATTGAGCAGGGAATTGGAAGAGAAGTATCGTGCGGATATGGTCTCTTATAAAGTTACGGCAATGCGGCTTCAGGAATTGGAAAAGAAGGATAAGCAAAAAGGGGAGAAGCTATGATAACCAGCCATAAGCTAAAACACATAGGCTTGCTAGTTATTTTTATTTCCCTGATTATATGTAAAGAGCCGGCTTTTGCCAAGAAAGAGGTTTCCAGCATTCCTGATCCGGATAAGCTAGTGCTGGAGGCTCAAAAACTTGTTTCTATCGCGGATCTGGCGGCTTACGAGCAGCTTCCAGTAGAAGAGAGTTCTAAAGATGGCTACTGGTGGAATAAGCAGAATAGAGACGATAAGCTGGCTTATGTCAAGCAGCTTATCGCAGGATTCAAATTGTCCGATAAGAGAATATCCGCTAAGAAAATAGTTAGCCTGCTCGATACAGAGTATAATCCCAGGGATAATCCTCTGGATATCAAGATGGATAAAAGCATAGAAAGAATGTTTAACATTATCACTAAGGAGATGATGTTAAAATGAAGGCATTGAGATTTCTTATTATAATTTGTTTGATATTTTTTGCCGGTTCTTATAGCGGCTATTGTGAAGACAATACATCTTCGGGTGTTATTGTAATCGGTTCTTCTGAAACAAGCTCATCTGAAACTCAGGGTTCTAAAACTGTTTCTACTGATAGTGAGGACTCTTCCGTTGCTGAATATGCGCCTGTTCCTCTTTATGAGATCAGCGGCAGCAAGATAGGAAACACGCGGGTTTCGCAAGAAGTTACCTTGCCTTCTGCAGGAGAAGTTATGTTTGTGGATGCTGGGATATCCAAGGCTTTTTCTATGGTTAAGGTCGAACCGAATGGAAGAGAAATTCAGGTGTTGGATATGAGCCCGGAGCGGTCAGTCGGATATAAGCTGGCCAAAGGTAAGTATAAGGTATATCCTGAGGATCCAGATAATGCCTTTCCTTTGGATAAGCTTTCGGTAACGGTCCAGGTCAAGTTGATAGAGGGGTCAAAAGGAGGGGGGCAATGAGAGCGGTTTTTATCTCTATAGCCTTATCATTAATATTATTTGTAAATACAGGCGTAATCTATGCGGGTGCTTTTTTGCCTCTTGATAAAACAAAAGGAGTTTCTCAGAAAGTTGATGATGTAAAAGCGGATATGGATAAGAAAGCTCTTGAGAACTTTGAGGCTGCAAGGAAATTTATATATGAAAAGATGGTTAAGCGTACAAATGAATATAAGGATGAATTAGACAATATGCTCCTTTTACTGAATAGCTTCTACCGCAAGGCTGTGGAAGAAAAAAATACCGTAAAGGAAAAAGACCTGGTTGCGGTAATGACTGATTATAATAGTGTGCTTGGCGATATCGGGGTCATGCAGGCGATCCTGGATTTAAAGAAATTCGTCGAAGGCCAAAAGTTTACGGAATACTATGAAGTTCTAGTAACTTGTCTTGAGCGGTTAAGAGGAAGTTTTAGTTTAAAGAATGAAATGTTCTTAAATAGAATAGACAAAGAGTTAAGGAATCCGGACGCCTTGCGTTATGAAAAGAAACTTTGCCGGATGTATCGTGAATATTTTGAATATGACCCGAAGATAGATAGAATAGAGGATTCGGAAGATTTTATCAGGGAGCAAGAGAAAAAGCTTAAAGAAAAAGGGAGATAAAGGTGTTTTGGGGTAAACTGAGATTTAAATATATAGGTATATGTTTTCTGGTATTGATGTTAGGCGTCTGCCTGCCGGGAGACCGCTCCGATAGCGCTGATGCCCTTTATACCTTCACCCA
>JAQTQC010000016.1:0-4545 GCA_028712505.1 Candidatus Omnitrophota bacterium
ACACGTTAATTTTATATAACATAGTTGTAAATATGAATACGACGAATATTTTCGATTGTTCTTGACAAAAAGCATGATTGGAGTAAAGTAAGACATAATTAAATTTGTTACATAAAAATGGGTTCGGGATTCAGTCCCGAAGGTATAGATGGTCGGGCCGCCATCTGCGTTTATCGCAGGTGGCGGTTTTTTTTATTGTTAGGCGGGTAAAATTAAAGAAAGGGGATTCTTATGGATTGGCAAAACGTTCCTAACCCAGATGATATAATTGATATAGGCAAAAAGAAATTTCTTAATTATGGTAAATATATCCTTTGGGCAATATTAGGTTTGATTATTGTTGTAGGGCTTAAGGGTGTAATTTATTCAATAGGCCCGGATGAGGTAGGCGTAATTCAGAGATTTGGTCAATATGCCGGGTTGAGCTCGCCTGGGTTGCATGCCAAAATTCCTTTTGGGATTGATAAAGTAACTCCTATTAAGGTAGAGAAGATTTTTAAGCAAGAGTTTGGGGTTAGAAACACCGGGACAGGGACAAGGGCAGGATATTCTTATGGTTCGGATCTTGAGGAGTCTCTTATGCTTACGGGAGACTTGAATATACTTGATGTGCGTTGGATTGTGCAGTTTAAGATAAAAGACCCGATAAAATTACTTTTTGTCGTGCGTGATCCTCTTAAGGTTATAAGGGATGTTTCCGAGATAGTTATGCGTAGGTTTGTTGGAGATTATACTGTAGATGAGGTATTGACCATCAAAAGAGAAGAAATTGACCATTTGGCTCAGATCGAAATGCAAAAGATCCTAGACGACTATCAGACCGGGGTACAAGTCATTACCGTAAAGCTGTTGGATGTAAATCCTCCGGATAAAGTAAAGCCGGCTTTTAATGAGGTAAATGAAGCTAAACAGGAAAAAGAAAAGATGATTAACCAAGCCTGGGAAGCATATAACAAGACCATCCCGAAAGCCAAGGGGGAGGCGGAAAGGACTATTCGCGAGGCAGAAGGCTATTCCCTTGATAAGATAAACAGAGCAAAAGGCGAGTCAGAAAGATTTTTAGTAACTTTAGGGGAATATAAGAAAGCTCCGGAGATTACTCGTAAGAGGCTATATCTTGAGACACTCGCTGAAGTTTTACCTAAAGCAAAAGAAAAGTATATCATTGACCCAAGGCAATCTTCTATATTGCCGTTATTAGATATAGGTAGGAAAGGAGCTATCAATCAATGAAAAATATCAAATTAGGGATAACCTTCGGATTAGCTTCCTTTTTGATTATGATTATCGTGTTTGCATTGGCAAGCGGGGCGTTGTTCATAGTAGATGAAACAAAACAAGTGGTGGTTACTCAATTTGGCAAACCAGTGGGGGAGCCGATAGCATCCGCTGGTCTGCATTTTAAAGTTCCTTTTATTCAACAGGCGCACTATTTTGAAAAAAGACTCCTGGAATGGGATGGTGATCCGAATCAGATACCTACAAAAGACAAAAAATATATCTGGGTAGATACAATGGCGCGTTGGAAGATAGTGGATGCGTTGAAGTTTTTGCAGTCCGTAGGCAATGAGTTAAGCGCCAGCAGTCGTTTAAATGATATTATCAACTCAGCTACTAGGGATGCGGTAACGGGGAATCTTTTGGTTGAGGCAGTAAGGGATTCAAATCGTATATTGGAAAGTAAGGATTTCGGTGAAGATGCCATTGTCAGTGAGGAGGCTTTAGAGCGCATTGAAACAGGCAGGCAGAAATTAACTCGAGCCATATTGGAGAAAGCGAAAGTTCTTGCTCCGCAATACGGGATTGAGATTATGGATGTGCGTATAAAACGTATCAATTATGTAGAAGAGGTGCGCAATAAAGTTTACGACAGGATGATTGCTGAAAGAAAGCGCGCCGCTGAGAAATACCGTTCTGAAGGATTTGGAAAATCTGCCGAGATCGAAGGTCAGACCAGTAAAGAGTTGAAGTTGATTACTTCTGAGGCTTATCGGCAGGCGCAGCTAATTGTCGGTAAGGCCGATGCCGAAGCAATCAATATTTACGCTGGTTCTTATGAACAGAGCCCGGAGTTTTATTCGTTGCTTAAGACATTAGAGACATATAAAGGTACTATTGATAAAAACTCCTCGCTGATTTTGACTACCGATAGTGATTATTATAAATACCTTAAGTCTTTGGATAAATAAAACTTAAAAAATTATTTTAATGAGTTTTCGGATAAATCGTAGACAAGGTTAAGGCGGTATTGGTTTGTCTATGGATAGGGTGTTTTTTAGTGTTTTTTTACGGGAGAAAGTTGTGATGAGCATGGAAATCTTGGAACAGGTATATATGGGAAATCGCCTTTTTGATTATATCGCCGCTTTTTCAGCTCTTATCTTTGGGTTGTTGTTCGTTAAGATCATCATCCTTTCTATTGTAAGACGCCTTAAGAAATTAGCCGAGAAGACGTCTACGAAATTTGACGATTTTGTTATAAAGATTTTGGAGAAAATCGGGCTGCCAGTTTTATATATTAGCTGTTTTTATTTAAGTGCCAAGATGTTAAAAATACCATCTGAGGCCGATGCTTTGATTAATGTCCTGGAGATGGTTGTTATTACCTTTTTTTCCGCCCATGTAGTGGTTTTGTTTGCTAATTGGAGTATTAACTCATACCTTGCAAAAAAACAGCATGATCCTACGGTGGTGCGTAGCCTCGATGGTATGCTTTGGGTCGTTAAGCTCTTGATTTGGACACTGGCGGTTATAATCCTGTTGGATAATCTTGGTTATAAGGTCTCTACTTTAATTGCCGGTTTAGGTATCGGTGGCATAGCAGTAGCTATAGCTGCTCAGGCGCTGCTGAGAGATTTCTTCAGTTATTTTTCTATAGTATTTGATCATCCTTTTAAGATAGGGGATTTTATAATCATCGGTGATTTTATGGGTACTGTCGAGTATATCGGGATAAAGACCACGCGTATACGCAGCTTAGGCGGAGAGTTGGTGATATTTTCTAATACGGATCTCACAGACTCTCGGGTACGTAATTACAGGCTTATGGAGAAACGGCGTGTCTTATTCCACATAGGCGTAACTTATCAAACCCCGCTTAACAAATTGAAGGAAACCCCTAAAATTATTGAGCAGGCTATTAAAAATGCTAAAGATGTGGCTTTTGACCGGGCGCATTTCTTCAGTTACGGAGATTTCAGCCTGATATTTGAGGTTGTTTATTTCGTTCTGAGCCCCGATTATAATAAGTATATGGATATTCAGCAGGAGATTAATTTTAGAATCAAAGAAGAATTTGAAAAACAGGGCATAGAGTTTGCTTATCCTACGCAGACACTGTTTGTAACCAAACAATAACTAAAATAATAGAAATATGAAAAAAATATTGCTTATCTCATTTGAATACCCTATTGGTAAATCATACTGCGGAGGGGTGGGGCAAATTGTAGAGCAGAGTAGAGATGCCCTTTTGGCTTTGGGGTATGAAGCGCATGTCCTTATAAGTTCTGGTTTTGCCGGAAAAGATCCGGTTAAGTTGTTGTTCCCGGATAACTCCTTAAAAAGTTACCTTAACCTTGGTTCTTTTCTCAGGGAATATGGCTGGTGTCATTTTGGCTGTATAATCCATCATTTTGTTAACTGGACTAAAGAGCTTAAGAAAATTTCCAGGCAAAAAGGAAGAAAACCCAAGATCATATATCATTTCCACAGTATATTGCGGAGGGAGAAGGATTCCGGGTTTAGGACATTAAACCACTTTTTGCATAATCAGGAGAGGATGATTGAATTTGCAGATAGGATAATTTGTCCATCTGCCTATGAATATGATAATTTTATCCGGTATTTTCCTTCCTTTATCGATAAAGTGGTTGTTATTGAAAACACGATAAAGCCTTTCGGGATGGATAGAAGTAGGATAGAAGAGATAAGGCGGGCCCATAAGATTAAAAAAGATGATGTGGTTTCGCTTTATATAGGTAGGCTTGAGAGGATAAAAGGGGCTCATATCTTGCTTAAAGAAGCGCCCGCTATTCTTAAAAAGCACCGGCATCTTAAACTGTTTTTTATAGGCAGGCCCTTGGAGCAAGATTTGTATAAAAGATTATTACGTTTATGTTCGCGTTTCCCCGAGCAGTTCTTCTATAAGAAATATTTGGATAAAAACGAATTATTCCAGCATTACTATTTAAGTGATATCTATATCAACAGTTCTTTGAGTGAATCGTTTTCTTTGAGCACTCACGAAAGTGCGCTCTGTAACAATGCTTTACTTCTAAACCGTCTTCCGGTTTTCGAAAAATTCAAGGACGCTGCTTTATTCTTTGATGTAAATGCCGGTGATTTTTCCGAGAAATACGATATCTTAATAAGAAACCGTTCCTTAAGAAGAAAACTCTTCAAAAAATCAAGCGCGATTGCCGATAAGTTTGTTAACAATAATCGATTTAAAGATAATCTGCACAAACTTCTTAATAGTTTTGTGGTTGAGAATAAAATTAAAAGTTTGTGATTAATATCATTGCAGAAATAAACCGGTTTAAAAGG
>JAQTQC010000016.1:4645-29959 GCA_028712505.1 Candidatus Omnitrophota bacterium
AGTTCTCTTACGAGTGATTTTATTGCGGTGCAGAATCCTTATGAAGTTTTCAAGAAGATCAAGACTGTAATGGTGGATATCAAAACAGATTGGAACTATCCTAATAAATTACGGCCCGAAGAGAATCCCGGTTATAATACGAAATATGAGCCCAAGTGAGAAAATAGAGATAGTGGGTAATTAGATCTCTAAAATCGCAGTCTCGAACATGAGTTGAAGAAATAGTTGAAGGCTATTGGCTATCTGTGGTCAATAGCCTTTTGTTTGCCATTGTTTTAGAGAGGAGCATCGGTTTATCTTTTCCTCTAATCATGCTTCCATGGGCATCTGTTGAGAATATTTCTGACATGATTATTCTCTCAAGTGGAATATTCTTGTAACCATTTAGGATGATTATAGTTTTTCATTGAAGATTCGTAATATAAAAGTATAATTTAGGCTAATAGGGTTATATTAGCTTGACGTCTGCTCATTGTTTAAAATTTGTTTTTACAGTGCAAATAGAGGGGAAGTATGCGGAATAGGTGTGTATGGTACTGTAAAGAATAACGGATTTCCAGTTAACAGTATTAATCCAGATTTGTCTTGTTAAGTATTAGTTAATAAACTATTAATTAGTTAATTAATACTTGACAAACAGAATTCTTCAGTGTATATTCTCCTTAAGGGGTAAAAGGTATGAAAATAGTCGGTGTAAATATTAAAAGATTACGGGAAGATCAGGATCTGACCCTAAGGGCTTTGGCAAAGAAGCTTGGAATCAGCGCTAGTTTCTTGTCTCAGGTCGAGAGCGGAAAGGCTTCGCCATCGCTATCTACCTTAAAGAGTATTTCAGATGCTTTAAGTACGACTATCGGTAATTTGATAGGCGAAGCGCAGAAATTAGAGGATAATCCTGTGGTAAGGACTAGCGAAAGAAAACACGTTCAGGAGGCAGGCAAGGGGATCAACTTGTATCTTTTGACATCGCGTGATTCGAATAAACAGATGGAACCTTTGCTATTTAAGCTCAAGGAAGGCGCTACATCAGGAGAAAGATCGTATAAACATTTCGGGCAGGAATTTGTTATGGTGTTAAAAGGGGTGATCGAAGTTACGCTTAATGATATGTCATATGTATTGAAGAAAGGTGACAGCATATATTTTAATTCAAATGTTCCGCATGCTTTTAAGAACACAGGGAAAGAAGAAGCAGAGGCAGTTTGGGTAGTAACCCCGCCGACATTCTAAAAATAATTTTTTTTGAGGCAATTGTTAACTAATAGTTAAACTTGTTAATCAATATTTAACAAAACGGAGGTGTCTCGTGAAAGAGTTGATAAAAGCAAAGGCTAAAGGGCTCAAAAAGGACCTGATTGATTTCTACAAAGAGGTGGAAAGCTATAAGCTCGATGATTCTTATGTCGACAGGTTCTCTGAATTTGTTACAGTTAAGATGAAGGAGTTGTCTTTTGATAAAGTCGCTAGGGATGATGCTGGTAACCTGATCGGGGTGATTAAGGGCTATAGCAATAAAGATGCTGTCCTGGTAGTCTCGCATATCGATACTAAATCTGTGAATCAACAAAAACTGGAGGGGGTCTATACCGGGGATATGGCTGGATTTAAGGCCGGGGTTATTTCTAGTATTTATACAGGGGCTTTGATAAAAAGAACCTTACTGCCATTGACGGGTGATTTGATCATCTGTTGCATACCGAGAACTGAATATGGCGGCTCAGGGGTGCAGTATCTTTTCGATAATTTCTTGAAGGATAAAGCTAAAAAGATCAAAGGGGTTGTTCTCTGTGAGCCAACCGATTTTAACATTAACTTAGGCCATAAAGGAAGGATGGAATATGAAATAGTTGTTAAAGGCAGGTTAAGCAGGAATTTTCTGGAAAATCGCGGAATAAATATGCTTGGTACGATGTTCCCATTGATAAACGAGTTGGAAAAAGTTTCCAGAGATCTTCCCAGCGATCTTAGCCTTGGGCGTTCTGATCTGAGAATAAAAGATGTGCGTTATAGCGGTTATCAGCCGCAGGATGCGGTAAGCGAATTCCGGGTAGTCGTAGACAGGGTGTTTATCCCCGAGGAGGCTAAAGGGTATATTTTAGATAAGGCCAAGACTATAGCCAAGACTGTTTATAAACAGGAACCGGATATTACGATCAATACCCTTCTGACAAAAGAGCGTGTAAAAACATATACTGGTCTTGAATTGGTATCCGAAAAAGAATTTAAGCCATGGGCCATGGAGAGCCATGCGCCTTTTGCTTCGGAGTCGCTGAAGGCTTTGACCGAGAACGGATTTAGATCCAATTTTGGCTACTGGAAGAAGATAGTGACGGAGGGCTCTTATACTTACGCTAAGATGGGAATACCGACGATAGGGTTTGGCGCTGGATCGGAAGATATCTCTAATGTGGAAAAAGATGCTTTAACTGTGGATAAGGTCGAAAAGGCGGTTTACGGCCAGGCACTAATCGTTTTAAGGAATGTAGGTGTACCGACATTCGGCTGGAGTTCAGATGAAATCTAAGAAAACGACAAATATCCTGGTACTTAATTGCGGCAGTTCATCTTTAAAGTATAAGATAATTAGAATGCCGGGTGAAGTTGAAATTGTGCGCGGTGAAGCTGAAAGGGTAGGCGCCAAGACGCAGGGGAAGTCGATTATTACGCATTTAGTTTTTGGCAAAAAGAGAGTAGTTGAGGCTTCGCTTAGCGATCATTCGGCTGCGCTTAAGAAAGCGCTCGAGTTAATCGCCGATGATGCTCAAAAGAATAAAGAAATAAAATTCGATGTTTTTGCTCATCGCTATGTGCACCCGGGGACATTGTTCAGCAAGACAATGCAGGTTGACAGAGTTGTTTTAAGAAAGTTGAAAAATACTCTTCCTTTGGCGGCTATCCATAATCCGATAATCTATAAGTTGATCGAATTTTGTTATCAGGAATACCCTGACATAAGGCAGTTCGTCGTATTTGATACTGTTTTTCATAAGACAATTCTCCCGGAATTCTCCACCTACGCGCTTCCTATGAAAATTATCAGGAAATACCGTATTAGGAAGATTGGTTTTCATGGCATATCTCATAAATATGTGATGGAAGAGGCGTGTAAGTTTTTAAAGAAGGATAAATCCCTACAGAGGATAATAAGCTGTCATTTGGGTACAGGAGGATCAAGTGTTTGCGCGATCAGGAATGGTAAATCTATCAATAATTCCATGGGTTTTACTCCGCTTGAGGGGTTGATGATGAATACCCGTTGTGGTGACATCGATCCGGGGGCAGTTTTTTACGTAATGTTCAAAGAACGATTTTCATCGGAGGAGACCGAGAGTATGCTGAATAATAAAAGCGGTATTTTAGGCGTATTTAATTCTTCATCTGATCTTAGGGATGTTGTCAGGGACATGAATAAAGATAAACAGGCAGAGATGACATTTAATATGTATGTGCGCCGGGTAAGGGCATATATCGCATTTTACGCCCTGACTTTAAGAAAAGCAGATATCCTGATATTTACGGATTCGCTTGGAACGGGTTCTTCAGTGCTACGCGAAAGTATCTGTAAAGATATGGAGTTTTTAGGGATAAAACTGGATGAGAAGAAAAACAAAAAGTATAGCCAGGGGATAAGCGATCTGTCGTCAGCATCCTCTGAATCAAAGATCTTGGTAGTCCCGACAGATGAAGAAAAAATGATTGCCAAAGAAGCGTATAAGGAGTTAGCTAAAAATGATTCTGGTTATTGATTATAATCTTAGAGAGCTAAAAATTTGGTCTTTTAAGAAAAATTGTGAGGAATCACCGGATTTCCTTCTTGTTAAGGACGTCGAAGAAATCAGGGATAATGGATCTTTTAAAAGGTGCATCCGTGGTATTGCCGGCAAGGATCAGATCGAGGCATTTGCCTTCAGGGTGCTTTCCGGAGGCGATTATTTTTTAAAGCCCGCGTTTGTCAATTCGGTTTTTTGGGGTAAGTTTGAAAAGCTGACAGATCTTCTCCCGTTTTACATCCCCTCGATGCTGGAGATAATTAAGAGATTCCGGGATACATTTCAGAATGTACCGATTGTAAATTTCTTCGAGACTTCATTCTTTTCAAATCTTCCAGATGAAGAAAAATATTATGCCTTACCATTTGAGTATTATAAAAATAGCAGAATAAAGAAATTCGGATTTCATGGTATATTCCATGAAGCGAATGCCGCTATTGTTCCATCGGGTGACCGGACTATTTCCATGGTATTTGATAAACAAACTACCGTATGTGCTATTCATAATAAGCGGCCGCTTTCCATAAGTTTAGGTTACACTCCTCTTGAAGGCATAATGTCCAGGAGGGCTTGCGGAGACCTGGATCCAGGAATAGTTTTCTACCTCACGAATATCCATAAATTCTCAATCTATGAGATTGATGAAATGTTGAAAGATAATAGCGGTTTTCTAGGGCTTACGGGCTATGATCTTGAGTTGGGAGATATGCTTAAGCTCTACGGAAAGGACCCTAAGGTCGATTTGGCTTTCGATGTATATAAAGCCCAGATATTAAAATATATCGGAGAAGGGATATCGGTTATGGGCGGATTGGATAGCCTGGTTATTTCCGGTGATAACGCCGTAATATTGACTCCGGTAATCTATAACATTTTAAAGAGCATCTCTTTTCTGGGGATTAATGTTGAACGTCTCCCCTGGTCCGGCGATAAAGAATTGATCAGTGCTACTTCGGAAGAGTCGAGGGTAAGGGTTTGTATTAACAAGATGAGTTTATCAAGATTAATCTTTTGCGAAACGGCTAAGCTTTTGCGCTAAAGTCATTCAAGACATGTGGGTCTATAATATTCTTGATATGTTGAGGTATTGCGCATATAATTAAGATAATAAATTAAGAGAGGCCTCAACAAAAGCGTAGAAATTGGTTGTAAAAAACAGGCGTAGGCTGATGGAAGGGATAAAACAAAAAATTTGGGAGGGATTTAAAGCCTACTGGATTAACGTACTCTATATAACTTTGTTTTTCAGTGTTTTTGCCAACTACACAAGATTAATATTAGCTAATTATGAGATTAGTTATGCGCATTATGGGGCCAGTCTGATCAAAGGCTTGGTGTTGGCTAAGGTCATATTAATCGCGGAACATCTCCATATCGGCCAGGGATTTGAAGATAAACCTTTGGCTATTCCTACCCTTTATAAGTCATTCCTTTTTACTATCTGCACTATTATTTTAGGCATAATCGAGTTATTAATCCGCGTTTTACTGCAAACCGGAAGTTCTGTTTCGGTAATTGATAGGTTTATCGGTAGTTTTTCTTATGAATGGTTTGCCAAGATGCTGGTAGTATTTGTTATTTTTATACCTTTTTTTGGCATAAGGGAATTAAGCCGGGTGTTAGGAAGAGGAAAGATCAGCGGATTGTTTTTTCAGAAAAGGTGAAGATCATGAAAAAAATAATTTTAGCATTACTTATTGTTCAATTCAGTGGTTCTTTGTGTTTGGCCCAGCAGGTCTCAACGACCGGTCAAACTGTCTCAGTATTACCGGAAGTCCGGACTGTCAATGGTACTGGTAAGATTAGTTTGATAATCATCGGAGATTTTGCAAAGGGGATAAAATCACAGCTTTCAATCGGGGATGATTACGGGAGAACCCTTAGTTTCTCAGTGTCGGATGATACCTTGATTACGGATAAAGCCGGCAAGACTATCACCTTGGGTGATTTAAAGAAGGACAACCGGGTTTCTGTAGTGTACGTGATAGGCAAGAGAGTCAATAGGGCGCAATCTATCAAATTATTAGAAAGATAACTTCAGCATAAGAGGTTTCCTTTTATGGGAAAGATGGGCGTTCCTGGTTTTAGGAAAGTTAAAACACGGGATCGCCCAATTTTATAATATAAATTAAAAGATCGCTAAATCGTTAGATGGAATCAAAATAATAAAGGAGGCGGGTTATGAAGATATTTATCAAGTTGATCAGGAATTTAATCAGCATGAGTGCTCTTGCTTTGGTTATCGCTGGTTGTGCAACGACCGAACAGGTGCCGGATGTCAGGATGTCAGGATTTCTCGGGGATTACTCGCAATTGCATCGAGGAAAGAGCGGGCAGGCTGAGTTTACATATCGAAATCGCAACGCAGATTTAAATAAGTACCAGAAGGTTCTGCTTGATCCTGTGCAGCTTTGGGCTGCCGATACCAAAACTTCTGCCTTAAATAAACTATCCCGGGAAGATCAGCAGTTATTAGTGAATTATCTTTACGTTTCATTGCGTGATGCGCTTACAAGAGATTACATCCTTGTTAATGAACCTGGCCCCGATGTGATGCGGATTCGTTGCGCCATAACTGAAGCCAAGGCAGATAGGCCGGTTATGGACTTGCTTTCTACCGCTACACCTGCGGGTTTGGGGATTAGCTATGCTAAACGGCTCATGCTTGGAACGCATAGCGCTGTCGGAGTCGTAAGCGTGGAAGGAGAACTGTTGGATAGCCTTACCGGGGAGCGCCTCGCCGCCGTGGTTGACCGTCGGGCCGGTACAAAATCGTTGCTTGGTAAGCCTACCCGCTGGGGTGACGTGCAGGATGCCTTTAGCTTTTGGGCACGCCGGATGCAAACCAACTTGGCTTTACTCCGGGCAGACAGGCAAGAATTGCAGGCTGCAGGGGATAGACAGGCACTATAAATATTTACAAAGCGATAGATAAACAGGATAAGTAGGGAAGCAATATCAAACGAATGAAATTATGCTGTTATCCCGAGCTTATCTATGAAAAAATTTCCACAGTTGGATAAAAATAATTTTCCGCTGAAGAAATAGATAATACAGCTTTTTAATAATGGTAATTTGAAGAGTGAATTGTATCTGGTTGATCCGGGGACTTGATCGGCTGGGTTTGACAGGGTTGGCAATTCCGCTATAATAAATAGCAGTAAATAAGAACCATCTTTTTGTATAGTTTTGTTAGCAAGATTCAGATATCTTTGAATATGGCTGAAGATAAGAATAACAAGGCAATATTGATTGTAGAAGATGATCCTCTTAATATGAGGTTGATCGTTGACCTGCTTGAGTTAAACGGTTTTAATACCTTAAGCTGCCCGGATGGTCCCGGCGCCCTCCAAGCCTTGAAAAATACCATTCCTGATCTTATATTGCTCGATATAAATATGCCAAAAATGAACGGATTTGAGGTTTATGAGAAGATAAGAGAAGACAGCCGCTTCGATCAGATCAAGGTGATTGCTTTTTCCGGGTCGGTGATGAAAGAAGACGAGGAAAGGATAAGGGCGGCCGGTTTTGACGATTTTCTGCCTAAACCCATTGATCTGAAAGGATTAATAAGGAAGATAAGGGGTTATTTATCCATATGACGAAGTCCATGGAAATGCAATATTACGAGATTGTGGAGAATTCCAATAGTATTATCTTGCGTATGGATACAAGGGGTGATGTTATCTTTTTTAACAGATATGCGCAGGGTTTTTTCGGTTATAGTCAGGAGGAGATACTAGGGAAAAATGTGATTGGCACTATAGTGGCTCCTACTGATTCTTCCGGCCGTGACCTCAAGGCGATGATTGATGATATGGCTATGCATCCGGCGGAATATGTCGAGAATAAAAATGAGAATATCCTCCGCAGCGGCGAAAGAGTCTGGATAGCCTGGACCAATAAGGCCGTTCTTGATAAAGACGGGCGGGTTAAGGAGATAATCTGTATAGGTAATAATATAACTAAGCTTAAACAAGCCGAGGAAGAAATATTAAAGGCAAAAGAGGCTGCGGAAAGCGTTAATAAAGCCAAGAGTTCATTCCTTGCCAATATGTCGCATGAGTTAAGGACGCCGCTTAATGCGATAATCGGATTTTCCGAATTGATGAAAGACGAAAGTGTGGGGGCTATAAATGAAAAACAGAGGGAATACCTAGGTTATGTTTGGGAAAGCGGCAAGCACTTGCTTTCATTGATTAACGATATACTTGATTTATCGAAGGTTGAAGCAGGGAAAATGGAGTTGGAATTATCCGAGTTTGATCTTAAGGAGCTTTTTAAAAAAAGCCTTATGTTTGTCTCGGATAGAGCGGCGAGTAAGGCGGTTACACTTTTAACCGATATCAATGAAAGTGTGGGTTTTGTCAGGGCAGATGAGAGGAAAATAAAACAGGTTATTTTTAACCTGGTTTCAAATTCCCTGAAATTCACTCCTAACGGCGGCAAGATTTGTATCCGGGCAGAAAAAAGAGGGGGAAGTGAAATCTTGGTTTGTGTATGGGATACGGGTATAGGCATAGAAGCCAAAGATGCCCATAAGATATTTTCCGAGTTTGAGCAGATAACCAGCGATTATTCGCGCCAATATGCCGGTACCGGGCTGGGCCTGCCTTTAAGCAAGAAATTTATTGAATTACATGGCGGCAGGATGTGGTTTGAAAGTGAAGGAAAAGATAAAGGATCATGTTTTTATTTTACATTACCGCTTAACAGGGTTTAGTGAAAGGAGAAAGCATGGCAAAGATTTTAATTGTTGACGATGATTTGATGCTGCTTAAACTTTATTCTGAGTTTTTATCAAAAGTTGGTTTTGAGGTTTTGACCGCAGCAGATGCGGATAAAGGGTTTGATCTAGCTGTTTCTTGCAAGCCTGACCTTATTCTTCTGGATGTGATGATGCCTGGTGTTGATGGAACTCAGGCGCATGAGCGTTTGTCGCAGGATCCCAGGACCAGCGGGATTCAGGTGGTTTTTCTGACCTCGCTGGTAAAGGAGGAAGAAGTAACATCCAGCGGAGGGAATATCGGCGGGTTGAGTTATATATCGAAGTCCACTCCCAAAGAAGAGTTTGTCAGGAGAGTTAGAGAGTATATATCCGGTAAAAAATAGGCGCAAAATGGCTAATAAGAATCCAGGTCAGAAAAAGAAAATACTTATTGTTGATGATGAAGCCAATTTCCTGAAGATTCTTAAACTTAATCTTGAGGCTAAGGGCTATGCAGTAGTTACTGCTCTTGAGGGGGAAGAGGCGCTAAATAAGCTCAAGAGCGAGAATCCTGATGTTGTAATCTTGGATGTCATGCTTCCCAAGTTAAACGGAGATGAGGTATGCAGGCGCATCCGCAGTGATCCTATTTTTAGTAAGATTCCGGTTATAATGTTGACCGGCAAAGATACTGATGTCGACCGTATTGTAGCCAGGGTAATCGGCGCGGATATCTATATAACAAAGCCCTCGGACTTAGAAAAGTTAAACAATGCGATAAAGAAAGTTTTGTAATCCGGGAAAGGGCATATGGCATTCCAGGTAAGAATGCCTTTTTTTGCTTGACAATATATACATATTGTATATGATTATATACATAAGAATATAATAGTATACTAAAGTATATTATTGTATGCAAATAAATATGTTTATATGCAAAAGAATATAAGGGGTATCCAGGATGAATTTATTGAGTAAGAATAAGCTGAAATTGCTTAAATTTTTTTATGAGCATCCGACAGGCGAATTCTATATACAGGAGATAGGGCGTAAATTAGGAAAAAAGCCCGGAGTATTTCAGAGAACTTTGAATAATCTTCATAAGGATGGGTTACTCTTAAGTGAATATAAAGCTAATGCCAGGTTTTTCAGGATCAATACCCGTAATCCTATATATAACGAATTAAAAAGTATTGTTTCCAAAACAGTTTGTATCTGCCTGGTATTGTTATCTTGTTCAGGATTTCTCTTTGCCCAGGATAATCCGTTGTCTTTGCAGGATACAATACTGACTGCATTTAAAAGCAATAAAGATATCCAGATACAGGAGCAGGAGCTTATAATTTCCCGTGCTGATATCCTGGGAGCAAAAAGTGAATTCTTGCCGCAGCTTGACCTCAATGCCGGATATACCCGAAATGGGGCTGTAGCTCCTACTATCGCCAATGGTAAAAAAGATGGAGGGGTTTTTACCGGATATAAGAACGACAATACACTGGGGGCTAATTTAAATCAGGTAGTTTATAACGGTGGTTTTAACATCGCTAATCTAAATCAGGCTAAACTTAGTCTTAAGGCAGCCGAGGAGACCTTGCGCGCTAAAAAACTGGATATTGAGTTTGAGGCAAAGCGCCTTTATTACGGCTTGCTGCTTGCTTATGAGACAGAGAGGATTGCTCAAGAGCTTACCGATAATGCCAAGGATCATTATGAAGATGTCAAGAACAGGTATGCGCAGGGGTTATCATCAAGGTTCGATCTTTTGCAATCAAGCGTTCAGGTTTCGTTGACCATGCCTGAGCTGGTCAAGGCTAAAAATGCGGTTGAGCTGATCAAAGCGGAGTTGAAAAAGCTTCTCAGTCTTAAACAACAGCAGTCCCTGGAGATAGCGGATAAACAGCTTAATTACACATTGATAGATATCCGGGAAGACGATTTCTTAAAACAAGCCTATTTAAATAAACCGGAAATGGCTTTAAGGACTTTGGGTATTGATATCAGCAAATGGTCGATACAAATGGCAAAATCCGGGTGGCGGCCGCAGATAAATGCCAACGCCGGATACGATTTCCGTTCTAATAATTGGGGTAATATGTTCAATAAATCGCATAATAACTGGAACATCGGATTAACATTGTCTTTTGCGGTGTTTGACGGTTTTTCGACTAAGGCTAAAGTAGATGCCGCCAAATCTCGTTACAGTCAGGCAATCCTGACTAAGGAAAATTTAGTTGACCAGATTGCTGTGGATGTGCGCCAGGCCTGCCTGGATTTAAAGCAGGCGGAGCAGGTGATTAATTCCCAAAAGGACAATGTGGGTCAGGCTAAGGAGGCCTTGGTGATTTCTAAAATCAGCTACGATAATGGTGAGGCCAAAAATCTGGATGTGCTTGATGCCCAGGTATCTTTGAGCCAGATCGAGACCAATCTTTCACAGGGTATTTATGATTATCTTATGGCCCAGGCAGAACTGGACAGGACCCTGGGGAAAAGTTTGATATCAGGAGGAACAAATGAAGAAAAAAGTTAAACCGGCAATTTTTATTGTTATTATTTTGGTTGCCTGCAGTTTTGCCGCAGGGTATTTTTGGAAGACGCATAACCGTAACCACGGCCAGATCAAGGTCTCTGGAAATATAGAGGGGGATGATGTCCGTCTTTCTTTCCGAGTACAAGGCCAGATTATTGAGCTACTTACTGATGAAGGCCAGGTGGTTAAAGTAGGTGACCCGGTGGCGCGCTTAAATACCGATGAATTGACTAAGATCCGCGACAATGCCGAAGGAGAGTTGAAAGCGGCTGAGCATCAATATGCATTGGACAAGCTTGATTATGAGCGATCAGAGAACCTTTATAAAGCCGGGGCAATACCCATGCAACAAAGAGATGCGGCTAAAACGCTTGCTGATGCTGATAAGGCTAATATCGAGGCATTGAATGCGTCATTTGAATTGGCTAAGACCAGGTTGGGTTTTGCTGAACTTGCCTCTCCGCTTAATGGATTTGTGCTTGTCAAAAGCGCTTTGGCTGGCGAGGTGGTCCAGATAGGCGCTCCTGTTTTTACGGTTGTTGATCTGAATAGTATCTGGGTTACCGCTTATATCAATGAAAAAGACCTGGGAAAAGTAAAACTTAACCAGGAAGCTTACGTCGTTACTGATACTTACCCCGGGAAGAAATACAAAGGTTGGGTATCATTTGTTTCCAGTGAGGCGGAATTTACGCCTAAGACCATCCAGACTACCGAGGAAAGAGTTAAACTTGTTTACCGGATAAAGGTCCGGGTTGATAATTCCAGTCTTGAGCTTAAACCCGGTATGCCCGCAGACGCTTATATTATAGAATAATATGCCTACCACCATAAAGGCTCAAGGACTTACCCGAAAATTTGCTGATAATATTGCGGTTAACGGTCTTAACCTTGAAATAGAAGAAGGTGAGATATTCGGCCTGGTTGGTCCGGATGGGGCGGGTAAAACTACGACCATGCGCCTCTTAACCGGCATACTTGAGCCAACCAGCGGAGATGGCTGGGTTTACGGAAAACATATCGTACAAGAATCCGAGGAGCTCAAGGAAAATATCGCCTATATGTCTCAGCGCTTCGGCCTTTATGAAGAGCTTACCGTCCTGGAAAATATAAACTTTTATGCCGATGTTTTTTGTGTTCCGAAAAACAAACGCCAGGAAGTAATTGAGAAATTGCTCGGGTTTTCCGGGCTTCTGCCTTTTAAGCAGCGCCTCGCCGGTAAATTATCCGGCGGAATGAAACAAAAACTCGGGCTTTCCTGCGCACTTATCCATACCCCAAAAGTTTTATTCCTTGATGAGCCGACCAACGGAGTTGACCCAGTTTCGCGCAGGGACTTTTGGTCGATACTCTATGATCTGTTAAAAGACAAGGTAACCATACTTTATTCAACTTCTTATCTCGATGAAGCGGAGCGCTGCCGCAGGGTAGGCCTGATACATAAAGGTAGATTGCTGCGTTGTGACACCCCCGATAATATCAAAAAAGAAATTAATGTAAACACCCTGGAACAGGCTTTTATAAAAATAGTCAATGATTATGAGTCTAAACATGCAAAATAGCCAGTTGGCTGTCACAGTCAAAGACCTTGAAAAAAAGTTCGGCGATTTTACTGCGGTCAACCAGATTAATTTCGAGGTTAAACAAGGGGAGATCTTTGGATTCCTGGGGCCTAACGGCGCAGGAAAATCTACGACTATCAGGATGCTCTGTGGTATATATACTCCTACTTCCGGCAGCGGCAGTGTCGGAGGTTTTGATATCATTAAAGAACAATTTAAGATTAAGGAAAACATAGGATATATGTCTCAAAAGTTCTCTCTTTATGATGATCTTACGGTTGAGGAAAACATAGATTTTTACAGCCGAATTTATAATATCCCGGAAAAGGAAAGAGAAAAACGTAAGGATGAGACAATCCAATTAGCCGGGATCGAAGATTTCCGTAAAAGCCTGACCGGTACGCTTTCCGGGGGATGGAAACAGCGCCTGGCTTTGGGATGCGCGATAATCCATAAACCGAAGATCATTTTTCTTGATGAACCGACTAGCGGGGTTGACCCGATCACCCGGGCAAATTTCTGGGATATAATTAAAAAAATGGCCTCTGCCGGCAGGACGATATTTGTGACTACGCATTATATGGATGAAGCGGAGAATTGTAACCGTTTAGTGATGATCTATCATGGAACCATGATTGCCATGGGTTCTCCAGAAGAAATGAAAACCAAGATTATGAAGCATGAGATCTTGGAGATCGTTATGCCGAGCGCCGAGACCTGGCTGGAGAAAGTAGCGGCATTGGAGTCTATAAAAGAGACGGCTCTCTTCGGGATAAATATCCATGCTGTTGTTTATGACGCGCAGAAAGCCGTCCTTGATTTAAAGAGGCTTTTTGATGCTCAGGGGTTGAGTGGGTACTCTATTCATAAGATCAAGGCTTCTCTTGAGGATGTGTTTGTTTCTTTAATCGAAGATTACGACGCTGAGCATAAAGAAAAATGAACTTAAGAAGAATTTTTGCCATATCCAGCAAGGAATTCATCCAGATCCAGCGTGATCCACGCTCGCTGTCTCTGGCAATATTTATACCTATATTGTTGCTTTTAATATTCGGTTATGCATTGTCTTTGGATATTGACAGAGTGCAGACTGTTGTCTGGAACCAGGACGCCTCAAGCAAGCTTGCCCGGGATTTCCTGCTTAATTTCAAGAACTCAAAGTATTTTAAGATTGTTAAATATACAGATAATTATCGGGATATCCAGCGCCTGCTTGATAGCGGTGATGTGATGATGGCTCTGGTAATTCCGAAAGATTTCTCGCATTTTATTGAATCCGGAAAGTCCGCTCCTGTGCAGCTTTTAGTTGATGGAAGCGACTCTAGTACTGCTACTATTGCTATGGGGTATGTAAGTTCCGTGGTTGGCAACTACAATGTACAGTTGCTTACTAATACGCTTTCCAGCTATGGTTTTAGTCCGGCAAGAAAAGTGGAGATGCGTTCAAGGATTTGGTTCAATATGGGGTTAAACAGCCGGTGGTTTATCGTCCCGGGAGTAATCGCGATGATTATCATGATTATTGCTGCCCTGCTTACTTCTATCTGCGTAGCCAGGGAATGGGAGAGGGGGACGATGGAGCAGCTAATTTCCACCCCGGTAAAGGCCCCGGAATTAATCATCGGTAAATTTATTCCATATTTTGCGATTGGTTTTATTGATCTTTTTATAGCAGTGATTATCGCCAGGTTTTTGTTTGAAGTTCCTTTTCGGGGAAGCTATTTCTCGCTTGTATTTTTAAGCGCTTTATTCTTGACCGGCGCTCTTTCCCAGGGAATATTGATTTCGACGGTAGCCAGGACGCAATTATTGGCAAGCCAACTGGCGACATTGACCACTTTTATACCGACGATGCTTCTTTCCGGGTTTATCTATCCGATCTTTAATATGCCGCAGGTAGTTCAGGCAATAACCTATTTAATCCCGGCGCGTTATTACATTACTATCCTGCGCGGGTTATTTTTAAAAGGAAATGGCATGGATGTGATGTGGGATGAAGCGCTGTTCTTATTATTATTCGCGTTTTGCACGTTCTTCCTGGCTATCCGGAAATTCAAAAAGAAGGTGTTTTAATGTTTGAGAGGATCAAGGCTATAATTATAAAAGAGTTTAAGCAGGTTTTACGCGACCCGCGGATGAAAACAATCATTCTGGTTTCGCCTCTCCTGCAGATAATGCTTTTTGGTTATGCCGCCAATAAAGATATTGATTTTATCCCCACAGCGGTCTATGACCGGGATAATACTAAGGAAAGCCGCCAGCTTTTGCATATGTTCACGTATTCCAAATATTTTATCCCAAAATATTATATTAATAGCGATGTTGAAGAGAACCGCATGTTGGATAAGGGGTCGGTGAGTGTTGTATTGCGTATTGACCGCGGGTTCGGCCGTGATATTAAGGCAGGTAAGGATGCTTCTATCCAACTTGCATTAGATGGTACGGATTCCAATACCGCAATGACCATCGCCGGTTATGCTGGTACGATTATGAGTAATTACCAGTATAGCCTGCTTATGGATGATGTAAGCTCTCAAGGATTACAGCTTTCCATCCCCAGTGTTGATTTAAGGGGCCGCGCCTGGTTTAATGAAAACTTGATTTCCCGGAATTATTATCTGCCCGGGGTAATCGCTTCAATAGTTACGATTATGTCGCTTCTTTTAACTGCTATGGCTATAGTCAGGGAGAAGGAGATTGGCACTATGGAGCAGCTCATTGTCAGTCCCCTGCGGCCGCTGGAACTGATTTTTGGAAAACTCCTGCCGTTTGGGGTGATTGCGCTTGTCCAAACTGCCCTGATCACTACTTTAGGCATATTGTGGTTTCATGTTCCGTTCCGGGGCAGCTTGGCTTTACTTATCCTGGCCACTTGTGTCTATTTATTTACTTCTTTAGGCGTGGGGTTATTTATCTCTACAATATCTTCAACCCAGCAGGAGGCGATGATGTCGGTATTTTTATTTTATATGCCCACATTGTTACTTTCAGGGTTTGCTTATCCTATAGCGAATATGCCTGAAATTATCCAATGGTCTACTTTAATCAACCCTATGCGTTATTACCTGGTTATTGTCAGGGGTATATTCTTAAAAGGAGTTGGCCTGGATATTCTATGGCCGAATTTACTGCCGCTTTTGGTCATTGGTATTTTAGTGATCGGGATGAGCACATTAAGGTTTAGTAAAAAAATAACCTGATTTAACTGCGGGATCAAGTTTTTCAGTTGATTTCTGTTTAAATATGATATGATATGCCGAATCTAGGGTACAGGTTGGAAAGAATTAAATGAGGAGGCTTTATGGAGCCGGGTTTACTGCAAAAAGAAAAAACAACTTTATTGAAAAAAGTAAGATTACTTTATGTTATTTTGTTTTTTCTCTCGGCGGCAGTTATTACCCTTGGCGTATATATCTTAAATGATAAGGGGCTGTTGCAAATAGATATAAACCGTTCCAGTGCAGGACTTCCACATAAAGAGGAGGTTTATAAAATAATCAATCATTTACGCTATTCCGGTATTCAAATGTTTTCCAATAAGGATGTGTATCTGACCCTGGATTTCGAAAAGGGATTATGGACTTTACATAATATCCACAAATTTGATGATAAGGGTGAATTGGTCTTGAATGAAGGTAAGTATGGGACCTGCGGGGAACTGGCGGCCTACGCAGCGGATAAGCTCGGGCCTGTTTTTAGAGATGATTATAAAATAGATTTTTTGATGGCTAGTCAATCTGGTTACTTTCTTGCTCCCAGGGCTTCGCACATCGTATTAAGGATTACCAGCAGGTCGAATGGCCGGCAGGTATATATTCTGGATCCATCTTTCCGTAGATACGGGGCATTTGAGGATTTTGATGATTATCTGTTTTTTAAAGAATTGTCCCAGCTTAATTTCATGGAAAGCAAGGTAAGCGATATAGCCCAACAGTTCAATACGGCAATCCCTTTGCTTATAAGAGGTGAGTATCTTTTAGGGTTTGTGGTTGAACATGCGAATAAGCAGTTTGATCGGGAGAATTTCGTTATGGCGTTGACTTTGAATAAAAAATATAATTATTCAGGCAGGTATCTGTTTGCCTTGCGTTATGCCGAAGGAGATACCCAGGTTTTTGAGAATAAAAGATTGGCTTTGGAGACCTTGAGCGAAAAAGAGTGGAATACCTTAAAGGAGAAAATAGCAGAATTATTCAAAGAGCAGTTGGATAACACGCATTAGCGTAATAGTTGAAAGACATATCTGAATTCCATTGATTTTATTTTGGATAATGGTAATATATGTCTAACATGTAACTCCGAGTTTTAAGGTGGGTCAGGATAGAAAGATGCGAGAAACCTTTGTAAGCTGTATTTGTAAGCTGATGAAGGTTTTTCTTTTTTATAAAGGTCATTGGAGCCCAGATGTCAGATTTTCTCCCCAAACAATTTTTTCAGTTTGATCCGCTTTCTTTATTTTTTCTTTTTGTTATTTTTATCGTTTCCCTGCCTTCGGCCATATATTCATTCAGTTACTTGAAAGGGGAGTATTCGCCTGCCAAGATAAGATTGAGCTGGTTTCTGCTGACTATTTTTGTATTTTCCATGGCCCTGGTAGTTAGTGTAAATAACGCGCTTGTTTTCCTGGTATTCTGGGAGATTATGTCGTTAGCTTCGTATTTTCTTGTTGTTTTTGATACTGACCATGAGAAATCAATCCAGGCAGGAATGATCTATATTGTTATGACGCATATCGGCACAGCCTTTTTAATTGCCGCGCTTATGCTGATGTATAAGCATGCTAATTCTTTCGATTTTTCCGCTATAAAAAGCGCCTGCCAGGTAATGCCCGGTAAAACCAAAAACATTATATTTTTATTACTTTTAGCCGGTTTTGGGACTAAAGCGGGGATCGTGCCGTTGCATATCTGGTTGCCGTATGCCCATCCGCAGGCTCCCAGCCATATCTCCAGCATAATGTCCGGAGTAATGATTAAAACCGCACTTTACGGGATAATCCGTTTTGTTATTTATATACTAGGGGTCCAAGCTTATTGGTGGGGAATTTTATTGCTAATCTTGGCAGGGATTACCTGTTTAGTCGGGATCATCTATGCGCTGATGGTTCGCGATATCAAGCGTCTGTTGGCTTATTCCAGTGTTGAGAACATAGGAATCATATTATTAGGGATAGGAATGGCTATGTTATTCCAAAGTATAAATATGCCTTATCTGGCTGTATTTTCCCTGATTGCCGGGTTATATCATTTGGTAAACCACGCGATTTTTAAAGGTCTGTTGTTTTTAGGCGCCGGAAGTGTGTATAAGGCTTGCGGGACACGGGATATGGAAAAGCTGGGGGGATTAATTAAGAATATGCCGCAGACTGCCGTCTGTTTTCTGATAGGGGCAATGGCGATTTCCGCTCTTCCGCCGTTTAATGGTTTTGTAAGCGAGTGGTTGATTTTGCAGGCGTTTTTTTTGGGGGCGGTTAATGCAACAGGAGGGATTAAAGTTTTCCTGGTGATCTGCGCAGCGGTTTTGGCGCTAACCAGCGGCCTAGCTGCTGCCTGTTTTGTTAAGGCCTTTGGTATAACTTTTCTGGCGCTTCCCAGAAGCAGGTATGCGGAAGAGGCGCGGGAAGTTCCCTTGATGATGAGAATGAGTATGTTTTTTTTATCCCTTTTGGTGATTGTTTTTGGTTTAGCTTGCGTAAAGATCATAAAGATATTGGTTCAAGTTGCAGGCTCGGTTATGAGTGTTGATATCAGCAGTATGCATTTTTCTTTGAATAACTTTGTTTTAAGTCCGCAGTCAGGTAAGAATATTTATTTTTCCACTCCTTTACTTGGATTGATGTTGCTTGTCCTGGGGTTGGCAGGTTTTGTTGTATACAGGTTATTCGGCAAAAATAAAGCCGTGATTTATAAAACCTGGGATTGCGGTTACTACAAAATAGGCCCGCGCAACGAATATACCGCAACTGCATTTTCTAAGCCGTTCAGGATTGCTTTTGGTTTCTTCCTTTTGCCTTACCGCAAGACACAGAAGATAAGGGAGTCATTTTATCACGTAAAGTCGTTTGTTTATGAAACACATACGACTCCCGTGTTCAAGCTCTATATTTACGAGCCCCTTCTGGAGTTGGTTTTTAAAGTCGCTAAGTCAGTGAGAAGGATGCAACTGGGGAGCATTCATTTGTATTTAGGTTATATATTTATCACCATAGTATTATTGATTGTATTTATTCAAAAATTCTAATTAAAATCATGTTAATTATTCTGCAGTTAATTTTGTTTATCGTTGCCGCTCCTTTTCTGAGCGGTTTGATTTCTAAGGTAAAGAACAATATCAGGATGCGTAAAGGGCAAAGTGTCCTGCAGCCATATTATAATTTAGCTAAGCTTTTTTTAAAAAGAGAAGTAGTTTCAGAGACTGCTTCTTGGATATTTAAGGCTACTCCTTTTGTGGTTTTGGCCGCGATGCTTGTTGCAGCGGTTTTAATTCCCGTATTTATTTTAAGAAGTCCGTTAAATCATGCGGGAGATTTTCTGGCGCTGATATTTATTTTCTCCTTAGGCCGTTTCTTTCTCGTCCTTTCAGCTTTAGATACCGGAAGTTCTTTTGGGGGGATGGGTGGGTCGAGGGAGATGTTTATCTCCAGCCTTCTGGAGCCTGCGCTTTGTATGGCGGTTTTTGCCGTATCTTTACAATTTGGCTCAACCGATATCCTGGCATTTAGCGGGATGCATGCAATATCGGTTTCTTCCGTTGTTGCCGCGCTTACCTTATTTTTGGTTGCTATTGCGGAGACTTCGCGTATTCCGGTTGACAACCAGGAAACCCATCTCGAGTTGACGATGATCCATGAAGCAATGGTTTTGGAATATTCAGGCCGATCCCTGGCTTTAATCGAATTGTCATCCCATATCAAGCAGATGATTCTATTCTTTCTGATTGCCCAGATTATTTTTCCTATCGGCTTGCCTGCATGTTTGGTAGGCGGATCGTTCTGCACAAGTTTTATGCAAATATTCCTTTGGGTTTTGTGGTATTTGCTCAGGATAATCATCATTGCTATCGCAGTGGCTCTGGTTGAAATCTCTGTGGCTAAGATGAGATTATTCCGGGCAGCGGATTTTCTGGGTCTGGCTTTTGTGTTAGGGGTGATAGCTTCGGTATGTGCGATTTTAGGAGTTTAATATGTACGGAATAATTTTATTTACGGTTTTGGTTTCAACTTACCTTATGGTTATTGCCAAAAGGATGCCGGCTTTAATCCGCGGTTTCCGTTACCAGTCCTTTTGCCTATTTGTATTTACCTGGGTTATCGCCTCAGGCCACCGCCAGCCGGATTTATTTGTTGTTGCCGGGTTGCTTTTTGTTTTAAAGGTGTCGCTTATTCCGTATTTATTGTATCAGATCATAAAAAAGATAAGGGTGAGTGAGGATTTGGGGTTGTTTATCAACCCCCAATTATCACTGGTCTGGGCCCTGGTATTTACTTATCTTTCCTGGGTGTTTTCCGTATCTCTATTGATTTCTCATGAGACAGTTTTAACCAGTATGTTGGCAATAGCTTTTTTTATAGTATTGGCGGGATTGTTTCTGATGATTACCCGGATGAGCGCGCTTGCCCAGATTATCGGGTTGTTGGTAATGGAAAATGGGTTGTTCCTGCTTGCCTCGACGGTTTCCGGAGGTATGCCCTTTTTTGTGGAGATTGCCATATTCTTTGATGTTTTTGTGAGCGTGGTGATTATGGGGCTTTTTGTCCACAGGATCAATAAGCTTTTTACGCATATCGACGTGAACAAGCTTTCACGCTTAAAAGGATAAATTGATGGAGATATTTTTAATTCTTGGGATGCCTCTGCTGCTTGCAATAAGCTCTTTGTCTATAAGAAAACAGAGGGTTTTTGGAATAGTTAACTCGATTGGACACCTGGCGGTTTTGCTTGCCGGCATCAACCTGTTTAAGAGCATAATCACTAAGGGTAGCGCTAAGGCTTTCCTTGGTTTTATCTACCTGGATTTTTTAAGCGTTTTTTTTATTTTTGTTACTTCTATAATTGCCTTTGCCGTATCGCTTTATTCCATAGGCTATATCAGAAAAGATGTTGCTCAGGGGGTTATCTCTGAGAAGAAAGCGCAAGTTTATTACCTGTTTTTTAATCTATTCTGTTTTTCGATGTTTGTGGTGCCGGCAGTGGATAATTTAGGCATGCTCTGGGTAGCTGTAGAGATGACTACGCTTATCTCAGCTTTTCTCGTAGGATTTTACAATTCCAAAGAATCGGTGGAAGCCGCCTGGAAATACATCATCATCTGTTCGGTAGGCATAATTTTCGCGCTTTTGGGAACAATCTTGTTTTCTTACGCGTTTTCAATTTCCGGACTGAGCAAAAGCTTGAATTGGTCGGATATCGCTCCGGTTGCCCATATATTGGATAAGGATATATTAAAAGTTGCTTTTATTTTTATTCTGGTCGGATACGGCACTAAGGCGGGGCTGGCTCCGATGCATACCTGGTTGCCGGATGCCCATAGCCAGGCAGTAGCTCCGATAAGTGCTCTGCTTTCCGGAGTTTTGTTAAAGATGGCCGTCTATGCGATTTTAAGGTTCGGGATGATTATTATTAAAAGCGTTGGTTTTTCATATTTTGCGCATCTGATGATTCTGTTCGGCATAATTTCCCTGGCTATATCCAGTGGTTTTATTTTAGTCCAGAAAGACCTTAAGCGCCTGCTTGCCTATAGCAGTATCGAGCATATCGGGATAATCTCGATCGGTTTTGGTTTGGGTTCGCCTTTGGCTATTGCCGGAGCCCTGCTGCATATTTTTAACCATGCGGTAACCAAGTCTTTTATGTTTTTTGGGGCGGGGAATATTGTCAGTGTTTACAAAAAACACAATATGAATACAATCAGGGGGGTGATCAGGGCGATGCCATTTACTGGCATTATGGTGCTTTTAGGTATGTTTGCGCTCACCGGGTTTCCGCCCTTTTCCATATTTATCAGCGAGATCATGATCCTTACCGCCGCCTTTACCAATGGTTCATATGCGATAGCGGCTTTATTATTGTTTTTCCTTTCACTTATCTTTGGCGCGTTTATTTACCATTTTGGAAAAATGCTTTTTGGCAAACTTCCTAAAGGTATGGTTGTTTCGGCTGAACCGTTAAGCAAGAGATCAGCGTTTTTGTTTTTACTTTTTCTGATTTGTGTTTTAGGTATCGTGTTACCATTTATAAAAAAGGATTTATTATGGTTTGCTCAGAGATTATTGCAGGGATAAAAAATATATTTGGTACTTTTGAGGCGCTTTCTGTCACCCAGGCTTATACGGATGAAATACATATTAAGGTAAGCCCGGGGTTATTTAAAGATACCTGCTTGGCATTGCATAAAATGCTTTCTTCTTCGGTATATATGCTGTTTGCTTCTGATGAACGCAGGGCTAGAGGTATATTTACGATAAATTGCGTATTTGGTAATTTAAAACAAGGCCAGTGGATAATTATAAGCATAGATATACCGCAGGATGAGGCTTATTTTGATTCTTTGGCAAAAACCATCTACTCCGCCAGTCTTTTCGAAAGAGAGATTTGGGAGATGTTTGGTATTCAACCAAAAGGTAGCCCTGACCTAAGGAGGTTAAGGTTGCACAATGAAGTTTGGCCAAAGGGTAATTATCCTTTGCGTAAGGATTTTCAGAAGTTGCAGGCAGGGGATTTAGGTGATTATGAATTTGACAGGGTAGAGGGTGATGGTGTATTCGAGGTGCCCGTAGGTCCGGTACATGCCGGGATTATCGGTCCTGGGCATTTTCGTTTTAGCGTTGCGGGTGAGCCGATTATTAATTTGGAAACCAGGCTTGGTTTTACCCACAGAGGAGTAGAGAAACTTTTTGAGGGCCAATCCTGTATTGAGGCAATCCGCTTAGCAGAGTGTGTGTCGGGTGATGCGAGTTTTGCTCACAGTCTTGCGTTTACGCAGGCAGCAGAGAAGATTTCCGGGATATTCATTCCAAAACAGGCGGTTTATCTAAGAGCCATATTTTTAGAACTTGAGCGGATGTATAATCATGTCAACGATATCGGCGGTATGGCAGTGGATGTAGGTTTTAGTTTTCCGTCCGCCTATGCCTCGGTTATCAAAGAAGCGCTCCTGAAGTTAAATGATTTGCTCACCGCAAGCAGATACCTTAAAAAAGTTAATACGGTCGGGGGGGTCTTGAAAAGCCTGGATGAGAACAAAAAACAGATACTGCTTGATTCCCTTAAGAGGATTGAAAATGATTTTAATGAGCTGGTTAAGATATTGTATTCCAGCGTTTCTTTTATGGATAGGATAGATACTACCGGGGCATTGCGGCGTAAGACTGCCGAAGGTTTAGGTGTGGTTGGCCTGATTGCCCGGGCATCAGGTATACCTGCGGATTTAAGAGAATATTTCTCTACGATCTATAAAGAAGCAAGATTTAAAATAGCGACAGAGGAATCCGGGGATGTGTTGGCCAGGTTAAAATTAAGGATTGCTGAATTTAAAGAATCTATCCGCTTGATCGAGGTTTTTGTCGGAAAGCTTGCGGACGACAAGGAAATCAATGTCAATCCGGAATTCAAGGAGGGTAGAGCACTAGGTTATGTCGAAGGCTGGAGAGGTCCGGTTTTATACTGGATGGAAATTGATACGGCAGGTTTGATCCAAAGATGCAAAGTGGTCGATCCTTCTTTTTTGAATTGGCAGGGATTATCTTATGCCGTACTGGGGAACATTATCCCGGATTTCCCGCTTTGTAATAAAAGTTTCGACCTTTCGTATTCAGGGGGGGATCTTTAACCATGCTACAAATACTCAAGAACAGGATATTAAAAGGCATACTTACCAGGAGAATCGAACTGGAATCTTCGAGGGTGATTGGAGATGCGGATCTGTCTGTCCGGCGGGCAGGTTCAGAATTAAGATCTTTGATCCGGAAGAAATTTGGCCGGTCTTTGCATATCCGCCAGGTTGATACCGGTTCTTGCGGCGCCTGTGAATCCGAAATAATCTCTGCGAATAATCCGATCTACGATTTGCAGAGGTTTGGGGTAAATTTTGTAGCCTCTCCGCGGCATGCCGACGCGCTTTTGGTTACCGGCCCGGTATCTAAGAATATGCTTATTGCCTTGAATAAAACTTATGAGGCTATGCCTGAACCCAAGTTTGTGATTGCCTGCGGCGATTGCGCCTTAGGGTGCGGCCCGTTTAAAGATTCTTATTATGTCTGTGGGGCGGTAAAAGATATCTTACCGGTTGTTTTGCATATTCCCGGCTGTCCTCCTAATCCCTTGCAGATTATATTATCCCTGATTGCCTTCCTGAAATAATCAAGACTTTCTGGATACAATAACCCTGTTTTTCCGTTTTAATCTTCTTGCCAATGTTCTTGTCGGGATTTATAATACAGGCATCAATAATTAAAGGAGGGGTTGGATGAAAAGGATCCTGTTTATGTTTGTGCTGTTAAATCTGCTTAGTCTTTTGATTATTTGTCCTGTTTGTGCCCAGAACCGCAATGTTGGCGTAGAATTAACGCAGTTAAGAAACGAATTATTGAATTCAAAATTACCGCCTAAGGATGTAAATTCGGTCGCTCAGACTTTGAGGGCTTTATTAAGCCAGGGTTCTAGCATAGGGGAATTAAGGAGTATAACTCTGGGCATAGCCAAAAAAGGTATTTCCGGTACAGATTTAAATACTTCTCTTGAATCCGTGAACGTGTTGGTTGAGGCAGGTGTCAAAACTAGTGAAGCCGGAATCGTAGTATTAGCGGGAATAGATAAAGGGTTGGCATTGGGTTTTAAAGGCGGCGATTTCGGATTGATGGATAATGTCCGGGAGGCAGTAAAACAAAAGAAAGCGCAATTGCTCGAAGAGATGAAGAAAAAATCCGCAGAAACGTCTCAGCCGCCAACCGACACGATTAGCAAGCAGGTTTGTCAATAGGAGGGGGATATGAAAATCTGGTTATGCTTTTTTTGTTTAGCGGTCTCTTTGATTATGCCCGGCACAAGTTTCTGCCAGGAGGCTCAAGGTGATATTGAAACGCACTCCAGGCAGGGGGTTGTTTCCGAGGTTGATTCAGTCGGTTCGTTTTTGATAATATTTGACGGCAATGAGCAAATAAGATTTTCTGTAGACCAGTCAGCAAGAATCCAGCGTGGTACGGAGAATATAATGCTTGATGACCTTGAATCAAATGATACGGTGACTGTAGAATATTATAAGACTGCGGATGGGGCGCTCAGGGCAGTTTCAATTGTCGATAATAATATTATCTCTGATTTTTGATGGCAATAGTTGAGATAAGTAGATAGGAACTTAATGAACCGGAGATGAATAAGATTATCATTACAGCATCGATGCTGGTATGCAGTAACCTGTTTATGACCTTTGCCTGGTATGGTCACTTGAAGAATTATAACCATAAGCCCTGGATTATTGCTGCTTTAGTCAGCTGGGGGGTTGCTCTATTCGAATATCTTCTGCAGGTTCCCGCCAATAGGATTGGCCATCAGGTGATGAACCTGGGGCAGCTCAAGATCCTCCAGGAGTTAATAACCTTAACCGTGTTTGTGCCGTTTTGCATATTTTATATGAAAGAGGGTTTGAAGAAAGATTATCTATGGGCAGCGTTATGTATTTTGGCTGCCGCTTTTTTTATGTTCCGCGGGTTATTAGCTAAAGTATGAAATGAAACTCCGGCAGCAAAGT